>NZ_JAYKYQ010000007.1:0-423163 GCF_035544775.1 Nocardia implantans | reverse complement strand
GGCGGTGTTGCGGCGGAAGGAGCGGGTGCGCGAGATCATGCACACGTTGCCGCATGCCGCGCAGGTCGCGATCCGGGAATCACTTGCCGACAACGACGATACGCAGGTGATGGCCTACAACAGCGGCAACATGACGACGCTGGGGGATGGCGCGGCACGGTAGCGGGAGCGAACGTGCTGCCGGACCGCGTCCGCCGTCCGGCAGCGCAACAGCGAACTCCGGTCAGATGTCGGCTTCCTCCAGCTTGCGGCGCATCAGCTTGCCGGTGGCGTTGCGCGGCAATTCGTCGACGAACACCACGTCGCGAGGCACCTTGTGGCGGGCCAGGTTCGCTTTGACGTAGTCCTTGATCTCCTGCGGGTCGCGCGTGGCGTTTTCGGCGGGCACGACGAACGCGCGCAACCGTTTACCGAAGTCGCGATCCTCCACGCCGACGACCGCGGCTTCGAGGACGTCGGGACGGTCGGCCAAGAGGTTCTCCACCTCCAGCGGGTAGACGTTCTCGCCACCGGAGACGATCATGTCGTCGTCACGGCCGTCGATGAACAACCGGCCGTCGGCGTCGAAGTGGCCGACGTCGCCGCTGGACAGCAATCCGTCGACCATTTCCTTGTTGCGTCCGTCGGTGTAGCCGGAGAAGCTGAGCCCGCTGGAGACGAAGATCGTGCCCACCTCGCCGGGCGTGGTGATCCTGTTGCGCTGCGCGTCGTAGATCGCGACCCGGCAGCCGACCGGGGGTCTGCCGACGGTGCCCGGCGCCACGCGCATGTCGTGCGGGGTGGCCACGGCGGCGACCGCGACCTCGGTCGAGGCGTAGAGGTTGTACAGCACATCACCGAAGGCGGCGGCCGTGCGCCGGCTCAGGTCCGGCGAGACGGGCGCTCCCGCGGTGAAGATCACCCGCAGTGCGCTCGTGTCGAACTGCTCGAGGACGGCGGGTCCGAGGTCGAGGATGCGCTGCAGCATGGTCGGTACCACCACCAAGGTGGCGGCGCGGTGCTCGGCGACGTTGGCCAGCGTCCGGCGCGGATCGAATCTGCGCTGCTGGAAGACGATCTTGTTGCCCAATGCCCAGCCGAGAGTGAACTGCGACAGGCCGGTGCCGTGGAAGATGGGGGCCGCCATCACGACCGTGTCGTCGCGGGGAAACGGCACTCGGTGCAGGAACTGCGCGGACTGCAAAGGCGAGACCTTCTCGCGCGGGGCGCCTTTGGGAGTGCCGGTTGTTCCGCTGGTCAGAATGACGATGCCGCCGGGGCGTTGCGGTGGCGGCAGCGGCGCGGACGAGTTGGCGGCGATGAGCGAGTCGATCGTCGGTGTGCCCGGCTCGACGGCGTCGCTCTCGTCCACCCAGCTCAGAATGCGCGGCACCCGTCCAGGCACCGCGCCGAGCAGTTCGAGGAATTCGCTGTCGAGCAGGATCGCGCCGACGTTCTCTCTGGCGGCGACCTCGGCGAGCTGCGGCTTGGCGAAGCCGGTGTTCATCAGGACCACGCGGGCGCCCAGTTTCCCGGCGGCCAGCAGGGTCAGGACCATTCCACGGTGGTCGCGGCAGAGTGCGGCGAGCACTGTGCCGGAGCCGATTCCGGCGGCGGCGAGCCCGCGGGTGAGCGCGTTGGACTGCTCGTCGAGCTGATCGAACGTGAGTGTTCCGCGTTCGTCGACGATCGCGGGTGCTGCCCCGTGGGTGCGGGTGGCATGAGCCAGCGTGGTGACGAACGGGCCGTACACGGAGGCTTCACGCATCACGCGAATCGTCTCCGCCGGCCGCGCCGGATCGACCACCCCGCGCCTGGCCAGCACGGCGGCCGCCGAGACCAGGTCGGCCACCGACCGCAGCGCCACGAGGGGGGAGCGCAACGTCATGGTCATCCAACACCTCCAGTGAGCCGATCGGCGATCGAACCCAGCCGCCGAGCCGCCCCGTCGATGCGGCTCTCCGGCGATGAAGCCTACCTCGAGAGAAGAATCATCATTCACATAAATGCCGATTCGACCCGCTGGAGCGAGGGGGTGGGCGATTGCCGCCGCGGAGGCTTGATGAGAGGATAAAGTGAATTCTCTATCAACATATCGTTGGAGCTGGGCATGTCCGAATCCGAACCGGCAGCGCGGCTGTCGAGCACTCCTGCGTGGCCGCGCGACTCCGACCTGCTCGGCCGCAGCGATGCTCGGCACCTGTCCGCAGGGCATCTGCGGGCGGCGTGCGCCCCGGAAGCCGATATGCAGACCGCCTCCAGTCGTGTGAACCGCGCGGTCTCGGTCGGCGGTCCCGGATCGTTGCTGCGGAAGTACCTCGGCGACCGGCGATTCGCGCTGGCGCTTCCCCGGGCGGTGGCCCTGCAGATACTGCATCCCGCGATCGCGGCGGCGCTCACCGAGCATGTGACCTACCGGCTGTGGTTGCACAAGCGCCGCACCGTCAACGCGATGGTGCAGATCGCCTATTCCGACCGGGATCTGCGCTCACTGATCCACGCGGGGCACGCCCACGTGCAGGGTGGTGACGATTCGGGCGCCCGCTATCACGCGCTTCGGCCGGACGTGTTCTTCTTCCAGCATGCGACGTATGTCGACACGCTCTTCTTCGCGATCAACACATTCATTCGCCCGCTGACGCCGGAAGAGAGCGACCGGCTCTATCGCGAATGCGTCGAATGGTATGGCCGGTACGGCATTTCGGCCCGGTACATGCCGCGCACACTGCCGCAGTTCCGTGACTACCTCGAGGATGCCTGTGCGACCACGCTGCGCACGAGTCCGGCCGCGGCGCAGCTTGCGCCGCAGGTGCTGCGGCCGGACGCGTGGATACCACGGGCGCTGCCGGACTCGGTGGTGCGCGCTATCCAACACCCGCGAGCGCGGGATCTCCTCGGTGTGCCGCCTCGTCGCGGTGACCGGTCCGCGTTGCGCCTGTACGCGCTGGCGTCGAGAGCTGCGGGGTCCGTCGCGCCACGTCGCGTGAAGTACCTCCACCCTGCTCGCACGGCTGGCATCGGCGCGTCATGGGGAGCGGGCCAGGGGGGCGATTGACACCGTGCCCTGCCGAAAGTACCTTTGCGATCAAATATAAATACGTTTGAGTGCAAAGATACTTTCCGTTGTTCTCCGTGGCCCGCGCGGGGTTCGGCGAATCAGTTCTCTCAGGAGCAGATCATGTCGGATGAGACGCACGACGCCGCGCATGTGGCGCGCTGGATCCGCGACTTCGCGCACCCGCTTGTGCAGGTCGAGGCCGATGGATCACTCGCCGACCTCGCGGCGTTGGCCGACCGGGCCGACGGCGCTGTAGTCGTCGGAGTCGGCACAACCACCCGAGCGGGGCACGAACTCTCCGTAACCGCACACCGCATCCTGCGGTTGTTCGTGGAAAAGCTGGGGTTCCGGGCGCTCGCCTTGCTCGATGACGAATCGGTGGTGGCGGCCATGGACGCATACGCGCGCACGGGCGCCGGGGACGCGCGGGCGATCCTGGGTCAGGCGTGGGTGCCGTGGCGTACGGCTGAGACGCTCGCGGTTCTGCGGTGGGCGCGGGAATTCAACGCGGCGCATCCGCACGACCCGGTGCGCCTGGTCGGCCTGGCTGCCGAGACCGCCAAACCGTCGCACTACGAGCGGGTGACTCGCTTCGTGGAACGTGCCGCACCGCAACGGCTCGCGGAGCTGAGATCGCATTACGATCCGATCGTGACGGCCCATCGGCTGGGCGAGCACATCCAGCGCGCGAACGGCACCCACCCGGGGCGCCCGTTCGCCGACCATGCCGAAGACGCGTTGGCGCTGGTCGCGTCGCTGCCCGCTGCCGCCGACGCGCCCGAAGTCCTGGACGCGGCTCGCCTCATCGTGCGATACCACGACAACAGCACCGCCTCGGGCCGGCGTGACTTCGCCGCCGAATCGCTCGATGCCGCTCGCCGCATCGTGGACTGGCACGATCGCACGGGGCACCGGATCGTGTACTGGGAAGGCGTGTCCAACACCGCCGTCGCGCGAGAACTCACCGTCGCCGCTATGTCACAACGGTTTCCGAGTACGGGCTCGGTGCTGCGTGACCACTTCGGAAGCGGATATCTCTCGGTCGCGCTCACCTTCCATCATGGCAATGTCCGTGCCGACCTGGCCGTGCCCGCCCCGGCGGCGGGCTTCGCCGACGCCGTGCTCGATCAGCCCGAACTCGGCGACTACCTGCTCGATCTCCGGACCGCACCCGCGGGCGCGGTCCGGAGCTGGCTGCATCGGCCCGCCAGGCTCCGCCTCGTCATCGGCACCTACCGTCCCGAGCGCGACACCGACCACCACATCGCCGGCGCGGGCCTGGGTGACTGGTTCGACGTGCTCCTGCACATCCGGACCATCACCCCCACCCGCTCGCTTGCCGGACCGTGACCCGCCTACGTTGCGGGGCGTCGACGGAGTGCGCGCCCGGCCGGCGCACAGCGCCTCCCGCCGGTTCGGCGGGAGGGCCGCAGGCGGTCAGGAGCCGCGGCCGGTGCGTCGCTGGAGTTCATCGATCAGCTGTGACGCCTCCGCCTTGGTCAGTCCCTCCGGCACCTGCGCACCCGCTTCCTGGGCCAGGGTGTGTAGGTAGGAGTCCTGCGGGCCGGTCATCGGCTCGTCGCCGGTGGTCCACTCGTCCGGATCCTTCTCCGGCTTCGGCTGCACCATCGTCGCTCCTCACACTCGACAGAACAGATGTTCGACTCCCGCCTACCCGGATCGTGGAGCGTCAATCAGCGGTGCGGAGAATCCGGCCGCCCGTCACCGGACCGTCGGTTCCTCCGGCCTCGCCACGGCGTCGGGCGCGGCCGTCCCGCGCCATCCCCCGATCAGCCGCATCGCGTGGTAGATCAGCAGCGCGGCGACGGCGCCGAGGGTGATCCCGCCGAAGTCGAGATCTCCCATCACCCATGTGAAGTCGGCGATGCCGATGACCAGCGGGACGGCCGCGGTGAACTGGTTGATCGGCTTGCCGAAGTCCACCCGATTGCTCACCCAGATGTGCACGCCGAGAATTCCGACCAGGCCGTAGAGCGCGGTCGTCACGCCACCCAGCACCCCGGCCGGGATGGCGGCGATCACCGCTCCCACCTTCGGCGACAGGCTCAACGCGACGGCCGCGGCCCCCGCGACCCAGTACGCCGCGGTGGAGTACACCTTGGTCGCGGCCATCACGCCGATGTTCTCCGCATACGTAGTGGTCGCCGAGCCGCCGCCGCTACCGGCGAGCACCGTGGCCAGACCGTCGGCCGCCAGCGCGCGGCCCATGCGCCGGTCGTAGTCGATGCCGGTCATCGTGGTGATCGACTTGACGTGCCCGATGTTCTCGACCACCAGCACCAGGACCACCGGCAGGAACATCGGGATCACCGCGAGATGGAAGCTCGGGGCGTGGAAGTCGGGCAATCCCACCCAGGCCGCCCGCCCGATCGCCGCGGTGTCGACCTCGCCGCGCGCGAGCGCGAGCAGATAGCCGAGCACGACACTGGTGACGATCGCCAACCGGCCGAGCAGCCCGCGCAAGAGCACCAGACACAGAATCATCGAGACGAGCACGACCGTCGCGGTGATCGCGTCCTGCTCGAAATTCGTCTTGGCGGTCGGCGCCAGATTGAGGCCGATCAGTGCGACGATGGCGCCGGTGACCACCGGGGGCATCAGCGCTTCGATCCAACGCGCGCCGGCGAAGTGCACCACCACGCCGATGACGATCAGCAGGGCGCCCACCACGACGATCCCGCCGAGGGCGGCGCCCATTCCGCCGGACGCGCCGGCCGCGAGGACCGGAGCGATGATCGCGAAGCTGGAACCCAGATAGCTCGGCAGCCGGTTACGGGTGATCACGAGGAACAACAGGGTGCCGACCCCGGAGAACAGCAGCGTCGTCGACGGCGGGAACCCGGTGAGCACCGGAACGAGGAAGGTGGCGCCGAACATCGCCACCACGTGCTGCACTCCGATCCCGATCGTGCGGGGCCAGGTCAATCGCTCGTCGGGCGCGATCACAGCGCCGGTGGCGACCGGAGTCCACCGGAACATCGATCCCGTCCGCGATTCGGGGGTCGTCATGGGAGCAGTCTGCGGCATCGGGGGTCGGCCAGTTGTGTGGGCCGCGGTCGTCGCGGTCCTGGTTTCGCCGCCGGAGCCGAACGAGTCGACGCCCGCGGCGTGTTCCGCCGCGGGCACCGCGCCGCCCGGCAGTCGGCGCGGTGCCGGGACGCTCACCGTTCCCGCGGAACACGGGTGACGGAGAGATCCGCCGTCGGCGGCGATACGTGCCGGACGACGGAAGCCGGTCGATCGTCACCGGTCGGCCGTACGGCCCTCGTTGCCGACGATGGTGTTGCGCAAGATGCCGAGCCGTTCGACCTCCACCTCGACCGTGTCGCCGGGCTGCAACAGCCAGGCGGGGGTGCGGGCGTAGCCGACGCCCGACGGCGTTCCGGTAGCCAGCAGATCGCCCGGTCGCAGGGTGAAGGTGCGGGAAATATGGGCGAGCGTGTCCCCGACGGTGTAGACCATCTCGTCGGTATGGGCGTCCTGGACGGTTTCGCCGTTCACCCGGGTGGTGATGTGCAAGCCGTCGCGCAGATCGCCCACTTCGGCGGCGGGGACGAGGGGGCCGAGCGGGCCGGATCGGTCGGCGTTCTTGCCCAGGATCCACTGCGAGGTGAGTTTCTGCGCACGGCGCGCGGTGACATCGTTGAACGTGGAGTAGCCGACGACCGCGGCGAGGGCCTGCTCGGGTGTGGCGTCGGCCAGCCGACTGCCGACCCAGGCCATCACCTCGCCTTCCCAGTCGAGACCGGCCTCGTCGGCGGGCACGGGAATCTCGTCGCCGTCGACGGTCAGTGACGCGGGCCAGCGGGCGAACAGCGTCGGGTACTCGGGGAGGGGCTCGGCGCGGAAACTGCCCTCGGCGACGTGTTTCAGGTAGTTGAGGCCGATGCAGACGACACGCGCGTCGGGCAGAACCGGCGGCACCAGGGTCACCTGATCACGCGCGATGACTTCGGTGCCGCCGCGTGCCATGAAGCCCGCGGCATCCGCCCAGAACTCGGTCAGACCGGCGACCACCGTGACGAACTCGCCGTCGGCGGACAGGTCGGCCACCTCGATGTTGCTGGTGCCCTGGCGTTTGATCCCGACGAGTCTCATGTCCACTTGCTCCTGTATGCCGCAAAAACAACTAAACCCTTTTAAACCTTCGTAGGTTTATGGTTCTATGGTGACTATGCCCGAACGGTCACCGCGGAAGCAAGGGGTGCACGCCGCCCCGTCGAAAGTCTTCGAGTCGCGTGCCGGAGCGTTCGCCCAGCGCACGCGCGCCGAGCAGCTGGCCGCCGCGTTGGACGAGCGCATCCGCAGCGGCGGACTGGCGCCGGGGGAGCCGATCGGCACGCTGGAATCGCTGCGTGCCGAAACCGGCTTCGCGTACTCGACGGTCAGCGAGGCGGTCCGGTTGCTGCGGGATCGCGGGGTGCTCGAGATCCGCCCCGGCCGCAACGGTGGCCTGTTCGTCGCCGATATCGGCCCCGTCGTGCGGATGCGCCGCACGCTGCTCGACGTCACCGACGAGCCGTCGGCGATCGCCGACGCCATCGAGCTGCGGGATCACCTCGAGGTGCTGATCGATGTCGCGGCCGCGCGGCATCGCACCGCGCGAGATGTCGCCGAACTGGAAGAGCGTCTCGGCGCGCTGGAGATCGCGCCGACGTGGGACGACTTCGTGCACGCGAACTGGGCCCTGCACGAGCGCATCGCGGCGATCTGTCCGAACGAGATGGCGCGCGCGGTCTACGTCGGCACGCTCGGCCACCTGAACACGACTTCACCGCGCATCGAAGACCGTGATGCCGACTCCTACCGGCGCCAGCGGTACCAGATCCATGTCGATCTGGTCGCCGCCATTGCCTCGGGCGACGAACCCGCCGTGCGCGAGGTCGTCACCCGGCACAACGACACCACCGTGTGAGAGGAACCCGCGATGGCCGGAGAATTCCGCCGCTACCTGTTCGACCACGATCATCCGCGCCTGGCCGACGTGCGCGGCATGGACGCCTACACCTACCGCAAGGCCGCCAGGCAGCAGGGAACCTTCACCGGTGATCTGGTGGCGGGCTGGACGCCGTTGTATCTCAACGAGTTCCGCGGCGTCACCGAGGACGGGAACCTGCGCGCGGACGTCCATCGATTCCAGCCGCCGCGGCCGGGCGAGGAAGCGCCCGTCGCGGCGATGGTGACCGCGGCGCAGGCCCTGCTCGCCGCGCTCGACGACGACGCACGCGAGCGCATCCGCTATCCGGTCGACGCGCCGGAGTGGCAGACCTGGGCGAATCCGGAGTTCATGCAGTTCGACACCGGGTTGCGCCTGGAGTTCCAGCCCGTGGACGTGCAGCAGAAGGCTTTGGCGTTGATGCGTGCGTCGTTGAGCCCGGAAGGCTACGAACTGGCGCACAACATGATGCTGATCAACGGCTTCCTCGGTGAAGTCGTCGGGTTGGAGAGCATCCTCAACGAGTTCAGCTACAACGTGGCCATCTACGGCACCCCGCATCCGGTCCAGCCGTGGGGTTGGCAGATCTTCGGACACCACATGGCGGTGAACTGCCTGGTGGTCGGCGGTCGCATGGTCATCGGCCCTGCCTTCCTCGGCGCCGAGCCGAACGAGATCGATGCGGGCGAGCATGCCGGGGTGGAAGCGTTCAACCCGCGGATCGAGCTCGGTGTGCGGTTGATGGCCGCGCTCTCGCCGGAACAGCGGGCCGCCGCCACGGTCTTCGAGCAGATGGTCGATCCCGCGATGCCGCCCGGCCGGGTCCATCCCGGCGACGAGCGTCACCTCGCCGGCGCCTTCCAGGACAACCGGCAGATCCCGTTCGAGGGCGTGCGCGTCGCCGAATTGTCCTCGCAGGCGCAGGAGCTGGTGTTCGCGATCGTCGAGCAGTTCGTCGGCCTGCTGCCGGAGGGCCCGCGGGCGGCGAGGATGCGCGAGGTCCGCGACTTCCTGTCCGAGACCTGGTTCTGCTGGATCGGCGGTCACCAGCCGGGTGACGTCTTCTACTACCGCATCCAGTCGCCGGTGATCATCGCCGAACTCGACCACCACTGCGGAGTGTTCCTCGACTACGACACCCCGAAGCCTTTCCACGTCCACACCGTCCTGCGTATCCCGCACGGCAACGACTACGGTCGGGCCTACCTACGGCAGTGGCAGCAGGAACACCCGTGACGCGGAACCACCCTGCGGTGGCGGGCGAGGTCGCCCGTCACCACATCGCCGAACTGCTGCACCGTTACGTCGACATCGCCGACCGCAAGGACGTCGAGGCGGCGGTCGAGTTGCTCGGATCGGCGCGCGTGCGGTTCCCTGCGGGCGGCTACGACGCACCGGCGGATGCGCGCGAGTTCTTCACGAACCTGTGGGCGCTCCCATCGGCGCACCGGCATGATGTCACCAACCTGCGGGTGTCGCCGGTCGAGCAGCACCGGTGGCGCGCGCACGCTCACTACACGCGGTGGATCTTCGAGCCGGAACCTGTCTTGCACACCCTGGGTGAGTACACGCTGGTGGTGGACTCCGGAGACTGGACCTTCACCGAACTGACCGTGACCAGGACGTGGACGAGGGGCTGAGGCGATGGCGGACATCGGCCGCGCCACGGTGATCCTCGATGCCATCGCCGAGGGGCGCGGTCCGCTCACCCTGACCGAACTGGCCGGTCGCACCGGCTTGCCCCGGTCGACGGTCCATCGGATCGTGCAGGCCCTCGAACGCGAGTTGTACGTCGTGCGGGTCGCCGATCGTCACGGCTACAGCCTCGGACCGGGTCTGCTCAAATTCGGCATGAACGCGCACCTGCGACTGCTGTCGGGCAATCGGCCCCGGTTGGCGCGGCTGGCCAGGGAGATCAACGAGAACGTCGAGCTCGCCGTGTTCAGCGGCCGCGAGGTCGTCGTGGTCGATCAATTGGCGTCACCGGATCGCCTCCGTGGCGTCACGAAGGTGGGCAAGAGTTTCTCCCTGCACGCGAGCTGTCTCGGCATGGCTCTGCTGGCGCACCTGCCCGACGAGCGGGTCCGCGACCTGCTGTCCGCGCCGCTGACCCGGTTCACGGCGAAGACCGTGACCGACCGTGCGCGCATCATGGAGCGTCTGGAGCAGGTCCGTCGGTCGCATATCGCGATCGATCAGGAAGAGCACGACCTCGGTATCTGCGCGGTCGCGACGGGCTTCCTCGGCCCGACCGGTGCGCTGCAAGCGGTTTCCGTCGTCATGCCCACAGCTCGCTTCACCGAGAAACGGGACCATGCGATCGAGGCTCTCGGCCGGGTCAATCCCGCGGTGGTCGCGTCCGGGACGACGCCGTGGCGCTGATCCTTCCTCTCGTCGCCGCGACTGCGAACGCCCGGAACCGGCGATCGGGGGCACTCCCGGATCGCCGGCTCTGAATCTCACGGACCAACTCAGGCCGTTGCCGCCGATACCGTCGGCACCGCCAGCGGATCGTCGCCGGCCCGGCCGAATCGCCCGCGTGCGGTGCGGTCCGCGAGGTAGAGGCCCACCACCGCGATCAGGCATACCGCCGCCGACGCGGCGAACAGGGAGAAGACGCCGTGGGCTCCGCCCGCCGCGATCGCGCTGCCGCCGACCACCGGCCCGAGAAACGCGCCGACGAACGACGTGCTGTTGGACCAGCCCAGTGCGGTGGCGCGGACGGGGAGCGGGAAGATGTCCGCGGTAGTGGTGTGGACCAGATTCATCGTCGAGTGGCCGCCGATGCCCATCAACGCCACGCACCCGATCGTGGTCACCGTGGACAGCGGCAAGACCAGGATGCCCACCAGCCCGCTCACCGTGCAGGCGCTGGTGAGGATGCCGATCAGCGCCGCGCCACGGCGGTCGGCGGCCAGCGCCGTGCCGAACGAGCCCGCCACCGCCGCTCCGGTCAGCGTGAACGTGATGAGCAACGCCACCGAGAGGGAGTAACCGAGGTCGACCATGGCTTGGGTCGCCCACACGTTGAGACCCTGCCAGGCCACCATGTTCGCGACCGCGCACCCGGCGATGATCGCGGTGGCCACCGCGCCGCGCCCGGCGAACATGACGCGCAGTTTGCGCCGGGTCGACCAGAGCCGGCCCGCCACTTCCTGCGGGGTGTCGGTCGGGATCGTCATGGCCGCGACGGCGATCATGATGGCCAGCGCGGTGCCGGCCCCGACGAAGAACATCGGGCGCCAGCCGTAGGCGGGCAGGATCGGGATGGCCAGCAGCGCCGCCGCGACGCCGCCGAGCGGGATGCCGGCCATCGTGATCGTGACGACCACCGACGCGTGCTTCGCGGCGGAGCTGTTGCGGGCCGCCGTCATGGCGGTGGTCAGCGACCCGCCGACGCCGAAACCGGTGACGAACCGCGCGAACGCGAGCACGACCACGTTCAGCGCCGATCCGGTCAGGAGCGCGCCCAGGGCGAACAGACCGATCGCGATCAGCAGCACCCGCTTGCGGCCGACCCGATCGGCCACCCAAGGAGCCGTCACCGATCCGAGGATCGCTCCGATGTAGACGAGGCCGCCGACCAAGCCGGTCGCCTGGTCGGTCAGCCCCAGCGTGGTGTCTTCCAACAGCAGCGGAACCACCGAGCCGTACACGATGAGATTGAAGCCCTCGATCACGGTGATGAACATGCACAGGACGATGACCCAGGGATGCGATCGGGTTTCCGGAGTTGCAGGGGTCCCGGGCGAAGTGGTCAGTTGCATAGCAGTCTCCAGTCTGGCGAGCGGCGCGAACCGGCTCGGCGAGTGACGCACGACATACTGGACGGACGACTGTGACCTGGGTAACCCGCCAGTCCCGGATTCCGGGACACCAACCGCGCCGCCGGGACCCGCCGTCGCGATCCGACGTTCTGTCCCGGAATACGGGACGCAGGCCGTGACCGGCGGCACACCGGCTCGCATCCTTCTAATCACTCGCGCGCAGCAGCCTTTGATCACGAGCCAGAACGGACCTGCCATGAACACCAGTCCCGCCACCCCGCTTCGGACGACCGCCGAAGTGCTGATCGTCGGATTCGGCCCAGTGGGAAAGCTGCTGGCCGTCAAGCTGGGCAGGCAAGGCCACACCGTCGTGGTGGTCGACCGCAACGAGGCGGGTTATCCGCTGCCCCGCGCGGTGACCCACTGCTCGGACGTCGCCCGGATCCTGCAATCCGTCGGTCTCGCTCCCGACACCATCCCGCACATCACCGAGCCCTACGACGACATGTACTGCTGGCGCAACGGCGACGGGCAGACGCTGGTCGAGGTCGACTGGAGCGGACGCGGGGAATCCGGCTGGTACAACACGTATTTCTTCAACCAGCCCGACCTGGAGGACGCCTTCGACCGGATCATCGCGGGCCTGGAGACCGTGCGGGTGCTGCGCGGCTGGGAGGCGATCGCGCTGTCGCAGCGGTCCGACGATGCCACCGTGGTCATTCGTTGCGGCGCGACCGGAGAACAGCGGTCGGTGACGGCGGACTGGGTCATCGGCGCCGACGGCGCCAACAGCAGGATCCGCGGCTGGGCGGGCATGGATTGGCACGACGACGGTTACTTCTTCGACTGGCTGGTCGTGGACGTGAAGCCACGGCCGGGATCGGAGTTCCCGCACGTGGCCAGGCAGAGTTGCGATGTGCGGCGACCCTCGACCATGGTGCCCGGTGGTCCTGGACGCAGGCGCTGGGAGTTCATGCGGCTGCCATACGAGACGCCCGCCGAGCTCAACCGCGCCGAGAAGGCGTGGGAACTGCTGGCCCCGTACGGCCTCACGCCGGGCAACGCGGACCTCGAACGGCATTCGGTGTACACATTCCAGTCCTGCTGGGCCACCGAGTGGCGCAAAGGGCGGGTCGTGCTCGCCGGTGACGCCGCGCATCTCATGCCGCCGTTCGCGGGGCAGGGCCTCGGCGCCGGTCTGCGCGACGCCATGAACCTGGCGTGGAAGCTCGACGCGGTCCTGCGAGGCGCGGCCGACGAGAGTCTCATCGACACCTACGGCAGCGAACGCATCCATCACGCTGTGGCGTTCGTGCGATTCTCGACCTCGCTGGGGCAGGTCATCTGCATCACCGATCCGGCGGAGGCGGCGGCCCGCGATGCCCGGATGATCGCGGAATGGGAAGCAAGCCGGAAACCGCCCGCGCCGCCGCGGCCCGGCCTCGGCGACGGCCTGCACGTCGGCGCGACCGGCGGAATGCTCGCGCGCCAAGGGCGGGTCCGCGTCGGCGGCGATGACGTGGTGCTCTTCGACGACGCGCTCGGCGGCCCCGGCGCGGTGATCACCCGTACGGCGGACGCCCTCACGGCGATCCCGGCCGCCGCGCGGGCGTCGCTGCGCGCTCTGGGCGTGAACCTGGTCGCGTTGTCCGGCCCCGCGGGCGCTTGCGCCGTCGTCGACGATGTCGACGGCACCTACCGCGCCTGGTTCGACGAACTCGGCGCGGACACGGTCCTCATCCGCCCCGACTTCCATCTCTACGGGTCGAGCAGCGCCGCGGGCACCGCCGACCTCGTCGACGGGTTCCTGTCCCGGATCGGTTGTCGCGCACGGACTTCCGTGTGATCGTCAGCCGCGGGGATCACTCGTCTCGGTCGCCGGAATCGCGCGTGGCGCCGGCGACGTGCCCTGGTTCGAGGTCGAGGACTCGTCCCGGATCTACGCCCGCCACCTCGGCACGGCGCCGGTCCGACCCGGCCGGTCTCGGTGACTGCCCCAGAGCCGTCAGGTCCGTGCGGCGTCGGACGATTCGGCGGTGCCGTTGCCGAGCAAGGTGAAGCCGGTGCCGCTGAGCAGGTGTTCGTCGAGCAGGTTGCGGGTGTCGACGATCACGGCCCGGTCGACGTCGGTGGCGAGTTTCGCCCAGTCCAGCGAACGGAATTCGGGCCATTCGGTGAGGATCACCAGCGCGCCCGCGTCTTTCGCCACCAGATACGGGTCGTCCACCACGCGGATGCCGTCGAGGCCGGGGGTGCCAGGTGGGACACACGGGTCGTAGGCGGTGACCGTGGCGTCGTGCCGGGACAGTTGCCGCGCGACCGCGACGGCGGGGGAGTCGCGCAGGTCGCCGGTGCCGGCTTTGAACGCCAAGCCGAGCACGCCGATCCGGGTTCCGGCCAGCGAGCCGTCGACCGCGTCGGTGACCGCGCGGCGGATCTTGCGCAGCATCATCGCCTGTTGCCGATCGTTGGCCTGCAGAGCGTCCCTGAGCACGGCGAAGTCCACGCCCCACGCTTCCGCGGCACGCAACAGCGCACGGGTGTCCTTCGGCAGGCACGAGCCGCCCCAGCCGGGGCCCGGCGCGAGGAAGGCGGGGCCGATCCGGTCGTCCATGCCCATCGCGCCGGTGACCTCGGAGATGTCGGCGCCGACCCGTTCGCACAGTTCGGCCAGCGTGTTGACGAACGAGAGCTTGACCGCGAGAAACGCGTTGCTGGCGTACTTGGCCAGCTCGGCGCTGGCCGCGTCGGAGCGCAGCACCGGTGCGCCCGTTCCGGCGTAGAGCGCCGCGACACGGTCGGCCGATTCGCGATTCCGCTCGGTCGTACCGAGCACGATCCGATCCGGGCGCAGGAAGTCCTCGACCGCGTGGCCTTCCCGGAGAAACTCGGGATTGCTGACCACCGCCGTGCCCGCGAGGCCGGACAGGGCGGGAATGCGCGCCGCCGTTCCCACCGGGACGGTGGATTTGGTGACGAGCACGCAGTCCGGCGACAGGACGGTGGCCAGCCGCTTCAGCGCGTCCTCCAGCACACCGAGGTCGGCCGTACCTCCGCTGCCCATGGGCGTGGGAAGACACAGCAGCACCACTTCGCATTCGTGCAGCGCCGCCGGGTCCGAGGTGAAGACGAGTCGATTCTCCTGCAGCCCTTCGCGAACCAGCTCCGGCAAGCCGGGTTCGACGATCGCCACCGACCCCGCGCGCAGCGCCGCGACCTTGGCCTCGTCGTTGTCGACGCAGATCACGTGGTGTCCCAGGTGGGCCAGGCACGCGGCGCTGGTGAGCCCCACGTAACCGGCGCCGACCACACCGACGCGACTACCCATGGCGGACCCGCTGTCCGAGCAACCCGGCCGCGACGGTGAGCACGTGTTCGGGCCGCACCATCAGCAGGCCGGGATCGGGATGATCGGCGTGCGGATCGCCGACGGTTCCGGCCCACA
This sequence comes from Nocardia implantans, assembly GCF_035544775.1. NCBI lineage: Bacteria > Bacillati > Actinomycetota > Actinomycetes > Mycobacteriales > Nocardiaceae > Nocardia > Nocardia implantans. The sequence goes on along the minus strand of NZ_JAYKYQ010000007.1, from coordinate 407,957 downwards.
GGGCGATGTGGTGTTCGGCGTCCGCCGGCGGCCCCCACCGCTGCGGCGGCGTCGGCCCGAACAGCACCACCGACGGGGTGCCGAACGCGGTGGCGAGATGCCCGACGCCGGTGTCGCCGCACACGACCAGCGCCGCGTCGGCGACCAGCGCGGCGAGTTCGGTCAGATCGGTGCGCCCGGCGTACACCGCCGTTGGCGCGAGCCCGGCCTTCTCGGCCACCGCGTTCGCCAAGCGCACTTCGTCCCGGCTCCCGGTGACCACGACGCGATGACCTTCGGCGCAGAGCTCACGCGCCACCCGCGCGAAACGTTCGGACGGCCAGCGACGCGCGGGATAGGCCGCGCCGGGATGGATCACGACCGCGTTCGACTCGGGGGAGGGCCGCAGGGGAGCCGGTAGCAGCAGCGCGGTGGGATCGGCGTCGATCCCGCCGTATTCCAGCAGCCGGCACCAGCGCTCCACTTCGTGCACGTCGTCGCGCCAGCCGGGGCCGGGCAGGTCGGGGAAGTCCGGATGGCGATGGGTCAGGAATGCGTCCGGACGCGCCGTCAGCAGATCACGGATGCTCTCCGGCCCTTTGCCGTGCAGATTGACCGCGAATCTCGGTGGGACCCCGAGCCATCGGAGCGCACCGAGCCCGGCGGTCGGCAGGAGTTCGTCGACTGCATCGATCAGGTCGACGATGTCACGCAGCGCTTGCGGCGCGGCGAGGACCACCCGGTCGTCGGGGTAGGCGTTCCTGATCCCGCGTAAGGCGGGCACGACGGTCAGCAGGTCGCCCAGCCCCAGCGCGCGCAGCACCAGGATCGTGCGCCTCAGGGCCACGATCCCTCTTCCGATGCGCACACGACCATCTCCCTGACCTCGCAGCCCGGCGGCTGCCGGAGCGCGAAGATCACCGCCTCGGCGACGTCCTGAGGCTGGTTGAGTTTCGCGTCGGGCGGCGGCTTGTACTGCTCGTCGCGGTCGTCGAAGAACGCCGTGTGCATGCCGCCCGGAATCAGCAGGGTCACCCCCACGCTGCCCGCCGTCTCGGCGGCCAGCGCCCTGGTGAAGCCCACGACGCCGAATTTCGACGCGCAGTAGGCGGTCGCGTGCCCGACCGCCTTGATGCCCAGGGTGGAAGCGCACGTCACCACCGTGCCCTTGGTCTCCCGCAGGGCCGGAAGGGCGGCACGGATGACGGCGGCGGTGCCGAACAGGTTGACCTGGACGACGTATTCCCACTTCTTCGTCGGCACTACGTCCAGCGGCCCGCACGCGTCGGTCCCCGCCGCGGTGAACACGCCGTCGATCCGGCCGCCCGTGCGCTCGATGATCTCGTGCACGGCTTGTTCGGCGGCGACGGTATCGGCGAGATCGGCACGCACGAAATCGACGGGGCTCTGCGGCTCCACCCGGTCGATCACGTAGGGGCGGCCCCCGTGTGCGCGGACGGCGGCGGTGACGGCCGCGCCGAGCCCGGAAGCGCCGCCGGTGATCAGGACATTGCCGAGGGTGCGCATCGTGCTCCTTACGTTCTCGGGTCGCCCGCGCCTGCCCGGCTCGCGGCGACCAGTTGTGTTGTCGAGTAACCGGGAACAGTGGGAATCAGCGCGATCTCGCCGCCGTAACCGCGAACGACCGCGGCCTCGGGCAGATCGACGCCGGAGTAATCGCCGCCCTTGACCCAGACATCGGGGCGAAGGCGGTCCAGCAACGCGCTCGGCGACGGCTCGTCGAAGACGACGACGGCGTCCACCGAAGACAATTCGGCCAGCAGCCGGGCACGGTCGCGCGCCGTGACGATCGGACGGTGCGGCCCTTTCAGGCGCCGCACCGACGCATCGGAATTGAGGCAGACCACCAAGGCGTCACCCATGGCGCGCGCTTGGCGCAGCAAACTCACGTGGCCGGGGTGCAGCAGGTCGAAACAGCCGCCGGTGGCGACCAGCCTGCCGCCGCGCGCCCTGATCCGCGCCGCCACCTCGAATGCCGACTCGTTCGGCTCGGTCGCGCCCGTCGTGGCGACGGCCGCGCTGTCGCACGTGGACAACGTGGCCGCGCCGCCCGCCGCGACGAACCTGGCCGCCGCGTCGACGGCGTGCGACACGGCGTCGGCCACCGTGCAGCCGTCGAAGAGCGCGGCGGTCGCGGCCGAGGCGAATCGGTCACCAGCTCCGCAGGTGTCGGTGCCGGAATGGCCGGCGAGACGAACTCCGGCGGGGACCGGAACGACGGTGAGCCGCTTCCCGTTGGCCAGGACAGCACCACCCGGACCGGTGGTGACCGCGACGGAATCCGCTGCCCACTCGTCCCGGAGCACCTTCGCCAGCTCGTCGGGCTCGACGTATCCCGGAGCGAACTGCCGCGCCTCCTTCAGGTTCGGCGAGACCAGCTGCGTCCCGGGTGTCGGCGCGGGGCCACGCGGATGCGGATCCCACACCACCGGTACGGACCGGGCAAGTTCGGTCAGCAGGCTCCTGATCCGCGGGTGCGCGGCGACACCTCGGCCGTAGTCCGCGACGAGAATCGCGCCCGCCGCCCGCAGTGTCCTGGTGACCGAAGCGCTCAGCGAGCCGCCGTCGGCGGTGCCGTCGCCGGTGTCCAGTCGCAGCAGCGACTGCCCTGCGGCGCGCACCCGCGTCTTGCGTATCGTCTTGCCGCGCAACGTGATCGGAACGACTCGGACATGCTGCTCGAGGAGTCTGGTGAGGGTGCGGCCGTCGTGGTCGTCGGCGGTCGCCGTGATGAGCGAGACCTCGGCGACCGACTGCGCGGCCAGCGCGGCGGCCAATCCGGCGCCGCCGGGGCGCGTCCACTGGCGTTCCACGTCGACCACGGGCACGGGCGCTTCGGGCGACAACCGCTCGGCGACCCCTTCGATGTCGACGTCCAGCATGCTGTCGCCGATCACGACCAACGGTTTCATGTCGGTACCCCCAGTGCGTCGTCCAGGGCCGAGCACAGGGCGTGCACCAGGACCAGATGCACTTCCTGCACAGTGGCCGTGGTGGGCGCGTCGACGGCAAGGGCGTCGTCGCACAGTGCGGCGAGCGGATTGGGCGCGGGCCCGGTCATGGCCCATGTGGTGACACCGATGTCGTGCGCGGCTTTCGCCGCGGCCACCACGTTCTGGCTGGTGCCGCTGGTGGACAGCAAGATCAGGATGTCGTCGGGTCTGCCGTGCGCGCGGACCTGCCGGGCGAACAGTTCGGTTTCGCCGTAGTCGTTGACGATCGCGGTGCCGGCCGAGGTGTCGGCGTGCAGGGCGATCGCCGAGAACGGACGGCGCTCGTGGCGGAAGCGGCCGACCAGTTCACCGGTCAGGTGCTGGGCTTCGGCGGCGCTGCCGCCGTTGCCGCAGGCGAGCAGTCGCCCGCCGTTGTCGAGCACGACCGCCAGATGCCGTCCCCATCTGCGGATATCGGGTGCGAAGCAGCTGGTGCGGTCCAGCGCCGCATGCAACGCCGCGAAATGCTCCTCGATCACCGCGCACCTCCTGTCCGCGGACGCGCAGCTCTGCCCGCACCCAGTTCTTCGGCTACCGTGACGACCTGCTCGGGGGCGATCGAGTCGAGGCACGGGTGGCCCGCCACCGGGCAGATCCTGGCTCTGCTGCCGCGGCACGGCGCGCGTTGGTCACCGAGCATGGCCACCGGCACGCCGTAGGGCGCCCACCGTTCGGCGGGCACGACCGGCGCGAACAGCGAGACCACGGGGGTCCCGACGGCCGCGGCCAGATGCGCAGGGCCCGTGTTGGGCGCCACCACGACGCTCGCGTCGCGCAGCACCGCGGCCAGCTCGGGCAAGGTGGTCGCTCCGCCGAGATCGAGGCCGTGCCTGCCCGCGACCGCGCCGGTGAGCGGCCGGTCGGAGGGTGCGCCGGTCACGATCACCCGATGACCGGCGCCGGTCAGCGCGGCGACGATGGCCGCCGACCGGGACGATGAGGGCTGCCGCGCAGGCACCGACGCGGCGGGATGCACGACCACGTAACCCGGTTCGCCGGTGAGCCCGCCGACTTTCGGCAACGGCTGCCGGACGGCGAGTTTCCCGTCGTCACCGGGCGGCAGCCGGAAACCGGCCGCTGCGGCCAGCGACAGCGCGCGTTCGGCTTCGGGCGGATCGCCCTCGACGTGATGGCGCAGATCCAGCAACGAACCGGGGTAGTCCTCCGAGATCGCCCCGATCCACGGAACACCGGCCATCCGCAGCAACAGCGCCAGCGGCAGTGGGGACTGGTGGAAAGACGTGAGAATCAACGCAACGTCCACCTCGAGCGCGCGGATCCGCTCGACGAAAGCGTCGATGCCCGCCGGCGTGACCGCGGGCGGCTCCAGATCGATCCACGGCGCGCGCCAGGTCACCACCTGGTCGACACCGGGCAAGAGCTCCGCGGCGGCCCGGCCGCGCGGGCCGGCCAGCAGCGTCACCGAATCGGCGTGTGCCGCCACCGCTCGCACGCACGGCCCCGCCAGCAGCACATCGCCGAAATTGTCCATGCGCGCCACCAGCGCCCGGCCGGTCACGGCACACCCGCCATCGCCAGCCGGACGGCTTCGGTCAGATCCCGCGCCACGGTCGCTTCGCGACGGGCGTGCCGCACCTCGTCGGGAAGGGTTCGCGCCGTCGGCACCAGGATCGCGCGTGCGCCCGCGGACTGCGCGGCGGCGACGTCGGCGCCGGTGTCGCCGATGACCACGCACCTGCCGATGTCGACGCCGAGATCCGCCGCGGCCTGCCGGATCAGGCCCGGCTCGGGTTTGCGGCACCCGCAGCCGTCGCCTTCGCCGTGCACACATACCTGCCACGTCCCGAACGGCCCGAGCACCTCATCGACCCGGGAGTTCACCGCCGCCAGCTGTTCGCGGCTGATCAACCCGCGCGCCACGCCGGACTGGTTGCTCACGACGCCGACCTGGATGCCTGCCGCGCGGACTCTGCGCAGCGCCTCGACGGCTCCGGGCACCGGCCGGACCTCGGTGGGGTCGGCGAGGTAAGGGACGTCGACGATGAGGGTGTCGTCGCGGTCGAACAGCAATGCCAGGGGCGAGGCGTGGGTCGCGTCGCGGTGGCGCAGCTCGCCGCGCAGCCGGTGCCAGCATGCCGCCGGTGGTATCAGCGCGCTGCTCAGTGTCATTCGGCCGATCTCGGCGGCCGTGCGAGGGCCGGGTGCGATGCGGCGCGCGGCGAAGTCACCGGTCAGCGCCAGCCACACCGCCGCGGCCGCGAGAGCAGGGCGTTCGCGGCCCGCGAGGCCCAGCGCCATGGCCCCGGCGCCTGCGGCCGTGGTGAGCGCGTGGCGGCGCAGGAGCCCGGCCTCTTCGCCGATCCGGGCCCGCCATCGAGCGCCGTACTTCCGGCGCAGCAAGGCGTTGTCGGCGTTGCCGCGTTGTGCTCGGACACTGGCCATGGGGCCCGATTCGCGCAGTGGGTGACGAGTGACGCGCCGGCCCTCGGCGATGGCGTAGCCCGCCAGACAGACCCGCAGCGCCAGATCGGCGTCCTCACGGAAGGCGCGCGGGAATCGTTCGTCGAAGCCGCCGACCGCGACCAGCGCTGACCTGCGGTAGGCCATGTCCGCCGTGATCCAGCGCGCCGTGGCCAGCCGTGCGATCCCGCGCTCCGCGTCGGTCGGCCTGCGGTGCTTCGGCAGCGGAACCTCGATGCGGGCCGTGGAAGCCGCCGTGTCGTCGTCGAGACCGTGCAGATCCTCGGCCAAGCGGGCAGGCCAATCCGGCGCGGTGAGCACGTCGTCGTCCAGGAAAGCGATCCAGGTGCCGGACGCGTGCCGCCATCCCGCGTTCCTGGCCGCGGCGGGTCCGCGTCCACCCGAGCGGATGACCTGAACCGATGGCGCCGTCGCGGGCAGCGGGAGGTCCCCCTCGCGGGGCCGGTCGTCCACCACGATGATCTCCCGTGGCTTCGGACCCGACGCGGTGGCCAGCGACGCGAGCAGCACGCGAAGACTTTCCCGGCCCATGGTCGGGATCACGATGCTGTAGTCCACGGTGTGGCCGTTCATGGGCGGCGGACCACGAACGACCCGATGGCGAGCAGATCGATGGGCGCCGAACCGAAGCATTCGAGGGCGTCGCGCGGGGAATCGACCATCGGCCTGCCCGCCGTGTTCAGGCTCGTGTTGATCACCACCGGCAGACCCGTGCGCCGCTCGAACTCCGCCAGCATCCGCGCCAGGACCGGCTTGTCCGCGGGATCGACGGTCTGCACCCGCGCCGTGCCGTCCACATGGGTCACGGCCGGAATCCGCTCCCGCCACCGCGGCGCGACGTCGTGCACGAACAGCATGTACGGGCTGGGCAGCGGTCCGCGGGTGAAGATCTCGGACGCCCGGTCGGCGAGCACCATCGGTGCCAGGGGCCGGAACTGCTCGCGCCCTTTCACGTCGTTGAGGCGTTCGAGATTCTCCGATCGGCCCGGATGCGCCAGCAGTGAACGGTGACCGAGTGCGCGCGGGCCGAATTCGGCCCGGCCCTGGAACCAGGCGACGACCTGATCTTGCGCGAGCGCCTGCGCTACTTCCGCCGCGATGTCGTCGGATTTGGTGTAGCGGACCTCGGCCGTGCGGAGAACGGTTTCCAGTTCCGCGTCCGTCCACTCGCGTCCGAGGTCGGCCCCCGGCATCGGGGTCACGCGCTCCCCGAATTCCGCCGCCAATTGCAGCGCGGCGCCCAGCGCGGTGCCTGCGTCGCCCGCCGCGGGTTGCACCCAGATCCGTTCGTAGGGGCCTTCGGCGTGCAGACGACTGTTGGCCACGCAGTTCAGCGCGATACCACCGGCCAGGGTCAGGGTTCGCTGCCCGGTCTGGCGATGCAGCCAGGAGGTCAACTCCAGCAGTACGTCCTCGAGTCGTCGCTGGACGCTCGCGGCGAGGTCGGCGTGATCGCGACCGAACTCGCCGTCGGTGACCGCGGGCGCGAAGTCCGGCCAGCGCACGGGCTCGGTGCGGAAACCGCCGTCGCCGGTGGCGTACACCAGTTCGCGGAACCGATCGAGGAACCGGGGCGTTCCGTAGGAGGCCAGTGCCATGACCTTGTATTCGTCGCTGGATCTGGTGAATCCCAGATGCGCGGTGAGATCCTCGTACATCAATCCGAGCGAGTGCGGCAGCTGCTGCGCCGCCAGCTCGACGAACTTGCCGTCTCGGTATTCTCCGGCCAGATAGGACTGGCTCTCCCCGCGTCCGTCGGCCACCAGCACCGCCGAGTCGCCGGAGGGGGCCGCCAGAGCCGCGGACGCGGCATGCGCCAAGTGATGCCGCACGAAACGCACGATCGTGGGATCGAGTCCGGGCAACGCGGCCGCGAGGAAAGCCGGCGCTCGGAACGCGTAGTCCGTTCTGGTCGCCTCGCTTTTGCGATCCAGACCGCCGAGCGAATGGTCGACCAGTCGCGGGTCGTAGGAGTAGCCGACGGCGTCGAGCTGATCGGGACGCAACCCCGCTCGCTCCAGACACCAGGCGGCCGCCTGTTCGGGCAGTTCCCACGCGGAGAACGGAACCGGGCGCTTGCCGTGCTTGCGACGGGTGAACCGCTCTTCCTCGGCGGCCGCGACGATCTCGCCGTCCACGATCAGAGCCGCAGCAGGATCATGAAAAATCGCGTTGATTCCGAGAATGCGCACCGGGCCGCCTTTCTGTTCGAGACTTCGAGACGCGCGGGACCTGTCGGTTCGCCCGCTGGCATACAAGGGGGGCGCTACCCGCTGAAGTCACGACTAAACCGCTTCGCCGTCCGGCCCCGGTCAGCGCACGGATTCTTCGGCCGGCTCGGTCGTTCGACCGGCGAACCAATCGATCGTGCGCCGCAGGCCCTCCTCCCTGTCGACCAACGGCCACCAGCCCAACGCACGCCGGGCCAGCGAGATGTCCGGGCAGCGCCGCTGCGGATCATCGATGGCGCCGTCGACATACGTCACGATGGAACGGCTGCCGATCGCCGCCCGGATCTCCTCGGCGAGGCGGCGCACGGAGGTCTCGTGCGGATTGCCGATGTTGACCGGGCCCGGATGGTCGGTCGAGGCCAGCGCGAGCAGGCCGCGCACCGTGTCGTCGACATAGCACAGTGAGCGGGTCTGCTCGCCGGTGCCCGCGACGGTGAGCGGCGCGTCCGACAACGCCTGGGCGATGAAGGTGGGCACCATCCGGCCGTCGTCGGTACGCATGCGGGGGCCGTAGGTGTTGAAGATCCGGGCGATTCCCGTATTCACCCCGCGTTCCCGGCGGAAGGCCATCGTGAAGGCCTCGGCGTACCGCTTCGCCTCGTCGTAGACGCTGCGCGGGCCGACCGGATTGACGTGACCCCAGTAATGCTCGGGCTGCGGGTGGACAGCGGGGTCGCCGTAGACCTCACTCGTCGACGCGAGCACGAAACGAGCCCGATTCCGCTCGGCCGCGTCGATGGCGTTGGCGGTGCCGAGAGCGCCCGCCCGCAATGTCTCGATCGGCAGGCGCAGGTAGTCCGGCGGCGATGCGGCCGAGGCGAGATGGAAGACGACGTCGAAAACGCCCATCGCGGGCAATGGCTCGGTGACATCGTGCTGAACGAGTTCGAATCCGGGGCGGTCCAGCAGCCGGGCGACATTGTCCGGTGTGGACGTGGCGAAGTTGTCGAGCGCGACCACCGTGGTGCCCGCGTCGAGCAACTGCTCGCACAGGTGTGATCCGACGAATCCGCAGCCGCCGGTGACCAACGCACGTTCGCGGGGTTCGGACATGACGCCGCCTATCCTTGACCGCTCGCGCGCACACCGTGGTCAGTCGACGGCGCCTCGGGAGGAAGCTCCGCGACGTCGACCGCACCGCCATCGGTGGGCCCGCTCCCGCGGCGGGCGCCGGATGCGATCACCCGGTGGTAGGCGTGGAGGGTCTCCGTGGCGATCCGGTCCCATGAATAACGCGCTTCGACGCGCTCGCGCCCGGCGCGGCCGCAGCGCTCCCTGAGCCCGGGCGTGGTCAGCAGATCGCCTACCGCGTCGGCCAGTTCCGCCGGCTCGCGCGCAGGGACCAACCTGCCGGTCACACCGTCGACGACGGTATCGATGAGACCACCCACCGCGGTGGCCACCACGGGAATGCCGCATGCCATCGCTTCCAGCGGCGTCATCCCGAACGGTTCGTACCACGGTGTGCACACCGCGACGTCCGCCGATCTCAGCAGCGGAGCTATCCGGGTCCGCGGCACCCGCCCCAGCATGTGCACCCGGTCGCGCACGCCCAGCTCCTCCGCCAGCGTCAGCAGCCGCTTGCCCTCCGGGTCGTCGGCGAGTTCGGCGTCGTCCGGGCCGCCGACCAGCACCAGCTCGGTGTCGCGCAGGCTGGTGAGCGCGGTGATCGCGGTGTCGAAACCTTTTCGCGGCACCAATCTTCCGACGCTGATCATCCGGTGCTCGGCCGACTTCGGTTCCGCCGGTCCGTCGGGTGTGAACTGCGCGAGATCCACGCCGCACGGGATCACCGAGGTCCTGGACCGGGGCACGCCGAACCTGGCGAGTTCGAACACCTCGTCGGTGCAGGTGGCGATGATGCGGTCGGTTTGTTCGGCGATCAGCCGCTCCAGGCGCACCCGGTCGGCCGGACTGGTGTCGTCGGCGCCTTGGTGGCGGCGCTTCACCACGCCCAGCGCGTGAAATGTCTGGACCACGGGAACGCCGGTGGGGCGTGCCCCCGACAAGGCCGCGAGCCCGGACATCCAGAAATGCGCGTGCACCACATCCGGCCGGACGTCGCGCCACTGCTCGCGCAGGAAGACACCGAATTCGACCATATGCGGCAGCAACTCGTCCTTCGGCAGCACACGAGCGGGACCGGCCGGAACGTGAACCACGCGGTAACCCTGTTCGGCGGTGACCGTGTCCGGCGCGTCGGCGTCCTCCCTGCGCGTGTAGACGGTGACCTCGTGCCCCTGCCCGCACAGGGCCGCGGACAGCTCGGCGACATGCACGTTCTGCCCGCCGGCATCGACCCCGCCCAGCACGGCGAGCGGGCTGGCGTGTTCGGACACCATCGCGATCTTCATGATTCCGCCTTCTCTCTCCGGGACACTGCCTTCATTCGGTGACCTCGGCGAGCAGGGCATCCCACCGGCGCAGGAAGACCCCGAGGCCGTAGTGCTCCAGCGCGAACTGCCGTCCCGACTTGCCCGCGAGCGCCGCGAGATCGGGTTCGTGGAGGAATTCGTGGAACTTCGCGGTGAGCGCCGCGACGTCGGTGGAGATCGCACCGGCTTCCGGCGGCACGGCCATGACGGCCTCGGTGGTGGCGATGGCCACCACCGGCATGGCCAAGTGCATGGCTTCCAGCAGGGACAATCCGAGCGAGGTCCAGCGCGCGGTGTGCAGATACACCCTTCTGCGCGCCATTTCCGGATGCAACGCCGACTGCCGCAGATCCCCGACGCCGCGGATCGGGTGGCCGGTGGATCTGTCGGCCGTGTAATCGGCCGCGCCGATGCCGTACAGGTCGATCGGTCCCGCCATCGCGAAGTCCGGCAGCAGATCGCTTCCGGTGATCCGCCCGCGCCGCGTCGGTTCGTTGATCAGCGCCACGCCATGGGGCAGTTCACCGGTGTAGAGCGCGCCGGGGTCGACGATTCCGTGCGGCACCACCCGGGTGGGCGCGCGTCCGTTGTCCCACATCAAGTTATTGAAGTGGGTGACGTGCACGAGCGGGATGTCGGCGCGATCGGACAGGGGATGGCTGGTGGTGGCCGCGCTGGGACGCGGGGCGTTGTGCTCGACGTAGACGGCGGGAATATCGGCCCCGGGGCGACGACCGAGCCAGCGTCCGGTGAGATCGATTTCCTCCGGGCGCTGCAGCACGACCACGTCCGGCTCGGTTTCGCGCAAGCGATCCGCGGGCACTTCCGCCGCCGAAGGCCAGTCGCGACCGCACCGTCCACGGCCCCACGGTCCGCCGCCTGCCAGCACGGGCAGCAGATAACGGTGCCGCCCTTGGACGAACGACGTCGTCCATGAGCCGTGCACGTGCCACAGCAGCACCGTGAGCCGCTCGGTCTTTTCGGCCATGCCGGTAGCTCTTGCCTATTACCGCCGGATCAAACCTGGTCGGCGCGGCACGGCAGCAACCTCTCAGCTATCGAGCCTGGTGAACGTGCCGTGCGGCGATATCGACACGGCTGTGGCACGACCGGTTTGAACCGCGGAAGCCAGGCAATGGCCGCGACATGAGCGCACCCAACGCTGCCCCGTCCGCCACCGGACTCCGCGCGACCGAAACGATCGAGATCGTCGATCCCGCCAGCGGAGCCGCCGTCGGCAAGGTGCCGATGACTGATCTCGCGCAGATCGATCGGCAAGTGGGTATGGCAAATCGCGCGCAATCCGCGTGGGCGCGTACTCCGGCGGCCGAGCGGGCCGCCGCCGTCCGTGCCGGCGCCGCTCTGCTGCGCGAGCGCGCCGACGAGTTGGCCGAACTCAACCGGCTCGAAACCGGACGTCCGCGGTCGGAGAGCAAGGAGGGGGTGCTGGCGGGTGCCGCGACGCTGGAGCAATATGCCGAACTGGGACCGCTGCACCGAGGCAGAAGCCTGCAGGGGGCTTTCGAAGCGACCGATCTCATGGTGTGGGAACCGCGCGGCGTCGTCGTCGCCCTGACACCGTGGAACGATCCCGTTGCGGTGTCCTGCGGTTTGCTCGGCGCGGCACTGGTCACCGGAAACACCGTCGTGTACAAGCCGAGCGAACGCGCGCCGCATACCGGAGGTCTGCTCGGTGAGTTGCTGGCCGGCACGCTTCCCGAGGGCGTTCTGCAGACGGTGCAAGGCGACGGAAGGGTGGGCGCGCTGCTGGCCGCGCGGCTGGATGTGGACGTCGTCGCGCATGTCGGCAGCACGGCCACGGGACGGTCGATCGCGCGGAGCGTGGCGAACACGGGCGCGAAGGCACTGCTGGAGAACGGCGGCAACGACGCGCTCGTGGTCGACGCCGGAGTGGATCCCGTCTGGGCGGCCGGCCAGGCGGCCCTCGGCGCGTTCGCGAACTCCGGTCAGATCTGCGTGTCGGTCGAGCGGATCTTCGTACACCGGGACGTCGCGGAATCATTCCTGGCGGCCTTGGTGGCCGAGGCCGAGTCGTGGAAGCCGGCCCCGCTGGTCGACCGGCGCCACCGCGAGCAGGTCCACGCGCAGGTCCGCGACGCGGTCGAGCACGGCGCCGAGCTGTTGACCGGCGGTGTGCTGCCGGACGGCGCCGGTGCGCACTATCCGGCCACCGTGCTGGCACAGTGCGATCCGGCCATGCGGATCATGCGGGAGGAAACCTTCGGTCCGGTCGCGCCGGTGCGAGTGGTGGACACGTTCGAGCACGGCATCGAGGAGGCCGCCACCGACGACTACGGTCTCGCGGCCACCGTGTTGACGCCTTCGATGGCCCATGCCCAGCTCGCGTGGCGGGAACTGCCGGTGGGCACGGTGAAGATCAACTCCGTCTTCGGCGGCGCGCCCGGCGGAGCGGCGCACCCGCGGCGCGCCAGCGGATCCGGCTTCGGCTACGGGCCGGAATTGCTGGACGAGATGACCCAGACGAAGGTCGTGCACCTGCGCGCGGCCCCGAGCTAGGCCACCGGCCCGCGATGTGCGAAGTTCGCGGTCACCGAACCAAGACACGGCTGATTGACCTGGGGTGCGGCGGGTATGGGCACAGACATGCGGGTACTTGTCACCGGGTGGCCCAGCTTCCTGCACGGGGAAGCGACGGCCGGGGACGTGTTGAGCATGAGCCGAGTGTGTGACGCTCTGGCCTCCGCCGCGATCCCGCACGACACGGCGTGGAGCCCGGGGTTTCGTTCCGACGCGATGCATCTGGACGACGCGGACTCCGGACGCTATTCGCACCTCGTTTTCGTCTGCGGGCCCGCGCACGGTGAGCAGGTCCGGTTCCTGCACGAGCGGTACGCGAACTGCAGGCGCATCGCGGTGGGCGTCTCCATCCTCGATCCGGCCGATGCCGCGGTCACCGGGTTCCACCGCATCTTGCCGCGCGACAGTCCGTCCGTGGCGCGACCGGACATCGCGGTCGGGGCGTCCACGGTGAGCGTCCCGGTGGTGGGTGTCGTCTTCGCCCCGGGCCAAGCCGAATACGGCATGGCCCGCAGGCACCGCTCGGTGCATCGCGCGCTGCTGCGGTGGCTGCGCGAACTCGACTGCGCGCGACTGCCGCTCGACACCAGATTGACCTCCGACGACTGGCGGCTGTGCCGCACGCCCGACCAGCTCGCGTCGGTGTTCGCTCGCCTGGACGCGGTGATCACCACGCGGCTGCACGGCATGGTGCTGGGACTGCGCGCCGGTATCCCGGTGCTGGCGGTGGATCCCGTCGCGGGCGGCGGAAAAGTCACCGCGCAGGCGAAGGCGCTGGACTGGCCCGCGCTGGTCGGCGCCGAGCAGACCGCCGACACAGGCGCGTTCGATCAGTGGTGGCGCTGGTGCCTGGCGCCCGCGGGGCGCGAACGGGCGCGGCGGCGGGAGTTCCCCGTCGCCGACACCCTCACCAGCGACCTGCTCGAGGAACTGCTCGCGGGACGGCCGGCGTGAGCGCGCCGGCGGTGGCGAAGACCACCGTCGTCATCGCCACCCGCAATCGCGCCGCCGAACTGTGCCGAACCTTGACCGAACTGCGCGCACTGCGCCCGGCACCCGCGATCGTGGTGCTGGACAACGCTTCGGTCGACGACACGGCCGACGTGGCGGAGGCGTTCCCCGGGGTGCGCGTTGTCCGGCTGCCCCGCAATCTCGGCGCCGCGGCGCGCAACCTCGGCGTCGCGCTGGCCCGGACGCCCTACGTCGCGTTCAGCGACGACGACTCGTGGTGGGCCGAGGACGCGCTCGGGGAAGCCGAGCGGGTGCTGGACGCCCATCCACGGCTGGGCCTGGTCGCGGGACGCACGCTCGTCGGCGCCGACCACCGTGACGATCCGGTCAACGAACTGATGGCGACCAGCCCGCTCGGGCATCCCCCCGGGCTGCCGGGCCCGTTGGTTCTCGGCTTTCTCGCCTGCGCGGCGATCGTGCGCAAAGACGCGTATCTACAGGCGTCCGGGTTCAGCCCGCTCCTGCATTTCGGCGCCGAAGAACGGTTGCTGTCACTCGACATGGCGGCGTGCGGCTGGGACCTCTGTTACGTGGCGCGGGTGCGCGCCCATCACCACCCCTCGGCGCGGCGGCCGCCGCAGGCGTGGCGCAGACGGGCCGAACAGCGCAACAACGCGTTGATCGCCTGGATGCGCAGGCCGCTGCGGCGGTGCGCGGCCGAGTCCGCGAGCCTGCTGTGCCGGACGGTGCGCGACCCGGGAACGGTGCTGGCGTTCGCCGGGATCGTGCGCCGCCTGCCCAGGGCGCTGGCGCAGCGGCGCAGGCTGCCGCCGGAGATCGAGCGCAGGGCCAGAACTCTGGAACTCGCCCACGGAAGGAAGTGACGGATGCCAACGGAACGGATGACGGTCGTCATCATCACCCGCAACCGGCGCGAGCAACTGCTGCACACCCTCGCCCACATGACCGCGCTCGCCGACGCGGCCCCGATCATCCTTGTCGACAACGATTCCACCGACGGAACGGCCGACGCGGTCGCCGCGGCGTTCCCTTCCGTGCAGCTCATCCGCTCGGCGGACAACCTGGGCGCGGTGGCCAGGAACATCGCGGTCGAGCGGGTGGTCACGCCGTACGTGGCGTTCTGCGACGACGACACCCGCTGGCAGCCGGGCGCGTTGACCCGCGCGGCCGATCTACTCGACCGGTATCCGGGCCTCGGCTCGGTGACGGGACGCTGCCTGGTCGCCCCCGACCTCCGCGAAGACCCGATCACGCCGGAACTGCGCTACTCGCCGGTCGCCGGGCCCGACTGGCTGCCAGGCCCCGCCCTGCTCGGCGTGATGGCGGCGCTGTCCGCCTTCCGGGTCAGCGCGTTCCGTCAGGTCGGCGGGTTCTCCCGGCGCCTGTGGTTCGGTGGGGAAGAGGAACTGCTCGCGCTCGACCTCGCGGCGTACGGCTGGTGGATGTGCTGGGTGGAGGACATCGTGATCCACCACGAGCCGTCCACCACCCGGGACCCGACCCATCGTCGCCGCCTCGGCATCCGGAACACGCTGTGGACGCTGTGGTTGCGCCGCCCGGCCCGCAGCGCCGCGCGGCGGACCGCCGTGGTGCTCAGATCGGCCCCGGCCGACCTGACGACCGCGGCGGCCGTTCTCGACACGCTGCGCGGGATGCCGTGGGTGCTGCGCGAACGAAAAGTCCTGCCGCCGCGAGTGGAGGCGGGGCTCGTTCTGCTGGAAGAATCCCAGCGCCATTCCGCCGCGCGGCGCTATGTGGGCTGACGCCCGTTTCGCCGGCCAGGATCCCTCCGGTGCCACTATCCCGCCACGGTGCCGACACCCCGGCGCGCTTCCCGCGCGAGGGCGCGGTCGCGTTGTTCCTCGAACCGGGGAATGCGCACGTGCTCGAGGTCGTCCAGGAAGGCGGCGAGTCGTTCCCTGGCTTGCTCGCCGCGCGGACCGAAGTCGTCGCGCTCGAATACGTTCCACTGCCGGATGACCGGTTGCAGCACTTCTTCCGAATGCTGGCGCAGATCGTAGATGCCGTGTTTGGCCATGAGGACGCCGTTGCGCCGAAAGTTGGGCATGCCGGTGCCGGGCATCCGGAAATTGCGCACGATCAGGTCGATCGCTTCGATGGCCTGATCGGGCACCAGATCCAGGGCCGCGGCGCACATGCCGCGGTAGAAGATCATGTGCAGGTTCTCGTCGGCGGCGATGCGTTGCAGCATGCGGTCGGCGACCGGATCGTCGCAGACGGCCGCCGTGTTGCGATGGCTGATGCGGGTCGCCAACTCTTGAAAGGACACGTAAGCCACCGAGAACAGGAATCCGCCGTCACCGGAGGTGTCCGTGCGCTCCATCGGCGCGGCGAAACCGTGGGACATGTGCGCCATACGGTCGTTCTCCAAGGCGACCGGGTCGACAGCCCGGGTGACGACGAGGTAGTCGCGCAGGACGATGCTGTGGCGGGCCTCCTCGGCGGTCCATCGTCCCACCCACGAGCCCCACGCGCCGTCTCGGGAGAAGTTCGCGCTGATCTCGCGGTGATAGGAGGGAAGATTGTCCTCGGTGAGCAGATTCGTGATCAAAGCCGCCTTCGCCACGTCCGACAGTCGCGATTGGCTCGGGTCCCAATCGATTCCGCCCAGCATCGCGAAGTTGTGTCCCGCGTCCCACGGCACGTAGTCGTGGGGATGCCACTCCTTGACCATGGACAGGTGGCGGTCCAACGCGGCGCCCGCGAATTGTTCCAGTTCGGTGAGAATCTCCAGCTGTGTCAGATCACGCGCCAACGTCGTGTCCGCCTTTCTTTTGCGCATGGTTCGGAAGGAGAGGTGATCGATAACGGCTCGGTCCGGGCGTGACCGGCGACGACCGGTGCCGGACGGGCAGCGCCGGGGGAGTGCGGTTGTTCAGGCGGTGACGGTGTCGATGCGGTCGGCGGGTGCGACGAGCGTCAGGCCGCCGTCGTAGCGGCGATACATCAGACGGCCGCGTCCCGACGCCGAGTCGGTGTAGAACAGCGACGGCAAGCCGTATTCGCATACCCGTGCCACGGCTCGGGTTTCGGTCAGCTCCGGGGCCGGGCGGGGATTGATGGTGACCAGTCCGGGAGTGCCCGCGATCCAGGGCGGGGTATGAACGCTGTGCTGGCGCGCCATCCGCAGCCCGAACGGCCCTGCGCGGTGGACGACGGCGTCCTCTCCGGTCTCGGCATCGGTGAACAGATGCGCGTCGTAATCCATCGCGTCCATGATCGCCGCCGCCGCGGGCAACCCGCAGGTCATCAGCGCGACGACCTTGCGGCGGACCAGTTCGCCCGGACCGGGGGCGTCCAGCGGCCGACGACCCGGATCCGGCCACGGACGCGACTCCCACGTCTTCTGCAACGCCTTGATCTGCCGTTCCAACCGCACCAGCGTCGGCAACGCGTCACCACGGCGTCGCGCCAGTGTCTGGATGCGTGCCGGCGTGCCGCCGACGGACAGATTCACCTGGACGACCATCGGGCCGTCGTCGTGATCGGGCCCCGTGATCCGCAGGCGGGCGCTGCCCGCGGCAGGGAAGCGCGACAGCAGACGGCACACGGTGCCGGCGAAGCGCTCCCGCTCGAGTGCGGGCACCCGGCCCGCGGCGAACACGGCGACTTCCGGGAACGACGTCGACGACCACGCCTCCGACACCAGCGACATCCCATCCTCCACTGCTCTCGCCCCACCGACTCACCTGGCACGACTGTGCCCGCGGCGCGCGGCGTGGCCGTAGGGCCGAAAGTCCGCTGCGCCGGTTACTTTCCGCACCGGAGAGTCCCTCGGTGTCCGGTAGTTCAGCGCGGATCGCCCGGCGACCGCGGCCGGTCACGGTGTGCCGCCGCAGGGGGTGCGGCGCTGGTCCTACCCCGGATCGGCGGGGAGTCAGCGGAGCGCGGGGTGGCGTGCCGGCCCGCTCACTCGACGCGCCCGGCCGGTTCGCCGGAACGCGCACCGGCGAGTCGCGGCAGCCGCAGTGAGGTGGCCGGACGGTTGTATGCCCATTGGGCGACGGCGACGACGGCCGAGCCCAGCGAGGTGACCCCGGCGAGCAGGGGCCAGTGGGTGAGTCCCGCGGTGTTGTAGGAGACCTGCCGCACCCCCGGCGCGATCAGGCTGCCGTTGCCGAACGCCCAGCTGGTCACCATGCCGACCTGCCCGCCGAAGTCCGAGGAGCGCGCGAGCATGGCGCGCAGCTCGGGAGCCTTGCTGTTGACGTAGAGCACGGTGAGCGCGACCAGCGCCGCGGTCGTCACCGCGCACGCCGTCGCCGCGCGCGCCAGGATCTCGGTGCGCAGCCGGAGATTCACCGCCACCACGCAGACGGTCATGACGATCGCGCCCGCGGACAGCAGCGCCAGGGCGCCGCTGATCCGCGCGGTGGGCGGTTGCGTCGCCGACCAGACGTTGAGATACGAGGTGGTCGCGGTGATC
Source organism: Nocardia implantans (assembly GCF_035544775.1). NCBI lineage: Bacteria > Bacillati > Actinomycetota > Actinomycetes > Mycobacteriales > Nocardiaceae > Nocardia > Nocardia implantans. The sequence continues at coordinate 389,938 of NZ_JAYKYQ010000007.1, read as the reverse complement.
CGGCCGAAGGCATTCGCACTGGCTCTGCCGTCGGCGCCCGCCGCCATGAGCCACGGCTGGAACAGCAGGATCAGCGTGACGAGGCTGCCTGCCGCGGCGCCGAGATAGCCCCGGTGGCCGTGCAGCGCGGGCCGGGATGCGCGCGATGCGCCGAGCCGTCCCGGCGTCGCGTCCGGTACTCGCTCGAGCCGAAAGTCCTTCGCTGACCAGGGAGTTGGCTGCACGTCGCTCCGAAATCGAGGATCGGTTCGCTGCGGAACCGAGGCGGACATGGCGATCCCCGGCTGCGGTCGTCCTCGGGCACGGTGCTCAGCAGGGTTCTCCGAACACTAGGAGCTGCGCAATGGCCGGAAAATGATTGCGATCAACGGGATTCTGAATCCTCCGAGTAAGCGGTTACCGAAGAGGTCGCGACGACGTACCCGCGGTCGGACGGGTCCATCGGTGCCGTCGGAAGTCTCTTCGGTCCCGGCGCTGGTTGTGACCGACGCCTTGCCGTGGGACGCGAGCTGCCCGAATCCGTTACTAAGTCGCAACTTTCGTGCAATCCACCGCGTCCGCACCCTTGGGCACGGCGCGACCGGACCCGGTCCGCGACTGGGCGCTGTCTCGAAATGTGTTGTAGTGCAAGCTGAATCGAACAGCATCGATAAGAACTACGCCCGCGTCATCGTCGAGGTCCGCGGCACCGTTCGGCCCGACCGGCAAACGGGCGAAAGGTGATTCGGGAGCGCCAGGGGAGATACAGTACGGGCCGTGACAGAGCACCGATCGCCCCTCGGCGGGGATCGCTCGCAGGACCTCGGAGTGCCGCGTTCGCTGGACCTCCGCTCCGCCGATTGGTCGAGTTCCGATGAGACCCTTGCCCGGCTGTTCCAACGCGTCGAGGCGTATGCCATGGACGCACGCGAGTGGTATTCGCGGGACGGTCTGACGAAGCGGCGGGCCAGCCTAGCCCTCACCGCGGCGCTGATCGTGCTCGGCCTACTCGGAATCCTGGTGCCGCTGCTGACCACCGCGGGCGTCGACGCCATCAACCCGAGCTGGGGATACATCCTGCTCGCCTGCGCCGCAGGAAGCCTGGCATGCGACCGGCTCTTCGGCGTGTCCACCGCGTGGATGCGCGACCTCCGCAGCGCCCAGTCGATCAACGCGATGCTGTGCGACTTCCAGCTCGAGTGGGCTTCCGTCTCGCGCGCGCCCGCGAACTCGAACGGAGAGATCGACCGCAGGATGGGCCTGCTGCGGGACTTCTCCTACCGGGTCAACGAGGTGATCGCCCATGAAACCGACAGCTGGACCGGGCAATTGCAGCTGTCGGCGCACCCGCGGATGAGCAGACTCGATCGAAGGTGACGCCGGGCGGCGCGTGGAGAAACTCCGGCAGGCGATGGGGGCGCCAGGCCCGCGGCGGAGCGGACCTGGCGCTTCATCGGCACGTCGCCGGCCACGGGAGGATCAGGACGCCAGGTCCACGGTTCGGGGCGCGGCTGGAGCGACACGATCGGGTGCCGGCTCGGTAAGCGGACGCGCGCGCACCAGACCGACCATCACCGCCGCGATGAGAGCGGCGAGCGCGAACACCACGAAACCCCAGTTCGACACCTGGTGGGAGACCAGGACGCCACCCAGCCATGGGCCGAAGACGGCTCCGGTGCGGCCGATGCCCGCGACCCAGCCGAGCGCGGTCGCCCGGATGCTGGGCGGGTAGTAGGTGCCCACGCTGGCGTAGATCAGGGTCTGCGCGCTGAACAGGAAACCGCCCGTGAGGAATACGTTGACGTAGGTGACGACCAGCGGCATGTGGACCGCGAGCAGTCCGATGCCGACACAGGTGATCGCGAACCAGATGACGGTGACCCGGCGCGGCCCGAACAGATCGGCCAGGCGTCCGGCGACCAGCATGCCGACGATGCCGCCGATATTGATCACGAGCAGGAAGCTGATGGCCGACCCGAGGTTGTAGCCGTGGCCGCGCATCATGGTCGGCAGCCAGGTGTTCACGCCGTACACCAGCAGCAGGCCGCCGAACGACGCGATCCAGAACAAAGCCGTCGTTCCCCGCAGCGCCGGGGTGAACAGCGCGGTGACTTTCGCGCGCCGCTGCTGTGAGCCTGCTTCCGGTGCGAACGCCGCCAACGAGACGCCGAACCTGTTCGCGATCGCCTCGGCCTTCTGCTGTTTGCCCGAGGCCAGCAGGTAGGTCAGCGATTCCGGCAACAGGAACAGGATGGCGGGCAGTGCGATCACCACCGGCGCAGCGCCGAACCAGTAGACCGAGCGCCAGCCGAGGGATTCCACGATCGTCATCGCCACGGCGCCCGCGATCGCGCCGCCTGCCTGATGGGCCGTCATCAGCACGGTGACGCTGAGGTTCTTGCGATGCGCGGGAGCGTATTCCATGACCAGCGCGATGGCGGTCGGCAGCAGGCCGCCGAGGCCGATGCCGGCGAAGAAGCGGGCCGCGCCGAAGATCTCGACGTTGGGCGCCGCGCCGCAGACGGCCGCGGCGACGGTGAAGATCAGCACGCCGGCGGCGATAATCTTGCGGCGGCCGACGCGGTCGGTGATCAGGCCCGAACCCAGGGCGCCCAGCAGCATGCCGAAGGTGTTGAGGCTGCCGATGTCGCCCGCGATGGCGGGTGTCAGGCCGAAGCTTTCGTCCTTGAGGACACCGGGCAGCGTGGCGCCGTAGACGAACAGATCCAGGCCGTCCAGCAGGACGAGAAACCAGCAGAGCGTCGTCACGCGGATCGACAGTCGGCCGCCGGCGGAAGCCGCGCGGCCGTTCGGTTCAGTCGAGGACAACATCGTCCCTTTCATCCATGGGGTACTTCATGTGACGCACGCTACAGCGTTGGAGATGTCGCGCACAATATTGCTGAAGAAATTGTTAACAATTATTTCGGTCAGTGGTCCGCGGCCAGTTCCTCGGCCGTCGGGGTGCCGTGCGTGTGGAACGATTCGATGGTCTTCAAGCCCCACGCCTGCCCCTTACGGCGCTCGGCCTCGGTCCAGTCGACGCGCTTCCAGTCCGGCGCGAGAATCAGCCGGGCGCCGGCGTTGCACAGCTCGACGCGATTGCCGCCGGGTTCGTAGACGTAGAGGAAGAACGTCTGCTGGATGGCGTGCTTGTGCGGGCCGGTCTCGATGAACACGCCCTGGTCCAGGGCCACGTCACAGGCCCGCAGGATGTCGGCGCGGCTGTCGGCCGCGAACGCGATGTGGTGCAGCCGCCCCGAGAATCCCAGATGGTCGCGGGTGTAGACCAGGTCGTAACTCTTGTTGGTGAAAGTCGTCCAGCTGCCCGCGACGGTGCCGTCGTCCAGCACGATCTGCTCGGTGACCATGCCGCCGAGCGTGTCGACCAGGAAGTCGCGATTGTCGGCCGGGCTGCGCCCGAGGAAGTTGACGTGATCGAGTCGTCGCGCCGGAACTCCGCCACCTGGATAGGCGCGGGCCTGGTTCTTCAGGGCGGGCCGGGTCTCCTCCTCGGCCAGGTGCCACTCGGCCTCGTAGTAGAGGCCGAATTCGTGCCCGTCCGGATCGGTGAACACATAGGTGGGCCCGAAGCCGGGTTCGCCGTCGGTCCAGCCGATGCCACGGCCAGCCGCTTCCAGCGCCGCGACCCGCCGCGTCAGCGCCTCGGGGCTGGACGCCCGCAGATAGGTGCGCCCGATGCCGGAACGTTTGCGCGCGCTGAGCGTGACCGTATGGTGCTGATAGTCGTCCCAGGCATGCAGGTAGACGTCGTCGCCGTCGGAGCCGACGACGCGCAGGCCGAGGAAGTCGACGAAGAACGCGATGCTCTCGTCGAGCTTCGGGGTGAACAGCTGCACGTGCGCCAGATGCGCGATGTCGTGGCCAGGTGCCATGGTGATGTCCTCCTTGACGAACAGGCGCCTCAGGTGCGGGGGAAAACCGAACCGGTGAACAATTTGCGAGCGGTGCGGACCACCCCGGAGCGACGCACCAGCGGCGGGAAGACGCTGGTGTCGACGTCGACATCGACTCGAAGCCGCCCGGACGGATGTTCGACATCCACCCGTTGCGGACCGGCGGGCCAGTCCGCGGTGAGGTCGTAACCGACCGCTCCCGGCGTTCTCATCGCGGTGACCGCGCTGATCGCCGCGAACACGCCGATCGAGGTGTGTGGCTGGACCGGGATGAACGAGCGCGCGCTCACCTGTCCGCCGTCGCGGGCGGGAGCGACCAGCACCGTCTTCGGTACCGACGATCGCGCGACATCGCCCAAGCCCATCAACGTCGCCGCCTGGCGGCGCACGCGGTCGATCCGGGTCAGCAGTGCGTCGTCATCGGCTAGTTCGGCCTGCGACTCGTATCCGGTGATGCCGAAACTCTCGGCATCGGCGACGATCACCGGCATGCCGTTGTCGACACAGGTTACCTGCACGCCGTCGACGGTGTCGGCCGGGCTACCGGTCGGAAACAACCCTGACGTGGCCGATCCCGTGGTGTCCTGGAAAGCCAGCAACACTGCGGCAGCCGTACCGGGCACGCCGTCGATGCGGGTGTCACCGGCGTATATCGGGCGACCGTCGCGCACCGGGAATGTCGCGGTGGCGGTGGCGCCGGAGTTGACCAGGTGGATGCGCACCGTGCACTGGTCACCGACCGCGCGCACCATCCCGGACTCGACCGCGAACTGTCCGACGCCGGCCAGGATGTTGCCGCAATTCTGCCGGTCGGACACGGTCGCCTCGGCGACGCCCAGCTGGAGGAACAGGTAGTCGACGTCGACGTCGGGCCGGGCCGACGGCGACACGACGGCCACTTTGCTGGTCAGTGAGGTCGCGCCGCCGATGCCGTCGATCTGCCGTGGATCGGGCGTGCCCATGATCCGGAGCAGCAGATCGTCGCGGGCGGCGGGATCGGCGGGCAGATCGTCGGCGCGGAAGTACGCGCCCTTGGATGTGCCGCCCCGCATCCACACGCATGGAACGCCCGCGTCCGGCGCCGTCACGCCCGTTCTCCCGCGGCCAGGTAGTCCTCGTAGGAGAGGTAGGTGATGCCGAAATCGCCCAGGCGATCCCGCAGACCGTAGCGGTCGAGGCCGAGCTCACCCGCCTGGAAGGCCGCCCGGGAGGCTTCCTCCTTGGCCAGCCGTGCGGCCGCGGCCGCCAGCACATCGGGCACATCCGCGCGCGGCACACAGGTCACGCCGTCGTCGTCGGCGACGATCACGTCCCCGGGATGGATCACCTGTCCTTCGACGACGACCGGCACGTTGATCGCACCGGCGGTCGCCTTCACCGACCCCTGCGCGCTGACCGCCGCCGACCAGGCGGGAAAGTTCATCTCGCGCAGCTCGGCGACATCGCGCACCCCGCAACCGAGCACGACGCCGCGCACGCCCCGCCGCTGCAAGGCGGTGGCGAACAGCTCGCCGAACAGTCCGTCGGTCGAGGGCGAGTTCGTCGCCACGACCAGCACGTCGCCCGGACGGCACTGCTCGACGGCGACGTGGATCATCAGGTTGTCGCCCGGCCAGCACAGGACCGTGACGGCGGTGCCGCCGATGCGGGCGCCCGGCCAGGCGGGCCGCAACCGCGGGCCGAGGTAGCCGACCCGGCCTGCCGCCTCGTGCACGGTCGCGACACCGTACTCGCCGAGTCGAGTCGCGTCCTCGAGCGCCGCGCGGGGGTGGCCGGTGACCACAATCGATTTCATCTTTTCTCTCCTGAAGGTCGAGTACTGTCCGGGCCGGGCCCGTTCGCGATCGCGCGCAGCGCGTCGCGGGTCGCGGTGGCGCTGTGCGGGGTGACACCGAGGTCGGTGAGCTGGGCGGCGGCCGCCGCCATCTCCTCGGCGCGACGGGCGGCGTGCAGATAGGTGCCGTCGATCAGCCGGTCCAGGGTTTGCTCGTCGAAGCCGCGCAATTCGGCGGCGATGTGCGAGCGGAACCAGTCGGCGCAGCCCGCGGCCTCGGCTCCCGCCAGGCCCTCGACCACCGCCGCGGCGAGGCCTTTGTATACGACGCTGCGCAGCAGTTTGCGGGAACTCGCGGCGCCGACCGGGCCGGCCACCACCGTCACCGTGACGCCGAAGCCCCTCATCAGCTCGGCGAAACGTGGCGCTCCCGGCCCGGAAACCGACATCGGCGTGTGCAGGCCGGTGCCGGGCACCGGAGCCATGATCGCCACGTCGACCAGCTCGGCGTCGACGCGGGCGGCCTGTTCGGCGAGCCGCGCCTTCAGCGCCGGTGCGCAGGTGTTGGCCTCCGCCCACAGCGTGCCCGCCGCCAGCGCGGGCAGGCCGGCGCGCAGCGCGGCCTCCGCCTGTTCGGCGGTGGTCAGGCTGAACACCAGCTCGGCGTCGCGTACCGCGTCGGCTTCGTCGGCCCGCTGCGCCACACCGTGCGGGGCGTGGACTTCCGGGTCGAATCCCCGCACGTCGGCGCCCGCGACGACCAGGTCGCGAGCGAATTCGGCTCCGGCTTCCCCGAATCCCAGGACGGCGACCCGCACCGGCGAGGTCATGACAACCGGTCGGTCACGTGGGGGTAGTGGCGTACGAACGCCTCGGCCTTGGTCTCGTGCGGCAGGCCGAGATTCGGCCCGGCATTGCGCTTGAGCTGTACGCCGCGGCGATCGGCGAGGTCCTCGTAGTAGGTCCACATGTGCTGCTGGGCGCCCAGGCAGCGCATGGCCTTGCGCTTGAGCTCGAACACCTCGGTGATGTCGAGCAGGACGTCGGGGCGGAATTCCGACATCTCCGACTGGTGCGGCTCGAAGCTGAACACCGGCGGCGCACCTAGCGGCTGGCCCGGCGCGTCGTATCCCACCGCCTGCGCGAGGATTCTGGCGTTCAAGGCCATGCGCGCCGCGGCCGGATGGTCGCCGTTGTAGGGGTCGACCAAGGTGTGCGTCAGAACCACCGTCGGCCGGGTCTCGCGGTAGATGTGCACCAGCTGGTCGGTCAGCTGGCGCGACTCGATCAGGGGGTAGTCGCCCGCGTCGAGGAAACGGATGTCGGCTCCGAGCACATCCGCTGCCGCCTCGGCTTCGCTGCGGCGTAGCGCCTTGATCTCGTCGAGCTGCTTGCCTTCGCGCCACGCCTTGGCCGATTCGCCGCGCTCGCCGTAGCTCAAGCACACCACGGTGGCGCGCTCGCCGCGCGAAGCGGCCAGCGCGATCGCGCCACCGGCGCGCCAGACGAAGTCGCCGGCATGGGCGCTGACCACCAGTAGCGACTCGGATGTGTTCTCGGGCATCGCCTCACCTCACGTGTTCTCACCGAACGGGTCACGGGCGCGGCGGCGCGCCCGTGACCGAGGGTAAGTGGATGCTCACAAAATTGTCAACAATTCCGTTGACGCATAGGTGCGGCTGCTACGGCGCCTGCTCAGCCCACTCGTCCAGAGCGGCGATGACGCTGTCCAGATGGTTCCGCATCGCCTGTTCCGCGCCGGCCGAATCACCTCGGACCACCGCCTCCACCACGGCCAGGTGTTCTCGGAGCGAGACCTGTGGGCGACCGGGCCGCAGCGAGAGCTGGAATTGATGGCGCACGATCTGTGCGTTGAGCCGATCGATCAGATCGGCCGCGGTCGCTTGCCCGGCGATGTCGCGCAGGGCGGCGTGCAGCTCGTGATTGAGGCTCGAATACTTCATCGGCTCGCCGTCGCGCACCGCCGCGGTGAGCTGCTCGCCGTACTCGCGCAGCCGATCCCGGTCGGCGGCGGTGGCGTGCTGGGCGGCCTTTGCCGCGATCAACCCCTCGAGCACCTTGCGACACTCCAGTATCTCGATCGCCGCCCCACGCGACACCTTGCGCACCCGGGCGCCCCGATTGTGGATCCGCTCGACCAGCCCTTCGGCGACCAGTTCATCGATGGCGGCGCGCACACTGCCGCGGGTGACGCCGAACTGCTCGACCAGCTCCGCTTCCACCAGCCGCTGCCCCGGCGCCACCTCACCCTGCCGGATGGCCCTGCGCAGCTGGTCCATCGCGATGGCTTTTCCCTGGGTTCCCCGTTCGAGCCCCTGAGTCTCCGACACTGACACCGTCCTGCCGATCGATGTGACAACCGTTTTGTCGATAATTATGGCAACAATCTGGCAAGGTGTTGGACCGAGCTGGTTGTGCCCGGTTCAGGCCAGGGCGACCAGCTCGTGCAAGGCGTAGCCGGTGCGCATCGAAGTACCGGTTCTGTGAGAGGGCCGCCGCGACGCGGATGTCATCGGCGCAGCGCCCCGCTGGCGTCGAAAGCCGCTTTCCGCCCGTGCATCTGAGCGCGGTACCAATTCTCGCGATGCCAGAGCATGAGCTTCTCGTGCGCCCGCGCGAAGGGCGGGAGCGTTCTACGCAGGATCTCCATCGCCGTGATCAGCGGAAAGCGCAGGAGGGGAATGACTATCCAGGGAAAGGCCGGGGGCAAGTTGTAGCGGCGCCGGGTGAAGGGCGCCATGTACATCGCGGAGTACACGGAGTTGATGCGGAAGTTGTACGCTTCGCGCAGCCTCGTGAGACCGCGATGGCCGTCGCGCGGCGCGAACGCCATCGGATAGGACTCGATCAGTTCCGCGCCGTGGTGACCGGCGTCGTAGGACCGCGAGGCGATGGTCATGGCCAGCACACGCAACGAGTCGAGGACGGTTTCCGGATACCAGCGCAGCCGCACGCCGAGCAGGTATCCCATGTACTTCTGGAAATGCAACAGCGCCCGGATTTCCGACGCGGTCGTCTGGTACCCGAGCGCCCACAGGCCCAGCCCGGGTGTGACGCTGCCGGCGAGCAGGGTCAGCATCTGGTAGGTCTGGCTGATCGGCAGGCCCCACCGGTCCATGTCCCATTCCGGATGCCCGGCGACCTTCGCGCGGACCGAGACGTGCATGACGCGGACCTTCAACGCCGTGGCCCGCCCGGCCGATCCCGGCGTCAGCAGCGCACCGGGCGCGGAGACGTCCATCCAGAAGCGGGTGGTCTCCAGGAAACGACGCAGCGCGCTGTCCCCGGCGTACCCACCGGCCAGCGACAACGGTGTCGCCACCGCCGCCTCGGTGTACATCTCGAGTGTTTCCGCGCCGGCGAAGCTGAACAGCATCGTTCCCCACCGCCGCCAGATCGCCGCGCCTTGCTCGACCAGCTCGGGCACGACCCATTCGGGCACCGTCTCGAATTCCTCGAACAGGGCGCGCATCGACTCCGGGGCGTCCGGCACGGCGTCGATGCCAGCGGCGAGCGCGGTTTCCAACATCCGGCGCCCGGCCTGCGGGCCGATCTCACCGTGCATCACCTCCGCGACGAACCGTTCCGCGACCGGATCACCGGTGAACAGGTCCTCGCACAAAGCGACGGCCTGCGCGTCGGTCGGAAACAACTGTGTCCCGGTGACTTTCGTGAAGAGACGCTCGAACCGTCGCACCCTCGGCGTGCGGCGCGCTTCCCAGTACCTGAACGCGGTGGGGCACTTCACCGGTGGCTGGTCGCCGGCCTCCGCGCCCGCAGGCGGAATTTCCACTGACATGGGTGCTCCTACTCTTCGATGCGGTCGCGGGGCCGCTCAGCCCACCAGTTCGCGTCGAGCAATCGGTGATGATCTGCCCGACGCCCTCGGACTGGTCGACCGAGGAGTGCGTGAGACGGGGCGGTTCGATCAGCTACGCATGCGGAGCGGCGCCGACGGCCTGCATTTCCCGCGGATCGGTCCGACGGCATGGCCGCAGGCCAGGGTCGAACCGGCGAAGCCCGCGCCGACACCATGCGGAACTCGCGGCAGATCCGCTGTCTCATCTTCGAACCCTTCTCGGGGCGGCTTCGGCGCGCACCCACGCCGGTGACCATACCATTGGGTATAGTTATCGGTACCTCTTCGAATGGAGATACGTCGCGGGAGACGGCGCAGCCGCCAGCCCGGGACGGCGGACGGTCGCCGCGCCTGAACCTCGCGGGGTGGTCACCTACGATCGAGAGGTGATTTCCACCGATGCGGGGCAGCGCCGATGACGGCGGACGGGCCGCAGGCCGCCGATGCCTGCGGGCCCTCCGGCGTGGACGTCACCGAGTCGTCGCCGCGGCGTTCCCGCAAGGCGGCGGCACAGCACCGCGGCCGCGCGCCCCGGCTCTCCTACGAGGCGTGGGTCGACGGTGCGCTGGCACTGCTCGCTCGTGAAGGCGTCTCCGCCATCAGGATTCCGCGGCTGTGCCACGAACTCGGCGTCACCAAAGGCAGCTTCTACTGGCATTTCGACGACATCGAACAACTCATGGAGGCGATGGCCGATCGGTGGTGCGCGCGGCAAACCGAGATCATCCGGGCACTCGGGGCGATCGACTCCGTTCCGGTCGAGCAGCGCATCGCCAATATGGCCGCCAATCTCATCGACCAGGGCACCTGGGCCACCGAGGCCACCGTGCGCGAGTGGGCGCGAAGCGACGAGAAGGTGGCCGCGACGGTGCGCGCCCTGGATCGGCAGGTCTTCGAGACGGTGCGAAAGGCGATGCTGGAGTTGGGCTTCGCTCCCGACGAAGCGCGTTTGCGCGCCGGTGCGATGGTGTATCTGGGCATCGGCTTCATTCACGGTCGCGGCAGCCTGCCCGCGCCCACCGCGGAGGAAGCGCGAGCGTTCCTCGGTCTGCTCACCATTCCCGCCCCGAAAGGAACTCCGCCGTAGGTTCCGGGCCGGCTGGGTCACCCGGCCGAGTTCAACGGCCGTATCCGGTGATGCCGCGGATCCAGGTGATGAAATCCGCGGCGTCTTCGTTGCTGCCGTGCCCGGCATCCCAATACATGGCGGCGTCGACATTCGCGCCGAGGTTCTCCAGCTTCGCGGCGAGATTGCCGACGACGGTCAGGGAGGTGTCGGAATCCTTGGTTCCGACGCGGATCCACCAGTGCTCGGCCCGGCCCGGGGTCTGGTTGTCGAGGAAGTACATCGGGTTCATCAACTCGAGCTTGCCCGGCAGGTCGCTGTCGAGTTGCGCGTTCGCCTCGCCGGTGGCGTGGCGCAGGCTGTAGAGGGTGAAGTGGCGTGCCTTGGTGGTGCCGTTGCCGAATTCGTTGTTCTCCCCGGAAGACAGGTCGAACGCGTCGAAGGCGGGCACGTTCTTCTTGCGCGCGCCGACATGCGCGAGGTAGTCGGCCCAGGTGAAGGTCGCGGTGCCGTTGTCGAAGCGCAGCCACGGGTTGGCGGCCAGGTAGGAGTCGCGGTCGCTGTCCGGCAGGGCTTTCAGGTACTCGGTGGCCGAAGGTTGCAGGTAGGTGCGCAGCAGGTGCTCGCCGTAGTTGTCGGCGGTGAGCGCCGACCCGTCGCGTCCCCGCAGGTTCAGCGATGCCTGGTAGGCCGGGAACGCTCCGGCCAGTTCGCGCGACACCGTTCGATCGACCTGTTCACCGGACTGCAGCGGATTGCCGCCCCAATTCCATTCGTAAGCCATGTCGGCGTGTTCGAGGTCGGCGATGGGGCAGTAGTCGGCGCTGGCGAAGATGGCATCTGAGGCGTCGGCCGCACCGATATCGGTGAGGTAGGAGTCGTAGCGGTCGCTGTCTCCGGACGCGCCCAGCAGCGCCGACATCGCTCCGCCCGCGCTGACACCGGTGGAGACGATCCAGTCGGTGTTGCCCGGCACCCGCCCGCTGTTGTGGCGCAGGTACCGCACCGCCGCTTTCAGATCCACGATGGCCGCGGGCGCGACCCCGTAGTAGACGCCGTCGGCGGCGACCAGGTCGCGGCCGCGGGCTCCCGCCTCGACGACAACGTAACCAGCTGCCAGCGCGAGGTCGGGATTGCTGGTGCGGTTCCCGCCGTCGTCGAACCCGCCCGGTCCGCCGGGCGCCGTGCCGCTGGGCGGGGTCGCCCCGGGCGGAAGGCCGCCGGGCATGCCGCCGGTACCGGTCACCGAGCCCGACAGGTATCCGGCGATGTTGTTGCTGAGCAGGATCGGCGCCTTACTCGCGTCCACCGCGGCGCCATCGATCTCGACCGGAACCTTGACGTTCAGGCTCTGGTATTGCTCGTCCACCGGTTTCGCCACATAGACGATGCCCTTGTACTGGCGGTAGGTGATCTTCCGCTCGCCGTCGGCAGTGGTGACCGTCGCGGTCTCCGTGGTGAACTTCTCGGGATCGAAGCGCAGCGTGTCCGAGGTGCCGGATTCGGACCCCTTGTCCTCCTGCGAGTCACAGGCGGAGGCGACCAGCGGGGTCGCGGTCGCTGCGGCCAGCGCGGCGAGCATGGTCCTGCGTCGCATGAATGTTCCTTTCGAATCAGAGAACCGGGTCTTCACCAGGGCGTGTCACCGAGCGCCGCAGCTCGTCGTCCCAGCGGGGAAAGATGTCCGTGTGGATGCCGAACTGGTCCAAGGCGCGGCCGACGGTGTGGTCGATGACGTCTTCGAGGCCCCGTGGGCGGAAGTAGTACGCGGGGACCGGCGGCATGATCGTGCCGCCCGCTTCGGTGATCGTCACCATATTGCGCAGGTGGATCAGGGTGAGCGGTGCTTCCCTGGCCAGCAGCACGAGGGGGCGGCGCTCCTTGAGCGTGACGTCGGCGGCCCTGGTGAGCAGCGAAGAGGTGACGCCGGAGGCGATTTCGCCGACGCTGCGCATGGAGGCCGGGGCGATCAGCATGCCGCGGGTGTGGAACGATCCCGACGACAGCGGGGCGCCGACGTCCGAGAGCGCCCACACGTGATCGGCGCGGTCGGTGAGGTCGCGGCGGCTGAGGTCGGTCTCGTACGCGCGCGTGAGGTCGGCGGCCTTGGTGACGACGAGGTGGGTCTCGATCCCCACCGTGCGCAGTACGTCGAGCGCGCGTACGGCGTAGACGATCCCGGTCGCGCCGGTCACTCCGACGACGATCCGGTCGGTGGGCGTCGGCGTCATGGGTACTCCAGATCCAGGTCGGGTGCGTACGGGCGGGGGTCGACGTCGCGGAAGCGGGCGCGGGTGAATTCCGCGCGCAGGTGATAGGGCGCGGTGGCGTCGAAGATGGTTTTCGACGTGGTGCCCTTGGCCGGCAAGCTGGGGTCGTAGGCGGGCTGCTGACTGGGATCGAGCACGTGTCCGGCCACCGCGGGCACGGTGATGATGTCCCGATTGCCCTGCATGCGGGTCTGCATCGCCCACAGCACGTCGTCGGTGTCGAAGATGTCCACGTCCGTGTCGACGAGGACGACGTTCTTCAGCTCGGAGTACACCCCGAAGGCCAGCAATGCGGCCTGGCGGGCTCGCCCGTCGTCGAAGGCGCTTTGCTTGGCGCATTTCAGGATCGCCAGGAACTTCCCCCCGCCCGCGCTGTGGGCGTAGACCTCCGTGACGAAGCCGGGCATCGCGTCGTGCAAGGCGTGGAAGATGCTTGCCTCGGTGGGGATACCGGCCAAGCTCACGTGTTCCTCGCCGGGCCCGACGAGCGTCTGCAGGATCGGCCGCTCGCGGGTGGTCACCGCCGTCACCTTGATCACCGGCAGCGCCGGGTTGGCCGGGCCGTCGTAGCCGGGGAATTCCGGCATCGCGTGCCCGGTGTGCGTGTTCTGGTCCTCGGCCTGGCGCTCGCCGGGAACGATATAGCCCTCGATCACCACCTCCGCGGCGGCGATGGCCTTTTCGGCCACCGTGACCCCGCGAACCAGTTCCACCGGCTTTCCGCGCAGGCCACCGGCGACGGCGAGTTCGTCGTAGCCCAGCGGTGTCGTCGGGGCCTCGAATTCGGCGCCTATGTGAATGGCGGGGTCGAGGCCCATGTTGACCGTGATCTCGAACCGGCGGCCCGCCTGCTCGGCTCGTTGCCGGAAGGCGTCGATGTGGCGTCCCGGAGCGAAGAAGATCGTCATCTCGTCGCGGCTCTGCACGCACAACCGGTGGATCGTGACGTCGGTGCCGAGCTCGGGATCGCTGCCGAGTACCAGGCCGAGACAGAAGTACGGCCCCGCGTCCTGATCGGTGTTGGTCGGGGCGGGCAGCACCTTGCGCAGATCGAAGCCGGGATCGTCGGCGCGATGGACCACCTGCTGGCATGGCGCGTCGCCGCCATGGAACTCGACCGGTCCCACGGCCTTGTCATAGGCCTCGGACATGCGCTGGGTCAGCCGGTCGGGTGGGGATTCGAGCAGGATGCCCACGCGTTTGCGGCTGGCCATCAAGCCGACCAAGACGCGGGCGTCGGGGTAACCGGTGACGTTGTCGAAGATCATCGCCGGTCCGAGCCGGGTCGGCCGCTGCACCGTGCCGCCCGCCCCGATCCGCCGATAGACCCCGGCGAGCTCACCGATCGGGTCGACCGGGTGGTCGGTCTCGAGGAGCTGACCAGGATGCCGCGCCAACCTGCGGAGCGCGGATCGGAGGTCGGTGATCGGTTCTTCGTCGCCGTTGTGGCCGGTCATGGGGGTCTCCTCGCGGTGGGCGTCAGCTGTCCGACGGGCGATCACCGGCCGGATCGTCCGGGGCCGTTGTGGCGGGATCGCGCCGCCAGGTCACGTCGAGCTGGTCGCGCTCGCCGAAACGGACGAGGTGCCTGGCGAGCACGTCCTCGAGCCGCGGCAGATCCTCGGCAGCCGCATCGATCCGCAGATGCAATTCGCCCGGACGGGCGGTGACCGTCGCTCGGCCGATGTCCAGGTCGATCCAGCCCGCCGAGGATTCCGACGACCACTCGCCGCCGTTGCGCCGCCCCAGGTGCGACACCAATTGCTTGCCGTACCGCTCCGGTCGGTCGGTGTGGACGACCGAGTGCGACGAGCCGCGCGCGGTCACGCCGCGACCCTCGATCGGAGACGCGCTCCCAGTTCCTGCGACGCCATGACGGCACCAACCTTCGGGTTGCTCTGTCTTCGCAAGTGCTCGCTGCCTAGGAGACGAGACCGGTCCAGCGTCGGCCCAGCAACCGGTGCGGCGGCGATATCGAGGGCACTACCCGGCCAGATGCGGTTCACACTTGCCGTCAACGGCGGGACCGGCGCAGTTCTCCGTCGTTACCGGGACGCGCCGAAACGGCCGGGCGGCGGCAGGACACGCCGCCCTGCGCCGCGACGGGCTCGACGGTGACACCCGTGCCCACGACCTCGTCGCGGCAGTCTACGAGGCGCTGTAAGTCCCCACTTCGCGGCATGGACAAGGCGGGTGTCGGTTGCGGCGACGGCCGGAGTGCGGAGCTGCCCGATCAGCCGTCGTGTTCCCCGTGGAGTCGGTCGCATGGCGTGGTCGCCGGGAAGCACCGCGGCGGCAGAGTGCTGCTCGTCGTCGGTGCTTTCCGCCGCTGGTCTCGTATTCGGTCCGCGTCATACCGTCGTGTGGCCGATCTCGATTTCGTCTGTCGAGAGGCCGGAGAGACCGAGGACATCGTGCAGCGCGTGTACGCCCGGTGCGGCGCCCCGCGCTCGCTCGGTCGCCGCGACGGCGACGAGGGCGGTGGCGCGGGACTGGTTGCGCCCGCGCGCCCAGCGCGTGGTGCCGTTGTGACCGCGAGCGAGCACGATCCACTGGTCCGTCCCCGGAATATGCAGTCCGCGTGGGGCTTTCGCTGCTCCCGGCAGCCAGGTCAAGACGGCCAGTGCAATAGTGGCGGGCCGGGAATCCAGTCCGAAGTAGGTGCGGACCGGGATATTCAGTTCCCGGCGCAGAGTGTGCTGATCGGAGAAGTCCAGCCGGAACAACAGCCGCCGCCCGCGGTGTCCCGGTAGCAGGAATCGTGCGGGTCGGCTGTAGTTGCGGATGCGCTCGCCGTCCTCGTGGAAGTGCGCGCCCAGCAGGCGGTAGGACCATTCCGTGGCGGCAGCGCCGTGGCGCTCACCCGCGCCGAGCAGCACGGCCAGGTCGATCGGCCCTGGCGCCTCCTGATGAACCGCGATGGCCAGCAGGTTGGTCAGGCCGGGTGCGAGCCCCACGTCGACCAGGATGGGCGCCGCCGCGGGCCGCCGACGGAGCGCATCGACGTAGCCCGGCGTCGCGGTGATGTCGACGAACGCGCAGCCGTCCGCGCCGGCGACGGCGGCCAATTCCGGATTCTCGGAGCCGGAGGCGTTGACGACCACATCGACTCCGGACAGCGCCGCGCGATAGCCCGTGAGCATCGGGTCGCCGAGGTCGACGACCGCGTCCGCGCGGACGCGATCGCGTCCAGCCGCGATCACGGTGGCCCCGCCGCGGCGAAGTTCGGCGACCACATGCCGCCCGACCGCACCGTAGCCGCCGAGCACCAGGACCTTCATCGCAGCGAATCATCCGGCGCGGACGCGGCGGACAAGCGCCGCCGGTCCCAGCGGGCCCACCCGTCGCGGGGCGCACCGGCGCGTCGTCCCTGCCCCGCGTCGTGGCGGCGGCGCGCCTCGGCCATCGACGCGCCGATCGAGTGGTGCCGCCCCCACCAGTGGATGTGGCGCAGGTATCCGCGTGAGCGGTAGGTGTTCATCACGGCTACATGCTCCGGACTGCCGGTGAACTCCTCGAGCGCCGCTTCGCCGCTCCACAGGGACAGCGAGTACGTGATCCGGCCCCACGGCTGATAGGCGGTGACGATGCCGAGCGCACCGTCGGTCCGAAGCACCTGCTGCTCCAATCGGGCCGAGATCACGGCGACCGGGACCACGTCGCGGAACCGGTGCGGGCGGAATTCGTTGACGCTCAGCAAGATCCGTTCGGGCAGTGCGGAGCCGGATGCCGGGTACCACGGGCGGTACAGGCGAAGCTCACGGGCAGGGAAGCCGGACTGCGCATGCGCGCGCAGCGTCGTCGCCGCGGACACCCGGAGCGCCCCAGCCGTCTCGGAGACGCGGTCGGCGCGTGCGCGAATTTCCTCACGGGCGCGAACAGGGAGCATGATCATCACTCTTTCCGATGCGGTTCGACGCCTGCGCGCCGTGCCGCTAGCCTCGCAGATGTGCTCGCCGCCGGACTTCCGAAAACGTGCGGTGGTCAACCGCCGCCGCTGGTGTGGATCAGGCCGGACCACGCCGGCTACCTCGGCCCCAACATCCGAGTCGAACACCATTCCGCCGCGGTCGACGTGCTCAATATCGGGGTCGACGCGCCGTTGACCTTCGAAGCTCCCGGCCTCGGCCGTCTGCGCGTGCGCAGCGTCTACGCGCCTGCGCGTCTTCCGCACCGGGTGCTGGCTCCCGAAGGAAGGGTCTTGCTGCTGTTCGCCGATCCCGCGTGCCGCGCGGTGTCCGGCGCCATGCGCGGGTCCGTCGGTCATTTCGGCGTCGGACATCGGTGGGAAGCCGAGATCGCCGCGGCATGCCGCGACGGTGGCGCGCCCGAACTGATCGCCCGCCGTACCGCGCTGCACGCCGACGTCATCGCCGATCCGCGCATCACCCGCCTGACCGGCGCCATCCGGGCCGCGCCCGAGCGCGCATACCGGGCGCACGAGGTCGCCGCCGGGCTCGGCTTGTCCACCTCGCATTTCCTGCGCTTGTTCGAGCGCAGTACCGGCACCACATTCCGCCGTTATCAGCAGTGGGCCCGCCTGCGCCGGGCCGTCCACGGTCTGGCATCGGGCCACGACGTGACCCGCAGCGCCGCCGAGGCGGGCTTCGCCTCACCATCGCACTTCAGTGACACCTTCCGGCACACGTTCGGTCTCTCCGTGACCGACCTGCTCCACACCGGCGTGCGGTTCGACATCACCGATAGTCGTGGATAACGACAGGCAGGCCCACGGAGGGTTTCGCCCCGAACGGGCACCGCGGAGCTGAAAACGTTTGTGTGCGCGGGTAGCGGGCCGATGATGGTCGGCATGGAATCGTCGAAGGTGACTCTGCGGAGGATGACGGAAGCGGAGTACACGCAGGCTAGGCGGGACCGCGAGGCGGCGGGGGCACGCGAACTCGGCAAATTCATGTCAGAGGAAGAGGCTTGGAGGCGGGCGCGGAACGGCACGGCCCAATTCCTTCCGGCCGGGCGCGACACCGAAGGTCATCATCTGGTCGTCGCCGTGAACGCGGCCGGTGAGGTCGTCGGCAACGCGTGGATCGGCCCGGACCCCCGGGATACCACCGGCACGGCCGAGTCGGCGTGGCTGTACGACATCAACGTCTACGAGCCGTTCCGCCGCCGCGGCTACGGATCGGCGATCCTCGCCGCCGCGGAGGAACTGATAGCCGGTGAGGGGCGAACCAGGCTCGGCTTGAACGTGGTGGGCGACAACGCGGCGGCGATCGCCTTGTACCGCCGCAATGGCTACCGGGTGTCCTCGATGCACTTGGACAAGCAGCTGCGTTGCGAATGACGTCGATCCACCGGCATCGGCGGCCGACCAGGTGATTCGCTGTTCCGGGCGGTCTTCGCCGACTCGCGTACTTAGACTCTCGGCATGACCGATCTCGCGGACTTCGCCCGGCTGATCGCCGGCGACCATGGACTCTGCGTCGTCTCCACGCTTCGAGCCGATAACACGATCCAGTCGTCTCTGGTCAACGCGGGCGTGTTGCCACACCCCGAGCGCGGGGCGGATGCGGTGGGTCTGGTGGTGCGCGGCGGTACGCGCAAATTGGATAATCTGCGTGCCCGGCCGCGTGCGACGATCGTGGTGCGCGTCGGATGGGAATGGCTCGCAGCCGAGGGGCCCGTGTGGATCGTCGGCCCCGACGACCCGGCTCCAGGCATCGACGCCGAACGGTTGCGTCTTCTGCTGCGTGAAGTGTTCACCGCGGCCGGTGGCACGCACGAGGATTGGGACGAGTACGACCGGGTGATGGCCGCCGAGCGCCGGGCGGTGGTGTTGATCTCGCCGGATCGCGTCTACGGCAACGGCTGACTCGCCGCGCTGTGCGAGAACTCGAGCCGCAGCGCCCGGCGACCTGACCGATGCCGAGACGAGATGACGCGAGAATCAGCGATCCGGCCGGGCGCACGCAGCGACTCTCCGCGCGCTCAGCACGTGTGCCGCGGGAGCGGCAACCCACTCGTACGGCGAGCCGGCGTCGTCAGGGCGCATCCAGCACGCTTGCCGGAACCCCATACGGCAGGAACCGCACCCGCCGGCGCTCATCGGTGTTGTCGCGATGCGCGCGCAAGGCCTCGAGCTCGCTCGGGAAGACCTGGTCCACCCTGGCCTCGCCGCTGTCGTCGATGCGGTAGATCACCCATACCCCGCTGCCGGTCTCACCGGTGATGTCGCCCTCGGGCTCCGGTGGACGCGTCCGCTGCGGTTGGACGAACTGTCCGAGCAGCGACGCCAGTGAACCGATGCTCGCGTGATCTACGCGGTCCAGGTATACGCCTGCTTTCCCGAGCAGGTCGCGCAGCTCGGTTCCCGCCCCGCGCAGTGCGCGTTCGAAATCTTCCGGGTCGATGCCGAAAGGCCCGTTGGTTGGCATCGCATGTACTCCTGGGGCTTGTCGAGTGCTATCTCCCCAGTGTCCTCGGGAAACGCCGACTCCGCCACGTCGGCCTCGCCCGCTCCGGGAGTGCGGGAGATCCATCGGTGGGGAGGCGTCGTCGGGTGACGCCGTCGCGGACGGTGGGGGCGTCCGCGGTCCGGTCTTCTACTGAGGTGAAAAACGCGGCGGGTGGGGGCCAGCGGGGGGGCCCGAACCCCGCCGGCCAACCGGGCGCAGGCGGAGGGGTTTTTTCTTTTGTTGTAACACCGGGGGGGGGGGCGGCCCTGGGGCGCCCCCCCCCCCGCCGCGTTCACTCCGGGCTCAGGCGTAGGTTTCCCCGGCCGCGGCCTTGGCGCGCAACGAATCCGGAACCTCGAACCGATCACCGTAGCGGGCACGCAGCTCGTCGGCGCGTGCCACGAAACCGGCCGTGCCGCCTTCGTACTGGTTGATGTACTGGATCACGCCGCCGGTCCAGGCCGGGAAGCCGATGCCGAAGATGGAACCGATGTTGGCATCGGGGACGGTGCGCAGGACGCCCTCGTCGAAGCAGCGGACGGTGTCGATGGCTTCGGAGAACAGCATGCGCTCCTGCATGTCGCGGAACGGGATGCCGTGGTCGGCCTTGGTGTACTTCTCCACCAGGCCGGGCCACAAGCCGAGCTTGTTGCCCTGCTCGTCGTACTCGTAGAAGCCGCGGCCCGCCAAGCGGCCGGGTCGGTCGTACTCCTCGACCATGGCGTCGACCAGCGGGTAGGCGTTGGAGTCGACCCAGCGCTTGCCCTCGGCGAGGAAGTTCTCCCGCAGCGAGCGCCGGATCTTCTGCGCGAGCTCGAGATTGATCTCGTCGTTGAGCGCGAGCGCGCCGACCGGGTAGCCCGCCTGGGTGGCGGCCTGTTCGACGGTGGCCGGGTGCACGCCCTCGGCGACCAAGGCGACGGCCTCGTCCATGAACTGGCCGATGACGCGGCTGGTGAAGAAGCCGCGACTGTCGTTGACGACGATCGGCGTCTTCTTGATGGCGAGGGTGTAGTCGATGGCCCGCGCGATGGCCTCGTCGCTCGTCTCCGCGCCGACGATGATCTCCACCAGCGGCATCTTGTCGACGGGGGAGAAGAAATGCAGTCCGATGAAGTCCTTCGGCCGGGTGACGCCGGTGGCCAGATCGGTGATCGGCAGGGTCGAGGTGTTCGAGCCCAGCAGCGCGTCGCCGTTCACGACCGACTCGATCTCGGCGAAGACCTTCTTCTTCAGCTCCGGATCTTCGAACACGGCCTCGACGACGAAATCGCAGCCCGCGGCATCGGCCGGGTCGGCGGTCGGGTGGATGCGGTCCAGTACCTGATCGCGCTTGTCCTGGGTGATCCGGCCCTTGGCCAGCGCCTTGTCCAGCAGCTTGCGCGAGTAGTCCTTGCCGCGTTCGGCGGCCTCCACGGTGACGTCCTTGAGCACCACCCGCATTCCGGCCTGGGCCTGGACGTAGGCGATCGCCGCGCCCATCATGCCCGCGCCCAGCACCAGCACCTTCTCCGGTTTGCGCACCGGGTAGCCCTCGGGGCGGCTGCCGCCCTTGTTGATGCTGCCCAGGTCGAAGAAGAACGCCTTGATCATGTTGGCGGAAATCTGGCCGCAGATGAGGTTGGTGCAGTACCGGGTCTCGATCTTGAACGCGGTGTCGAGGTCGACCTGCGCGCCCTCGACGGCCGTGGTCAGCACGGCGATCGGCGCGGGCATGGGCGCGCCCTTCAGTTGCTTGCGCACGTTCGCCGGGAACGCGGGCAGGTTCGCCGCCAACGACGGGCTGGCCGGGGTGCCGCCGGGGATCTTGTAACCCTTGACGTCCCACGGCTGGACAGCGTCGGGGTTGGCCTTGATCCACGCGCGGGCGTTGTCGAAAAGTTCCTCGCGGGTCGCGACGACTTCGTGAATGATGCCGACCTGCAGCGCCTTCGCGGGCTTCATACGTTGCCCTTGGCCGACCACGTTGAGCACAGCGCCGGTGATGCCGAGCAGCCGCACGGTACGGGTGACGCCGCCCGCGCCCGGCAGCACGCCGAGCGTCACTTCGGGCAGGCCGAGCTGCGAGCCCTTGACGTCCAGCGCGATCCTGCGGTGGCAGGCGAGCGCGAGCTCGAAGCCGCCGCCGAGCGCGGTGCCGTTGATGGCGGCCACCACCGGCTTGCCGAGGGTCTCCAGGCGGCGGAACGCGGCCTTGTAGGTGTCCAGGCCGAGCGCGATGGTGGGCGCGTCCTGCGGCCCGGCGTTCATCAGCAGGTTGAGGTCGCCGCCGGCGAAGAAGGAGTCCTTGCCGGAGGTGACGATGACACCGTCGTAGCTGTCCTTCTCCGCTTCCAGCCGGTCCACGGTGGCGGTGAGATCCCGGGCGAACGCCTCGGTCATGGTGTTGGTGGCCTGAGTGGGATCGTCGATGGTCAGCACCAGCACCCGGTCCGCACCGAGTTCCCAGGCAATCATGTTGTTGCTCATTGCTTTTCGCCTCTACTACTTCCGGATGCTCAGACGCGCTCGATGATGGTGGCGATGCCCATGCCGCCGCCGACGCACAGGGTGATCAGCGCGCGGTCGGCGCCGCGCCGCTCCAGTTCGTCGACCATGGTGCCGGTGATCATCGCGCCGGTCGCGCCGAGTGGGTGGCCCATGGCGATGGCGCCGCCGTTGACGTTGATCTTCTCGTCCGGGATGCCGAGCTTCTTCTGGTAGTTGAGCACCACGGAGGCGAACGCCTCGTTCAGCTCGAACAAGTCGATGTCGTCGAGCGTCAATCCCGCGGTGGCGAGCACCTTCTCGGTGGCGGGGACGGGGCCGGTGAGCATGATGGTGCTGTCCGCGCCGCTGACTGCACCCGCGACGATGCGCGCGCGGGGAGTGAGCCCGGCCCGGCGCCCCGCCTCTTCGCTGCCGATGAGCACCAGCGCGGACCCGTCGACGATGCCGGAGGAGTTGCCGGCGTGGTGCACGTGGTCGATCTTCTCCACCCAGTGGTAGCGCTGCAGCGCGACCGCGTCGAAACCGCCCTGTTCGCCCATGAAGGCGAACGACGGCGGCAGGCTCGCCAGGCTCTCCACCGTGGTGTCCGGCCGCATCAGCTCGTCGTGGTCGAGGATCACCGCGCCGTTGATGTCCTTCACCGGCACAACGGATTTGGCGAAGTATCCGCCCGACCAGGCGGCGGCGGCGCGCTGCTGGGAGCGGACCGCGTAGGCGTCGACGTCGGCGCGGGAGAAGCCTTCGACGGTGGCGATCAGGTCCGCCGACACGCCCTGCGGCACGAAGTAGGTGCTGTAGTTGGTCGCCGGGTCCATCGGCCACGCGCCGCCGTCGGCGCCCAGCGGCAGCCGCGACATGGATTCCACGCCGCCCGCGATGACGAGCTGGTCCCACCCCGAACGGACCTTCTGGGCGGCGGTGTTCACGGCCTCGAGGCCGGAGGCGCAGAAGCGGTTGAGCTGTACGCCTGCCACCGTCTCGGGCAGTCCTGCGGCCAGCGCCGCGGTCTTGGCGATATCGCCGCCTTGGTCGCCGACCGGGGACACCACGCCGAGCACGATGTCGTCGACGGTCTTGGGATCCAGGTCGGGGTTGCGCGTCTTCAACTCGTCGATCAGGCCGACCACCAGGTCGATCGGCTTGACGCCGTGGAGCGCGCCGGTCTTCTTCCCGCGGCCGCGCGGGGTCCGGATGGCGTCGTAGATATAGGCCTCGGGCATGACTTCCCTCGAGATGGTGTGCAGGTACCGGTGGACCGCGGGGCGAGGGGAGCGGATGGCGCCCCTCGCCGCACGCAGCGACTTGCACACGCCTTGTTGGCGTTGCGTCAACAAATGTCCACTGCTGTTGGCGGATTGTCAATATGGTTCCCGCCACCAGTTGGCGATCTGCCAATAGATCTGCGGAACCGGTGGGTGCCGGGCCTGGCTCAGCCGCGAGAGGCCTGCTCGCGGCGGGGGTGCGTCCACGGCGATGCGGGCTGGCGCACCATGGCGTTGATGCGATTGAAAGCGTTCATCGCGGCGATGAGTGAGATCAGCGCGGCGAGCTGCGTTTCGTCGTAATGGGCGCGGGCGCGCTCCCAGGTCTCGTCATCGACGCGCCCGCCGTCGGCGAGCCGCGTAGCGGTTTCGGCCAGTTCGAGGGCGGCGCGTTCGGCGTCGGTGTAGACCGCCGCCTCCCGCCACGCGGGCAGTAGGTGGAGCCGCTGTGGATCCTCGCCTGCCGCCAGAGCGTCCTGGCTGTGCAATCCGACGCAGAACGAGCAACCGTTGATCTGGCTCACTCGGATGCGCACCAATTCCTGGGTCTTCGCCTCCAGTGAAGATTGGGCGATCATGCGGTGAGCCGCCTCCATCGCGGGTAGGAACGCCCGGAACAGCGGATTGCGGCGATAGTCGAGCCGGGGACGCATCACGGAACTCCTGAGATAAAGAGAGAGTATTTCTCTTACGATATCGAACGCGGATGTATCCGGCCGTGTAAGCATGCGAAAAGGTAAGGCGCACAACGTATCAGCGAGTCGATCGGGGTGGCTGCGACCGGATCCGGCGGATCGCGCCGCGCGGGCACGTGTCGTGAACCCGACGCGGTGGCGGATTTGAAACAGCCTCCGGCGGAAGGGAATCGCGCCACCGCTGTACAGACGGGCATGCGTCTGTTAGCAAGGAGGGATGGGTCTGTCTTGAAGATGCAGGGTGGCCCGGTATCGAGCGCGCTACGCGCGAAATGAATCGAGTGCCAGATGAGCACAGAATTGCACGGTCTCGACGGCGGCGCCGCGACGTCCTCGGATGGGTGGAAAGACGCCCTCCTCGGACTCGACGCCACCTTCGAACACCGCGGCGACGCGACCATCGTCCACGCCCATGGTGAAGTCGACGCCTACACCCTGCCCGCGTGGCGGCGACTCCTACGCGAGGCGACGACGACCACCGCGGCGCCGGGGCCGATGGTGATCGACACCACCGGCCTCCGCTTCATGTCCGGCCGCTCGCTGGTGGTCTTGGCCGAGGAGGCCGAGGCGTGTTCGCGCCGTGGCATCCGTCTGCGGATCGTCGGTAACCGGCTGGTCGTGGGCCGCGTCGTGGCCGTCCTCGACCTCCACGCGCTTCGGCCCGTTCACTCCCGCCTCGAGGATGCGCTGGCCGACTCGCCGCCGAGCGGGCGATTCCACGGAATCGGGCCACGGGCGTCGTGGCGCGGGCATGCCGGCGCGGCGGAGCGACACCCGCTCTGACGCCGCGTGCCGCACGGCCGGGGTTCCGCTAGGCGGAGCCCCGGCCGTGCGGCACATGGAGGCTTGACAGGCGACGTGTCAGCAATCACACTTTGCGAAGAAAGTTGACATGACTGTCACGTCATTATCAGTTAGTCAGGAGGCATCGGTGCCTGCAGTTCCCGATATGCGCACGCTCGGGCGAGAAGTGAGCAACTGGGGTCGCTGGGGGAGCGACGACGAGCGGGGGACCACGAATCTCATCACGCCCGATCGGGTGGTAGCCGCGGCCGGATTGATCCGGACCGGTGAGGTCTTCCATCTCGGCATTCCCCTCGACGGTGACGGTCCACAACCCGGCGGCCTGCGGATCAACCCCATTCGGCTGATGTCGGAGAACGGGCAAGAACAGGTTCTGCCGGGCGGGTTCAAGTGGGCGGACGATTACGTCTTCATGCCGCTGCAGGCGGGGTCGCAATACGACTCGCTCGCCCACGTGCACTACGACGATCAGCTCTACAACGGCTTCTCCGGCTCCGGCGTCACGGTCAAGGGGGCGGAGAAATGCGGCATCCACACCCAGGCGGCCGGCATCGCCGGTCGCGGCGTCCTGCTCGACGTGGCGCGGGCGCGCGGGGTGGACTGGCTGGAGGCGGGGACCGCGATCGGTCCCGATGAGCTCACCGCGGTCGCCGAAGCCCAAGGGGTCACCGTCGGCTCCGGAGACATCCTGCTGATCAGGACGGGATGGCGCAAGAAGTTCCTCGCCGATCGCGACGCGGCCGGGTTCATGGCCGGTGAGCCGGGACTGGGCCTGAGCTGCGCCACCTGGTTGCGCGAGCGCGATGTGGCGGTGGTCGGCTCGGACAACTGGGCGGTCGAAGTGATGCCGGGCGAGAACCCCGGCGGAGCGTTCGAATTGCACATGGTCCTGATCCGGGACATGGGACTGACCCTCGCCGAAATGCTCGACTTCGAGGCATTGGCCGAGGCGTGCGCCGCCGACGGCCGCTACGAGTTCTTCTACGCGGGCCCACCGTTGCAGTTCACCCGCGGGGTCGGCTCTCCGATCAACCCCCTCGCGATCAGATGAGGCGAGTGATGACCGTTGTGTGGACCCGGAGGGGTGATGTGAATGTTGGTCGGTGACATCATCGAGTACGGTGCGCGCAAGCACCCGGATCGGCTCGCGCTTCGCTTCGAGGACGAGCAGATCGATTACCGGCAGTTGCGCGATCGGAGCCGCCGCCTGGCGAACGCTCTGCTGCAGGTCGCCGCGCCGGGAGACCGCGTGGCGATCCTGTCGGGCAACTGCACCGAGTATTTCGACTGCTATTACGGCGTTCCGATGGCCGGAATGGTGCTCACGATCCTGAACTTCCGCTCACACCCGGATCAGGTGGCGGCATTGCTCCAGCACTCCGGCGCGAGCGTGCTGATCGTCGCGGCGGAATTCGCCGACGTGGTGCGGCGTATTCGCGATCGCATCCCCGGCGTGCACACCATAGTTTCCATCGGCGCCGCCGAAGGCCTGCTCGGATGGGAGGGATTCGCCGGTGGCGCCCCGGCTTCGGTTCCCGCGGTGCGCCCGGACGCGGATGACACCGCCTGGCTGGTGTACACGAGCGGGACGACCGGAATGCCCAAGGGAGTGATGATCAGTCATCGCAACCTGCTCACCGGGATCACTTCCTCCGCGTTGCACTGGGAGCTGCCCGAAGACACGGTCTTCTTGTTCTGCTTCCCGCTGTGCCACGTCGGCGGATACGTCACGGTGCTCAACCATCTGCTCGGCGCGACGGTGGGTTTCCTGCGGGCCTACGACAACGCCACCTTCCTGCGACTGGTACGCGAATGGCAGGTCACGCAGACCGGGCTCGCTCCGACGATGATCAGCTTCCTGCTCCGGGATCCCGCGCTGGACACCCGTGCGCTGGAATCGCTGCAAGCGATCGGCTACGGCTCCGCGCCGATTCCGGCGGCCGTGCTGCGGGAGGGACTGGAGCGTTTCGGATGCGACTTCTATCAGGGCATGGGCATGACGGAACTGTCCGGCAATGTCCTGCACCTCGATGTCGCCGCCCATCGCCGCGCGGCGGCCGGGGAAACGGGCCTGCTCGCGTCGGCGGGAAAGCCCATGCGGCTGGCCGATATTCGTGTCGTCGACGACGACCGCAACGATGTCCCCCTCGGCACGGTGGGTGAGATGGTGGTGCGCGGTGATCAGGTGACCGTCGGCTATTGGAATGACCCGGAGGCGACCGCGGACGCGTTCACCGACGGTTGGTTCCACACCGGTGACCTGGTCCGGCAGGACGAGGAGGGCTTCGTCTACATCGTGGACCGGAAGAAGGACCTCATCATCAGCGGAGGCGAGAACGTCGCGTCGCTCATGGTGGAGCAGGCGTTGTATCGCAATCCCGCCGTGGCCGAAGCTGCCGCGATCGGCGTACGTGACGACACCTGGGGCGAGGTGGTCTGCGCCGTCGTGGTGCTGCGGGACGGCGCCGTCGCGGAAGCGGCGGATATCGTCGCCGGTTGCCGCGAGCACCTGGCCGGGTTCCAGGTCCCCCGCCGCGTCGAGTTCGTGGACGCACTGCCGAAGAACGTGACCGGAAAGATCCTCAAACGCGAACTGCGCGAACGGTTGTCCCGTGTGAGTGAATCGGCCTGAGCATCGGTCGTGACGGCTCGACCGGCTCGGAGGACTGCCTCGCGTACCTCCGAGCCGGTCGAACGGCTTTCGGCGTTCCCGAGTCCGTGACCGCAGCCCGGTGCAGGTGGGCGGCGAAGTCGTCGGCCCGGGACGAATTCATCGGAGTCCCTGGTGGACTCGTAGTCCAGGAGCAGTCGGTCCGGGTCGAACCGAGGGTAATCCGCGCCGGGATGGAGCCGCCGGTCGAGTGCTGGGCCGGATATCGGATCTGTCGCCTCCGGAGACCAGGTGCCCCGGTTCATCCGGTCTCGTCGGACGCCACAGCGTGCGGGTGCTGTCGTTCACGGCCATGCGCGTCGTCTCCGCGTCGGAGTTCGTCTGGACGATCGCCTCACGGTAGGCAGTTGCCGCCCCGGAAGCCGGCGAGTTTTCCTCGCCGACCGGCGACACCGCGATCCGGCCGCCGTATCGGTGGATCGAAGGCGGCGCGGTGGTGGAGGTCGCCGCGAGATCGCGCCGTACCTCCGCCACCTGTACGCGCCTCTTCCCCGTCGCGCAGTTGGCCGGCGTCAGCGCTCGGAAGGCAGCTCGTCGGAAGGGGTCCGGTGGTGTTGCGGATTCGCGACTCGTAGACGCGAGAGCACGGCGGCCGAGACCGTCCGGCGAACGGCCTCGGCCCGGTACGGCAGTTCCCCGGCACGCAGTTTCTCGGCCAGTTCCGCTTCCGACGCGCAATGTAGCCCATCCAGCAGCTCCGCCACCCGGGACGTGGCGCCGGCGTCGCGTAGTTCGCGGCCGGATATCCGCAACAGGGAGACGCAGATCCGCAACAGATAGCGCTGCCGCTCGCGGTCTTCGGTCAGAGCCGGGCCGATGTCATCGGTCAAGGTCTCCGCGACCAGGTCGAGTATCTCCGTCACGCCGGGGCGGTCGTGGACGCTGGCCTCGGTAGTCGCGGGGCGATTGCCGTGAGCGGTTGTGTCGAGCAGATCGAGCGCGTCGATGAGGTCGTATTCGGATTCGCAGACCCGGCGGCCGATCGCCGCCAGCTCGAGTGACCGCTCCGCGCCGCCGAGGTGACGTTCGGCTTGAAACCTGCTGAGGATCAACCACTTCAGCGTGCCGAACACCTCCCACCAGTGCAGTTCCGCGTCCGACGGACGGTCGCCGGTGGCGCGCTGGTAGCCGTCGAGAAGTTGTTCGCGGGTGCCGAGACCGGCCACGGGCGCGGGCGCGCCGAAGCGCCAGGCCCGGACGCACAGCCAGCCGAGGTCCTCGATGGGGTCGCCGAGATGGGCGAGTTCCCAGTCGAGGACGCCCCGGATGCCGGTGGGGTCGATCAGCAGGTTGCCGAGCCGGAAGTCGCCGTGTACCAAGCCTGCGGGCCGGCCCGGCGGGCGGTGTTCGCGCAACCAGAGCAAGCCGATCTCCACGGCGGGGCGGGGTTCGCGGATATCGCGATAGACCCGCTCGATGGCGTCGAGGGGATCGGCATCGTCGAGCATGGTGAGCGTGTCGACGGGAGTGCGGTGGATCAGGCCGAGCACATAACCGAAGTCTTCGGCGATATGGCCGCGAACGTTCTCGAACTCCGTATTCCGCTGCAATTTCCGGGGGATCGACTCGCCATCGATCATATTCATCAGCAGATAGGGCGCGTCGATGCCCGGTGCGGAGTCGCCGCTGGCGAGGACTTCGGGTACCGGGACCCCGGCCGCCGCGGTGGCCCGCAAGCAGGCCGCCTCGGCGCGCATCCGGCCGATGTCGCCGTGGCCCGGCGGATCACGGCGCAGCACCGCGGCGAGCTGTCGTCCGGTCTCGTCCGTGGCGCGGACCGCGTACACCTCGCGGCTCGCGCCGCCGGTGAGCCTGCGTACCTCGGCGGCGGCCAGGCGCGCGCCGGTCGCCTCGCTCAGGACAGCGCGCACGCCGTCGGCCAAGGTCACCGCGGAGGTCGTCACAGCCACGGTGCGGCCCCGGGGTCGCGCAGCAGCCGCCGCGCGGTCGACATGCGGTGAACCTCGTCCGGACCGTCGTACACGCGGGCGTAGCGAGCCTGCCGGTACATACGTTCCAATGGCGTATCGGCGGTCAGGCCCAGTGCGCCGTGCACCTGGATGGCGCGATCGATGACGTCGTGCAGCATGCGGGCGCCCCAGAACTTCACCAGCCCCACCCGGACGCGGTAGTCGGCTCCGGCGTCCATCGCGCGCGCCGCGTCGAGGGTCATCAGCCGCGCGGCGTGGATCTGCGCTGCGGACTCGGCGATGTATCGGTGGATCTCGCCCTTCTCCGCCAGCACCGACCCGTGCGCGAAGCGGGTGTTCGCGCGGGCGCACATCAGCTCGTAGGCGCGCTGGGCCTGGCCGAGCCAGCGCATGCAGTGGAAGATCCGGCCCGCGCCGAGGCGGTCCTGCGCCACCACGAATCCCTTGCCGCGTTCGCCCAGCAGGTTCGCCGCTGGCACCCGGACGTCGGTCAGCCGGACTTCGTAATGATCGCTCGGGTCGTGCCCCATGGTCGGGATGGCGCGCACGATCTCGAACCCGGGGGTGTCGGTGGGAACGATGATCGCGCTGATGCGTTCGTGCCTGGGCGCGGTGCCGGGCTCGGTTCGCGCGAACACGGTGCAGAACGCGGCCTGCTCGGCAGCCGTGGTGAACCACTTGTGCCCGTTGATCACCCAGCTGTCGCCGTCGAGTTCGGCGCGGGTTTCGATCAGCGTGGGGTCGGAACCGGCGGCATCCGGCTCGGTCAATCCGACCGATGGCAGGATGTCCCCGGACACCATCGGTTCGATCCACCGGTCGCGCTGCTCTCGGCTGCCGTGCCGGTGCAGCATGAGGGTGTCCTGCATGGACACCGAGCCGACGGCGAGCTGGCCGAACTCGGAACGGCCGATGATCTCGTTGAGGTAGACGAAATCGAGGAACGGCAGGCCGCCGCCCCCGACTTCCGCCGGATGGCCCAGCGCCCACAGACCGAGCTCCTTGGCCCGCTCTCGCAGCCGTGCCAGCACCGCCGCGGCGGCAGCGCCGGGCACGGCGAGAACGGCCTCCTGCGGGATGACCTCGTCATCGATGAAAGAACGCAGCCGCGAGGCCAATTCGGCTACTCGGCCCGCGGGTCGGTCGTGGGTCATGCGCGACGCTCCCCGGCAGCGGTGGACACCTCGCGCAGCGGCCGGGTCGCGGCCGAGTCGACATATTCGTCGATCCGGGTGATGCGCCCGTCCCGGACCTGGACGAACAGGCTCGCCGGAACCTCGAGCGCGCCGTGGCCCGGCAGATGACCACGCAGAACGTGCTGCTGGGCGAAGCCGTCGGGGAGCGCGTAGCGGCGGATGTCCTCGTAGCGCAGATTCTCGACGGTGCGCGACAGCCAGCGCAGCACGCGCAGATTCTCGGCGACGGTCTGTTCGGTGCCGTCGTCGTTGTGCCAGATCCTGGCATCCGGCGCGTACAGGTCGGTCAGCGCCGTCGCGTCGCCTGCGCTGACGGCGGCGAAGAAACGATCGGCCAGTTCATTCATGGGGTGTCCTCTTCTTCGAGCACGTGCCGCGCGGGTCAGCGCCCGGCGGCGGAGGATGGGGCGAGGCGTCCGCCCGCGCGCAGCAGGTTGCTGTCGGCGGGCTTGCCGAGCAGGCGGGAGAGCAGACGCGCGGCGTCGAGGGTCGCCTCGAGGTCGATGCCGGTGGCGATGCCGCTGTCTTCGAACAGGTAGACCAGTTCCTCGGTGGCGAGGTTCCCGCTGGCGGCCGGGGCGAAAGGGCAGCCACCGAAACCGCCTACGGACGAGTCGAACCGGCGGATGCCGTGCAAGTAGCCCGACCACGCGTTGGCCGAACTCTGGCCGCGGGTGTTGTGCAGGTGCAGACCGAGGTCGATGCCGGGGGCCGCCGCGCGCACCAGATCGATCACCGCGCCGGTGCGGCGCGGGGTGGCGGTGCCGACGGTGTCGGCGATGGAGAGGCTGTCGGCGCCGGAGGCTATCGCGCGGGCGGCGATCGCGGCGACTCGCTCCGGCGGGGTGGGGCCGTCGAACGGGCAGTCGAAAGCGATGGCGATGATCACCTCCAGCTCGCCACCCGCGGCGTGGACCAGATCGGCGATGGGCGCGATGAGCGCAACCGATTCCTCGCTCGTGCGACCGACATTCGCCACGCTGTGCCCGTCCGAGGCCGAGACTACGTACTCGAGCCGCGTCATGCCCGCCGTGAGCGCTCGCCGGACACCGCCGACCCCCGCCACCAGCGCGGAGAAGACGACACCGGGCCATCGATGCAGCTGGGCGGCGATGGTCTCGGCATCGGCGAGTGCCGGAACCGCCCGGGGCGAGACGAAGGAGGTGACCTCGATACGGCCGACGCCCGTCGCGACGAGCGCATCGATCAGCTGGAGTTTGGCCTCGGCGGGGATGGGCGCTTCGATCTGCAGGCCGTCGCGCGGCGCCACCTCCCGGATCTCGACCTGCGCGGGCGCGGTCACGCGATCGTGCCTTGGGCGCGCAGCGCGGCGAGCCGGTCCCGGTCGTAGCCGAGCAGCCCGGCGAGGACCTCGTCGGTGTGCGTGCCAGGGCGGCTGGGACCGCCCCACCGCACACCGCCGGGTGTGTCGCTGAGTTTGGGGACCACCCCGACTCCTTTCACCGGGACCGGATCGAACTCCTCGTCGGCGGGCCCGACGGAGGGATCACGATGGTCGACGAAGATCTCGCGGGCGATGAACTGGGGATCGGTCATCACTTCGGCGACGGTGTTGACCGGACCGGCGACCACACCGAAGCGGGCGAGCAGGTCGATGAGATCGGCGGCGGTGAATCCCGCCGCCCACTGCGCGATCAGTTCGTCGAGTTCGTCCTGATGTTCGCCGCGCGCGGTGTGGTTGGCGTATCTGGGGTCGGTGGCCAGCTCCGGCCGCTCCATCGCCGCGGCCAGCCGCCCGAACACGGTGTCCTGGTTGGCCGCGATGATGACCCACAATCCGTCCTTGGAGCGGTACAGATTCGAGGGCGCGATCCGGTCGAGCCGGGTGCCCGACGGCTGCCGGACGTGTCCCGTCTTGTGATAGTCGGGGACGGTGGATTCCTGAATGGCGAGCGACGACTCGGTCAGGGCGGCGTCGACGATCTGCCCGCGCCCGGTGCGTTCCCGCACCAGCAGCGCGGCGAG
This sequence comes from Nocardia implantans, assembly GCF_035544775.1. NCBI lineage: Bacteria > Bacillati > Actinomycetota > Actinomycetes > Mycobacteriales > Nocardiaceae > Nocardia > Nocardia implantans. Next base: position 357,604 of record NZ_JAYKYQ010000007.1, on the reverse strand, counting down.
AACGCCTTGGCAGGCGAAGAGCCCGGCGAGACTGTCACCCAGGGACAGCGCGATCCTCGGCGGCGCCTGTCCCGGGAAGCCGTTGAGGTACCGCAGCCCGCTGACGCCCTCGGCGACAGAGGCGTAACCCGGTCGCGACGCATAGGGGCCGGTCTGCCCGTAGCCCGATACCCGTGCGAGCACCAGCCCGGGACTGATCGCGGACAAGACGTCGTAGCCGAGCCCCCAGCGCTCCAAGGTGCCCGGACGGAAGCTTTCCACCACCACGTCCGCGGTGCGCACGAGTTCCAGGAAGACCTCGCGCCCGGCCTCGGTGCGCAGATCCAGGCTGACGCACCGCTTGTTGCGCGCGTGCACCGACCAGAAGTACTGGTGCCCGCCCGCGGCCTGCCCCCACTCGCGGAGCGGATCGGGGCGGTCGGGGGCTTCGATCTTGATGACGTCCGCGCCGAGATCACCGAGGAGGCGGCCGCAGTACGGACCGGCGATCAAGGTTCCCAGCTCGAGCACTCGGTACCCGTCGAGCGCGCCGGGGGGCGCGTCCGCGCCGGGCTGAGCCTCCGTTGTCATGATGCCTCCTCGGGGAATGGCGACATGGTGGGATCGGTCGCGGCAAGCGACGCGCCGGTCGGCTCGCAGGCACCGAAAAGCCCACTCGAGTAAGGGTTCTTGGATAGAGCGAGGGTCGGTCAGCGCTCCTGATCGAGGCCGAGCGCGCCGACGCACATCTGGTCGAGGGTCTCCAGCAGCGCCTCTTCGTTCGCGTCGTCGCCCTGGATCAACCACAGATACAAGGTGTGATCGACCATCGCGGCCATCGCGCGGGCGGCCAGCTCCGGGTCGAGATTCGCGCGCACCAGGCCTTCGGACTGCCAGCGGGCGATCGCGCGCGCGGTCCGGTCGATCAGCTGGCGGCGATGCTCGTGCCGCAGCAGGCGGAAGTCGTCGTTGATGGTCGCGACCTGCTCGATGATCGCCATCATCAGCGCGTTGCGCCGGTATGCCCGGTAATACGACCGGTTGGACGCGATCAATTTCTCGGCGGGCGACAGATTGCCTTCCGCCGGTTCGCGGCGGTGCATGTCCTCGAAAAGCCGATTGCTGAGCTCGCCGAAGACATCTTCCTTCGATTCGAAGTAGCGATAGAAGGTGCCGTAGGAGACCCCGGCCTCCTGGGCGATGTGCTCCACCCTGGCGTCGAGGAAACCGACTGTTTCGAAGACCTTCCGCGCCGCGTCCAGCAGCGAGTCGCGCGTCTTGCGTCCTCGCGGGGTCAGCGTGTCCACCGGGGCGGGGGAACTATTGACAGATGACTTCGCCACGAGACAGACTATTCCCGAAGATGACATGACTGTCAAGTCATCTTTTGTCCGGCCATCGGTGCCGGATCGGTTGCGTCGGCGACCATTGTCGCTCATCGGAAGGATTGCCATGAACGCTCCCAATTCGAAATACGAACTGCGCGGAATCAATCACCTGGCCCTGGTGTGCTCCGATATGCGCCGAACGATCGACTTCTACAGCGGAATGCTGGGGATGCCGTTGATCAAGACCATCGAGCTGCCCGGAAATCTGGGGCAGCACTTCTTCTTCGACTGCGGTAACGGCAACACCCTGGCCTTCTTCTGGCTGGCCGACGCCCCCGACGCCGCACCGGGCGTGGCGGCGCCCAGGGGCCTGCCCGACGCGGGGGAACTCCTCAGCGCGGTCGGCTCGATGAATCATGTCGCCTTCGCCGTTCCGCCGGAGCGGTTCGACGAGTACTACCAGCGGCTGCGCGAGGAGGGCATCGAGGTCAGCCGCGTGCTCAACCACGACGACAGTCCGGCCGGTGTGTCGCGAGACGTGCACCCGGGGACGTTCGTGCGTTCGTTCTATTTCCAGGATCCCGACGGCGTGCTGCTCGAATTCGCCTGCTGGACGCGGACGTTCACCGAGGCCGACGTCTCCCACGAGCCGAAGACCGCCGCCGACCGCCGCGTCCCCGCGTCGCGCTGAACCGAAAGAAGCGTCATGCCCCGACTGCGTGAAGTGCCCCGCGCCGAAGTCACCGACGAGCGGATCCTGTTCTTCTACGACCGCCTGTTCGGCCCCGACAAGGACCCAGCCGTCGATCACGGCACGATCCACGCCACGCCCGGCGACTGGTGGACGGTGTTCGCTCAATCGCCGGAGGTATTCCGGCACGCCGTGCGCGGTTTCGCCGTCTACCGCAACGCGACCCTCGATCCGGCCTTGCGCGAATTGGGGCAGAGCCGGGCCGGATACGCCCGCGGCAGCCAGTTCGTCTTCTCTCAGCACTGCAAGCAGATGCGATCGCTTGGCGTGCCCGAGGAGAAGATCGCGGCGATCCCGCACTGGCAGATCAGCGATTGCTTCTCCCCGCTGGAACGAGCTTTGCTGGCCTACACCGACGCTCTCGTCTACGACGGAGGGCGCGTTCCGGACGAGGTGTTCGCGGTGTTGCGGGCCGAGCTGACCGATAGGGAGATCATGGAGTTCACCTACATCACCACTCTCTACGACATGCATGCCACCATCTGCCGGGCGCTGCGCCTGGAATACGACGACCGGCCGGAACCGGTGGCGGAAGTGCGGCTGCCCGAGGGTGTGGAAGCCAGGGATCTGTCCGCGGATCTGTCCGGAACCTGATCCGTTCGGGCGCGCCACGGTGGCCTAGGCCGGTTCGGCGGATCGGATCGCCGCCTCGAGCGTGCGCAATGCCGCGGTGAGCACGGCGCGTTCGTCGGCGGCAAGCCGGTCGGTGAACGCGGTCTCGTGCTCGAGCAGGGCGGGGACGACTCGTTCGATGCGGCGATGGCCGTCCGGCGTGAGCGTGACCAGCACGCCGCGCCGGGTGGCCGAGGTCGGTTCGCGGATGATCAGCCCGGCCGCTTCGGCGCGGGCGAGGCGCTGGGAGATGGCGCCGGCGGTGACGAGGCTGCGGGCGGCGATCTGGCGGGTGGTCAGCTGGTAGGGCGGCCCGGATCTGCGCAGGGTGCTGAGCAGGTCGAGGGTCGATTCGTCGATGCCGAGCCGCTGGAGGGTGCGCTGGCGCTCGTCGGTGAGGAGCTTGGCTACCCGCCACAGCGGCGTCAGGATCTCGATCGACTCGACCCGCGCGCCGGGCAGCTCGCGCCGCCAAGCGGAGGCGATCTGTGCGGGTGACGGTATCTCGTCGTGTGTTTCGTACGTCATTGCCGGAATTCGCTCTCCTCGTTACATTTAGTGCTAAATATAGCGAGAGGAGACGAGAATGCGCGGAACGGTCGTCGTCACCGGGGCCAGCGGGGGAATCGGCCGCCGGGTGGCCCAGCGGTTCGCCGCAAGTGGGGCGGACGTGGTGATCACCGGGCGATCGCCGGAACGGGTCGAGCGGACGGCACGCGAGCTCGGAGCGCGTGGGATCGTCTGCGACGCGGCGGTTCCGTCGGAGGTGGAGCGTTTCGCCGAGTCGGTCGGGCCCGAAGTCGATGTGCTGGTGAACATGGCCGGCGGGAACACCGATCTCGCCGCGGGAAGCGCCGATGCGGCGTCGCTGGCGGAGGTGGCCGAGCGATGGACGGCGAACCTGTCGGCGAACCTCCTGAGCGCGGTCCTGACGACCTCGGCGCTGCGGGAGCGACTGCGACCCGGCGGGGCGGTGATCAACGTCGGCTCGATCGGCGCCGAGTACGCCGCCGGGTCCTACGGCGCCGCGAAGGCGGCGCTGGCGGCATGGTCGGCCGGGCTGTCGGCGCAGCTGGCGCCCAGCGGCGTCACGGTGAACACGGTCGCGCCCGGCTACATCGAGGACACCGACTTCTTCCAGGGGCAGCTGAGCGAGCAACGACGCACCTCGTTGATCGAGGCCACCCATGACAAACGCGCGGGTGATCCGGATGACGTCGCCGGGCTGATCGAGTTCCTGGCCTCGCCGCACGCCAGGCACATCACGGGCCAGACCATTCACGTCAACGGTGGCGCGCACACGACGAGATGAGAACCGGCGCGCGGGCCGGTTGCGTTCGCGCTGATCGCAATCCTGTCGGTGCGCCGCGGCCTGCGGTTGAATCCGGTATCACCTCCGTCCGCAGTGGTGCCACGACATTTCGGCTCGAATCGTGAACGGCACCGGACCGGGGACGGGCACGGCTGCAGACGAGGAGCACCACATGACAGCGCAGGCCGCCGCGGCAACTCCGACCGACGCCTTCGTGGCCGACTGGCAGGACTGGCACCGCGGGCAAGAAGCGCGGCTGGCCGACCCGCACGGTTTCCTGGCCATCACGAATCTGCACTGGCTTTCGGAGACGCCGCAGCGATTCCCCGACGCGCCGGGCGCTTGGTCCACCGGCGCCGATGGCGTGACGGTGGTTCTCGACGACGGTGACGAACTGGTGGTCGACGGCACACCCGTGCGCGGCAGGCATGTGTTCGGGGTCATCCCGGAACGCGGTGGGGTGAACGCCGTTTGGGGTGACGCGGTGATCGAGGTCGCCAAGCGCGGCGGGCACGACATTGTCCGCCCGCGGCACCCCGGCAACCCGCTGCGCACGGCGTTCCGCGGCACGCCCGCGTACCCGCCACATCCCGAGTGGGTGGTCACCGGGCGGTATGTCGCTTTCCCGCAGCCGCGGCCGACCACGGTCGGCGCCGCTGTCGAAGGACTGGAACATGTCTACGAGGCGCCGGGCCAGGTGGAGTTCGAGCTGGACGGACGGCCGCTGCGCCTGACCGCCTTCCCCGGCAAAGACCCGGGCGGCCTGACCGTGCTCTTCACCGACGAGACCTCCGGGGTCACCACCTACGCCGCCAACCGCGTGCTGCAACTGTCGCCGCCGGAGGCCGACGGATCGGTGCGGCTCGACTTCAATCGGGCCGCGAACCTGCCCTGCGCCTACACCGATCTGGCGACCTGCCCGTTGCCGCCCGCGGAAAACCGGCTCCCGCTCGCGATCGAAGCCGGTGAGAAGCTGCCGTACGAACGCGGCGGAGTTCGATGAGCGACACGACGCCCCGGATCAGGACATTGTCGTTCCTGACGCCGGGCAATTATCCCGATGACGACCCCTACTCCGGGCTCGAGGACACACTGCGGCTGTTCGAGTACGGCGAAAGCCTCGGTTACGACGGTGCGTGGATCCGGCAGCGTCATCTCGAGCACGGCGTCGGGTCGGCGGCGGTCTTCTTGGCCGCCGCCGGTCAGCGCACGAGTCGAATCGAGCTCGGCACTGCTGTGATTCCCATCGGCTACGAAAGCCCGTTCCGGCTGGCCGAGGATCTGTCGCTGGCGGATGTGCTGTCGCGGGGCCGTTTGCAGGCCGGATTCAGCGCGGGCACACCGCCGCACGCCGACTTGATCGGCGATCTGGTCTTCGACGGGGACTGGCGTACCTACGATCTGTCCTACGGGCGGATCGCCCGGCTGATCGAGAACCTGCGTGGCGACTACCTCGGTGCCTCCGATACGGTGATCCACTCCCCGGGCAACACTCAGCGGCCCCGGCTACAGCCGCACAATCCGGGCCTGATCGACCGGCTCTGGTACGGCGGCGCCAGCGGCCGTTCGGTGCGCTGGGCGGGGGAGAACGGCCTGAACCTGCTGACGGGGAACATCGTCTTCGGCGAGCACAGCGACGATTTCGCCACTACTCAGTCGAGCCTGGTCACCGAGTATCGCCGGCTGGTGGATCCGGCCGGGCCCGCCCGGGTAGCGGTGGGGCGGGTGATCGTCCCGTTCGACAGCGCCGACCGCGCCACTCGCGAGCGGTACCGCCGATACGCGGCGAGCAGGCACGAGCGCACCCTCGCGCCACAGGGGGAGCGGCGCGTCCTGTTCGCGCCCGATCTGGTCGGACCCGCCGTGGAGATCGTCGACCGGCTGCGCGCCGATCCGGTGCTCGCGCAGACCTCGGAGCTGCGGCTGGAACTGCCGTACGAGTTCCAACGCGCCGACTACGAGCAGATCCTGCACGACACCGTGAAGCTGATCGCCCCCGCTCTGGGCCGTCGGCCGACGACCGGAGCCGAGCACGACGCCGGTGCGGTGACCGCGACCGCTTGATCGGTTGTGTCCGCGGGCTTGCGTGACGGTCACCGATCGACGCGGCGGTGGCCGGTGATCCAGGTATCGGTGAATTCCGCTTCCGCGGCGAGCACGTCGCGGAGCCGGGCGACGACCGCGCCTTCGATCCTCCTGCCGAACAGCGGGATGCCGACCTCGGCCGCACCGTCCACGATCGCCACCGCGGCGGTGCCGGACTCGGTGAGCCGGACGGTGCCGCTCACCCGCGCGGGCACTCCTTCGACGCGAGCGTCGAAACTGCCGCCGTCGCGGGCGTAGATCTCGGTGCGGGTCACGACCAGGCCCTCCGGTCGCACCGCCGTGACGACGCCGGGCAACTCCGCCGCCGCGACGGTCTGCGTCATGCGCACGCGCACACGGTCGTCGGCGGCGTCGAAGGCGACGAGCACTCCGCCGACCTCATCGACCCGGTCTTTCCAGTACTGCTCGTCGGACAACGCCGCGCGAAGCGCCTCGGCCGAATGGGAGTAGGTGGCCGTGTACACCACAGGGGTCGCCATAGCGGCACACGCTACCCGCCACGCGGCGCTCCCGAGCCGCTGAATCGCCGGGGCTTCCTACCGGGACGGGCCCGATTGTGTTGCGGACCATCGTGTTCCACGCAGGCACACCATGCCCGTATGCTTCCGCGGTGCCGCAGCTGGGGACGGCTCAGCGTAGCGATAGTCAGATTTCCTGAGACTATCATCAGGCCATCGGCGCGGTGGCCCCGCCTCAGATCGGGCAGCCGCCCGCCGTGCTCGTGGGCGGCGCGAAGGAGTCCAGCGCGAACCTTCGGTGGTAGCGGACCAGTTTCTCGTACTGCAGGCGGTTGTAGGCCAGCGGGAGCAGCAGCAGGCGATCCGGCAGCAGCCGCCACGCCGCCCGCAACAACCAGACGTACACCGCGAACTCCCGGTGATGGCGCTGTTTCAGCTCGAAGCCGACCATGTCACGGACGCCGGGATGCATGACCTCGGCCGAGCACACCTGGATCACGTGACCGGCGAGAGGACGCAGCAGCAGCCACAACGGCATGAGCACGGTACGAGCCAGCGGCGGCAGCCCGAGGGTCGGCAACGGCAGCCGGGTCAGGCCGGCGAACTGCTCGACCAGGAACGGGTTCGCGGCCAGTTCCCGCTCCACCATCGCGTCGTAGTATTCGGTCGCCGACGCGAGGTCCTGCGGCAGCTTGCCCGACCGCGCGGCCAGTTCCAGCCCGGAAAACCCTTCCCGCAGCAGCTGATAGGCGGCTTCCTTCTCCTCCGGCCGCAGCACCGTCCCGGTGCAGTAGGTGAACGTGTTCAGCGCGACGAACATTCCGCTGACCCCCACCCAGATCCACGTCTGCGGATTGAGGGCGCTGTAGCGGACATCCCGATAGTCGCCGCGGCCCCGGCCGTGCACGTCACGGTGGCGCTGCTTGAGCCATTCGGCCTCGGCCAGCCGGTCGGCCGGATCGCCCCACATCGCCAGCAGCGCCGAGAAACCCGAACGCACGCCCCGGTCGGCGAAGTTCGCGGCGAAGCGACCGGTGCGGTCGACGGCGGCGGCGACGGGGACGAGCGCGACCTGATCGAAGGCGGCGCCGGCGAACACGCCCGACAGCACACTGCCGGTGTGTTTGCGGAACTCGGCGATGACCTCGGGGCGCACCCGATCGGACAGCGCCGCTGCGGTGGCGGGCTCGGAAACAACGGGCAGCTCTGCGTTCGTTGCCATGGGTCACCTCTGAACTACGGGTGATAGTGACATAGCTTCAAGACTATCATTTCTGGAGTGGTACGACGAGATCCGCTGCGACGGGGGCGGTGGAAGAGCCGATGGTGGTGGCGAGGTGACGCGAACGATGCGCGGTAGGCTCACGCCGATGAGGGCGCAGCGAAACGATTCGAGCAAGCCCGAGGCGAGCACCCGGCGGGACAAGGCCGCGGATGACGTCGGCCCGGCCGGCCCGCACGCCTCCGTGCGCCCGCAGGGACGCGGCGGTGAACAGGCGGTCGCGGAGTTCCTGAACGCGGTGGGCGACGCGTGGGCCGATCTCACCGCGCTGGATGCCCGATCCCGTCGCATCGTCGAGGCCGCCCGCGACTGTTTCGCCGAGGTCGGCTTCGAGGAGACGACGATGGTCCGCATCGCCGAGCAGGCCGGCGTCGGCGTCGCCACGGTCTATCGCCGTTTCGGCACCAAATCGGCCCTGGTCCGCTATGCCCTCATGGCCGAATCGCAACGCGTCGGGATCATCGTGGCGGAGGCGGTGCAGCGCTCGGCGGGGCCGGTGAGCGCACTGGCGGAGATGTTCTCGGCGTTCGTGAGCGAGGCGAAGGCCCCACGGTTGCTGACGCGCAGCCTCCGCGTCTCGTCCGCCGCAGGGGAACTCACCCGCTTCCTCACCGGCGACGAATTCATCGAGCAGGGAAGGACATTGGTCGCGCGCTTCATCGTGCACTGGCAGAAACGCGGCGAACTGGGTGTCTTCGATGCCGAGGTGGTCGCCGAGCTGTTCGTCCGCCTGACCATGTCGTTCATCTCGAACCCGCACGGCGCGCTGCCGCTGGCCGACACCGCGGCGGCGAAGGAGTTCGCCCGGCGTTTCCTCGCCCCGTTGCTTTTCCCGCATCCCGGCGGCGGTTAGCCCGTTCCGGCAGCGGCTACTGCTTGGGACGCACGCGATACGCCGCGGATTTCAGTTCTCGCTGCTTCATCCGCTCGATGCACCGGTGGTGCTTCCTGGCGTGGTAGGCGATGGGAAAGTAGGTGAGTCGCTCCGGCAGCACCCGGTAGGCGAGGCGGATGACCGCGTAGATCCGTTCGAGTCGTCGTTGCTCCTGCTCGCTCCATTCCACCCCGATCATGGCCCGCAGGCGCGGATCGAGCATTCCCACGATCGAGAGATAGTTGAACCGCAGCAGGGGACGAGCCAGCCCACGCGCCAGGGAGCGGACCGGGAAGGGCAGCGCCCGCAATTGCTCGCTGTCACCGGAGCGCAGGTCGGCGAACTGCTGCCGGACGTCGTCGGTGGCGCACAGGACATCCGACACCATGTGCTCGTAGTAGGCGTCGAATTCCGCCCTGGTCTTCGGATAGCCCTTCATCGGCACGCGCAGGATCCGCGCGATGCGGATGTTGTCGGCGAGTAGATCGTCCAGCTCCGTCGCGGTGAACTCGCGTCCGATCAGCAACGGCCCCGCCTTGGCGGTGGTGACGTAAGCGGTCGCGATGACCCATTGGTACGCCTCGGGGTTGAGGGCGCTGATATGTCTGCCCTCCGCGTTGCGCATGGTCAGCGGCTCGTGCAGGGAACGCAGCCGTTTGCCCTCGTCGATGGCCTCCATGCCGCCGTAGGTCCAGCGCAACACCGAGTCGACCGAGCGGATAGCGCGGCCGAGCGGATCGGTGCGGGCGACGGAATACCGGTCGACGACATCGCGGATCACCGGATGCAGCCCCTGCATCGCGAACGCGGCGCCCTCGACCACCAGATAGGTCCAATGGCCGACCATTTCGGCGGTCATGGAGTCCGGCGACACCAGTTCGATGGGTTCTCCGTCGACCGTCACCACCCTTGCGGCGGCCGCACCGGGGCGCGCGGCTTCTATCGTGCTGGTGGAATCGCGTGAGGCTCTGGTCATCATCTTCTCCTGTCTCATGGACTGCGAAAGCGGATCGCGCTTCATCGGGGCGCCGGTGCAGGCGCGGGGGTCGGTGCGGGCAGATCGGGAGTCACGCCGCCGACGTCGGTGATGGTCCAGGCGGCCGCGCGGTTGAGCGTGACGGTGTAGGCGGCGGTGGCGGTGACGCCCTCCGGGGTCTGTCTGCTGCGCGAATTCATGTCGACGAACACCTGGACCACGAACAGATCGCCGTCGCGGCGCGAGACTTTCGCGGCGAGCAGTTTCGCGGTCGCGGTGTATTCCATCTGCGACAACCACGGCCCGACGACGTCGACGGCAGCCGAGAGCTTCGGCGCGAGTTGCTGACTCACGCCGGCCTGCAAGGCTTTGCGCCATCCCTCGATGTCACCCGGGCGTACCTGCGAGACATTGAGCGCGTACGACGAGGCGGCCTGTTCGGCGGCGGCGTCCACGGCCAGCTGCGCGCGCAACGACGCCAGTTCGTCATCGGAACCGGCGCTGAGCCGCCCGGCGGCGAAAGCCACCGCGGTCACGACGGCGGCCGCGACCACGGCGGCGGTGGGACGGGCCCATCGACGGAGTGCGCGTATCCCGCGAATGCGCCCGACTCGTGGTCCCGCGGGTTCGCTGGAAGTATCCGCCGGTTCCGCATCGTCGGCAGCGGCGCTTTCGGATGTCGTGCCGTCCGGCGTCGTCCGGCGGATCCGGTCCGTGGTGCTCATCGTTCTCCTTCGTCGGCCTGCGCTGTCCGGAGGGTGATCCGCAGGCGGTCGCCGGGCAGTGCGCTGAGGGCGCGGTCGAGCAGGGTGGCCATGTCGACCGCCCCGAGCGCGGGCCCGGCGGCTGAGGACACCGGCCGCAGCGCCACCCCGAGCGCGCCGAGTTCGGGCGCGAGCCGGCTCAGGAAGTCGACGAACTGCTGTTCCTCTTCCCGCCACGAGCCGAGCACTTCACGGCCGCGCAGCAGGGCCGATCCCTCGAACAGGTACTGGTAGGACACGCCGAGCGTCGCGCCGAACCGGTCGAGTTGCGGCGGCGCCGCGGTCAGCGCGGGCCGCACCCAGTCGGCGTCGGGCATGAGCCGCAGCAGATTGCGCAACACCGTTTCCAGGGACGGCTCGTGCCGAGCGAGCGTGACCGCGAGCAGTCCGGCGGCCCGCTCGATCGCCGGAGCCACCTGCGGGGCGTGCTCGACCGCCGCGGCGAACGTGTCCACCAACCGGCTGATCGCGGCCGCGTCGGCCTGGTCGAGCAGCCGCGCCGAAGCCGCCAGCAGTTCCGGCACGGTGGCGGGCGTGTCGACCGAGCCGGCGAGTTCGTCGCCGTCGCGCAGGTAGCCGGCGCGGCCGGGCTCGCCCGGTAGGAAGGCGAAGACCGGTTCGCCCAGCGCGGAGAGGTTCTCGATCTTCATCACGCTGTTCACCGGGATCGGGCGGGCACGGTCGTAGGACAGCCGCAGCCGGACACCTCCTGGCACGCTGCGCACCTCGTCGACGGTGCCGATGTCCACGCCGCGGTAGACGACGGCCGAGCCGGGGCGCAGGCCGGCGGCGTGGTCCATCCGGACCGTGACATGGTCGCGCGCGGCCATCGGTTCCAGGTCGAGGACACCGAGCACCAGGTAGCCACTGCCGAGCGCGGTGACCACCGCGAGCGCCACGCCGGACAGCCAGGCGGGAATCCTGGTCATGGCAGGACTCCGATCAGCCGGAGCAGGATCAGCGCGTCCACATCGCGGTCTGGACTGCCCGCGAGTCCGACCCGCCGCAGTTCCAGCGCCGGATTGCCCAGGAACGGAACCACTTTGCCGGACAGCAACTCCGCGAGCAGCGCGCCGTTGCCGGTCCAGACGGCGGCATCGGGCGACGGGTCCCGCAACAGCACGGCCGTTCGCTCCAGCGCGTCGTTGAGGTGGGGCAGCCGGGGAATGAGCCAGTCCAGCCCGGTGGTGAGCGTGTTGACGTCGATCACGACGTTGAGCACCGCGGTCATGAATTCGGGGACACGGCCGAGCCGCCGCGCAGCCGTTTCCGAGAAGAGGAATCCGACCTCCTCGCGCATCTGGTGCAGCCGCCGCGCCAATTGATCGGTGGCGGCGACGATCCGGTCGATGTCGCCGACACCGTCGGCCGCGGCGCCGAGGTCGGTGGCTACGCGGCCCGCCAGTCCACTGGTCTCGGCCGGATCAGCGGGGAGGACGCGGTCGAGTTGTTCGACGGCGTCCTGCATCCTGGCGGCGCTGCCGCCGTTGACGAACGCCGCCATCCGCTCGAGTATCTGCTCGATCTGCGGGCCGGTGTCGGTGTCGCGCAACGGAATGGTGTCCCCGTCGCGCAGCAGTGCGACCGCGTCGCCGGGCGGCGGCAGCAGTGCGAGGTAGATGTCGCCGAGGACGGTGTTCTGCCGCAGTTCGGCGCGCGTTCCCACGGGCAGGCGCACGTCCGAACGCACGTCGATGTGCGCGACCGCGGCGTGCGGGAGGAGATCGATCGACCGCAGCCGGCCCACGTCGGCGCCGTCGCTGCTGACCCGGGCGCCCGCGGGCAGGCTCAGCACGGACTCGAACTCGACCGCGAGGCCATAGGCGGGTCCGTCGACGCCGGTGCCGGGCAGGGCATGGTCACTGGGGTCGAAACCGCAGCCGCAGGCGGTGAGCAGCAGGGTGACGATGCCCGCGAGCAGCAGCCGCGGACCACTCGGCCGTCGCCATCCGTTCATCGTGCGCCTCCGACGGTCGCGAGAACGGCCAGTGGCAACGGCAGCTGGGCCACGTGCGCCGAAAGCGCCTGACAGGTAGGCGGATCCGGCACCGATGCGCACAGCGCCGTCGCATCGGCCGCGCCGAGAACGACGGCGGGCGGACGATAGTCGAAGCTGAGGCCGGACCCGTCTTCGATCATGCTGCGCAACATCGTCATGACCCCCGGTATGGCCGCGAGCAGATCACGGGATTCCTCGGCTCTGGTGCGCGCGAGCGTCACTATCGGCACCGAGGATTCGAGGATCTCCATCAGGTAGGGGAAGTGGTGGTTGAACAGCCGGTCGAGCGGGCCGATCGCCGCCGCGAGCTTGCCGACCAGGATCTTGACGATCACCAGCGTGCGTTCGAGCAGTTCCAGCCCCGGCCCGAAGGTGATCAGCGAGGTCTTGATGTCGCTCCATTCCGCGGCGACGAACCGGCTCAGCTCGGCGGAGTTGTCCAGTAGTTCGCCGAGCTGGGCCAGGAACGCGTCCGGCGCGGCGAGCAGGTCGGACAGCTGCCGCAGCTGCTGGTCGACGGCGGGGCCGAGTCCGCGCAGTTCGCGGTCCGTACCGTCGAGCAGGGCCCGCAACGGCGTCGCGCCGTCCGGTCCGGGACGGGTCAGATCGTCGAGGAGTCCGGTGAAGGAGCCGAGCGCGTCGGAGACGCTCACCGGCGTGGCCGTGTGGTCGGGCGCGACGCAGTGATCCGCGGGCAGCGCCGGTCCATCCCGCACCGGCGTGTCCACCAGTTCTACGCGACGGTCGGTGAGTATCGAGGAATTCATCACCACGGCCCGCATACGAGCCGAGAGCGGGCGCTCGCCGATGGTCATCTCCACCCGGACGTGTCGGTGGTCGGGCACGAGCGCTCGCACCTTCCCGACCGCGACACCGCGGATCGTCACGGGCGCGTCCGGATAGAGCCCGAAGGTGTCGTCGAACAAGGCGCACACCGCACGGGTGTGGCGCTCGGCGTCGTGGATCGCCGCGCCGGCCACCGCGGTCACCGCCACCGCGGTCGCGATCAGGATCGCAGGCGCCCGGCGTCGTCCGCTCTGCATCGGCCACATGATCAGCACCCCGCTCCCGGGACCGGAAGACAGACGTCGGGGCGGCGCACGGTGAGGCCGCTCTGATCGATGAGCGCTCGACCCTCCGGTCCGGCCAGTCCGGCGAGTTCTTCCATGGTGTGGGTCATCGCGGCGATGACGGCGTCCGTCGAACTCAGCAGCTCGCGGCTCAGATCGCGGCTCTGCTCCAGTGGGAAGAACAGCGGTTCCAGCTTCTCGGCGTAGGGACCGGCGAGGAAGTCGAACAGCAGCCCGACCACGGCGGTCACTTTGTCGGCGAAGATCTCGACCTTGGATCGCGCCGCCACGATCTGCGGTCCGAGCACGGCGTAGGCGCGGATCACCTCGGTGGCCAGCATCTCGTTGTCCCGCGCGGTCGCCAGGTATTCGTTGGACAGGGCCAGCAGCCCTCGGACCTGATCCTTCTGCTCGGCCAGCGCGCCGACCACCGCACCGAGCGAGGACACCGCCTGGCGAACCGCGCCGGGGGCGTCGGTGAGCGCGTGCGCCGCGGCGTCGAGCGTCTTGCGTAGCGACTCGGTGTCGATCTGGTCGGTCACCCTGACGGTTTCCGGCATCAGCTCGTTCACCAGGAACGGCAGGTGCGCGCGCTCCATCGGAATGGGCGCGCGCAACGGCTGCGCGCCCGCTGGCAGCAGCGCCAGGTACAGCCCGCCCACCGGGGTGAGCATCCGCACGTCCACGGCGGTGCGGTCACCGAGACGTTGTTCGGATCGCACGATGAATTCGACCTCGACGTGATCCTCGCCCAGTCGGATCGACAGCACCCGGCCCACCTTCACGCCGGCGATCCGTACGCTGTCGCCGGTGGTCAGTCCACCCGTTTCCGGCAAGTGCAGCCGATAGGTCACAGAGTCCGGCGGGCGGAGATACAGCACGCCCACCGTCGTGAAAGCCAGTGTGACAGCGATGACGCTGATCAGCGCCCACGTCAATTGCGTTCGGGGAGAAGGGGTTTCCGGCCCGAGCGAGACGACGGGACGCGCCGGGACCAATCGCATCACCGACTCCCTTCGCAAACGGTCAAGGGGCGGCCGTGGAGCAGCACGGCCGCCGTGATCGGCAGTGCGACCGTGCCGTTCGAACAGTGCCGGGAGGGCTCGGAGCGGGGGATCAGCGCGTTGAGCGCTTCCAGCAGGCCGGGCAGGGCCGACAGCGCGCGCACGGCGGCGGTGGTGTCGGGGATGGCCTGGTGGATGCGTTCGGTGAGCGCGTCGGAGCTGTCACGGGCGCCGAGCAGCAGCCGCGCGAGTGCCTCGGCGGTGCGGACGATCTCGGTCATCTCGACCGAACCCTTGTCCATCAGGCTCAGGAATTCCTCCATCCGGCTGGCGACCGGCATGAAGATGGAGTGGAAGACGCGCAGGATGTTCTCCAGATTGGCCGAGCGTCCGCGCAGCCGCTGCGACAGCGCGTCGAGATTCGCGACGATGGTCGCGATGACGGTGGTGCGGTCCTCGGCGTAGGCGGTCAGCGTGGCGAGATCGCGCAGCAGCGGAGCCATGTCGCCGTCGCTGCCCTCGACCATCGCGACGAGGTGGGCGGCGAACCTGTTGTACACCTGGGGATCGGCCTCACGCAGCAGCGGGCGCAATCCGTTGAACACGGTGGTGATGTCGAACGAGTCGACCGTGTCGACCACCGGTTGGGCCGGGTCGAGGAACGCTCCTCGCCCCTCGGCGGTGACCGCCAGATACCGCTGACCGGTGAGATTCTGGAAGCGGACGGCGATACGGTCGGTGCTGCGCAGCCGATACCGCGACAGCAGGGTGAAGCGGACGGTGGCGCGATGATCGGCGGTCAGCGAGATGCCGGTCACCTTGCCGACCTGAACGCCGCGCAGCCGCACGTCCGCGTTCTGCTGCAGTCCGAAGACGTCGCCGAATTCCGCGTGGTACTCGGTCGTCTCGCCGCCGACCGGCCGGTGGATCGCCTGCACGACCACGGTGACCACGGCGATCACGACCAGCAGCAACAGCAGCAGGCGCACGGCGGCGGCTCGTGGTGTCCTCATCGCGGCGCACCGCCCGTGGCCTGGACCGGGAAGCGGAACGCCGGCACCGCCGCGATCAGCACCTCGACGTCGAGCACCACCCGGTCGTCGCGGCGGTGCAGCGCCCCGTCGATGCCGGCGGCCAGATCGTGCAGCTGTCGCGGCGTGACTCCCCGCATCGCCCGATCGAGCGGGATCACCAGGTCCAGCAGCATGTCCACCGCCTGCGAGGTGGGGCCGAGCGCGCCGACCAGTTGTCCGGCGAAGGCGAACACGAGGTTGGAGACCTCGGAGATGGTGTCGGAGGCCTGGCGGGTGCGCAGGTCGTCGTCGAGTTCGGTGACCGACGCCAGGGCCGTGAGGATGCTCAGCGCCGACGGGGTGAACGCACCGACGCCTTCGGCGACATCCGCCGACTCGCGCAGCAGGTCGGCGAGCGGGCCGGGCCGGGCGCGCTGCCAGGTGCGCGCGAGCAGCAGGGCCGAGGTGAGCATCGGAGCCACCGCATCGGTCAGGCTCGCCGCGTTCTCCAGCGACGTCGTCATGCGGGAGGTCAGCACGTCGGCCACGGCGCGGCCGGAGTCGCGCAGGATCCGTGTCACGGTGAAGTTGTCGACTCGATCGCCGATATCGAGCGTCGCGCCCGCGGCGATCGGGTCGCCGCCCGGCATCGGGACCAGTTCCAGCGCGGTCGATCCGAAGACGTTGGCGGAGACGAAACGGGTGTGCATGGTCGTCGACAGCTCGGTCAGCCGCGGCGCTTCGACGCCGACTCGCACCCGCTGCCGGTCGGGGCCGATCGGCTCGATCGCCTCGACCGAGCCGATCGTCATGCCGCGCAGCCGGACCGGCGTGTGCGTGCCGACGCCGTCGCCGATGCCGGTCATCACGAGGTCGAAACCGGCCAGGTCCGCACGGGCGGGCTCGGAGGTGCGCCAGACGGCCACGGCCAGCACGGCCAGTGCCGCGAGCAGCGCCAGCCCGCGCAAGCGCAGACCGGCGGGGCCGGGACCGCGAACCGAGAACTGCGCCGCACGACTCATGACTTGCTCACCCCGCGAAACTGATGTCGGTGTCGAAGCCCCACATGGCGATCGTCAGCACCATGTCGGTCGATGCGATGAGCACCAGGCTCGCCCGGATCGCCCGGCCCGAGGCGATGCCAACCCCTTCGGGGCCGCCGGTGGCGTAGAAGCCCTGGTAGGCGTGCACGCCGGTGATCACGAGCACGAAGACCACCACTTTGATCAGCGAGTAGACCAAGTCGGTGGGCGCGACGAACATGTGGAAGTAGTGCGCGAAGGCGCCCGACGCCTGGCCGTGCACCGCGGTCACGGTGAGCCGGGTCGTCAGGAATCCGAGCGCGAGCGCGATCAGATAGGTGGGTATCACGGTGATCACAGCGGCGACCAACCGCGTGGACACCACGTACGGGATGGGGTCGATCGCCTGCGCTTCGAGCG
This sequence comes from Nocardia implantans, assembly GCF_035544775.1. Classification (NCBI taxonomy): domain Bacteria; kingdom Bacillati; phylum Actinomycetota; class Actinomycetes; order Mycobacteriales; family Nocardiaceae; genus Nocardia; species Nocardia implantans. The sequence goes on along the minus strand of NZ_JAYKYQ010000007.1, from coordinate 340,634 downwards.
CATCGATCTCCTCGGAGATCCGCATGGCGCCGATCTCGGCGGTCATCCGGCATCCCGCCTGCGCGGCGAAGCCGACGGCGGCGATGAGCGGGGCCAGTTCCCTCGGGTTCGCCAGCGCCGACATCGCGCCCGCCAACGGGCCCATACCCAGCATGTCCAGCGCGGTGAAGCCGACGATGCCGATCATCGCCCCGGCCACCACGCCCATGATGACCAGCACGGGCACCACCCCGCCGCCGACGATGACCGATCGTCCTCCGCCCCAGGCCAGGTCGGTGAAGACCGCGACCACCTGCTTGCGGTAGCGGCGTAGCGCGTAACCGGCGCCAAGACACGCCGCGGTCGCGAAGCGCAGCTGAAACCCCAACTCCTCCAGCGGCTCCCACAACCGAGTCAGGTGTCGTGTCCAGCGCAGGCCACGGGGCCGGTACTCCGACGGCCGCGCGGTTCGCGGCCCGCTTCGCAGGGCCATCACAGGAATCCCAACGGCACGAACAACAGCACCACCTGGGTGATGACGAGATTGACGATCAAGCAGGCCAGCAGTCCGAGCACGACCGCAGCGTTGACGCAATCGGCCACGCCTTTCGGCCCGCCCCGCGCCTCCAGCCCGCGCTGGCAGGCGATCACCGCGACCAGATAGCCGAAAACCGCTGCTTTGCCGATGCAGATCACCAGATCGGTGACGGTGGCGAAGCTGCCGAACGACAGCCAGTACGAACCCGGCGCGACGCCTTGGCCGACCGAGGCGACGAGAAAACTGGCCAGGATGCTCATCAGGATGACCAGCACCGCCAGCATCGGCGCCACCACGGTCATCGCCAGCAGACGGGGCGCGACGAGCCTGCGGTGCGGGTCGATGCCCATGGTGCGCAGCGCATCGATCTCTTCGCGGATCGTGCGCGCTCCCAGATCGGAGGCGATCGCCGACGCGCCCGCGCCGCCGACGAGCAGGGCCGCCGCCATCGGCGCGATCTGCTGCATCACGCCCATGCCGCCGACCGCGCCCGCCATCGAACCGGCGCCGACGTTCTCGGTGATGCTGCCGACCTGGACGGCGATCACCACGCCCATCGGCAGCGAGATCAGTATCGCGGGCAGCAGGGACACCGAGGCGAAGAACCACGCCTGCACCAGCGCCTCCCGCACCGGGAACCGGCGCAGCACCAGATCGATGGCGAGCATGGCGGTGGAGCGTGCGCCGAGTCGCACCGTGCGACCGAAAGTCCTTGCGCTCGAAGCGGTCCGGCTCGCCAGCGCGACCGCGAGCGGAACCGCGCCCTGTTCCCCGCCGGAGGGCCACTCGGCGGACGCCGCATGCTCGGACACGTCCCACTCCTCGCGCAACAATCCAACCCGTCGCCCGAAGAGAGGTCGTCTATCGCTCCGTGCGCGGAGTGCTGAGCCGTTGATAGTTCAACCGCGATAAGGCTATCAATTCGGCGGATCGGATGGGTTGAGATTCACGAAAACGATCGAAGGCTATCCGGTCTGGACTCGAGCACATCCGTTCCGTGCTGCCGGAGGCGAGTCGGGTTTCCGCTGGAGCCGGACGGTTGGAGGTCGTCGGCCTCGTGCGTGACGCGGCGACCGTCGCCCGCGGTTCGGCCATACCCGCCGGCGCGCGGCGACGCCCGATCAGGGCAGACGCATGAGCCGCCGGGAGAGGGTGAGCAGGCGGCGGGCGAGTTTCACGACCGGGAGGCCGAGGGGAAGGAGAACGACCGTCACGCACAGCACCGCGCCGACGAGCCACAGCACGGCCGCCACCAGCCCCAGTACCGTGCCGAGCACGGCGGTGAGGATCCCCAGCACGACGCCGAGCAGGCCCTGTAACGCTCGCATGACGACCTTCCGGTATCCATTCTGCGCTTCCGCGCGGCGAAGCGCACGGGCCGATTCGAGCCTGCGGCTCGTGGTTCTGCCGGGGTGCGAGCACGCGGCGACTCCGTATACGAGCACGGGATCGGCCGGTAGCGTCCGGGGTATGAGCCGAGCGATCGTGGAGTTGTCGCATCCGGTCTCGGACGGCATGCTCACCTATCCGGGCCAGCCTGCCCCGCGCATCACCACCGAAGTGGCGCCGGACAGATCACCGCTGATCGACATGACATTCGACATCGCACGGGTGGACATGGTCGGCCACACCGGGACCTACATCGACGCGCCTCGCCTTTTCCACGCGGAGGGCGCGGACATCGCCGAGCTGCCGTTGGAACGGTTGCTCGATGTGCCGATCGTGGTGATCCGCGCGTCGGGACTGCGCGCGGTGGGTCCGGACGTGCTCGGCGATCCGGCGCTGCTGTGGGGCAAGGCGGTGCTGGTGCACACCGGGTGGTCGGCCAGGTGGGGTTCGGCCGCGTACCGGGACCCCGCACATCCGTTCCTGGTCGGTGAGGTCGCCGAGGCGCTGGTCGCCGCCAACGTCGCGCTGGTGGGAATCGACTCGCTCGACGTCGACGACACGTCGTTGCCGACGCGTCCGTGCCATCACACGCTGCTGGGAGCGGGAATCCCGATCATCGAGCAGATGACCAACCTGGACGCGCTTCCCGGCACAGGCGCCAGGCTGGTCGCGCTACCTGCACCGGTGCACGGGATGGGGTCGTTCCCCCTGCGTGTCGTGGCGTGGGTCGACCACCGGTATTGAACGGCCCCTCGTCCGCCGAATCTACTGTCTCGCCGAGAATTCACGGCCGGAACGGCGGCACCGCGAGATCGTCGCCGAAGATGTCCGGGAGGTCGCGGTCGACGCTGTCGGGGAAGCGCGCGGGCCGCTTCTCCAGGAAGGCGGTGACCCCTTCCCTGGCATCGGCGCTCGCGCCCCGGTGGTAGATGCCGCGGGATTCGATGCGGTGCGCGATCATCGGATGATCGGCTCCCAAGTTGCGCCACAGCATCTGCCGGGACAGGGCCACCGAGACCGGCGCGGAATGCTCGGTGACGCGGCGCGCGAGCGCATGCGCCTCGTCGAGCAGGGTGTCCGCCGGATACAGCGCGGAGAACAGTCCCGCCTCGAGCGCTTCGGCCGCCTCGACGAGTCGGCCCGAGTACACCCAATCCAGTGCGGTCTGCATCGGCACCAAGCGGGGCAGGAACCAACTGGAACAGGACTCGGGCACGATGCCGCGCCGATTGAAGACGAACCCGATACGGGCGTTGTCGACGGCGATGCGGAAGTCCGCCGCGAGCGTCATGGTGATGCCGACGCCGACGGCGGGGCCGTTGACGGCGGCGATGATGGGCTTGCGGGATTCGTACATGCGCAGGACCAGCTCGCCGCCGCTGTCGCGGAAGGACTCCGCGGCGTCGTTGTCGCCCGCGGCGAAGGTCTCCGCCCCCGCCGACAGGTCCGCGCCGGCGCAGAAGGCGCGACCAGCGCCCGTGATGATCACCGCGCGGATGGAATCGTCGCGGTCGCAGGTGTCGAAGGCTTCGATCAGCTCTGCGCCCATCGCGGTGGTGAACGCGTTGAGCTGCCGCGGGCGGTCGAGGGTGACGGTGGCGATGGCGTCGGAGACGTCCAGGCGAATATCGGCCATAACGAACACTGTGCCATCACGCCGACATGTGCGCTCTTGCAGGGGGTTCGCGGGACATCGTCGCACCCTCGGATCGAATCGAACGAGAATGACTGTTTACTTAATGCTCCCTGGGCGGTTAGCCTGTCGCCGTGTCCCGATCGGTCACGGCACCTGGCGCCCCGCACCGGGGTGGCGGCGCGGACCGATCGGCCGGCGTTTCGCGTCGTCGTTGGACAACCCGGAGAAGAGGAGTGGGATGGAGATCAGCAACGCGGTCGCTGCGGTGACCGGTGGTGCGTCGGGACTCGGCTTGGCGACCGTGCGGGAACTGCACGGCAAGGGAGCGAAGGTCGTGATCATCGACCTGCCGTCGTCCTCCGGCGAGGCCGTGGCCAAAGAACTCGGCGACGGCGTGGTCTTCGCCGCGGCGGACGTCACGAACGAGGAGCAGGTCACGGCGGCGCTCGACGCCGCGCAGGAGCTGGGCGACCTGCGGATCGCGGTGAACTGCGCGGGTATCGGCAACGCGATCAAGACCGTCGGCAAGAACGGGGCGTTCCCGCTGGCGGACTTCACCAAGGTCGTGAACGTCAACCTGATCGGCACCTTCAACGTGATCCGGCTGGCCGCCGAGCGGATCGCGAAGACCGATCCGGTGGGCGAGGAGCGTGGTGTCATCATCAACACCGCGTCGGTGGCGGCCTTCGACGGCCAGATCGGACAAGCCGCGTACTCGGCGTCCAAGGGCGGAATCGTCGGCCTGACCCTGCCGGTGGCGCGCGACCTCGCGGCGATCAAGATCCGGGTCGTGACCATCGCGCCGGGACTGTTCCACACGCCGCTGTTCGCCACGCTGCCGGATGAGGCCATCGCCTCCCTGGGCGCGCAGGTGCCGCACCCGTCGCGCCTGGGCGATCCCGCCGAGTACGCCGCGCTCGCGCGCCACATCGTGGAGAACCCGATGCTCAACGGCGAGACCATCCGCCTGGACGGCGCCATCCGGATGGCGCCGCGCTGAGGTAGTGCCCATCGGGGCTCCGAAGGCAGCGGTGGTGCGGGTGTCGGCGTAAGCCGCATCCGCACCGCCCTTTTCGTCTCAGGACCTCCCGCTGCTGGTCAGGAAGCCCGACAGCACCACGTAGGCTGCCCGGTCGATCGAGCCGACCGGCGTCGATCGAGATCTAGCGTGGTCGCTTGGAGCCGGGCGACAGACGGATCCCGACCACGGTGATGACGGTGACCACCAATACCGTCATCAGCTTCATGAGACTCCAGGCGTCCGGGTCGTGGGCCGGTTCGACGGCTTGTATGTCCCTTCCCCGTTGCCGGTTCTGCGGCCGAGGGGGCGACTCGGGGAGGGGGCGGTCGGCCCGCGGCAGGACCGGTACGGGGACGGCGGCAGGTGCCGGGACGATGGGGAGAACGGGGGCGGGCGGGCCGAGTTGCAGCGGGCTCATGGGCTCGGGCGGGGTCGTGGGAAGCAGCAGCAGGCAGGTCAGCACCGCGCTGCCGGTAGCGGCGCTGCCGACGGCCGCGCTGCCCAGACCGGATCCGCTGGACCCCGGGCCGATCAGACCCGGCACCAGCGAGCCGAAGCCGCTGCCGGTCACCAGTCCGAGCAGCAGCAACGCGCTTCCCGTCACGGCGCTGCCGGTACATGCCAGCTGGGCGCTGCCCGCGTCGACTCCCGGCGCCGCGGTTGGATGCTCCGCCGTGACGTCCGGGCGTGGCGTCGTGTCCACCGGGTGGGTGACGCCGGATTCCGCATCTCCGGTGGCGAGAGGACCGCTTGCACCGCCGCTGCCGCTCGGCGTGAGACCGGCGCTGCCGGAGGGCAGCCTGATCGGACCGAGGCTCAGGGACCCGCCCGAAGTATCGCCCTCGGCGGCGCTGCCGGACGACACGGCGGGGCCGCCGCTCGAACCACCACCCGGGAAGGCGCCCACCGGGTCGAAACCGGTAGCAGTGCCCGAACTCCCGGTGGCGAGGTCACCGAAGGGCGGCCACGGCGGCGCCTGGGCGGATGCTTCCGACGGGTGAGCCACGAATGCCGCCACGGTCAGGGGCAACATCGCAGTGGCCAACCCCTTTGCCAATCCGGGTGTTCGAGATGCGTCTCGGTTGGGTCGCATGTGCAGTCGCCTAGTCATAGTCGAAACCGGCCGGAAGTTCATGTCGTGTGCTGGTACCGCGACAGCGCGAGTTCGAAAGCCTCCTTCGGGACCACGTTCCCGCCGGAGAACGGCTCGTCGAGGTTGTAGATCGCCCGGATCACCACGCCGACGATGGCGCCGAGCAGCGCGGTGGTCACGACGGTGCGCTTGGTGACCTGGACGCCGGAGAGGACCACGCTGAACAGCAGCAGCACCGTGCAGATCCACATGGCCAGGTAGAGGAAGGCGGGTACCCGGTAGCCCGCGTCGAGCGCGCGATCGGCGCGTGCCTGCGCCACCGCGTCCAGGCTGGTCAGCGCACTGGTCCGGAGGGCGTCGACCTCGGGATCGACCGGATTCACCGCGGCCACCGCGTCGCGGAGGGTGTCGAGGGTGTCCTGGGTGGATTGACTGAGACAACCGTCGTCGGCCATGACGGTCCATTCGTCGGTGAGAACCTGCTGGGTGTAGTCGTGCACCAGACCTTGGACGCGGGCGTGGTCGGGTTCGGGCATCCCGTGCGCGGCCCAATAGGTATCGATGAGCGCCTTGGCTTCCGCGATGGTGTGATTGCGCGCGTTGTCGTACTGCTGCCAGGCGATGACCACGATGAATGCCACCACCGCCATGAAGATCGTGTTGATCAAGTTGAGCACCAGCGCGCCGACGGTGTCGTCGTCGGTGTGCCGCCATGCCTTCGGATGTAGGCGATCACCGGCGACGAAGACGACCACCGCGACGAGCGCGGTGAGAGCAGGCACCAGAAACTCGAAGGCCATGCGGGACTCCGTTCTGTCTGAGTGGTTCTCGCGACCGTGGCGTCGCAGGGCCGGTCGCACTGGAGTGGTGCGCGATTTCCGCGCACTCCGAAGCGCGCGGCCGCGGCGATGGCGCGACGGCGTGGTTGCGGGAGCGTCTTGGAGCTGGGTAGCTGTCAGTGCCGACCGGGCGTGACCAGATCCCGCGAGACGTTCGGCAGCTTTCGGCTATCCGGCGCGCCGGAACCGCTGCGGACAGGCATTTCGATGATCATGCGTGGCCCTCACCCCCGAGATGGATACCGAGACGATCGACGATCACGCCGTCGAGAGTCTGCGACTGTTCGGATCTGATCAGTGATGCACGGCAAAGCGGTGACACGATGCGGCGCCGTTGCGAATCAGGCGCCGTGAGATCGTCCGATCCGACAGACCGGTTCGGACCACACCGATAGTAGACCGCGAAACCGCCTGCCTGTGGCGAAATTTGGGAATGTCCCGCCGCACGCACCCGGAACGGGGGTGTGCCGTGTGCGGGGTGTCCACGACTCCGGGGTCGCGCCGGGTCACCGGCCGCGGGGAACTGCCGGCAAGCATCCTGTGTCGCCAGAACGTGCGCTGATGCGGGGAATCTCGTGACGGTGGTGCTCATCGGCCGCGACTTCGGCAGCAGACCCGCCCCCGGACGCATCGTCGATCTATTGCCTTGGCTCACAGAGGATTTGATACCGAGGTAGATCGAAGGCGCGAATACCTGGATGGCCCACCACGACGGCGGAATGCATCCGGAAACGCCCCTCCGCGCGTCGATAGCGTGAGAACATCAGGAGATGCGGGATCGGAGCGCGTCCAGGTACGCTTGCACAGCTACCGATCGGCGTAACGGGAAGATCCTGGGTCGCGGATCGCGCGTCCAGACAACAGAAGAGCCACAGATGACCAGATACGCGCATTATGTCGGCAGCCTGCCTGCCGAGCTGATGACGGGTGATCGTGCCGTCATGCAATGGTTTGCCGACCACAGCGAGGGGCGGCCGGTGACCGCCGTGCCCTGCGATCTCGATCCGGACTGGATTCTCGACTATCTGCGTACGCGCAAACAGCACGCCGACGTCTTCGAGATCGTCCGCCCCGGCGACTACGCCGACTACGGTGATTTCCCCAGCTACGGGCTGAGATCCGGTTGCACACTGGAGCCGCGGCATGTGTCGATGGACCGGGTCGAGCGGATCGGCCGGGTCGTGGAGACGTTCGAGTCGCTGCGCGCCGACCGGCCGGCGCTCGCCGGAACGAAAGTGCAGATCAGCCAGCCCAGTCCGCTGGATCTGGCGATGTTCGTCTTCGCGGGCGCCGCGGTCTCCGGTGGGCTCCCCGTCTGGCCTGCCGTCCGGCGCTCCGGGCTCGTGGTCGGCGCGCTTCGGCAGCTTCCCGTGTTCACCGAAGCGGTGGTGGGGGAGATGACCGAGGTCGTCGAACGGCACGGCGACCGTGTCGTCTGGCAGGTGGAGTCGCCGATCGCGCTGCTGAGCATGGTCAAGGCCGAGCAACTGCGTTCGCAGTGGGCGCTCGCGCCGTTGATCGCACGGCAGCTCGCCGGTTTCCTCGGGCGGATGCACGAGATCGGCGCGGAAGCGATCGTGCACCTGTGCTACGGCGACTATCAGCACAAGAGCCTGCTCACCCCGCGCACTCTCGCTCCGGCGGTCAAGCTGCTCGGCCGCACCGCACGGCTACTGCGCCGACAGGGCACACCGTTACCCCCGGTGCATATCCCATGCGCCTACGGCGCCGAGCCCGCGCCGCTGGAGCCGCGGTTCTACGCGCCGTTGCGCAAGCTCGATCCCGAGTGGAAAGTGATCGCCGGTGTCGTCTCTCCGGACTCCGGCGAGGACAGCGCTCGTGCGCTCGCTCTCTTCGAACAAGCCGCCGGGCGCTCGGCTTACGGTGTCGCCACCGCCTGCGGACTCGGCCGATGCACCGTCGACGCCGCTCGGCAGGCGGTAGCCACCACGGTCGCGCTGACCGGCGGCGCGGAACCCGGACAGTGATCTGCCGGGCGATAGCCGACGGAGCGTGATGGTGGGGCGGCGCCAGCGGTCCGCACGCGCGCAGCACGATCCGGCGCCGATGCGCGAGCACCGGATCGTGCGCTGCCGACCAGCGCGTACGGTGTGCTTGCGGGCTGATGGCCGGTGAATTGCCTTGTCCGAATGTGGTTCTCGCGCCCATCGGCGCCGCCTACGTCAGCGGCGGGATCGGAGCGTTGCTATGTTGCTAGCGTAAGCGGGTCGCCGAGCTCTGGACAACAGGTCTTGGAAGGCACGTGTACCCGCTCACAGATCACGTTCGTCGAATTGCTGTTCCATAACCTGGAGTCACGTTCTTGACCACACCACAGTCCCCGATGGCCGCGCCGCACACCACTGGAGCCGGAGCGTGCCCCGTCCAGCACGGCCCCGTGACGGAAGCGGACGCCCCACGTGTCCCGATGTATACGAAGGAGTTCGTCGCCGACCCGCACCGCGCGTATCGCGAGATGCGCCGCGAACACGGCACGCTGGTTCCGATCGAACTGGCGCCCGGCGTGCCCGCCACGCTGGTGATCGGCTATCAGACCGCGGTGCGGATCCTCAGCGATCCCGACCATTTCCCAGCTGATCCGCGCACCTGGCAGAAGACCATTCCCGAGGACTCGCCCGTGCGGCCGATGATGGAGTGGTATCCGGCCGCCCGCTACAACACCGGACTGGCCCATGATCGCTACCGGCATGCTTCCGTCGACGCCATCGACGGGATCGATCTGTTCGACGTGCCCGCCACGGTGGAGCAGATCGCCGTTCCGCTGATCAACACCTTCTGCGCGACCGGATCCGCCGATCTGGTCACCCAGTACGCGTTTCCGCTCGTCCTGGAAGTGCTCAACCAGATGGTCGGCTGCCCGGCCGAAATCGGGGAGCGGGTGGCGACCGGCATGGCCGCGCGCTTCGACACCGTGCGGGGCCCCGAGGGCATGAAGATGCTCAAGGACGCGCTGATGCAGCTGATCCGGCTCAAGCGCAAACAGCCCGGCGACGACGTCACCTCACGGCTGGCGCACCACTCCACCGAACTCGACGATATCGAGATCTTCGCCCAGCTGATGAGCTTCTACGGCGCCGGTTTCGAGGCGCAGCGCAATCTGCTGACGAACGCGGTCCTGCTGATGATCACCGACGACCGGTTCCGCTTCGGCGACGTCCTCGGACGGAATCTGTCCACCACCGACGCGCTCGACGAGGTGTTGTTCAACGACCCGCCGATGGCGAACTTCTGCACGACGTACCCGCGGCAGCCGATCATGGTCGACGGTGTCTGGCTGCCCGCCGACCAGCCGGTAGTCATCAGTCTCGCCGGGTGCAACAACGACCCCCAGATCCGCGGTACCGACGAGCCCGGTGGCAGCCGTATCGGCAATCGGTCCCATCTGGCGTGGAGTGCGGGTCCGCACGCCTGCCCGGCCAAATCCGTCGCCTACATGACGGTGCAGAACGCCATCGATCAGCTGTTCGACGCCCTGCCGGAAATCCAACTGGGCCAGCCGAAGAGCGAACTGCAGTGGCGACCGGGACCGTTTCACCGGGCGCTGATGGCCTTGCCGGTCGTCTTCCCCAAGTCGGCGCCGGTTCACCTCGGGTAGGCGTGAGCCGCCGGGCCACAGCGCAAGTGGAACGGGTGTGACCCGACCGGTTCGGGTCCATACCGATGCTCGGCGGTGAAAGCGGCTGATGGGCACGGCGATATCACCGACGCGGCGAATGCGCCACGCCGATGTGGATATTCGTCTGCGGGGGCGGGATGGTTCGTCGACGATGGTCAGCGGCATGGGGGCGAGTTGTACGCCCGCGTTCGGGCCCGGGAAACCGCGTCGTGGCACAACCGGATTCGGGTGCGGTGCAAATAGATTCGGTGCTACCCCCGAACCCGGTACACTTCGGCCATGTCGGTTCGAACGCGTCCCGCGTCCCGTGCAGCACGCTGACGACTACCCGGGGCTGTTCCAGTCCGCGGACACCGCATCGCTGTACGGCCAGAAGTTCTTTCTTCGCGCCTATGGAACCCGGCTCTTGCTGGCTGTGGTGGCGGCGGCGTGTGCGGCATTCACCTTCCGCGTCGGCTCGTCGCGGACCGATATCGCGGCCATTCTCACCGCGATGGCCTTCGTGGGCATCCTCGCGGTGGATGTGGGCGTCCTGCGCGGCCGTCCGGGCAAGTCCTGGTACGAAGGTCGCGCGCTCGCCGAGTCGGTGAAAACCTTGACCTGGAAGTACGCGGTGCAGGGCGCGCCGTTCGCAGGCACGTTGTCCGCCGCCGACGCCGATCGGATGCTGATCGAGCGACTCATGCTGCTGCGTCAGGACATCTCGGCGCTCGCGCTGCGGCCGACCACTGCCCCGGCCATCACCGCTCGGATGCGGCAGCTGCGCTCCGCTCCGTTCGACGAACGGCGACGCGTCTATCTGGACGACCGCATTCGGGAGCAACAGCGGTGGTACGCGAGCAAATCCGGATACCATCAGCGCAGGTCGCAGCTGTTCGGCACGCTGGCACTGGTTTTCGAGGTAGCGGGTGTCGCCGGAGCGCTGGTGAAGGCGTTCAACGCGGTGAGCTTCGATCTGGCAGGCATTTTCGCGTCCGCGGTCGCGGGGTTGGCCGCATGGTCGTCGGCTCGCCAGCACAGCACCGGCGCTGCCGCCTATGCCGTCGCCTCGAACGAACTGAGCATCGTGGCCGAAGTCTTGGAACAGCACGACACCGAAGCCGACTGGGCCGATGCGGTATCCGACGCCGAGGAAGCGATCAGCCGTGAACACACACTGTGGCGGGCCTCGCACGGCGAATGACCTTCGCGCACGGACGGTGACCGGTGCGACGTCAGCGATCGGACATCGGATGATCCGGCGTGGCTGCCGGATATGCCGGGCATCGGCGCTTACCATGAACGGGCTGTGTGACGTGGCGGCGTCGCACGGCGAACGGGGAAGCGGCCCGTCCGGCGTATCGCGATGCGCCGGGCGGGCCGTTGCGTTCGCTCCGGCCTGTCTCCACCGAATCCGTGCGCGACGCTGGGCGCCGTGCGGCGTTTGCCGCCGAGCGGCGCGGGTAGGCAACGACGAATGGCATAGGTCAGGAGGTCGGAGTATGGCATCGAACAACGGGGTCGGGCAGTTGCGCAGCGTGGTGCTGGATTGTCCCGAACCGCGCAAACTCGCCAGGTTCTACCAAGAGCTGCTCGGCGGAGACCTGCTCGAGGACGATGACGACGATTGGGTGGTTCTCGTAGAGACTTCGGGCCGGCGCATCGCATTCCAAACGGCGCCCGACTACCAGCCGCCGCGGTTCCCCGATCCCGAGGGATCGCAGCAGGTACATTTCGACGTCCTGGTGGACGACATCGAGCAAGCGGAGCCTGCGGCGCTCGCGTTGGGCGCGACTCTCGTGCAGGGCCGAACCGATGGAGCATTCCGCGTTTACGCCGACCCGGTGGGGCACACGTTCTGCCTGGTGTGGCTTCCGGATGAGTGACAACCGCAGCCGGGGACCTGGACGCGACTCGGCCCGCCACACGGAAGCGATCGCGCGATCGTCTCCGATGGCGGGCCGGGCCGCGGCAGCGTCCACCGATCGGCCGCGCCCGTCAGTCGGGTGGCGCCGGGCGACGGATGTCCTCGCCCACCGAGCCGCCCGCGATGTCGGCCGCTACGCCGATCTCCTCCTCGTAGCGGTGTGCGGCGGGCACTTGCTCGCTTTCGTCGGTGATGTCCTGGAGCCGCCGGTCGTCCTCGCTTCCGGCGGCCTCCGGCTCCGGGTCACGACCGGGATCGGTGTCGGGCTCTTCCTCGGCGAGCCGGTCTCCGATCGATCGGGGATGAGCTTGCTCCCACTGCGTCACGCCGTACTTCGTGACGCCGCTCCAGTGCTCCGGTGGGTCCATTCCGGCCTCGAGCGGGTCGGAACGCAGCCGGTCCTCGTCCAGATCCTCGGCGCTGTTGAGAGCCGCCGGATCGGTTTCGACCGAGTCGGGCGCGCCGGTGTCCTGCGGCGGGTCGTATGTCTCGTTCGGTTCGGTCATCACTGCCTCCTCTCCTGCATTCAGCGACTTCCCGCAACCGCGGTCGGCAAACCCCTGGGAAATGGACGGGCGATATCCCCGATCGGCGGCGGTGCCGTGCTCGGCGGCCCCGGATCGCGGTCGGCGTGCCGCGACGGTCAGCGTCGCGTGAACACGCCGAGGTGTTCGGTGTCGTAGTACTCGAGGGTGAGCCGGTCACCGTCGAAGGTGGCCTGGGAGAGCGATCCGCGATTGGCGTTCTCGCCGGGCGGTGTGAAGGCGAAAGTGTCGCCGTCCCAGTGCGTCAAGGGGAAGGTCATGTTGTTCGGACCCAGGGTGAGCGTCAGCGATTGATCGGTGGCGCTGATCGTCGCGGGCCCGTAGTAGGCGTTGTCGTAGGTGCCCGCATACGACGCCGATGACCGGGCGGGAGCGGGCTTGGCGGGCGGCTGTTTGCCCGCCAGCGCCCCCGCCGGTGCGCCCAGCGGCTGGAACGCCTCGCGGTAGAGAGCGCGCCAGTCCTGCTGAACCTTCCCGAACTGGACCAGATCGGCGAACTCCGCGTTCAGTGTCTCCGGCACCCCGATCGGCGCCGCGTTGGTGAGCGTGACGATGCCGACGTCGGCGGACGGGATCAGGGTGAACGCGGTGGCCGCGCCGAGGCCGAACGCCCCCGAGTGACCGAGCACGACGCGGCCGGAGGCGGAATCGCTCACATTGAAACCGAATCCGTAGAACCCGGCTCGCGCGTCCGGCGTTTTCGGTGGCGCGGACACGGCTTGGGGGGAGATGGCGGGCAGGAGATCCTCCGGGGGCACCAGGACCGAGCCACCTGCGGAACCGTCGGCCAGCACCATCGTCATCCATGCGGCCATGTCGGACACCGAGGAGCTGACCCCTCCCGCCGGGGATTGGGCGTCCGGTTGGCGCTGCGGGTTCGCAGGCTCGTATTTCCCGTCGATCAGCACGTGCCCCTCGGCCCGGTTCGCGCGGGAGGCGAAGTCGGCGTAGCGAGAACTGGTCGATTTCATGCCGAGTGGGCCGTAGATCGTCTGCTGGGACAACGTCTCCCACTGGGTGCCCGCGGCGGCGGCCACGGCGACGGCAGCAGCGGTCAGTCCGAAATTGGTGTATTCGTACGAAGTCCGGAAGGGACCCAATGGCAGCAGCCGCAGCCGGTCCAGAATCTGGTCGCGGTCGTAGCCGAGGTCCTCCAGAAGGTCGCCCGCATGATCGGGCAGACCCGATCGGTGCGCGTACAGGTCGCCGATCGTGACGTGCTCGGTGACGTAGGGATCGGCCAAGGCGAAGGACGGCAGCAGCCGGTGGACCGGAGTGTCCCATTCGACGCCCCCGGCGGCGATCCGGCGGGCGACCACCGTCGCCCCGACCGGCTTCGACAGCGACGCCAGTTGGAAAACCGTATCCGGGTCGACCCGCTCCTTGGTCACGACATTGCGGACCCCGAATCCCTTGCTGTACACCACCTTCCCGCCGTGCACCACGGCGATCGCCATACCGGGAACGCCGGAGGAGGCGAACAGGTCTTCGGCGAGCCGGTCCAGCTCGTTCACGGCATCATCGATCCGGCCGTCCGGTATCGGCACCCCGGCGATCTGGTTGGGCAGCGCCGCGGAAGGGGACGGTGCCCCCGTTTGCGTGGTGTCGGCTCGGTCGCCGCCGCATCCGGTCAGCGCGAGGACGGCGGCCGTCACCATCGCCGTGGGACCGAGCAACGCGCGCCGCAGTGTGCTCACGGGTCGCCTCCTGGCCGTTGCAGCGACAAAAGACCAGACAAAGGCTAGTTGAGTCGAGATTGCTGTGGGGGTCGGTTCTGATTTTCGCCGCCGCGGCGGGCCCGGCCGCCGTCGAATTGCGGCTGACCGGACCCGGCGGGCGGAATCATCCTGCGGCGGGCGTCTCGCGGATCTCCACGATCGGAAGCACGAGCGCGGCGGGTGAGCTCGCGGGCACCGCCGGATGCACCGGTGCGATGGGAGCGATGCGCCGGTATCCCGTGCCCACCGGCGGGCGGGTGTCCACCTCGCCCTTGTTCGGCCAGTACGCCGCCGCCCGCTCGGCCTGCGCGGTGATCGTCAAGGAGGGATTGACGCCCAGGTTCGCCGAGACCGCCGCGCCGTCGACGACGCTGAGCGTGGGGTAGCCGTACACGCGGTGGTAGGCGTCGATCACGCCGTGCTCGGCGTCGGCCCCGATCACCGCGCCGCCGAGGAAGTGGGCGGTCAGCGGGATGTTGAAGATCTCGCCCCAGCTACCGCCGGCGATGCCGCCGATCTTCTCCGCGACCCGCCTGGTGACGTCGTTGCCCACGGGGATCCAGGTCGGATTGGGTTCGCCGTGGCCCTGTTTGCTGGTCAGCTTGCGGCCGAACAGTCCGCGTTTGGTGTAGGTGGTGATCGAATTGTCCAGGTGCTGCATGACCAGCGAGATGATGGTCCGCTCGCTCCAGTTCTTCGTGCTCAGGAAGCTGAGCAGGTTCATCGGGTGGCGCAGCACCAAGCCGAGGAAGCGCAGCCAGCGCGGGATCCGGCCGCCGCCGTCCACCATGAGCGTCTGGAGCAGGCCCATGGAGTTGGAGCCCTTGCCGTAGCGGACCGGCTCGATATGCGTGTCGGGGGTGGGATGGATGGACGAGGTGATCGCGACGCCCTTGGTGAAGTCGGTGCCGGGGCGCACCGTCTTGGTCGCGGCGCCGACGATCGACTCCGAGTTGGTGCGTGTGAGCACGCCGAGCCGGTCGGACAGATCCGGCAGCACGCCCTTGTCCCGCATGGCGAACAACAGCTTCTGGGTGCCGCGCGTGCCCGCGGCGAGCACGACGTGCGCGGCGGTGAACGTGCGCGGTTGCTTGCGAATCCAGGCGCCGGTACGCGCGGTGGACACATCCCAGGTGCCGTCCGGGTGCGGACGCAGCTCGGTGACCGTCGTCATCGGGATGACCTCGGCGCCGGCCTGCTCGGCCAGGTAGAGGTAGTTCTTCACGAGAGTGTTCTTCGCGCCGTACTTGCAGCCCACCATGCAGTCCCCGCATTCCACGCACCCGGTGCGGTCCGGGCCGACGCCGCCGAAGTACGGGTCCGGCACGGTCTTACCCGGTTCGCCGAAGAACACGCCGACGGGTGTCTGCACGAAGGTGTCACCGACGCCCATGTCGTCGGCGACGGCCTTGAAGACCTCGTCGGCGGGCGTCATGTGCGGATTGCGCACCACGCCGAGCATTTGCTGCGCCTGCTCGTAGTACGGGGTGAGCTCGTCGCGCCAGTCGGTGATGTCACGCCATTGCGGGTCGCGGAAGAACGGCTCCGGCGGCACGTACAAGGTGTTCGCGTAATTCAGCGAACCGCCGCCGACGCCGGCGCCGCCGAGGATGAGGACGTTGCGCAGCGGGTGGATGCGCTGGATTCCGTAGCAGCCGAGCGCGGGCGCCCAGAGGAACTTCTTCAGCTCCCAGCTGGTCTTGGGCAGTTCGTCGTCGGCGAAGCGTCTGCCCGCCTCCAGTACGCCGACCTTGTACCCCTTCTCCACCAGCCGAAGCGCGGTGACGCTGCCGCCGAACCCCGAACCGACGATCAGCACGTCGAAATCCGTCGTCCGCTGGTCCATGTGGAACTCCTCGATCGTGTCGCCAGTGACTCGGCTAACACTACTCCCGGGTAAGTAACGGTTCGCAAGTCGGCCGGAATCGGCGGATCGCTCCGGTATTCGGCGTTGCCAGTAGTTGTCCGCCCCGATTCCAGAGCGATGCTCGCAATAGTTGACAACGCTCTCTGAAACGCGCATCGTTTCTGCTATGCCGACGACACCCCGCGCCCGCGCCAGGGCTCAGACCATGAACGACATCGTCCGGATCGGGCGCGAGCACTTGGCGACCGAGGGTGCGGCCGCGCTGTCGCTGCGCGCGGTGGCACGTGACCTCGGCGTGGTCTCCTCGGCCGTCTACCGGTATGTCCGCAGTCGCGACGAACTGCTCACCCTGCTCGTCGTGGACGGCTACAACGCACTCGGCGACGCGGTCGACGAAGCGCTGGCCGAGAGCGGGGACGATCCGATCGAGGGGCTACGAGTGCTCGGCCGCACAGTGCGGCGCTGGGCGCTGGCCGAGCCGGCCCGCTACGGGTTGCTGTTCGGCACACCGGTTCCCGGCTACGACGCGCCCGCCACCGAGACCATCGCTCCTGGCACCAGGGTGATCGCCGCGCTGCTCGCCCTGTTCGCCCGCGCCCATCGCGCGGGCCGACTCGCCGCACCCGGCGAGCAGCCGCGGATATCCGCGCCGCTCGCGGGCAGCTTCGCGCTGATCCGGGACGAGTTCCGGCTCGACCTACCAGATTGGCTGATCGTCCGCGGCGTGACGTTCTGGGTCGGTCTGTTCGGGGCGGTGAGCGCGGACGTGTTCGACATGTACGGCGCCCAGACCTTCGCCGACCGCGACGAGCTGTTCGAACTCCAGCTCGGCGGACTGCTGGACCTGCTCGGTCACCGCGGATGAGCTCCCGGCCGACCGGGGGCCGGTGAGCGGTCGCGGCGGCATGTGCTGCGATGGAACGCGTGACGACGCCCGGCCGACAGTCTGCAGCAACCGCATGGGCGCACCGGATGGGTGCGCGCATGCCCCTGGTCAACGCGCCGATGGGGGGTGTGGCGGGCGGACGGCTCGCCGCGGCGGTGACCGCCGCCGGTGGACTCGGCATGATCGGAATGGGCAGCGCCGGATCGGTCGCGGCGCTGGAGCGGGAGTTGCCGCACGTCCGCGGCAGCGACGGCCCTTTCGGCATCGGTCTGGTCGACTGGGTGGTCGCGAAGGAGCCGCGTCTGCTGGAGGTCGCGATCGCAGCCCGTCCCGCACTGATCTCGGTGAGCTTCGGGGAAGACCTGGACTGGGCGGCACGCGTCGCGGACGCGGGGATCGTCCCGGCCACCCAGGTGTACAGCGAGCAGGATGCGCGGCGTGCGCAAGACGGCGGTGTCGGCCTCTTGGTCGCCCGCGGTGTGGAGGGCGGCGGACACGGCGCCGTGAACTCCGCGCTGCTGCCGCTTCTGGAGGAGGTGCTGGAGGTGGCGTCGGTTCCCGTACTCGCGGCGGGCGGAATCGGCACACCGGGGGACCTGGCCACCGTGTTGCGAGCCGGAGCCGGTGGCGCCTGGCTCGGCACCTGTCTGGCAGCGTGTTCGGAGTCGCTGCTGCCGGAGGCGGCCCGTCGCGCCATGATCGACGCGCGCGGCGACGACACGGTGCTCACCCGCGCCTACGACGTGGGAATGGAATTGCCCTGGCCGACAAGGTTTCCCGCGCGAGTCTTGCGCACCGGATTCACCGATCGGTGGACCGGACGCGAAGACGAACTCGCCATGGACGCGGCGGCCAAGCGCGCACTCGCCGCGGCGCTCGCCGCCGCCGACCCGGCCGTCACGCCCATCGACGCGGGGGAGGGCGTCGGCCTGGTCACCGCCGTGGAACCGGTCGCGCGCGTGCTGGAGCGGCTGTGGGCGGGTGCGGCCGGGTCGGTCGCGAGCTGAGCGTTTCAGTCCTCGCTGCTGCTTCGGTCACCGAGATAGCGGATCAGCTCGGGATCGGAAGAGACCAGCCGGTCGACCTCCTCGCCACCGGTGCACTGGTAGAGGGCGACGGTGACCGAACCGGATCGACGTCCGGCGACGCGCCAGATCCCGCCGGAATCGGTCCAGCGCCGCAGCACTTCGATGGGATCGTCGGTCATCGTCCACCTCCGCGCGATGGTGTACCCAGCGGCGTCACCGTGGCACGGTGACCGGATCGGCGCAACTGGCGGGCACGTCGACAAGGGAGCAATCCTTCGGCGCACGGGTCGGCCGGTAATCGGGCGCGACGCCGCCACTGCGGGTGATGCCGGTGTACGCGGCCACCGCGTCCGTCGGCTTGCGCGTCAGGGTTGGATCGGTCAGGACATCGACGGTGTAGAGACCGAAACGCGGTGTGTAGGAACCCCACTCGTAGTTGTCGGTGAGACTCCAGTAGTTGTAGCCGATCAGGTTCATGCCGTCGGCCTTGGCGCGCTGGAGCCAGTAGACGGTGTCGCGCAGCGAGTCGGCGCGGCCGTATCCGTCCGCGCGTGGCAGGCCGTTCTCGGTGGGCATCCCGTTCTCGACGATGTAGAGCGGCTTACCGGGGAACTGACGCGCATAGTGCTGCAGCGCGTAGTAGATCCCCTCCGGCTGCAGCGGGTTCTTCCACAACTCGGTGAAACTAGCGGAAGCGGTGAGGCTGTCGGGGGAGAGGCCGTAGTAGTAGTCGATGCCGATGTAGTCGAGCTTCGCGGCGATCCTGTCCATCAGCGGCTTGTTCACCACGTCCTCGCCGCCGGGGATGTAGGCGACATTGCTGGTCACCATGGCGCCCGGCTGAACCCGGTGGATGTAGTCGTAGATGCCGTCGTGGGCCCTGGCGATCCGGTCCTGCATCGCGGGCGCCGCCGCGGGCGGCAATCCGCCGTTGCGCAGTTCGTTCACCAGGTAGAAGGCGGGCTCGTTGAACGTGACCCATAGCGGCTGGTACGGCGCGTAGCGGTCCACGACCGCGCGTGCGTTGGCCAGCCAGTCCTCGATGATCCCCGGGTTGTTCCAACCCCCGCGGTCCACCGCCCAGCCCGGGTAGACCCAGTGGTCGATGGTGATCATGGGGCGCATGCCTGCCGCGGTGATCGCGCCGACGACGTCGTCGTAGAACTTCAGCCCTGCGGGATCCCAGGTGCCTGGTTCGGGCTGCAGGCGAGCCCACTCGACGCCGATGCGATACACCTTCACGCCCAGATCGGCCGCGAGGGCGATGTCGGAGCGGTAGCGCGAGTAGAAGTCGATCGAATCCAGGTAGGGATCCGTCGTCTTCCCGGACGCGACATAGCGGGACCAGTTGCTGTCCGGTGCGTGGCCTTCCGATTGGTATCCCGACGAGGCGACGCCCCAGAGGAAATCCGGGCCCATAGGCGCCACCGCGGCGGGCGGCGCGGGACGGGCGGCCGCTGGAGTGGCGCCTCCGAGCAGTACCGCGGCGACGGCCGCCAGCGCAGCCGACAGATGGCGGCGGTGTGAACGCATCGAACTCCTGTTCCGAGAAGTGGCGGGCCCTCGTGGATACCTCGGCGCACGAGGCCGCGGTGGGGAGGGCGGCATGGGGGACAGGGTAACTGGTCGCTTGACCGTTTTCTTGGACTCGGGGAAGGCGGGGAGCCCGGGCTGAATGGTCCTGCGGAGCGGAGAACCGCAACGACCGCGATGCCGGCGCAGGACATGAGTGTCTACATATGGATACGTAGATATTCGCATCAAACTATCTATTCTACTGACCCTCAAACGCCACATTCCTAAAAGACAGCAAGGACGGAGGGGGGCGAATCGGCTGTGAGATGTCCCTCGGTCACGGCCTGGGTCACCTGATCGGAAGCTGGGGCGTGTCAGGATTTGCCCATGGTGTCGAATCCGTTGCCGCGAGTAGCCCGACGGCTCGCCCAGCGCCGCTGGGTGATGCGGACGGCGCCGGTCGTGCTTCGGTTCGAGCGCTTGATCCGGCGCGTCACCGGCGGACGAAGGGGCGTTCTGGATGTGGCGGGCCTGCCCTCCATCGAGGTCACCGTGCCCGGCCGGAAGACCGGGATCCCGCGCACCACGTCGTTGCTGTACGTGCCACGTGGTGCGGACTTCATCGTCCTCGGCTCGAATTGGGGTAGTCCCCGGCATCCGGCGTGGTCGGCGAATCTGCGCGCCGCGGATACCGCCTCGGTCCGCCACAAGGGCGAGCAGTTCCTGGTCGCGGTGCGTGAGATAGACGGCGCGGAGCGCAAGTCCGTCTGGGATCTGGCGGTGGAGTTCTGGCCCGGCTACGCCATGGAGTACGAGCTCTCCGGCGGCCGGCTGTTCCGGATCTTCGAGCTGCGTCGGAAGTCGCACTGAGGCAACGCGAATCGTCAGAGGCGCGGGGTGGGTGCGGACGGTTACGGTGGGGCGGTGACCACGCATCTGACCCACTGGGGGGCCTTCGAGGCGGACAGCGACGGTGAACGGCTCACGGAGGTGCGGCCGTGGCGTGGTGACCCGGAGCCGATGCCGTTGATCGGCAATGTCGCTTCGGCGCAGCATCACCCCACTCGTATCGATCGGCCGTATGTGCGCCGGGGCTGGCTGGAGAACGGGCCCGGGCCGGGCCCGCGCGGTTCGGAGGCTTTCGTTCCGGTGTCCTGGGAGCGGGCGTTGGACCTGCTGGCCGGCGAGCTCGGCCGGGTGTACCGGCGGTACGGTGCGGCGGCGGTGTTCGGCGGTTCGTACGGCTGGGCCAGCGCGGGGCGCTTCCATCACGCGCAGAGCCAATTGCACCGCTTCCTCAACTGCCTCGGCGGCTACGTCCGGCACGTGAACAGCTACAGCTTGGGCACCTCGACGGTGCTGCTGCCGTACGTCATCGGTGACATCGGCTGGGTGACGCAACAGGCCACGGCGAAGGCGGTACTGGCCGAGCACTCCGAACTCGTGGTGGCTTTCGGTGGTCTGTCGCCGAAGAACGCGGCCGTGTCACCGGGCGGGGTCTCCCGGCACAACATGCGGGGCTGGATCACGGCGGCGCGAGACCGGGGCTGCCGGTTCGTGTCGATCAGTCCGTTGCGCGACGACACCCCGCCGGAGAGTGCAGCCGAGTGGATCGCGCCGGTGCCGGGCACCGATGTGGCGATGATGCTCGCGCTGGCTCAGGTGCTGGACGCGGAAGGCCTGGCCGACCAGAAGTTCCTACGCGAGTACACGGTCGGTTACGACCGATTCGCGGCGTATCTTCGTGGGTCGGCGGACGGAGTCGTCAAGAATCCGGAGTGGGCCGAGGCGATCACCGGCGTGCGGGCCGAGCGCATCCGGATGCTGGCGCGCGAGATGGCCGCTGCCCGGACTCTGGTGACGGTGAGCTGGTCGCTGCAGCGGGCGCGTCATGGTGAGCAGCCGGTGTGGGCCGGTGTGGTGCTCGCGGCGATGCTGGGGCAGATCGGGCTTCCCGGTGGCGGGTTCGGGCATGGTTACGGATCGGCCGCGGGCGTCGGTGAGCCCGCGCGCGGGCCGGTGCCTCGTCTTCCGCAGGGGCGCAACGGCGTCGACGCGTTCATTCCGGTCGCGCGGATCGCGGACATGCTGCTGAACCCGGGTGCGCCCTATCGGTACAACGGTCGGGAACTGGTGTATCCGGATGTGCGGTTGGTCTATTGGTGTGGTGGCAATCCGTTTCATCACCACCAGGACCTGGCCCGTTTGCGGGCGGCGTTCGGACGCCCGGACACGGTCGTGGTGCACGACGCGTTCTGGACGGCTACCGCGCGGCACGCGGACATCGTGCTGCCGTCGACGATGTCGATCGAGCGGGACGATTTCGGTGCGGGAGAGGGTGATCGGTCGTTGTTCGCGATGCGCGCGTTGACCCGTCCGCCCGCCGATGCGCGCGACGATTTCCGGATCTTCGCCGAGACGGCCGATCGGCTGGGGGTCGGCAAGGAGTTCACCGAAGGACGGTCCGTCGCGGAGTGGCTGCGGCATCTGTACGAGCGGTGGCGTGCCGAGCGGTCGGATGCGGGACACGACTTCCCGGATTTCGACCTGTTCTGGTCCGGTGAGGCGATCGAGCTTCCGGTGCCGGACCCACGGCAGGTGCTGGCTGCGGACTTTCGCGCCGATCCGGACCGATACCCGCTCGCCACGCCCAGCGGGAAGATCGAGATCTTCTCGACGACCATCGATGGCTTCGGGTACGCCGATTGCCCGCCGCATCCGGTGTGGCTGGAGCCGGAGGAGTGGCTCGGTGGTCGGGTGGCGCAGCGGTTTCCGGTGCAGTTGGTGGCGAATCAGCCGCGCACGAAGTTGCACAGTCAGCTCGATGTGGGCGCCTACAGCCAGTCGGTGAAGATCTCGGGGCGCGAACCGATCCGGATGCATCCCGCGGACGCCGGCGCTCGTGGCCTGTGTGCTGGTGACATCGTGCGGGTGTTCAACGACCGGGGTAGTTGCCTGGCCGGCCTGGTGGTGGACGAGGGGGTGCGGCCCGGTGTCGCGCAGCTGTCCACGGGCGCGTGGTACGACCCCGATCCGGCGGATCCGGCGTTCTGCCGCCACGGCAATCCGAATGTGCTCATCGCCGATCGTCCGTCCTCGACGCTCAGCCAAGGGTGCGCGGGGCAGCTCACCATGGTGCAGATCGAGCGCTATGCGGGAGCACTCACGGACGTGGCTGTGCTGCGCCCGCCGGGCAGGCTGGGCGAGGACGCACTGTGAGGTCGCCGTGCGGGCGATGGCGGTATCGGGTTTCGGCGTGCCGGGTGTGATGGCCGGTCGGCAGTGTCGGCCGGTGCCTCTACCATTCCCCGGGTGACCGGATACGACCCGCTCGATGCGTTCGAGCATCTCGACACCTCGACGTTGCCGCCGCGCCAGCAGCGGATTCTCGCCACGATTCGGGACTGGGTTCAGCGCTACGGGTATCCGCCGAATACGCGCGAGATCGGTGCTGCGGTGGGTCTGCGGTCGGCGTCGTCGGTGTCCAAGCATCTGCGGAGCTTGGAGGAGCGTGGTTTTCTGCGGCGCGGCCGCACGGTGTCGCGTCCGATCGATGTGCGGATGTTCTTGCAGGCCTCGGCGCGGGAGACGGCGGAGGATTCGGTAGCGGTGCCGGTGGTGGGTGATATCGCGGCGGGCGCTCCGATCCTGGCCCAGGAGCATGCCGACGACACGATGACGTTGCCGCGTGAACTCGTCGGCCGCGGCACGGTGTTCGGGTTGCGGGTGCGTGGTGATTCGATGGTCGATGCGGCCATCTGCGACGGTGACATCGTGGTGGTGCGGCAGCAGCACGAGGCGCATTCGGGGGAGATCGTGGCGGCGATGATCGATGGGGAAGCGACGGTGAAGGTCTACCGGCGGCGTAACGGTCACGTGTTCTTGGAGCCGCGCAATCCCGCCTACGAGGTGATCGATGGCGACGAAGCCGTGGTGCTCGGCAAGGTCGTGTCGGTGATGCGGCGGGTCTGACCTCGACGAATCGGCGGTGCGCCGGGTGCGGTGATCGTGGCGGTCGTACCCTGAACGGCATGTCGGAGTTGGTGCGGATGCCGTCCGGCGCCGGGTTCGAGCGGCTGGTGGGCTTGCTGGACGGGCGCCGGGTGGTCGCGTTGACCGGCGCCGGGATCTCGACCGACAGCGGGATCCCGGATTATCGTGGTCCGTCCTCGCCGCCGCGCAACCCGATGACCTACCAGCAGTTCGTGGGCGATCCGGTGTTCCGGCAGCGGTACTGGGCGCGTAATCACGTCGGCTGGCGGCGGATGGACGGATCGTGGCCGAATCCGGGGCATCGGGCGCTGGCGCGGCTGGAGCGCATGGGCGTGGTCAGCGGGTTGATCACGCAGAATGTGGATCTGTTGCACACCAAGGCGGGGCATCGGCGGGTGATCGACCTGCACGGCACCTACGCGCGGGTGCGCTGCCTCGGTTGCGGATCGCTGATCTCACGGATGTCGCTGGCCGACCGGCTGGAGGCGGCGAACCCGGGCTTCGCGGAGGCGGTGACCACCGATGGGCTGGAGGTGGCGCCGGACGCCGACGCGGTGGTCGCCGACACCACGGGCTTCCGGATGGTGGACTGCGAGCGCTGTGGCGGACTGCTGAAGCCGGACATCGTCTATTTCGGGGAGAGCGTGCCGAAGGAGCGGGTTGTCGCGGCCTACGAACTGGTCGAGGCCGCGGACGTGCTGCTGGTGGCCGGGTCGTCGTTGACCGTGATGTCGGGATTGCGTTTCGTGCGCCACGCCGCAAAGCGCGGTCGTCGCGTCGTCATCGTCAATCGGGGGCGCACGCGCGGCGACGAGCTGGCGGCGCTGACGTTGGACGGCGGGTGTTCGACGGTGTTGCCCGCGCTCACCGAGTGTTTGGACGGGACGCGCGTGCCGGCCACGGCCGATCCCGCAGGGCGCGCGTAGTCCCGATCGTGTGCTCATTGCGGCCGGGACCGCGGTGCAGCGCGTGTGACCCGTTCCGGCATGGACATCGGTCATTGACCAGGGGGACGTTTCCCGTGGCGTGGTGGTGCTATTCGGGGAAGGAGTGGACACAGTGCCCCGATGAGGGGCGATCGAAGGAGGATCCCGTGGCCGAGAAGAGCTATCGCTCCGCCGAAACCGGTGAATACGTGAGTGAGGAGACCGCGGCGGAGAACCCGAGGACGACGCTCGGTGAGGACGAGCCGCACGCTGGGGACAATCGGCGTGACCGCTCGGCGATCACCGGGCACTTCGTCAAGCCCGATACCAGCCGTCGGCACCCCGACACCACCGTGACCGAAAACGGGTGACTGGATTTCGGATCCGCGTCGTACCTGATCGCGGCAGGTCGGCGCGGGAAGAGCGCCCGCGCCCGGGTTCAGGATCGCGCTGATCGCAATCATTCTGCGAACCGTCCGCACACCTTACTGTTCCGGACAGTACTTCTCGTGTGAGGACCGTGTCAGATGACGTTGCAGTTGGATCCGGACACCTCCGCGCCGCCTTCCGCCTCCGTCGAGGCGGTGACCGAGAGCTCGTTCCCGTTCGCTCGCAGGCTGATCGGCTTGGCGCGGGCTTCTTCCGGTTTGGTCTTGGCGGTGATCATCTGGCAGCTGGGCGCTCGATCCTGGCTGGGGGCGACCACTCCCGCGCCGACGGAGGTGCTCGAGGCGGGGTGGGAGCTGATCAGGTCGGGGGAGTTGTGGCAGCATCTGGCGGCCTCCGGGCGCCGGGTCGCGGTCGGGTTGGCCATCGGCATCGGCATCGGTCTGGTGTGCGGGGTGGCGGCGGGGTTGTTCCGTGTCGCCGAGGATCTGGTTAACGGTCCGCTGCAGGCGTTGCGGATGTTGCCGACGCTGGCTTTGGTGCCGGTGTTCATCATCTGGTTCGGTATCGGCGATTCGTTCAAGATCGCGCTGATCATCGTCGCGCCGATCTTCCCGATCTATCTGAACGTGCTGGCGGGGATCCGGGGCGTGGACCGGCGGCTGGTGGAGGCGGCGGAGTCGCTGGGGCTCAACAGGTTCGAGTTGACCACGAAGATCATCCTGCCCGGAGCGTTGCCGCAGATCTTCGTCGGTTTGCGGCAGGCGCTCGGCATCGGCTGGCTGACCTTGGTGGTCGCGGAGATGCAGACGACGCCGGTCGGTCTCGGGTTCTTGATGAACGATGCCAAGGAGTTCCTGCGGACCGACCAGATCTTCCTGGTCCTGGTGATCTACGCGGTGCTGGGGTTGCTCACCGATCTGTTCGTGCGCGTGCTGGAACATCGGTTCCTGGCGTGGCGCACCGGATACGAGGGGAAGTAGATGACCGCCACCATCGGAACCGGTGTCCGCATCCGCGGGGCGGCGCGTGCCTTCGGCGGGCGCACGGTACTGCGCGGGGTGGATCTGGAGATCGCGCCGGGTGAATTCGTCGCGCTGCTCGGTGCCAGCGGCTCGGGCAAGAGCACGCTGCTGCGTGGAATCGGTGGTCTCGACCGCGGCTTCAGCGGGTTGTTCGAGGTGCCCGGTTCGAAGGCGATCGTGTTCCAGGAGCATCGGCTGATTCCGTGGATCAACGTGTGGCGCAACGTCGTTCTCGGCGTCTACGGGGCCGGTAAGGCGCGGGCGTTGACGGCGCTGGAGGAAGTGGGGCTCACCGCGAAAGCGGATGCGTGGCCCGCGACGCTGTCGGGTGGGGAAGCGCAGCGTGTCGCACTGGCCAGGGCGCTGGTCCGCAATCCGGAGCTGCTGCTGCTCGACGAGCCGTTCGGTGCTCTCGACGCGCTGACCCGGTTGAAAGTGCAGGCTCTGGTGGCGCGTCTGTGGACGCTGCACCGGCAGTCGGTGCTGCTGGTGACTCATGACGTGGAAGAGGCGCTGCTGCTGGCGGATCGTGCGCTCGTGCTGCGTGCGGGCCGCATCGCCGAATCCTTCGCTATCACCGTCGCCCGCCCGCGTTCGGTGGTCGACCCCGAATTCTCCGACCTTCGCCGCCGGTTGCTGCTCGCACTCGGCGTGAACCCCGAGGCACCGACAGGAGCAGACGCATGAGTGAACCGTTGCAGATCAGTACCGACGTCTTGGTGATCGGCGGCGGGCCCGCCGCCTGCTGGGCGGCGATCCATGCCCGCGAGGCCGGCGCCGAGGTGACGTTGGTGGACAAGGGCTACTGCGGGACCAGCGGCGCCACCGCCCCTTCCGGCACCGGCGTGTGGTATGTGGCGCCGGAGGCGACCGCGCGGGCGAACGCGAAGGCCAGCCGGGAGGCGTTGGGCGGGCATCTGGCCGACCACTATTGGATGGACCGGGTACTCGATCAGACGTACGCGAACATGAATCGGCTCGCGGTGGAGGGGCGGTATCCGTTCCCCGTCGATCCCGCTACGGGTGAGCAGATCCGCACCGGTGTGCAGGGGCCGGAGTACATGCGGCGGATGCGGGCGTGGGTGAAGCGTGCCGGGGTGCGCGTCCTCGATCACTCGCCCGCGCTGGAATTGCTGGTGGACGACGACGGTGTGGTGCGCGGCGCCGCGGGCTACCAGCGTCAGGCCGACCGGGACTACCGCGTGGTGGCCGGTGCGGTGGTGCTGGCCACCGGCGGTTGCGCGTTCCTGTCCCGTGCGCTGGGCACCAATGTCGATACCGGTGACGGCGCGCTGATGGCGGCCGAGGTGGGTGCGCGGTTCTCGGGGATGGAATTCTCCAACGCTTATGCGATCGTGCCGAAGGGCTCGACGATCACCAAGACCGCCTACTACGGGTATGCGACGTTCTTCCACGAGGACGGAAGGATGCTGGAGGGGGCGGGCTCGACCAAGGGCCGTTCGGTGATCGCGCGGACTCTGTTGCGGGAGAGGGTGTTCGCGCAGCTGGATCGGGCCGATGCGGCGGTGCAGGCGCAGATGCGGCTGGGTCAGCCGAATTTCTTCCTGCAGTTCGATCGGCGCGGGATCAATCCGTTCACCGATCGGTTCGAGGTGGACCTGCTCGCCGAGGGCACCGTCCGCGGCACCGGCGGCATCGATGTCGTCGACGACGACTGCGCCACCACGGTGCCGGGACTGTACGCCGCGGGTGACGCGGCGACCAGGGAACGGATTTGCGGTGGCTTCACCGGTGGGGGCAGCCACAATTCGGCGTGGGCGATGTCGTCGGGTAGTTGGGCGGGCCGTGGCGCGGCGTTGTTCGCGTTGGGGGCGGGCCGGGTCGGGAGTGCCGATGTGCGGGGCGCGGGGCGTACCGGGTTGCGGCCGGAGCACGCGGAGTCGGTGTCGGCCGCGGATGTGGTGGCGGCGGCGCAGCAAGAGGTGATTCCGTTCGAAAAGAACTACTTGCGCCATGGTGACCGGATCCGGCCCGCCGTGGAGCGGCTGGACGATGTGTGGGCCGACGCCAGCCGTGGTTTGGGCGGCGGTACGGGAGACGAGCGGGTGCGTGCTCGGCAGGCGGCGGCCATGACCGCCGTGGGGCGGCTGATGTATCGGTCGACGCTGGCGCGCACCGAGACGCGGGGGATGAGCAAACGCGCGGATCACCCGGATCTGGACCCCAAGCAGCACCATCACATCCTGTCCGGCGGGCTCGACGAGGTGTGGACGGCGACGTCGGCGGCGGCCACCACCCTGGCGGTGGCGTGATGATCGAAATCCTGCGCGCGGGTGACTGCATCGCCTGCGACAAGTGCGTGGAGGTGTGCCCGACGAATGTGTTCGACCGCACCGACAGCGGCATTCCGGTCATCGCGCGGCAATCGGATTGCCAGACCTGTTTCATGTGCGAGGCCTACTGCCCGACGGACGCGCTGTACGTCGATCCGGAGGCGACGCCGCTGGCCGATCACGACGCCGTGCGCGGCGAGCACATCGGCCGCTACCGCAAGGAGATCGGCTGGGGCCGCGGCCGTAAACCGGGCAGTCTGGTCGCGGTGGGACCGCGTCTGCCGCACGGCACTGCGCCGCCGCGGTTGTCGGAACTGTGAACTACGAAAGCGAATCATGCGCAAACTTCGGCTGATGGTGCCTGCTGTCGTGTCCGCCTTGCTGCTGGTCCTCACCGGCTGTGGGTCGGACGACGCGGGTTCGGCGACTCGCGCCGAGATCAAGACCCTCCGTATCGGCACGATCGGCACCGGCAACGTGCTGACCGGGCCGGTCGGCTTCGCTCATCAGCGTGGCGCTGTGCTGCCCGCGCTGAAGCCGCTGGGGGTGGACGCCGTCGAGGTCTACAGCTTCCCCAACGGGCCGGACTTGAACCAGGCTCTGGTCGGTGGGCGCCTCGATGTCGCCACCTACGGTGACACCCCTGCGCTGGTGGCGCGCGGCAGCGGGTTGAAGACGCGGTTGCTGGCCATCGCGGCGGTGAACTACAACGCCGGTGTGGTGGCCAAGGATCCGGCGATCCGTACGCTGAAGGATCTGGCGGGCAGGAAGATCGGTGTGCAGTCGGGTTCGTATATCGATCGCTATCTGCAGGGTGCGCTGAAGGCAGAGGGTATTCAGGCGCAGCTGGTGCATCTGCTGGCCACCGACGCGGAGGCGCCACTCAACGGCGGTGACGTCGCGGCGGTCGCGTTGCCGGATGTGAACCCGTCGTCGTTCTTCCACGCGTTCTTGGCCAAGGGTTTCCACCAGGTCGACTCGATTCACGACAATCATCCCGATCTGGCCGGCACCAGCTCTTCGGTGAGCAGCCAGGACTTTCTCGACAGTCATCCTCGGTTCGGTGCCGCGTGGCAGTCGGTGATCGCCGAGGCCAACCGGTATGCCAAGCAGCACTGGGACGAATACGTGAACTACGAGGTGTCGCAGTCGAAATCGCCGGAAGCGGTGGTGCGTGCGACCGCGCGGCAAAGCTACATTCCCGACGAGATCTTCGCGCCGCAGGGCGTCCAGTTGCTGACGGGTACCAAGCAGTTCCTCGTGGAGCAGAAGAAGATCCGGGAGGATTTCGGTGTGGAGGAGTGGTTCTACCGGCCGGAGCGGCCCGGACAGGGCTGAGCCGATCCGGGCCGGCATCGTTCGGAAGTATCGACCGGGGTCGCGTCGCGGTGGCCAACGAGCTCGACAGCAGCGCGGTGGTGCCGGTTTCGACCGACGGAGCGTTCGTCGATGCCGCCAGGTGACACCGAAGCGGTGGGTGTCAGCGGTGGGGTGCGATCAGTCCGATCGCGGATTCGACCGCCACGTCGACGATGCTCGCGATGTCGTCGCCGTCTTCCACGGTGGTGGCGATGAGTTCGCGGAAGCCGCCGAAGAGGATCGTGGCCACCTGGCGCGATGGCGGCCGCAGTCCGGCGGCCGCGAATTCCGGTGTGTCGGCGAGTTTCTGGATGAGCGTCACGAATGCCGCGCCGACCTCGCGCTGCAGCTGCCGCGTGTCGTCCCCGAGAGCGGGGATGACACGGATCCAGCTGAGGGTGAGGGAGGGTTCTTGTTGGGCGGTGCGGATCCAGGCTTCGATGGCCTGGCGTACTTGGGTGCGCCAGGGCAGGTGCGGGTCGACGGCGGCCTCGATCCGTTGGATCATGTCCTTGTTGTGCTCGGTGAGCAGGGCGATGAAGCAGTCCTGTTTGCTGGTGAAGTGCTCGTAGAAGGTGCGGCGCGAGGTGCGGGCGTAGCGGACCACGTCGGCGACGGTGGAGTCCTGGTAGCCGCGCTCGCGCACCGCGGTGGCCATGGCGTCGAGCAGGCGGCGGCGGAACCCCGGATCCTGGCCGTTGTCGGCGGCGGTGCGGGGTACGGGCGCGGCGCGGGTCACGAGAATCAGGGTAGTTACTCCCTTCGGTTCGCCGCGTCCGGCCCGAGCGTCGCAGGGCGGTGGTCGGGCCGTGCATTGCCCAGCACCGGGTCGCGATGTCTTGGCCTTTCCCGTGGTCGGGCAGAGCGCCGCCACGGGGGACGCGATGGTGCCGTCATCGGTGCGACCGTAGCGCAGGGCGTGCACGTCGTGGGCGTGGCTCGTGCCCAGCCGCCTGGGGGCGGGTCGATGTCACGCAGTACGTAGCCGCCGACCGGCTGGCAGGCGGGCGCGGCGACGATCAGGACGTCGAGATGTGCGCTCATGCCGTGGCCTCGACGGCGCGCTCGAGCGCTTGCCCGCTGGGTGTCCGGCGATGCACCACGGCGCGGCCCTTCTGTGCCGGGACCAGTGCGACGCCGCGGAAGTGGGTGCGCTCGTCGCGGGCGGTGGTGGGTTCGAGTGTGAAATCGCGCAGCAGCGTGCGCAGGACGACGTTCATCTCCAAGGTGGCGAAGGCGGCGCCGATACAGCGGCGGCTGCCGCCGCCGAACGAGATCCAGCTGAACGTGCCGGGACGGACACCGACGAACCGGTCGGGGTGGAAGGCGCGGGCGTCGGGGAAGAGTTCCTCGTTGTCGTGCATCAGCCGGATGTTGGCCACGATCTTCTGCCCGCGCGGCAGGGTCCAGCGGCCCAGCTGCACGGTTTCGGCCCGAACCTGGCGGAACGTCGCGTCGATCACCGGCCGCACTCGCTGCACCTCCAGCAGCGTGGCTTCGCGCAGTTGCGAACCCCCGGCGTCGGCTTCGGCGACCAAGCGGCGCAGCACGTCCGGGTGCCTGCGCAGCCGCTCGATCGTCCACGCCAGCGTCGTGGCGGTGGTCTCGTGCCCGGCGGTGAGCAGGGTCAGCAGTTCGTCGGCGATCTCACCGCGCGACATGGCCGAGCCGTCGTCGTAGCGGGCTTGCAGCATCATCGCCAGCACGTCGTCGCGCTCATCGATGCGGTTCTCGGCTGCGGCGCGGTCGATGAGCTGGCCGACGATCTCGTCGTAGCGGCGGCGGTGGGCCGCGAAGCGCGCCCAGGGGCCGAATCTGCCCAGCGTCCGCTGGGGGACCGGGACGGCGGCGAGGGCGGAGGCGATCAGGACCAGTTCGGGCAGTAGTCGGCGTAGTTCCTCGAACTCCGCTCCCTCGGCGCCGAAGACCGCGCGCAGGATCACGTTGAGGGTGATGCGCATCATCGAGTCCATGGTCGCGAACTCCCGGCCCGAGGGCCAGGAGGACATCTCACGGACCGCTTCGTCTTCGATGAGCGCTTCGTACACCGTGAGTCTGCGGCCGTGGAAGGGTGGGGTGAGCAGTTTGCGCTGCTTGCGGTGTTCGGCGCCGCTGAGGGCGAACAGTGAACCGGGGCCGAGGAACTGGCCGAGGTTGACGTCGATGTTGTCGACGAGGTCGGCGCTCGTGGTGAACAGGGCTTTGATCTCGGCGGGGTCGGCGAGCACGACGGCGCGTCCGAATCGGGGCATGTGGATGGTGAAGGCCGATCCGTAACGGTCGTGCAGGCGCCGCCATGTCCGGGTGCGTCCGGTCAGGACCTGTAGGTTCTGCACGATCGGCGGGGTGGATGGCCCGTCGGGAAGTCGCACAGCGGGCATGCGCCCACCTCCTCGTGTGGTACTTCGATGTACCACCCGTACGGTACGCGTACGTACCACGCTGTGGCAAGGATTACACACGTCGTCACGAGATGTCCCACAACCGGGCACTGGGGGCGGCGAGCGCGGCGGCGATGCGGTCGAGTGCTTCGGCGGCGGGCAGCGAGCCCGGGCGGCGGCCATCGCGCAGCCGCAACGCCACTTCACCTGCGGCGACCTCCTGCGCGCCGATGACCGCCTGATACGGCACGAGCCGGTGTTCGCGGATACGCGCGGCGAGGCTGCCGCGATCGGCCGGCGAGATCGCCACCCGTAGCCCGCGGTCACGGCAGCGGCTTTCCCACCGCGCGGCCTCCGGATGCTGAGCGTCGGTCACCGGCAGCACAACCACCTGGGTGGGCGCCAGCCAGGCCGGGAACCGCCCGCCGTGACATTCGATCAGGTGGGCCACCGCCCGCTCCAAGCTGCCGATGACGCTGCGGTGCACCATGACCGGCCGGTGCGCGGCGCCGTCGGCGCCGGTGTAGCGCAGATCGAACTGCTCGGGTTGATGGAAATCGACCTGCACGGTGGACAAGGTGGATTCGCGTCCCGCGCTGTCGCGCACCTGCACGTCGATCTTCGGGCCGTAGAACGCGGCTTCGCCCTCCACCGCGTCGTAATCAAGGCCGCAGTCGTCGAGGACAGTGGTGAGCAAGGTGATCGAGCGCTCCCACAAGCGCGCGGCGGCGGCATATTTCCCGCCGGTGCCGGGCAGCGACAACCGATAGCGGGCGGCGCGGATACCCATCGCGGCGTAGGCGTCGGCGATCATCGCCAGCGCCCCGGCGACTTCGGCTTCGGCTTGCTCGAGGGTGCAGAAGATGTGCGCGTCGTTGAGTTGGATCGCGCGCACCCGGGTCAGCCCGCCCAGCACGCCCGACAGTTCCGAGCGGTACATGCCGCCCAATTCCGCGATGCGCAGGGGCAGTTCGCGATAACTGCGCGCCCGCGAACGGAACAGCAGCGCGTGGTGCGGGCACAGGCTCGGGCGCAGCAGCACTTGCTCACCGCCGAGATCCATCGGCGGAAACATCTCCTCCCGGTAATGCCGCCAGTGTCCGGACAATTCGTAGAGCTCACGCTTGCCGAGTACCGGCGAATACACGTGCTGGTAGCCCGCGCGGCGTTCGGCGGTGCGCAGGTAGTCCTCCAGGGCTTGGCGCACGGCCGCGCCGTCGGGTAGCCAGAACGGCAGTCCCGCGCCGATGAGCGGGTCGGTGTCGAACAGATTCAGCGCACGGCCGAGGATGCGATGGTCGGGCATGGTGGTCTCCTCGTCGAGAGTGGGCGAGTGACCACGAGAAGAAGCCCCGGGGCACTCGCCCCGGGGCTGGCATGAACGTGGATCAGCGCGCCGGGACGAATTCCGGCGTCGTCGTCACAGCAGCGCGCTCCATGCCGGCGACGGTAGCAGGGGCAGCCGCGCCGGCGCACCGGAGTTTTCCAAGACGCCCCCGGCGTGACGATTCCGGCGCATAATCGAGTCCGTCTGGAACACAAGGACATCGGGGGTCGATGGGGACACGCAGAGCGGTGCTGCAAGCGGGTATGGTTCTCCCGCTGGCCGCCGCGTGCGCGCCGGAGCTGTTGCTGGGCAGTTCGGACGCGGTGCGCGTCGGTGTGTCCTGGAGCGGGCAGGAACTCGCGGCCTTCCACGCCGTTCTGGACGGGCTCGACCTCGAGTTCGAGGTCGAGGTGATCCCGCTGGGCGACAACACCGACACCGCGTTCACCGCAGGTGGCCGGTCCGCGCCGGACGTGGTGTTGCTTCCGCAGGCCGGGCGGGTGCGGGAACTCGCCGAAGCGGGCAAGCTGCGGCCCGTCGACGAGACGGTGTGGGCCGACGAATCCGGCAGCCGCTACGCCCAACCCTGGCAGCTGTTGCTGCGCCACGAGAGTCGGCTCTACGGTGTGCCGTTCAAGGCGGCGGACAAATC
Source organism: Nocardia implantans (assembly GCF_035544775.1). Lineage (NCBI taxonomy): Bacteria > Bacillati > Actinomycetota > Actinomycetes > Mycobacteriales > Nocardiaceae > Nocardia > Nocardia implantans. The sequence continues at coordinate 306,693 of NZ_JAYKYQ010000007.1, read as the reverse complement.
GCTGGTCTGGTTCGACCGGCAGCAGTTCGCCGCCCACGGCTTGGGCGAACCGGCGGCATGGACGCTCGGTGGCTGGGTCGACCGGATGGAGGTGCTCGCGCAGACGCCGATCCGCCTGCTGGCGCTGGCCGCGGCCGACGGCTGGGTGCTCACCGACTTCTTCGAGAACGTGCTGCTCGCCGAATCACCGCGCATCTACGACGATCTGGCCTCCAAGGACAAGCCGGAGTGGGACAACCCGGCGGTGCGGGCCGCCTTCGGGCATCTGGGCGTGCTGTGGGGGCAGCGTCACGCGTTTCCCGGCGGGGTCGGCGTCGCGTTGACCAGGCAGTTCTCCGACGCCGTCCGGGAGGTGTTCCAGCATCGCCGTGCTGCGGCGGTCGTCGCGCCCGACTTCGCCGAACCGATCGTGCGCAGCGCCGTCCGCGCGTCCGGGCGAGCGATCGACGACGCTGTCGGGGTGGTGGCCTTCCCGCCGGTGAACGCCGCGTCGCTGCCGCCGAAGATCGTCGGCGGCGACGTGATCGTGGTGACCAAACAGGCGAACCCGCGCGCCGAGGACCTGGTCGAGAAACTGGCCGGCGCCCGCGCCCCTCTGCCGTGGATCGAGCGCTACGGCGGTTTCCTCGCCCCGAACCTGCGCACCGAGGCGGACTACTCGCCGTTGCTGGCGCCCTCGGCGCGGGAGCTGGCCGCCCGCAGCACCTTCGATCTGTCCGACCGGATCGGGCCGGTGGGCGGCCGGGAAGGATTGTGGCGGGTGCTGACGGAATTCCTCATCGCGATCGGCGACGGCGCGCAAGCGGGAACGACCGCGGCCACCGACCGCGCGATCGCCGCGCTGGACGACGCGGACCGGCGGCGCCGATGACGCGGCAGGATTTCGACGTCAACGGTCTGCGCATCGAGTTGGCCACCCGCCGCATGCGCGGGCCGCTGGTCGCCGGCGGCAGGCCACGACGCTGGCTGGGCCGGCTGGCGGGACTGCCTGCGACTCTGCTGACGGTGGCGCTGCTGGTGCTACCGGCCGGGTGGACCGTGCTGATCGCCACCAGGGCCAGCCCGTTGTCGGTGCTCGGCTGCGCGGTCGCCGCGACCGGTGCATTGCTGCCCGCCGCGCTGCGCAGGCGGCTGGGTGTGCCGTGGATCCGGATCCTGGTGTGGCCTGCGTCGATCGGCGCCACGATCGGCGGGCTGTCGCTGCTGGCAGGCACCATGAGCGCCGACGGGCGCGGTGCGTACCTGCGCACGCTGCTGTGGGTGGCGTTCGGGATCGGGCTGCTGCTGGTGGCGCTGACGATCGCCTGGTGGGGGCGGGCGGCGCGCTGGCTGTGGCTGCCGCTGATCGTGCCGTTCGGGGTGTCGGCGTTCGTGTCAGGGGTGGCGTTCCGGGTGATCTTCGGCAACGGCGCGCGATGGCTGGACATCGAGGACGTCACGCTCTACCGATGGTGGCTGGCGGCGATGCTGGGGTCGGCGTTCCTGTGGACCTGGCTGGGTTTCCTCACGGCGCTGTTCCGCGCGGGAATCCATGCGATCGAAGCCGATCCGGCGCGCGCCGGGTACCTGTATCGCGACGACGGCAGGCCGCTGGCGATCCGGCTGTACGAGTTGCTGCGGCCGGTGCTGTTGATCGCCGGACTGGCCGTCGGCGTCGCGGCGGCGCGGGTGTTCGATGTGGTGTTGATCGGAGTGCCGGGCGCCCTCGAGTACCAGGTCGACAGCGCGACCGTGCACTGGTGGCGGCTGGCGGGCGACGCCGAACCCGGCGTCGCGGCCGCCTACGCGCTGCCGTTGGCGGTGCTGGTCGGCGCGGTCGCCTGGCTGCTGCAAGTCGACGTACGCCGCCACCGCGCGAGTTGGTCCGCGGTCCGGGTGTTCTCGGTGGCGGGACGACGGCGCATCGGTCCGGTGCGGGCGGCGGGCATCGTGCTGGTCTCGGTGCTGGTGCTGTACCCGATCGGCGTGCTGGCCTACACCGGATTGCGCGGGCACGACGGCTTCGGCTTCTCGGCGCTCGCGCTGGTGTGGGGCGACGACGGACTGTGGCGTTCGCTGCAGACCACCGCCTGGGTCGCGGGGATCGTCACCGTGGTCGTGGTGACCGCCGCCGCTCCCGTGGCCTACCGGTTGGCCGCGCTGCGGCCCAACGGCACCGCCGCCCGGCTGGCCGTCGCCGCGCTGGTGGTGCTCGCGGTGATCCCGGCGCAGACCTACCTCGGACCGATCGACGGTCTCATCGACGCCTATGAGCTGTCGGGCACCAGGATTCCCCTGATCCTGGTGCACGCGGCCGCCGGACTGCCGATCGCCATCCTCGTGCTGCGCGGCGCGATGCTCGCCCCGCCGGGCAGCGCCGCCGCGGACGCCCTGCACGGTCTGGCCAGTCCTGGCACCATCGCCCAGCGCGTGCTGGCCTCCTCCGGGCCCGCGCTGGGTGCGGTGGCGGTGCTCGAATTCGTCCAGGTGTGGAACGACTTCTTCCTCGGCCTGGTGGTCAGCGGAGCGGGAGCGAGCCCGTGGTCGCTGCTGCTGTGGGGCGAAGCCAGGCAGTTCGGCGAGAACAGCGCGCAACTGGCCGCGGGATCGCTGCTGTCGGCCGTGTTGCCGGTGGCGCTGCTGCTGGTGACCTGGCGGCGCTGGGTGGTGCCGGGCCTCACCGGCGGAGTGCTGCGATGACCAGGGCCGGTGGCCGCGAGAGAGGACTCGGGTGAGCACATCGACCGACCACACCGAACCGGTGGGGCAGACCGCCACACCCAGATCCTCGATCTGGATCGGGTTCCTGGGCACCGCGTCGCTGGTCGCCTACACGGTGCTGTTCGAGTTGGTGCGCACCCTGGTGGTGAACTCGTTCGGCGAGAACGCCGTCGTGCAGTTCTTCAACGGGCCGCTGCGCTGGTTGTCGGTGCTGTTCATCGCCGCGGCGGCGACCTACGCGCTGTACCGGTTCGCGCGCGGGTACCGCACCAAGGTGCGCACCGCCCGCGAAATGGACCTCATCGCCGGACTCATCGAGCCGGGCCCCGCGCTCGCCGACCGCGGACCGCGGCAAGCCGCGCCGCCACCGCGGCCGGTCGCGGAGCTGAACGGGCATCTGATCGCCGCCGTGCTGCGCGACCTGCCGGTGCACGACTACGAAACCGTCGCGCTGCTGGCGGTGCTCAACGCCATCCGGGACACGCCGGGCCGGTTGCCGCTGGCACGGGAACCCTCGGCGCGCACCGCGGCGAAGCTGCTGGAAGGTCTGCTGCGCCGCGGGATTGTCGCCCAGGACGGCGCCCAGCGGTGGAGCGTGCGGCAGGTGCCGAGGCTGCCGGATCGAGCGACGGTGACCGACGGACCGCAGTGGGCGGCGGCGCTGACCGCGCTGTTGCACCATTACGCCGACCGTGCGCGCCGCTGGGCCATCGCGCTGGAGTCACGGCGCTTCGCCGTGGGCGCTCGCCGGTGGTTCGAAAGCGAGGAACCGTACCTGCGCGCTCTGGTGGCCGCGTGCGCGAATCCCGGCGTGGATTTTCCCCCGGCGGCGGTCGCATACCTGATTCGCCTCGGCAACGCCCTGGACGTGTGGTACGCGCGTATCGGGCTGGGGGAGAACGAGCGCGGTGTGGCCGACGACCTGTGCTCCCTTCCGGGAATCGACGAACTGAACCGGGATCTGGTGCGGCTGCGAGCAGGACGGCTGACCGAACGGCCACGCGGCTACCGGCCACGGCGGTTGTCGACGAGTCTGGCCGCCCGCTGGGAGCATCAGGCGGCGCTGCGGAAACTGGACGCCGCGTCGCCGCCGCTGGAGGAGGTGGCCGACCAGCTGGAGGCCGCGTGGTGGCTGCTGCCGCGTGACGACGTCGCCGGTGAGGTGTGCGCCCTGATCAACCTCGCCGTCGTGCACATCCGGCAAGGACGACCAGACGCCGCGCAGGACCGTCTCGAACTCGCCGAATCCCTCACCCGCACCGGCCTCGATCCCGACGGACGCGCGCAGACCCACGAGACCATGGGCACGATGTGGTGGGCTCGCGGCGAACCCCGCCGAGCCCTGCGCTGCTGGCAACTCGCCCTCACCGCCTACCGAGCCATCGACGACGACCTCGGCATCGGCCGCTGCCTGCAGCACCTCGGCTCCGCGGTTGTCGCCGACCCAGGCCACGCCACGCTGCTGCTGCCCACCGACCCGCCCCTCACCCGCACCGAAGCCCTCCGCCAAGCCAGCGGATGGCTCGCAGAAGCCCGGCGCAGGCATCCAACGGCTCGCCATGCCGGACACTACGCGGCGCGAGCGCGTGCGGACCTCCGCGCCGATCGCGGCGTGCGTGATCTCCTCACGCCCCGCCACCGCACCCCACTGACTCGCATAGATCAGTGGCCCGCGTCCGTCGAAGACCACGCCCACCGCCCGCAACCCACCCGCTGATACCCCGCCGCCCGCCCGCTCGAGTTCGCAACCGCGGCAGTGGAAGTACCGAACCCGACCGCGCAGCCCGCGCGTTGTCGCGAAGTTCGTTGTGCGACACTGCGACACCGTGCCGGAACTTCGCGTCGCGGTGATCGCCTCCCACGCCGGATCCGATCCGCGCGCGCTGCACCGCGCTTCCCTCCTCGCGGACGCACGCTTCCGCATCGTGCTCGTCATCAGCAACAACAGCGACTCCGGGGCGCTGCGCTACGCCCGCGACAACGCGATTCCCGCCCGGCACCTGGCCGGGCGCACCCACCACGACCCGGATGAAGCCATCCGCGCCGCAGTCGTCGAACACTCCGCCATGTGCACCGAGCCGTCCTCGACGCCGGAGATCCCGTCAGCGGCGCATCCGTCCACTTCGTCTCCGGCGATTGCGACACGGGGCAGGTCATGGGCCAGGTCGAGGTACCGGTCCGGCCGGGTGACACCCCACCGTTGCCGTACACACCGAGTACGGGGCTCTTGTGCTGGGCCGGGCGCGAATTCGGGTGTTCCGGCAAGGCAGGCCGCTGAGTGGCGCCGATGACCGTGCGATCCACCCTCGTTCTGGTCCGTCATGCCGAGCCCTTCATCCCTCGCGCCGGTGGGCCGGGTGACTACGAGCGGTCCCTGACCGCAGCGGGCGGACAGCAAGCCGAGCGGCTGGTCACCGAACTGGCCGCCCTGCAGCCCGCGGCGATCTTCTCCAGCCCGTTCCTGCGCGCCGTGCAAACGGTCCTACCGCTCGCACGCCGCACCGGCCTGCGCATCGAAACCCACCCCGACCTGCGCGAGTGGCAGTCCGGGATCGGCCCGAGACCCGACTATGCGCGCTACTACCGCGAGAGCTGGGCCGCCCCCTCGCTCGCCAGGCCCGGCGGTGAGAGTCTGCGGCAGGTGTCCGACCGAGCCGCGGCGATCCTGACGACGCTGGCGCACCGGCACCGCGGCCGGACCGTCGTCATCGGCAGCCACGGGACGTTCGTCTCCCGGGCTCTGGTCGCGTTCGGCCGCAGCGAGGTCGACTGGGCATTCAGCCACGCGATGCCGATGCCCGCGGTCTACCGGCTGGATGTCGAGGGCGACCGCGTCCAGGCCACGGGTCCCGGGTTGCGAACGTGAGTTGTTGCGGCGGGGTCACTTCGAGTGGTGTCCACCTCGCGTTGGGCGGGCCCGGCCCTGAGGCACCGCCGTATCCGCGGTGCGTCTGATCCTATGAAGGAACCTTCGCGTCATGCGGAGACTTGTCGGGGCGCAGGCCGCGCCAGCTGGGGTGGCGTAGACCCTCGGAGGTGACCTCGCGATACTCGATATCGCCGACGAGGACCGGCTCGACCCAGTGGGCGGAGGCGGCGAGCGCCCGCGGCGGCGGAACGTCGAAGGGCGTGTCAGGACGGGACAGCTCGTTGAGGCGAACTTGCAGCGAACGGCGGTCGTGCATGGTCCAGCCGGTGCCGACATTGCCCACGTGCACCAGCTGGTCTTCGTCGTCGTAGGCGCCGAGCGCCAGCGAGCCGAAGGTCGCCGAGAAACGGCCCGTACCGGGCAGCCAGCCCGCGACGACGACCTCGGTCGTCTTGCGCAGCGGCGTCTTGATCCACAACGGAGAGCGACGCCCGGGGTAGTAGGCCGAATCGAGCCGCTTGGCGACGATGCCCTCCAGGCCGTGTTCGCCGGCGATGCGCAGCAGCGTGTCGGCGTCGATGTCGCGGTAGAACGGCGGCGTCCGCACGAGCGGCCGGTCCAGCGCCAGTTCGGCCAAACGCTCCCTGCGCTCGGTGTAGGGCAGAGTCATGATGGATGCGCCGCCGACCGCCAGCAGATCGAACGCGAGATACTGCGCCGGGAATCCGCGCAGCAATTCCGCGCTGGGCGCGACCACATGCATCCGCCGCTGCAGGCGACCGAACGACGGCGCCCCCGTCTTCGGGTCCGGTGCCACGATCTCCCCGTCCAGAATCAGCTCACCGGCCTCGGCCAGTTCCGCCAGGACCGCCGTGAGTTCGGGAAACGAACCGCTGAGATCCCGATTGTTGCGACTGTAGAACCGGCATTCCCCCGGCCGGCAAAGCGCGATGGCGCGGATGCCGTCCCATTTCATCTCCAACGCCCACCGGCCACGCTCCCGCGGTGGCCGTCCGGAGACGGCCAGCATCGGCGCCGGCGCTGACAGCACACGATCAGCATATCCTCAGCTTCTCGGCGCTCCCCCATTACGCACGAGCTTGAGCAGGCTCTATTCCATACCGGCGTGAAGATTGGTCGCTCATAAATCAGCACTGGCAATTCTTCAGCTGACTCGGATCTGGCTGCCGTCCCTGGTGGCCGACGGGTCGACCAACGGGCGGTGACCCCGTCGAACGTAGTGAAATGGCGATCACGTGCGTTCGAGGGGTCGCCCACGATGCTGAGCTACTCGGCGTGGCGGCTGGTGAAGTCGAAGGATCCGCCGTCGATACCCCAGGAGATGACCCGTTCGGGGTGGATCCGGATGACCGCGCGTTCTTGAGAAGGGAACGGCGGCTCCTGATCCTCGAGCGCCTCGGCCGTGCCGCGCACCTCGATACCGCGAATCACATACGGCTCCAGTGAGACCTGCTCGTCGACCACGAACGACACCCGGCTACCGGCCCGGACATTGCGGTACTTACGGCTGTTGCGCATGCCCATACCGCCGATGTCGATACTGCCGTCGGCGTTGACCCGATAACCGGTCGGGTTGTTCTGCACCACCCCATCGGGCGACACCGTGGCCAACCGACCGATTCCCGCCTCGGCGAGAAACTTCCGCTCATTGATGGTGAAAATCATGTCGACAACTCCTTCGTGAATTCGATATCAGATAAGCCCCGGCGATGAGCCGGAAGTCCTCGAGCGCGGCGAGCGCAAGCCCTCGCCTGCCGCTGCCGCTCGTCTTGTGCCGGCGGTTCAGCCGGACCGCGACACCGCGCAGGACGGCACACCCCCGCGCTGCGTGATCAGAACAGGATCAACGCGGCGCACAGTCCGGCAATGGCAACGAACTGCAGAGCAACCCGGTATTTCAGAATGCTGTCCCACTTGTCCTGCAGCGCACGGGCATCCGCCGGGATGATGCCGCTGCGCGCCGCGGCGGTCTGCCGGGAATTGATCGGCTTGGCGACACGGACATAGAAAACAAGCCAAGCCGCCAGCGCCACCACCGTGACCCCCGCCGACACAGCCGCCCCCATCCGCCCGGCCCCCAACGCGATCAGCACCGTCAGCACCGCGGTCACCACACCGACCACACCGACCACCGGCATCCGCCTGTCACCGTAGTAGTGACCCCACCCCGCACTGATGGTCACTGTCGCGTCATCCAGCCTGCGATACACCGACCGGGTGATCAACGCCACCGAGACATCGGTGCCATAGACGATGGCATTGGACACAACGGCCACGGCGGCCATGATCTGGCCGGCGACGATCAGCATTTCCGTTTCCTTCCGCAAATCTAGCATCGCTAGAACCTGGAGCAACGGTAACACTGGGGCGCTAGCTTGTCTAGCTTTGCTAGATCAAGTCGCAACCGCAGGGTCCGACCCGAATCACGCAAACTGTTAGCGAACTCATCGTCGGCTGCGCTGGAGTGGCCATGCTCGATCGGCCGTGCCGGCCAAAGCCGTTGTCGAGGATCGGGTGTCGCTGATCGACAACGCGCGGCACAAGATGAAACGTGTCCAGCAAAGGAGCGAATGTGAATGGCGGCTGCCTGTGCGGCAATATCCGGTTCTCCGCGACCGGCGACCCGGATTTCCCTCACCTGTGCTCGTGCGAGCACTGCCAACGGCTTTCAGGCGCTCCGGTGATGTCGTGGGTGTCCTTCCCCGCGCAAGGATTCACCTGGACCGGTCCGGGCGGGGAGCCGACCTGGTACGAAACGTTCCCGCAAATCTGCCGCGGGTTCTGTCCGAAGTGCGGTTCCTCGGTCGCGTCCAAGGGTGACGAAGCCGGCTCGGTGGGGGTCACGATCACGGCGTTGGACGATCATGCCGACCTGGTCCCGGTCAAGCAGAGTTTCGCCCACAACGCAGTTCCGTGGATGCCTCCGCTGCGATGAGGCGCGTTGGCCGGAGCACCGCCGCCGACGCACTGGTCTGCCGCGGTGCGCGCACTACGGTGCCCGGAAGCCGCCGATCTTCTGTTCGAGCAGTTCGGCCAGCCGCAGCGGGGTTCGGTCCTCGAACATCGGACCGATGAGCTGCACGCCCACCGGCAGGCCATCGGGGCAGCGGCCCGCCGGTATGGCGGTGGCGGGCAAGCCGGGCATGGTGGCCACACCGGCCCAGACGAGCTGGTCGAAGTACGGGTAAGCGACACCGTCGATGTCGATCCGGCGTGCCAGTGGATCAGGGTGGTGGTCGTGCGGGAACGCGGGAGTCGGCGTGATCGGACACACCACGGCATCGAACTCGGCGAACAGTTGCCGCCAGCCGTGGCGGTGTAGCTCGCGACGATTGTTCACCGCCAGCCAGTCGCGGTGATCGAACACCATCGCGCGCAGCCGGGCCGCGTCCAAACTCTGATCGTTCGCGCTCAGTTCGGCTGCGCGGCTGCGCAGTTGCTCGTACTCGTCGACGGGGAAGTATGCCACGGAGCCCGAAAACAGCAGCTGCATGTAGAGCGCCGCGGCTTCGGTCATATCGGGTAGCAGTGGACTGTGTCGTTCGACGCGGGCGCCGCCGTCGGTGAGCGCGTCGGCCACCCGGTTCACCCCCGCCCGCACCGCGGATCCGGTCGGGATGAGCGGATGCTCCTCGAGGACCAGAACCCGGAAGTCGCGGAGCCGTTCGTGACGAGCCGGCGGCAGAGCCAGATCGAACGCCACGCCGCGTGTCAGGGGGTCCGGTCCGGCCATGACGTCGAGCAGCAGCGTGAGGTCGCGGGCGGTGCGCGCCATCGGACCGACGACGGCCATGTCGAGATCGACCGGCAAGGCCGGCGCGGACGGCGGGACCATCCCGCGCGGCGCCGCCAGCCCGAGTGTCGGCTTGTGCGCGTAGACCCCGCAGAAATGCGCGGGGGTGCGCAGCGAACCGGCCAGGTCGGAGCCGATGGACAGCGCGCCGAATCCAGACACCAGCGCCGCCGCCGACCCGCCGGAGGAACCACCCGACGTGCGACCGTGATCCCACGGGTTGTTGGTGGTGCCGTAGATCTCGTTGAAGCTCTGTATATCCTGCAGACCGAGCGGCACATTGGTCTTACCGAGCACAACGGCGCCCGCGGCCTCGAGCCGCGACACCTGTAGCGCGTCCTCGGCCGGCAGATAGTTCCGGTGCTCCGGCATGCCCCAGGTCGTGGGCAGCCCGGTGATGTTGTAGCACTCTTTGACCGTCACCGGTATGCCGAGCAGTAGTCGGTCCTCGCCGCGGGCGCGCGCCTGGTCGGCACGGTGCGCGGCGGCCCGCGCACGGTCGAAGGTCCGCACGCAGATCGCGTTGATCGACTTGTCTTCCCGCTCGATACGGGTGATCGCTTCGCCGGTCAATTCCACCGAGGTCACCTCACCGGCACGCAATGCGGCCGCGAGCTCTTCGGCCGACCGAAAATTCCACTCCATGAATCGGACGGTATCGGCCTGCCGTGACGGACATAAAATGCCGGTTCGCGCAAACGGGAAACTCCGACGGGTGACCTCCGGTGCGAATCAACGCACTCGTTCTCTCCTGTCCCAGGTCACGCTGTCGGCACAACCAGAGCGATTGGCACAGGCCATGAAACGCAGTTTCGATCAACGGGATACATGTCACCATGGCTGCCGTGTTCCCGATCCGACCGCAGAGGGTTCTACCGGCCGGTCAGGGCGGTTTGCGGCGAGATGGGCTACCGGGAAATGCATTGAGATGTGCCTGCGAGGCAGGCGTGCCCCGGGCGCGCCCGAATGTGCGATTCATTTCCGGAAATCGGTGAAGTAGCGGTATCGCATCCTTGCTCGAATTGTCGTTCGAAAGGCATTCGTGATGGGGAGCTTCGCCGGGCTGTGGTTACTTGTAGAACGAGGACAGCCATCACTCTCGGCCTGCGTCGCAGCTTTCATTTGGAAGTGCTCAGCTTTGTAGACAACGCAAATCCAGTTCTGGGGCTCACAGTCCGAGTTTGGTGACCGCGTTGTCTTCCAACGGGTTGGCGGTGCGGATGTAGCCGTGGACGGTGCGCGGGTTGCTCCAGCGGCCCTGACGCATGATCTCGCGGTCGCTGGCGCCGCCGAGCGCGGCCTGGGTGGCGAATCCGGCGCGTAGCGAATGACCGGAGAACAGGTCGGGGTCGAGCCCGGCGCGGGCGGCATAACGCTTGACCAGTTCGGCGATCGCCCGGCCGGACATCGCGCGGTCGCCGATTCCGCCGTGCCGATTGACGGTCGGGAAAAGCGGCAGGTCCGCGTCGGTGAGCGTGGTGCCGGTGAAGCCGTGGCAACGGTGGATGTCGGCCGATTTCGCGGGAAGCTCGGCCAGCCAGGCCCGGACACCGGAGGTTCCTGCGCTGGCATAAGTTTCCCGCAGGCGTAGCCAGTCGGCGAAGGCGCAGACCGGGCAGGTCGCGGGGCGGCGGCCGCGGGGCAGAGCCACGCGCTGTTCGGCCGCGCCGGTGGGGTCGGTCTTCGTCATGGGCAACCGGATCAGCAGGATCGGTTCGCCGGTCGTGTGGTCGACGCCCACCTCGACGTCCCCGATGCGCAAACCGGCCAGTTCACTGCGACGCAGGGCGCCCGCGAAACCGATGAGCAGTGCCAGCGCATCCCGGCGGCGGGCTGGTTCGGTGGGCCAGCCCGGTGCGGGCAACTCGCCCAGTAGTTGATCGAGGGTGTGCAGCAGGACCGGGCGTTTGCGGCGGGGTTGTGCCCGCCGGGTGCGGCGGATGCCGCGCAGGGTCAGGCGCACCACATCGGATCGAGTGGGGGACGGCAGACCGTTGGCCGCGTGCACCGCGGCGATGGCGGCCGACTTGCGTTCCAACGTCGCGGGACTGAACGCCCATGCGCCGCCTTCGCGGCGCGCGTCGGCGGCCGCGGCGAGATAGACGGCGACGTCCAGCGCGTCGGCGGGCAATGCCTGACGGCCTTCGGCGGCGCACCATGCCGACCACGCCACCCAATCGGACCGATAGGCGCGCAGCGTGTTCGCCGATTGCGACGCTTCGAGATACCGGCGCAGCGAACCGGCTTGACCGTCGTCGAAACGGTCACGCACCAGCCGCAGTGCCGCCGCGTCGACCAGCACGCTGCCCACCCCGCGGCGCAGCTCGGTGCGCACCGACTCCGGAACCGCGACCACGCCGGATCGATCGTCCATGACTCGGGCTCCCGCGTTTCGGTGACGGAACTGTTCAGCGCCATGGCCTTCGGCGCAGGCAGTCAGCCTACTTCACCGAGACGGCATCCTCGCGGGGTCTGTCGGGTGGCGGACCGCCCCGCACGGATGCCCGTCGGCCACCAGTCATGGAGCGTCACAGTGACGGTGCGCAAGGCAGTCGGGGAGGTGGGCCAACTCGCAGTCAGTGACGAACTCTTCGCGTCTGCTCTTCGGCCACCTCCGTTCGGCGACTTCCTCCGGCTGCCGTCGAACCGTGCCTCGTCCTCGAGACGCTCATGGGTCTAGGGCCCAGTAGTCGGCGAGGGGGTGCCCAGTTTTCCACTAGTTGCGTAGCAGTTTCGTTTCGTCACCAATGACGAAACGAAACTAAACGCACACACCACAGGGTGTTGGAGCCCGCACATCTGACCGCCGATAAGGTTCACTTATCGGCGGTCAGGAGAAGGAGGTTGTGTCCAGCGGCCATGGGGCGGAATGGAGGTTATTTCGTCTGGATACATCGCAGGCCAACGAAACAAACGCTACGGTTCTCTCGTTTCGAAGGGGAGTGCAACCCTGTCGGCTACGGCCGGTCTCCGAGAACCGAGCGTCAACGGTTCGCCGCTCGGGGCACCCGGACCCGCGGAAGAAAAGAGGGTTGCCCCGTCCCGAAACCTTGACGCGGTCGAGATCGCCTCTCCGGGTCCAGGACATTCGGCGCAGTGCCTGGTAGTTCGTCGTGATGGACGGTGGGGCGGAAGCGCTGCCCGCCGGGCGCGCTGACCCCTCGCTCAGCGGTCACCCCTCCGGAACGGATCGAACGCTACGATCTGGCCGTGTCGAAGGTGTGCAACTATCCGGGCTGTTCCCGTCCGATCACGAGCGGGGCGGGTCCCGGTCGTCCCTCGGAGTACTGTGACCGGCCCGATCACACGCGCTGGCGTGCGTGGCGCGAGCGGCAACGGCAACAACAGGAATCAGAGGCCGCGACCGCTGCCGTCACTGTGACGCAACCGGGCCCGGTGACGGCCGCGCGATTGCGGGCCGATGAACTGCTCACCCAGTTCCGGGGACTCGCCGAGCAGTTGAACACCACACTGAACGCGGCGGTCGCGGAGTTGTCCACACTGGCCGATCCGGCGGTCGCGGAAGCCCAAGTGCAGGCGGTACAGGTGGACGCGGCCCGGCGGATCGCCGAGGCGGAGGGCGCGGCGGTGGCGGCCGAGCAGGCGCGGCGGGAAGCGCAGGAGGCACGGGCACTCGCCGAGTCCGTCGCCGACGACGCGGCCGGCGCCGCCGAACAGGCCGAAGCGCTGATCGCCGAGGCGAATTCCGCGCGCGACGACGCGCTGCGGGAGGTCGAACGCGTCACCAAGCAGGCGGCCGACGACGTGTTCGCCGCCCGCAGCGCCGCGGAATCCGAAGTCCGCGCGGTGCGCCGCGAGACCGCCGAGCAGATCGAACGCATCGAACAGCAAGCAGCCGAACAGGTCGAGCGGGCCGAGCGCCGCGCGGACACCGATATCGCGCACGCTCGGCGTGAGGCCGAAGCACTGGTCGCGGCCGCGCATTCCGAGCGCGATCTCGCCGTGCAACGCGCGGCGGACGCCGAACGCGCGGCCGAACGAGCGGAGCGCGCCGCCGCGGAGCGCGCCGAAGCCGCCGACGAAGCGCGTGCCGAATGGCGCCGAGTACGTGCCGAACTCGACACCACCCGCGCCGAACTCGCCGAGACCCGTCGCGCCGCGGCAGCGGAACTGGCCTCCGTCCGTGCCGAAGCCGCCGCGGCTGTCGAGAAAGCGCGCGCGGAAGCGGATTCGCGACTGGAAGCGCTCGATGAAGCTCGCCTGCAGACCCTCGCACGCGCCGAACGCGCCGAAGCCCAGCTCGACGCCCTTCTCGCCGAACCTCGCAAATCACCCGCTATCCAGGAGCCCGGTCGGCGCGACGACATCTAGAGAGGCAACTGCTGGCCTCCTGGCTGCCCGGCCGCGCCTGGTATCGCGGTGGGAAGGTACCGGATCCGCAGAAGGCCGGTGGTTTCCGGCTCGACGACCCGGACGGGGAAGTCGGGATCGAATTCATGGTGGTCACCGAGCACTCCGGCACGCAGCCGCACACCTACCACGTGCCGCTGACCTACCGTGGCTCGCCGCTACCCGACGCCGCCGAAGCACTCGTGGGCACTTCCGAACACGGTGTGCTCGGCACCCGATGGGTATACGACGCCACCCGGGACCCGGTGGCGATGGCCCAGATCGTCGCATTGCTCACCGGACACGCGCGGCCCCAAGCCCAGAGCGCAAGCGACACACCGGACCCCTCGGTCACGGTGCACAGTACGGACACGCTGTCTGCCGCAGTAGGATTCGGTCCGGTGCGAGACGGGTCGTCCTCCACCGACATCACGGTGGGCAGTCGGATCATACGTATTCATCGCCTTCTGCAAGCGCCGATCTCGCCCGCGGAGCCGGCGGTAGCCGGCCGCGTCAGCGCCCCGTGGCGGCTGGGCGCCGACGTCATCGGCACGGGTGTATTGATCAGCGTGGCTGCATAATTCGAGAGCGGCGGCGGCGGCGCCACGCGCACGACGATGACTGTGATCGGGCAAACGAATCGCTAACGGCGCCTCTGGTCATATCATGTAGCTATGCCCGAAACCGAGGTCGAAGGGCGTACGGAACCACTGGCCGGCGCAGCCCGGCAGACGGTACTGGTGGCCGGTGCCTGCTCGATGATCATGGGTGTGGCCCTAGCGGTGTGGCCGCACAAGTCGCTGCCGACAGCGGAACTGCTGTCCGGCGGCTACCTGCTGCTCAACGGCGTCCTACAACTGGTGGTGGCGTTCGGCGCGCGCTTCGTGACCCCGTTGCGAGTGCTGGTGCTGGTCAGCGGGGCGCTGTCGGCGCTACTGGCGGTGCTGTGCTTCGCGGGCGGGAATTCGGCTCCGCTGCTGTCGTTCTGGATCGGGTTGGCGTGGGCGATCCGAGGGATCTGTCACGCCACCGTGGCGGTCTGGGTCGACGACCTGGCCGGGCGCGGACGGCAGGAGCTGTTCGGACTGGTCACGCTGGCACTCGGTGTGCTGGTGGGTTCGGTGCCGTTCGAGTCACCCGACACGCTCGGTTGGGTGGCCGGCTCGTGCCTGATCGCGATAGGAACGCTGGAAGCCCTGTTCGCCGTGGGCTCCCGGCGCGACGCGGTCGCGCTGCCGGGCATGGTGGCGACCCTGCGCCTGGATGGCTGAGCGCGACGACGCATCCGGTGGCGAGCCGGATGGCATCCCGGTTGACTGGGCGCCATGGCATCCCAGCAATCCGAACTCCGGTCGCCGGCCGAACTCGTCGTGGTCACCCACGGCACCGGCACCGCGATCACGCCGATCGCGCTGAGCGACAGTCGCAGCGCGCAAGCACGTCTGACGGAACTGCTTCCGGCCGGGGGCGAACTCGTGCGCATCTTCGGGCCGGCCAACCGTTTGGAGCGCAGGCTCACCGCCACCCCATATCGGGAGACCGGAGCGGAATACCTGCGCTACTTCTACGTCCGCGGTGTCACCGGCCGACTCGACGAGCTGGCCGCGCGGTTGCGTACCGCCGAGGACGTGGCGGCGGCATATGTGAAACCGCCCGCGGAACCGCCGATCGCGCCGGAGGGCGCGCGAGCGATCACAGGCCGCTCCGCCGCCGAGGCGCCGCCGGTCACGCCGGATTTCACGGTGCGGCAGGGATATCTGGATGCCGCTCCGCAGGGGATCGACGCCCGGTGGGCCTGGACGGTCCGCGGAGGCCGCGGGACCGGCGTGCGAGTGGTGGATGTCGAGGGCGCATGGCGGTTCACCCACGAGGATTTGCAGGTCAACCAAGGCGGGGTGATCGGGGGCAGCCCCTCGCCGCAACAGGGTTGGCGCGACCACGGCACGGCGGTCGCCGGGGTGATCAGCGGCGACGTGAACGCCTACGGCATCACCGGCATCGTGCCCGAAGCCCACATCCGCGCGGTGTCGATCTTCGGGTCCGGATCGGCGAGCGCTATCCGCTCGGCGGCGGACGCGCTCGGGCCCGGCGATGTGATGTTGCTGGAACTGCACCGTCCCGGACCGCGTTTCGACTACGCCAACCGGCCCGATCAGCGCGGCTATATCGCGGTCGAATGGTGGCCCGATGACTTCGCGGCGATCCGGTACGCGGTCGGCAGAGGCATCGTCGTCGTGGAAGCGGGAGGCAACGGCGGCGAAGACCTCGACGCCGCGCTCTACGACGCCCGCCCCGCGGAGTTCCCGAGCATATGGCGCAATCCGTTCCGCGGTGGCGACGCCGACTCCGGGGCCATCATCGTCGGCGCCGGCGCACCCCCACCCGGCTTCCACGGCCGCGACAACGGTCCGGCCCGCTCACGCTTGCCGTTCTCCAATTACGGAGAGCGGATCGACGTGCAAGGCTGGGGCCTGGAGGTCACCACCACCGGATACGGTGACCTGCAAGGCGGTCCCGACGAGGACCTCTGGTACACCGACGTGTTCAGCGGAACTTCGAGCGCGTCCCCGATCGTGGTCGGCGCGGTCACGAGCTATCAGGGCATGAGCGCGGCCGCGGCCGGACGCAAGACTCCCGCGGAAGTGCGCGCCCGGCTACGGGAAACCGGCACGCCGCAAACCGATGCCCCGGACCGGCCCGCATCTCAGCGCATCGGCAACCTACCGGATCTGAAATCGATGATTCTGCCTCGGTAGGACGCCGAAGGCGGTCATACTCCGAACTCCGGGAATTCGGCATGACACCCGATTATCCGCCCGATTGCGATCAGTGGAATCTACTCATCGCATAGTTGCTTCAGGTGGAATCCACGCGAAGGAGTTCCAGCCGTCCGTGGCCGCAGTCGGAAATTCCGCGGACGTGAGGTGCTATCGGCCGTCTTATTGGGACGGGGCGGCGAGTGCGCACTTCTCCTCCTGCGCGGAAACGCTGTCGGGGAACCGACCTGAGTTGCCTGCTCCTGGCGCGCGGATCACTCCACGCGTGCCGCGAGCAGCAACTCCAGCAGCAGCTGGGCGAATTCGGCAGGCGCGTCGGTGAATCCGCTGTGTCCGCCGGGGAACTCGATGAGCGGGATACCGATCCGGCGGGCGAGCTCCTCGGCGGGACGGTGGGGGAGCTTGCCCTTGGTCTCGCGGCCCGCGCCGAGCACGAGGCGGTCGGCGACCGCCGCCAGCGCCGCGACGTCGGGCAGATGCGAGGTGATCGTGCGCAGTTCGTGCGCCATATTGCGCGGCGCGTTGGCGTGCAGGCGTTCGATCATCGCCGCGGCGCGCGGGGAGAGTCCGGCGGGATCGGGCATGCGCACGCCTCCACCGATCCCTTCGAGGAAGCGGGCGCCCGCAGCGGCGAGGCCCTCGGTGACGAACAGTTCGTACACCTCGTCGACGAACGCTTTGTGCTCGGCGGCATCGGGCAGCACTGCGAAAGACGGCGGCTCGTGCGCGATCACCAACCGCAACCGGTCCGGGTGCCGGGCGAGCAGGTCGAGTGCCACCACCGCGCCGCCGCTGCCGCCGAAGACGTAGGCATCCTCGCCCGCAGGGGTGAGATGTCGCAGGAGTGAGTGGGCGTCCTCGCTTTGCACCTCGACCTCGATGTCGGCCGGTGGTCCAGGGTCGAGCACGCTGCGCGAGTATCCGCGCGGGTCGATGGTGACCACGGTGAAGTGCTGGGCGAGCGGGTCGAGGATGGGGTCGAACACCGCCGCGTCGCCTCCGCTGCCCGGCAGCAACAGCAGCACCGGCCCGGCGCCGCTCACCTCGTAGTACAGCGTGGCTCCCGGAACTGGCAGCGTGCCGGATCTCATGGTTTCTCCTCGTTGTCGGTCGGCCACTGCTCGAGGGCTACGTGCAGGGCATCGATGATGCGTTCCCAGGACTCGGCGGTGGAGCGCGCGTGCCCGAAGCCGCCGGTCGCCTCCAGAACGCTGTAACCGTGAAAGGTGCTGCGCAGCAACCGGACCGCGTCGGTAAGGTCGGGTTCGGCCAGACCGTAGGCGCGCAGTACGCCATAGGTCAGATCGATGGCGCGCAGGGCGCCGGTCGCGGTGCGCGCCCCTTCCGGATCGAACGGCAGCTGGGTCGCGGCGTAGCGGCCGGGGTAGCGCAGTGCGTAGTCCCGCCAGGCGTGGGCGTAGGCGGCGAGCGCGTCGCGTCCGGCGCGACCGGCCACGGCGGCCGCGATCAGTTCGGTCTTCTCCGTGGCCGCCAGAACGGATATCCGGGCCCGCAGGTCGCGCAGATTCTTCACGTGCGAGTACAGGCTCGCGTCCTGGACGCCGAACTTCTTGGCCACCGCCGACATGGTGACGTGCTCCAATCCGATCTCGTCGGCGAGATCGGCGGCGACTCGCGTGATCCGCTCCGCGGTCAGTCCCGCTCGGGCCATCATGCGCACACCTCCATAAACTCGGACCATTAGTTAGTATCCTAACTACCCTAGGTTTCGCAATCGCGGCTGCTCGCGATGAATCCCGGTCGTGCGCATCGTCTCCATTGCGGATACGAGAACCGACTGCACGAGGAGAACTCATGACCCCACTGCCGTCCGCGGTCAGCGCGCGGACCCTCGACGTTCCCGGCGCCCACCTGTACTACGAATTGCGTGGCGCGGGACCGCTGGTCGTGCTGGTGGGCGCGCCGATGGACGCCGCCGCGTTCGCGCCACTGGCCGATCTGCTCGCCGCCGACCACACCGTGCTGACCACCGACCCGCGCGGGCATCAGAACTCCACGCTCGACGACGCCGAACAGGACTCGACGCCGGAACTGCGCGCCGACGACCTCGCCCGGCTGATCGCGCACGTCGACGCCGGACCCGCCGTGGTCCTCGGTTCCAGCGGCGGCGCGGTGACCGCGCTCGCCTTGGCCCAGTCTCGTCCCGAGCTGGTCACCACGGTCATCGCGCACGAACCGCCGATCAACGCACTGATCGCCGACCGGGACGCCCACCGTGCCGCGACCGAAGACATCGTCGCGACCTACGCCAGGGGTGACATACCCGGCGCCTGGCGGAAATTCTTCGCCGCCGCGAACATCGCGATGCCCGAGCCGGTGCTCGAGCAGATGTTCGGTCCGGATCGCGACCCGCGGCAACTGGCTGGTGAACGTTACTGGTTCGCCCACGAGATCCGCGGCACCACCACGTGGGAGCCCGACCTCCGCGCTCTGCGCCACGCGCCCACCCGTCTCGTCATCGGGATCGGCGCCGAATCCGCCGGACAATTCTGCGATCGCACCTCGCGCGCACTCGCCGCGGCACTCGGTTCGGCACCGGCGCTGTTCCCGGGCGGACATACCGGATTCGTCGACGACCCTGGCGCTTTCGCCGACCGGCTACGCGAGGTCGTCAGCGTGTCCTGAGCCGGGAACCACCGAGGTCTCGGCTCACAACGTGAATCTGCGTCCCTTCGCCGCCCACTCACCACGACCGCGCGGCGTGATGGCCCAGCGGCCGCGGTGCTGGCAGTCCATGATCAAACCGCGCGACTGCAGGCGCAGCAATGCGCTGCGCACGGACCAGGCGGTCAATCGCGCCTGCTGCGCCAGTTGCTCGACGGTGAGCAATCCACCCGGCGCCAGCACACCCAGCACCGCGAAATCGGCGGCAGTCCTGGGTCGTCTCATCATGTTCGCAGCCCTTTCCCTCGCGGAGAACGCAGCCCGGGATCGACATCGGCGCGGCGGCCCGAGTTGCCGAATCGACGGTAGAAGCCACACCGATACCGCCGCCCACATTTTGCGCGACTTTGCGAAGTGCGTTGACCGGCATCGGGTCCGGTGGGGACGATTGCACGACATCGTCCGCCCGCTCTCGCAAAGGATCAGCTATGAACCTGCGACTTCTCGGATCCGGATCCGACCATGGAGCTTGCCCCGCCGTGTATGCGACCGACACCGGCGTGCTCGTGGTGCAGGGCGATGCCACCGACCGCACGGGCACCGTCCGCGTACCGCACCAACTGCTGGACTGGCTGGAGCCGGGCATGTGGCTACGGGTGGAGGCCAGCGGAACCTGCGGTTCGGTGCTGGTGGCCGGTGAACCGGTCACCGACCCCGAACTGCTCGCCCAATTGACCCTCGACTGTCACGAAACCGCCGTGGTGGTGCGCTGATGCTGCACGTCGCAGGCGATCGCTGTTTCGAGCCGCTGTTCCGGGCGGCTCGATTCCGCGCCTTTCACCTGGAGGTTCGAGATCACTACGTCATGGAGGACGAGCAGGAAGCATTGCGCCGCTTCGATGCCGGAGTAGCGTACGAGCGAGAGGAACAGCCCGAGTCATGGAAATCCTGGGATGCCCTGATGGTCGAGTCGGCCGCCCGCGGAGTCGCCCTCGAACGACTACGTGTCGTGACGGTCCCGCACACCGGCTACACCCGGTGGCTGTTGTCGGCCACCGACGACAACATCGCCACCGGTGAGGCGGTGCGCTGGCTGCCGCGGCATCTGGTCGACCCCGCCGATCTGCCGCACGACGACCACTGGCTGTTCGACACCCACACCGTGGCCTTCAACACCTTCGCCGAGAACGGGTCGTTCACCGGCCTGTCGATCACCACCGATCCGGCGCTGGTCAGCAGGTACCTGGGTGTGCGGGAACGGCTGTGGCCCATGGGAATCGAGCACCAACGATATTACGAGAGTGAGCACGTACACGAGTGAACGGTGTGTCGGACGCACGTGAGGTGCTGGGCGCCCGCCTGCGTGAACTTCGTCGCGCCGCCCACCTCACCGGCCTGGAGCTGGCCGCGAGGTGCGGGTGGCATTCGAGCAAGGTCTCCCGGATCGAGGGCGGCAAGCAGACGCCCTCGGAAGCCGATCTCGCCGCCTGGTGCGAAGCGTGCGGGAATATCGCCGTGCTGGACGATCTCGTCGCCAACGCACGCAATCTGCAATCGATGTACCTGGAATGGCAGCGCACCGTCGCCTCCGGGCACGCGCGCAGGCAGCGGCAGTCGATCGACTTGGAAGCGCAGACCACACAGATCCGCTGGTACGCGCCGGATACGTTGCCGGGGCTGCTGCAAACCGAGGGCTATGCGCGCGCGATCCTGACCGCCTGCATCGCCGTCACCGGCGGCCGTGACGACCTGGAAGAAGCGGTGGCCGCGCGCATGACCCGCAAGCAGGTGCTCTTCCGGGCGAAACACCGGTTCCACTTCGTGGTCAATCAGGCCGCGCTGTGGCGCACGGTCGGTGACAGCGCCGTCATGGCCGAGCAGCTCGCCCACCTGCTGGCGGTGATGGCCAACCCGAGCGTCCGGCTGGGCATCATCCCGATCTGTGCGGAGTACCGCGCTCCGGCAACGAACTTCGTCATCTACGACCGGGCGCAGGTGCTGACCGAGACGGTCTCGGCGGAGCTGACCATCACGCGGCCCTCGGAGATCGCGCTGCACGAGAAGACCTTCGCGATCCTCGCCGAGCAGGCCGAGTACGGCGATCGCGCCCGCGCGCTGATCGCGAAAGCGCTGGAACGCCGGCGCGGCGCCTGAGTACGTCCAGCCGCAGGTGCCGCCGCGATGGGGCGGCGGCACCGGGGCGCGTCAGCGCACGAAGGTCGCCGCGCGGTCGGCGAGGTCGAGCACTGGCTGCGGAAAGACGCCGAGCGCGAACGTGATCGCCGCGGTGATCGCCACGATCGTCGTCGTCAGCGGCGGGCTGACCAGCACCGGCGCGTCGGCGGGCGGATCGGTGAAGAACATCAGCACGATGACCCGCAGGTAGAAGAACGCCGCGATGGCGCTGCAGATCACGCCGATGATGACCAGCGGTGTGGCGCCGCCCGAAGCGGCGGCCTCGAAGACGGTGAACTTGCTGACGAAGCCACTGGTGAGCGGCAACCCGGCGAAGGAAAGCAGGAACAGCGCGAACACCGTCGCCAGCCACGGCGAGCGGCGGCCGAGCCCCGCCCAGCGCGGCAGGCCGGTGGCCTCGTCACCGTCCGGCTCGCGGACCAGGCTGACCACGGCGAACGCGCCGAGCGTGCCGATGCCGTAGGCCAGCAGATAGAACAACACCGCCGCGACGCCGCGGTCGTTGGCCGCCACCGGGCCGGTGAGCAGGAATCCGGCGTGGGCCACCGAGGAATACGCGAGCATCCGTTTGACGTCGGTCTGCGTGATGGCCATGACCGCGCCGACGGCCATGGTGGCGATGGCGACGGCGGCGAGGATGGGACGCCAGTCGTCGCGCAGGCCGGGCACCGCGACCTGCAGCACGCGCACCAGCGCGCCGACCGCCGCGATCTTGGTCGCCGCGGCCATGAACCCGGTGATCGCGGTGGGAGCGCCCTGGTAGACGTCGGGCACCCAGGATTGGAACGGCACCGCGCCGATCTTGAACAACAGCCCGACCGCGAGCATCGCGATCCCGAGAACCGCCAGCGTCGCGTTGTCCGGCTGCCGCGCGATCGCCTCGGCGATGCCGCCGAGGCGCACCGTGCCCGCCTGGCCGTACAGCAGCGCGACGCCGTAGAGGAAGAACGCCGAGGAGAACGCGCCGAGCAGGAAGTACTTCAGCGCCGCTTCCTGGGAGAGCAACCGCCTGTGCCGGGCCAGACCGCACAACAGATACAGCGGCAGCGACAGCACTTCGAGAGCGACGAACATGGTCAGCAGGTCGTTGGACGCCGGGAACAGCAGCAGCCCGCCGACAGCGAGCAGCGTCAGGGGAAACACCTCGGTGGTCGCGACACCCGCGCGCAGCGCCGCCGCTTCGTCCGCGCTGCCCGGCACCGCGGAGGCCTGCGGCGTGAAGGCATCGACGCCGCGTTCGAGGGTGGCGGCCGCCCGGCTCCAGGTTCCCGGGCCCGACCGCGCCCGCTGACGCGGCTGCGCTCCGCGCTCGGCGATGAACAAGATCCCCAGCAGCGACACCACCAGGATCGTGCCCTGCAGGAACAAGGTCACGCCGTCGATCGCGACCGCACCGGCGACAGCCGCGGTTTCGGTGCCCGCCAGCAGCGCCACGGCGATCAGCGCGGCGATCAAGCCCGCCACGCTCAGCACCAGATGGGTGGCATAGCGGTAAGGCCGCGCAACGAACGCTTCGGCCAGGACACCGAGCACGGCAACGCCGAACACGATGAGCATGGGCGACAGGGCGCCGTATTCGATGCTCGGCGCGGGAACGCTCGCGGCGAGCGTCGCGGTGGAGGCGAGGTCGGTCATTTGTGGGCACCTCCGGGATGGTTCGCCGATCCCGCCTCCGCCGGTGGCGCCGACGGCGCGGGATCGCTGCGGCCGATGGTGGTGAGCGTCTGGCTCACCGCGGGATCGATGAAGTCGGTCAGGACTTTCGGGTAGATGCCGAGGAACAGCAGCGCGGCGATCAGCGGGATAACGACGGCGAGTTCACGCGGAGCGAGATCCCAGATCCGTTCGTTGCCCTTCTTCACCGGTCCGGTCATCATCCGCTGGTAGAGCCACAGCACGTAGAGCGCCGCGAGCACCAGCGCGCTGGCGGCGATGACGGCGGCGAATCGGTAGCGGGTGAAGGTGCCGATCAGCACGAGGAATTCGCTGACGAACGGCGCGAGGCCGGGGAGCGACAGCGTCGCCAGACCGGCGATGAAGAACGTGCCTGCCAGCACCGGGGCCACCTTCTGCACGCCGCCGTACTCGGCGATGAGCCGGGTTCCGCGCCGCGAGACGAGGAATCCGGCCACCAGGAACAGCGCGGCGGTGGAGATGCCGTGATTGACCATGTACAGCGTCGCGCCGGTTTGCCCCTGGCTGGTCATGGCGAAGACACCGAGGATGATGAAACCGAAGTGGGAGATCGAGGTGTAGGCGATCAGGCGCATCACGTCGGTCTGCCCGATGGCCAGCAGCGCGCCGTACACGATGCCGATCACCGCGAGCGTGATCACCAGCGGCGCATAGGTGTCCGACGCGCCGGGGAACAGCAGCAGGCAGTAGCGCAGCATGCCGAAGGTGCCGACCTTGTCGACCACCGCCATCATCAGCACCGCGCTCGACGGCGTCGCGGCGACGGCGGCGTCGGGCAGCCAGGTGTGCAGCGGCCACAGCGGCGCCTTGACCGCGAAGGCGAACATGAATCCGAGGAACAGGGCATTGAGCACCGCCGGACCCGCGCCGAGCTGCCCGGCGTTGGCGGCGGCGACCACCGCGCGGAAATCGAACGTGCCCGCCGATCCCTCGCCCAATCCCTCGCGGGCGGTCAGCACGTACAACCCGATGACCGCGGCGAGCATGATCAACCCGCCGAACAGGTTGTACAGCAGGAACTTCACCGCCGCGCGTGACCGCTGCCTGCGCAGCAGCGCGTCGCCGGTGCGTGGACCGAACCCGCCGATGAGGAAGTACATCGGGATGAGCATCGCCTCGAAGAACACGTAGAACAGCAGGATGTCCAAGGCGAGGAAGGAGATCAGCACCATCGCCTCGACGAGCAGGATGAGCGCCACGTAGGTGTGGGCCACCCGTCTGCCGCTGCCGACTTCGCGTTCGTCGTGCCAGCCCGCCAGGATCAGCAGCGGCACCAGCGCCGCGGTCAGCAGCACCAGCACCAGCGCGATGCCGTCCAGTCCGAGGGTGTAACCGGCGCCGAACGCCGGAATCCACTGATGGGATTCGACGAACTGGTATTGCGCGCCGCCGGGATCGAAGCGCACCGCGAGCGCGATGCCGATACCCAGCGCCAGCACCGAGAAGCCCAGTGCCACCGCGCGTGCGAGGGTGCGCCGCGCGGCGGGCAGCGCGAGCACGATCGCCGCGCCGACCACCGGCGCCAGCCACAGCGTCGTCAACCAGGGGTATTCGTTCACCACAACCTCACCGCCAGCAGGGCGGCGGCCACGAGGGCCGCGCCGGTGAACATGGACAGGGCATAGGAGCGCACGAATCCCGACTGCACTCGCCGGGCCCGCGCGGACAATCCGCCGATCAGCGCCGCGGTGCCGTTGACGATCCCGTCGATGCCGCGGTTGTCGAGGAAGACCAGCGCCCGGGTCAGGTACTGTCCCGGCCGCATGAGCGCGGTCTCGTTGACCGCGTCGCCGTACAGGTCGCGGCGCGCGGCGACGGTTAGCGCGGAGACAGCGTCGGGCGCGGTCTCGGGGACCTCACGCTGCGCGTACTGCGAGTAGGCCACCCACACCCCCACGGCGACCACGCCCAGCGCGAGAACCGTGACCAGCGCCGCGGGAACGGTTTCGGTGCCGTGGTGGGCGCCGACGACCGGTTCGAGCCAGTTCTGCAGCGAGGAGCCGAAGACGAACACCGCCCCCGCCCCGATCGAGCCGACGGCGAGCAGGATCATCGGCCCCGTCATCACCGCGGGAGCTTCGTGCGGATGGGTGTCCGGTTTCCAGCGGCGTTCGCCGAAGAACGTCATCAGCATGACCCGCGTCATGTAGAACGCGGTCAGGCCCGCGCCGAGCAGCGTGACCAGCCCCAGTGCGACCCCGCCGAGGCCGCCTTGGTTGAACGCCGCCTCGATGATCCGGTCCTTGGAGAAGAATCCGGCGAACGGTGGCACGCCGATGATGGCGAGGTAGCCGAGGCCGAAGGTGACGTAGGTGATCGGCAACAGCGTGCGCAGTCCGCCGTAGCGGCGCATGTCGGTCTCGTCGTTCATCGCGTGCATCACCGAACCGGCGCCGAGGAACAGCCCGGCCTTGAAGAACCCGTGGGTGAGCAGATGCATGATGGCGAAGGCGTACCCGGCGGGACCGAGGCCGGCGGCCAGCACCATGTAGCCGATCTGGCTCATGGTGGAGGCGGCGAGCGCCTTCTTGATGTCGTCCTTCGCGCAGCCGATGATCGCGCCGAACAGCAGGGTGACCGCGCCGACCAGCACCACGCCGAGGCGCGCGTACGGTGCGAGATCGAAGATCGCGTTGGAACGCGCGATCAGGTACACGCCCGCGGTGACCATGGTGGCCGCGTGGATGAGCGCCGACACCGGGGTGGGGCCCTCCATCGCGTCACCGAGCCAGGATTGCAGCGGCACCTGCGCGGACTTGCCGCACGCGGCCAGCAGCAGCAACAGGCCGATCGCGGTGAGCGTGCCCTCGCCCGCGCCGGACGCGGCGCCGAACACGACGTCGAAGTCGATGGATCCGAACGTCGCGAACATGACCATCATCGCGATCGCCAGGCCCATGTCGCCGACCCGGTTGACCACGAACGCCTTCTTCGCCGCCGTTGCCGCCGACGGCTTGTGGTACCAGAACCCGATCAGCAGGTAGGAGGCCAGGCCGACGCCTTCCCAGCCGAGGTAGAGCACCAGGTAGTTGTTCGCCAGGACCAGCAGCAGCATGGCCGCGAGGAACAGGTTCAGGTAGGCGAAGAACCGCCGCCGCGCCGGATCGTGGCTCATGTAGCCGATCGAGTAGACGTGGATCAGCGAGCCGACACCGGTGATCAGCAGCGCGAAACACATCGAGAGCTGGTCCAGGCGCAGCGCGAAGTCGACCTGGAGCCCGGCCACCGGGACCCAGCTGAACAGGTCCTGGTGCACCGCGCGGTCGGCGGTGTCGCGCCCGAGCATGTCCGTGAACGCCAGCGCGGCGACCACGAACGAGGCCAGGGCCAGCGCGGTGCCGAGCAGATGACCCCACTTGTCGGCGTGACGTCCGGTCAGCAGCAGGACGATGGCGCCCGCCAGGGGGAGGGCGGGCAGCAGCCACAGCGTCGCGGTGTCCACGTCAGAACTTCAGCGCGCTGGCGTCGTCGACCGAGGTCGAGCGGCGGGTACGGAAGATGGTCATGATGATGGCCAAGCCGACGACCACCTCGGCCGCCGCGACCACCATCGTGAAGAACGCGAACACCTGTCCGTCGAGGTTCTCGTGCATCCTGGCGAAGGTGACGAACGTGAGATTCACCGCGTTGAGCATCAACTCCACGCACATGAACACGACGATGGCGTTGCGCCGCAGCAGCACTCCGGCCGCTCCGATCGTGAACAGCAGGGCGGACAGGAACAGGTAGTTCTCGGGATTCACCGGTTGCCTTCCTCGTCGCTGGGTGTGTCGGTCCCGTCCGGTGCGGGCGTGGTGCCGACCGAGATGACGGCCGCTTCGGTGAGCGCCCTGGTGCGGCGGTGCCGCAGGATGGTGCTGACCGACAGTTCCTCGAACGACCCGTCGGGCAGCCGCGCGGGGATGTCCACCGCGTTGTGCCTGGCGTAGACGCCGGGGGTGGGCAGTGGTGTGGCGCGGTGGCCTTGCTCGCGGAACCTGCGCCGCGACAGCTCGCGCTGGTCGGTGCGCGGGCCGAAGTGCTCGCGGTGGGCGAGCACCATGGCGCCGATGGTGGCGGTGATCAGCAGGGCGCCGGTCAGTTCGAAGGCCCACACGTAGCGCAGGAAGATCAGTTCGGCCAATTCGGCGATCACGTTGCGTCCGGGAAAACCCCTGGCGGGGAGAGTGATGCCGGATTCGCGCACGCCGTGGGCGATGCCGCTGCTGAGCAGCAACCCGAAACCGACGCCGACCGCGGCGGCGGCGAGCCGCTGGCCGCGGATGGTCTCCTTCAAGGATTCGGCGGAGTCGACGCCGACGAGCATCAGCACGAACAGGAACAGCATCATCACCGCGCCGGTGTAGACCACGATCTGCACGATGCCGAGGAACAGGGCGTCCTGGGCGATGTAGAACGCGGCCAGCGCGATCATCGTGGCGGCCAGGCACAGTGCGGAGTGCACCGCCTTGGGGGCGAACACCATGCCGAGGGCGCCGAGTACGGCCAGCGGGGCGAGAATCCAGAACTGGACGGTCTCCCCGGTGGAGGCGCGGGTCAATGGCTCCGCGGCCAGGATCAGTTCGGTCACCGTGTCGCTCCTTCCACACCGGCGGCGGCAGGTCGGCGGGGCACATCGGTCGCCGTGGCTCCGTTGGGGGCCGGCGTGGCGCCCGGCACTCGGCCGAGGTAGTAGTCCGCCTCGTCGGCGCCGGGGTGCATGGCGTGCGGCGGCGCGGTCATTCCCGGTTGCAGCGGGGCGAGCAAGCGGTCCTTCTCGTAGATCAGATCGGCCCGGTTGTCGTCGGTCATCTCGTAGTCGTTGGTCATCGTCAGCGCCCGGGTGGGGCAGGCTTCGATGCACAAGCCGCAGCCGATGCAGCGCAGGTAGTTGATCTGATAGACCCGGCCGTATCGTTCACCGGGCGAATACCGTTCGGTCTCGGTGTTGTCGGCGCCCTCGACATAGATCGCGTCGGCGGGGCAGGCCCACGCGCACAGCTCGCAGCCGATGCACTTCTCCAACCCGTCGGGATGCCGGTTGAGCTGGTGCCTGCCGTGGTAGCGCGGCGCGGTCGGCGTCTTCTGCTCGGGATAGAACTCGGTGTTCGGCTTCTTGAACATGGTGCCCGCGGTGACGGCGAACCCGGCCAGCGGCTCGAACAGCCCGGCTTTGGCGCGGGTGGCGTCGCGGGCGTGCGCGTCGGCGGGCAGCGGCGGAACCGGGAAGCCGAGGAAGACCGTCGAGTCGGTGCCGTCCGTTGCCACGGGTTCCTCGACCGGTGGTGGCGCCGCCTGCGCTCGGCCGGCGCGCAGGAACTGCAGCACCAGCAGGCCGGTGACCACCAGGCCGCCGATCACCAGGATGGGGGTTTGCACCCGGTAGCCCTCGGCTTGCAGCACCCGCGCGGTGGCCACCACCATGACCCAGGCCAGCGAGGTCGGGATCAGCAGTTTCCAGCCGAGATTCATGAACTGGTCGTAGCGTAGCCGTGGCAGCGTGCCGCGCAGCCAGATGAAGACGAACAGGAACGTCCAGACTTTCGCGGTGAACCACAGCACCGGCCACCAGCCGGAATTCGCGCCGTCCCACATGTTCAACGGCCATGGCGCGTGCCAGCCGCCAAGGAACAGGGTGGTGGCCAGCGCGGACACCGTCCCCATGTTGACGTACTCGGCCAGCATGAACATCGCGAACTTGAGCGAGGAGTACTCGGTGTGGAAGCCGCCGACCAGCTCGCCTTCGGCCTCGGGCAGGTCGAACGGCGCGCGGTTGGTCTCGCCGACCATCGAGACGCAGTAGATCAGGAACGACGGCAGCAGCAGGAACACATACCAGGTGCCTTCTTGCGCGGACACGATGCCTGAGGTGGCCATGGTGCCCGTGAGCAGGAACACCGTCGCGAAGCACAGCGCCATCGCGATCTCGTAGGAGATGACCTGCGCCGTCGAGCGCAGCCCGCCCAGCAGCGGGTAGGTGGAGCCCGAGGACCATCCGGCCAGCACGATGCCGTAGACGCCGATGGAGGTGATCGCGAGGATGTACAGCACCGCCACCGGCAGATCGGTCAGCTGCAGCGGAGTGGTGACACCGAAGAAGGACACTTCCGGTCCGAACGGGATGACCGCGAAGGCCATGAAGGCGGGCACCACCGAGATGACCGGCGCCAGGATGTAGATCGGCTTGTCCACGATCGCCGGGACGATGTCCTCTTTGAGGGCCATCTTCACGCCGTCGGCGATGCTCTGCAACGAACCGAACGGCCCGGTGCGGTTCGGGCCGATACGCATCTGCATGCGCGCCACGATCTTTCGTTCCGCCAGCACCGCGACCAGCGGGATCAGCATCAGGTAGACGAAGACCGCCAGCGCTTTGACGATCACCAGCCACAGGGGGTCGTGCCCGAAGCCCGCGGGTGCGTAGGGATCGGCGGCGGTGTCGGTCACCGTGGAGGCCAGGACGAGCGTGGCGAGATCACTCATGGCGGTGCTCCTTCATCCTCTCGTCGGCGTGCCGCAGCTGCACGATCGCGCCGGGCTGGACGCCGAGTTGCTCGGCGATGGAGCAGCCGGGCGAGTGCTGCGGCAGCCAGACCACGCGGTCGGGCAGGTCGCTGATCAGCAGGGGAAGCGTGACCGCGCCGCGGCTGGTGGCGACGGTGACCGGATCGTCGGGCTGCACGCCGATCTCGGCGGCGGTGGCCGCCGACAGCCGCACCACCGGAGGCCGGGCGATGCCGGCCAGGTTGGGTTCGCCGTCCTGCATGCGCCCCTCGTCCAGCAGCATGCGCCAGCCGGCGAGCACCGCCGTTCCTGGTTCCGGCCGCGGCAGCGGGTTCGGCGCATGGGTGGGTGCGGTGACGGGCGTGCCGTCCCACGCGCCGAGTTCGTCGAGTTCGGCGCGGGCGGAGTCGATGTCGGGCAGACCCAGGCGCACCGACATCTCGGCGGCGATGGCGTGCAGCACGCGCTGATCCGACAGCGGCGCGGTTCGGCGGCGTACCATGTCGTCGCCCAGCGCGGCGGCGAACGGGCGCGGCCTGCCCTCCCAGGTGCGGAAGGTGCCGGATTTCTCCATCGCCGTGGCCACCGGGAACACCACGTCGGCGCGTTCGGTGACGGCGCTGCGGCGCAGTTCCAGGCTCACCACGAATCTGGCGGCGTCGATGGCGGCCAGCGCGGCGGCCGGGTCGGGCAGGTCGGCGACGTCGACTCCGCCGATGACCAGCGCGCCGAGGCCGGGCGCCGCCTCCAGGATGGCCGTCGTGTCGCGGCCGGCGCCCACCGGCAGTTCCGGCACGTTCCAGACGGCCCTGACCTGTTGGCGGGCACGGGGATCGGCGACCGGCCTGCCGCCGGGAAGCAGGCCGGGCATGGCGCCCGCTTCCACCGCGCCGCGTTCGCCCGCCCGGCGCGGCACCCAGGCGAGGGCGGCGCCGGTCTCATCGGCGAGCCGCACGGCGGCCGACAACGCGCCCGCGACGGCCGCCATGCGCTCGCCGACCATGATCACCGCACCCGGTTCGCGCAGCAGCCGGGCCAGGTCGGCCAGCTGGGCGGGATCCGCACCGGGCGTGGTGATCTCGCCGGTGCGGATCGCGTCGAGCAGATGCGGTTCGGCGCCGGGCGCGGTGCGCATCAGCCGTCCGGACATGCGCTCGAGCCCGCGCGATGAGTACGGCGCCAGCGCATAGATCGGCAGGCCGCGCTTGCGGGCGGCCTTGCGCAACCGCAGGTAGACGATCGGTGACTCTTCTTCGGGTTCGAATCCGACCAGCAGCACGACCGGCGCGGCTTCCATGCTGTCGTAGGTGACCGCGGGGTCCTGGCCCGCGACGCGGGCGGCGAGGAAGTCGGCCTCCTCCGCCGAATGCGCCCGGGACCGGAAATCGATGTCGTTGGTGCCGAGGGCGACTCGCGCGAACTTGGCGTAGGCGTAGGCGTCCTCCTCGGTGACCCGGCCGCCGACCAGGACCCCCGCGTTACCGAAGGACGCGGCCAGTCCCTCCGCTGCCGCGGCCAGCGCCTGCGACCACGAGGCGGGGGTGAGTTCGCCGTCCCAGCCGCGCACCAAGGGGGTGGTGAGCCGGTCGGGCTCGGTGGCATAGGTGAAGGCCCACCGGCCCTTGTCGCAGTTCCACTCCTCGTTGACCTGCGGGTCGTCGCCGGCCAGCCGGCGCAGGACCTTGCCGCGGCGGTGGTCGGTGCGCTGGGCGCAGCCGGAGGCGCAGTGCTCGCAGACGTTCGGGCTGGACACCAGGTCGAATGGGCGCGCCCGGAATCGGTAGGCGGTGCCGGTGAGCGCGCCGACCGGGCAGATCTGCACGGTGTTGCCGGAGAAGTAGGAGTCCAGCGGTTCGGCCTGCGCGGTGCCGACCTGTTGCAGCGCGCCGCGATCCATCAGCTCGATGAACGGATCGCCGGCGATCTGCTGGGAGAAGCGGGTGCAGCGGGCGCACAGCACGCAGCGTTCGCGGTCCAGCAGCACGGCCGTGGACAGCGGAATCGGTTTGGGGTAGGTGCGTTTGCGGCCGTCGAATCGGGATTCGGCGCGGCCGGTGGACATCGCCTGGTTCTGCAGCGGGCACTCGCCGCCCTTGTCGCACACCGGGCAGTCGAGCGGATGATTGATCAGCAGCAGCTCCATCACGCCCTCCTGCGCCTTGTCGGCGGCGGGGGAGGTGAGCTGGGTGCGCACCACCATGCCGTCGGCGACGGCCATCGTGCAGGAGGCGACCGGTTTGCGCTGCCCTTCGACGTCGACCAGGCATTGGCGGCAGGCGCCGACCGGGTCGAGCAGGGGATGGTCGCAGAAGCGGGGGATCTGGATGCCGATCAGTTCGGCGGCCCGGATCAGCAGCGTGCCGGGCGGCACGCTGACGGCGGTGTCGTCGATTGTCACGGTCACCAGGTCGGTGGGCGCGGGGCCGCCGTTGTCGTCACGCACGGTGGCGGGCCCGCTCGCCGCACGGCCGCCACCCCTGATCGCATCGCTGCGCGATACCGGTTTCATCGGACCTCTTCTCCTGACTCCGCCCATGCCGTGCTGCGCGCCGGATCGAACGGGCAGCCGCCGAGCCGCAGGTGTTCGGCGTACTCCGCGCGGAAGTACTTCAGCGAGGAGACGATCGGGCTGGCCGCGCCGTCGCCGAGGGCGCAGAACGACTTGCCGTTGATGGTGTCGCTGATGTCGAGCAGCTTGTCCAGGTCGGACGCGACGCCGGTGCCCGCCTCGATGCGTTGCAGCAGCTGCACCAGCCAGTAGGTGCCCTCCCGGCACGGGGTGCACTTGCCGCAGGACTCGTGGGCGTAGAATTCCGTCCAGCGCAGCACCGCCCGCACCACGCAGGTGGTGTCGTCGAAGATCTGCAAAGCCTTGGTGCCGAGCATGGATCCCGCGCCGGCGACGCCTTCGTAGTCGAGCGGCACGTCGAGGTGTTCCTCGGTGAACAGCGGCGTCGACGAGCCGCCCGGCGTCCAGAACTTCACCCGATGCCCGGCGCGCACGCCGCCCGCGTAACCGAGCAGCTCGCGCAACGTGACGCCCAGCGGCGCCTCGTACTGCCCCGGCCGCGTCACGTGACCCGACAGCGAGTAGAGGGTGAAGCCGGGCGATCGCTCACTGCCCATGGACCGGAACCACGCGATGCCGTTGCGGATGATGGGCGGCACGCTGGCGATGGACTCCACGTTGTTCACCACGGTCGGGCAGGCGTACAGGCCTGCGACGGCGGGGAACGGCGGGCGCAGCCGAGGCTGGCCGCGGCGGCCTTCCAGCGAGTCCAGCAGCGCGGTCTCCTCACCGCAGATGTAGGCGCCCGCGCCGGCGTGCACGATCAGTTCCAGGTCGTAGCCGGAACCGAGGATGTCGTGACCGAGGAAACCCGCTTCGTAGGCCTGGGCCACCGCGGCCTGCAGCCGCCGCAGCACCGGAACGACTTCGCCGCGCAGGTAGATGAACGCGTGCGCCGCGCGGATGGCGTAGGCGGCGATGACGACGCCTTCGATCAGCGCGTGCGGCGCGGCCAGCATGAGCGGAATGTCCTTGCAGGTGCCGGGTTCCGACTCGTCTGCGTTCACCACCAGGTAGTGCGGTTTGGTGACGCCGTCGGGCCCGGGGCCCTGCGGGATGAAGCTCCATTTCATGCCGGTGGGGAAGCCGGCGCCGCCGCGCCCGCGCAGGCCCGCGTCCTTGACCGTCTGGATGACCTGGTCCGGCTCCATCCGCAGTGCGGCGCGCAGCGCTTGATAGCCGTCGTGGCGCAGGTAGGTGTCCATCGTCCAGGACTGCGGGTCGTCCCAGTAGGTGCTCAACACCGGGGTGAGCGTCATCGCGTGCCCTCCGCGTCCGTCTCGGCCGCGGGGGCACGCATGCCCTGCTCGCGGGCGACCCGCAGACCGGCGAGCGTCGCCTCACCGGCCGCGCCGTCGAGCACACCGGGGCGCTCGTCGGGGAACCCGGCGAGGATGCGCGCGGTCTGCTTGAACGTGCACAGCGGCGCGCCCCTGGTCGGGGTGACCTGTTGTCCGGCCCGCAGCGCGTCCACCAACGCACGCGCGGACTCGGGGGTCTGGTTGTCGAAGAACTCCCAGTTCACCATGATCACCGGCGCGAAGTCGCAGGCCGCGTTGCACTCGACGTGCTCGAGCGTGATCGACCCGTCCGCCGTGGTCTCGCCGTGCCCGATGCCGAGATGGCGCTCGAGCGCGGCGAGGATGGCGTCGCCGCCCATGACCGCGCAGAGGGTGTTGGTGCAGACGCCGACGTGGTAGTCACCGGTGGGTGTGCGCCGGAACATCGAATAGAAGGTGGCGACCGCGGTGACTTCGGCGCCGGTCAGGCCTAATTGCTCGGCGCAGAACTCGATTCCGGTGCCCGTGACGTAGCCCTCCTCGGACTGCACCAGGTGCAGCAGGGGCAGCAGCGCCGAACGCGGATGCGGGTAACGCGCGATGATCTCCTTGGCGTCGGTCTCGAGCCGTTCGCGCACGAAGGGCTGATAGGGCTCGGGGCGGGTACTGAGCTTCAGCAGGACTTGCGTCCCGCCGGTCGCGTAGCCGCCGTTGGGGGTGTCGCCGTGCGTTGCCGGGTTCATCGGTCCACTCCGCCCATGACGGGGTCGATGCTGGCGACCGAGGCGATGACGTCGGCGACCATGCCGCCCTCGCACATCGCCGCGACCGCTTGCAGATTGGTGAACGAGGGGTCGCGATAGTGCACCCGGTAGGGCCTGGTGCCGCCGTCGCTGACCATGTGCACGCCCAGTTCGCCGCGCGGTGACTCCACGGCCGCGTACACCTGGCCCGCGGGCACGCGGATGCCTTCGGTGACCAGCTTGAAGTGGTGGATCAGGCCCTCCATGGACGTGCCCATGATCTTGCCGATGTGCGCGGGGGAGTTACCCAGTCCGTCGGCGCCGAGTTGCAGGTCGGCGGGCCAGGCGATCTTCTTGTCGTCGATCATCACCGGTCCCGGCCGGAGCCGGTCCAGGCACTGCTCGACGATCTTCAGCGATTCCTTCATCTCCTCCACCCGGATGACGTAGCGGCCGTAGCAGTCGCATCCGGTGGTGGTGGGGACGTCGAATTCGTAGTTCTCGTAGCCGCAGTAGGGCTGGGCTTTGCGCAGGTCGTGCGGCAGGCCGGTGGCGCGCAGCACCGGGCCGGTGATGCCGAGGGCCATGCAGCCCTGCAGGTCGAGATAGCCGATGTTCTGGGTGCGTGCCTTCCAGATCGGGTTGGCGGTGAGCAGGTGCTCCATGTCGCGCAGCCGTTTGGGCAGCAGCGCGAGCAGTTCGCGCACTTTGGTGACGCCGTCCTCGGGCAGGTCCTGGGCCAGGCCGCCGGGGCGGATGAACGCGTGGTTCATGCGCAGACCGGTGATCGTCTCGAAGACGTCGAGGATCAACTCGCGTTCGCGGAAGCCGAACAGCATCGGCGTCAGCGCGCCGAGCTCCATGCCGCCGGTGGCCAGGGCGACCAGGTGCGAGGAGATGCGGTTGAGCTCCATCAGCAGCACGCGCACGATCGTGGCGCGCTCTGGGATCTGTTCGGTGATTTCGAGCAGCTTCTCCACGCCCAGGCAGTACGCCGTCTCGTTGAAGAACGGCGACAGGTAGTCCATCCGGGTGACGAAGGTGACGCCCTGGGTCCAGTTGCGGAATTCGAGATTCTTCTCGATTCCGGTGTGCAGGTAGCCGATGCCGCAGCGGGCTTCGGTGACGGTTTCGCCTTCGATCTCCAGGATCAGCCGCAGCACGCCGTGGGTGGACGGATGCTGCGGGCCCATGTTGACGACGATGCGTTCTTCGCCCGCGCCGGACAGCGTCTCGGCCACCTGCTCCCAGTCCTGCCCCGCGACGGTGACCGTGGCGGGCTCGGGGGAGGTGACCTCGGGTTCGGTGTCGGTGTCGTGCATCAGCTGTATGCCCTCCGCTCGTCGGGCGGCGGGATGCGCGCGCCCTTGTATTCGACCGGGATCCCGCCGAGCGGGTAGTCCTTGCGCTGGGGGTGGCCGCGCCAGTCGTCCGGCATGGTGATCCGGGTCAGCGAGGGGTGCCCGTCGAACCGGATGCCGAAGAAGTCGTAGGTTTCGCGCTCGTGCCAGTCGGTGGTGGGATACACCTCGTAGAGCGAGGGGATGCGCGGATCGGCGTCCGGCGCGGCGACCTCCACCCGTAGGCGGCGGTTGTGCGTGATCGACATGAGGTGGTAGACGGCGTGCAGTTCACGGCCGGAATCCTCCGGATAGTGCACGCCGTTCACACCGAGGCAGAGTTCGAAACGCAAAGCGGGGTCGTCCCGCAGCGCGCGGGCCACCACGGGCAGCTGCTCCCGGCGCACGTGCAGGGTTAGCTCGCCGCGGAAGACGATCACCTTCTCCAGCGCCTCCTCCGGACGGGAGCCGGCGGCGGTGAGCGCGGCGCGCAGCGCGTCGACGACCTCGTCGAAGTACCCGCCGTAGGGTGGCGGCGTGCCGCCGGGCAGGGTGACCGGGCGGACCAGGCGGCCGTAACCGGAGGTGTCGCCGGTGCCGGTGACGCCGAACATGCCGCGGCGCACGCCGATGACGTCGGCCTCCGGCGGTACGGAATCCTCCTCCGGCAGTGTGCCTTCCGGCCCCGCGGTGGCCGCGGCATCGATCGCGTCGTGCGCGGGCGGGGTCTCGGTGTCGTCGGGGGTGTCGAAGGTCATCGCAGCAGACCCTCCATCCGGATGGTCGGCGTCGAGGCGAGCGCGGCCTGTTCGGCGGCGCGGACGGCTTCCTCGCGGTTGACGCCGAGCGGCATCTGTTGAATCTTGGCGTGCAGTGCCAGGATCGCGTTCAGCAGCATCTCCGGCCGGGGCGGGCAGCCGGGCAGGTAGATGTCCACCGGCACCACGTGATCGACGCCCTGCACGATGGCGTAGTTGTTGAACATCCCGCCGGAGGAGGCGCAGACGCCCATCGCGAGCACCCATTTCGGTTCGGTCATCTGGTCGTAGACCTGGCGCAGCACCGGAGCCATCTTCTGGCTCACCCGGCCCGCGACGATCATCAGATCGGCCTGCCGCGGCGAGGCGCGGAAGGCCTCCATGCCGAAGCGGGCGATGTCGAATCGGCCCCCGCCGGTGGCCATCATCTCGATGGCGCAGCAGGCCAGCCCGAAGGTGGCCGGCCACAGGGAGCCCTTGCGCAGGTATCCGGCGAAATCCTCGACCGTGCTCAGCAGGAAGCCGCTGGGCAGTTTTTCCTCGAGACCCATGTTCTACTGACTCGCTTCCATTCGTCGGCTACGAAATCGGCTGCCGGGCGGTCACTCCCAGCTGAGCCCACCCCGCCGCCATTCGTAGGCGTAGGCCACCGAGACGTTGACGATGAACAACGCCATCGCGGCCAGACCGAAGAGACCGAGCGCATCGAAGTGGACTGCCCACGGGTAGAGGAACACGATCTCGATGTCGAAGATGATGAACAGCATGGCGGTGAGGTAGTACTTCACCGGAAAGCGTTGCCCGGTAACGTTTCCCGGCCCGCCCGCGACGGCGTGGGGGGTCGGCTCGATACCGCATTCGTAGGGTTCGAGCTTGGCCCGGTTGCGTCGTTTCGGACCGACCAGGGCGGACAGGACGATGGAGAACAACGCGAACGCCGCCGCGATCGCGCCGAGTACAAGCGTCGGCACCTCGATGTTCACGACTGCACTTCCCCTCCTTGCGAGCGGCAGATAACAGCGTCCGAGGCGGGCTGACGTCGTTGTCCGCCTCGGCCAGACTCGCCCCTCGGCTCCACCCGGGGACGGTCATTACCGGATCCGTCTCCGTGTGAGATAGGGCACAGCCTACAACTGAACGGGCGGCCCGCAGCGCGTTTGGCGACGGCGTTTGATCGAATTCAGTACAAGCATTTATGACCGAAACGGTGGTAATCCGCGCGGAGCGTCCGCAGGGTTGGGTGAACGGTCAGTTGGAAGCCTGAGATGTCGGGTTTCGCGACGTCAATTGTGGTCCCGAGCGGGTTCGCAGTCGGGAAGGGCGACAATTGTGTGACACACGGGGCCGTGGGCGCGCAGGGCGTCCGCCAGGAGCCGGCACGCCCGAGCAAACTAATTCATGATCGCTATGAATGGCCGGTGCGATCAGGCTGCCGTGCGGTTGCGCAGCAGAGCGACGACGGCCTCGGTGAGCCGCAGTGGATCGATGGGATGCGCCACCGCCGCCTCCGCCCGTGACCAGCTGGCCAGCCATGCGTCGTCGGGCCTGCCGGTGAGCACCAGCAGCGGCGGGCACGGATCGACTTCGTCCTTCAACTGCTTGGCGATGCCGAGCCCACCTGCCGGGGAGGCCTCGCCGTCGAGCACGGCCAAGTCGATGCCGCCTGCGTCCAGTTGCGCGATCACCACGGGGGCGGTGGCGACCTCCAGATACTCGAACTCCGGTAGCTCCGCGCTCGGACGCTTGCCCAAGGCCTGGATCACCTGGCGCCTGGTGTCGGCGTCGTTGCTGTACACGAGAACCCGCAGCGGGGTGGAACGAGGAGAATCGGCCACGAACGGCATGGTACGTCCGCGACGGCGCACCGCGTGGCAGGTTCGGCGCAGATGATTTGCGCGCGTCGTGCACCGCGCGTCACCAGTGCAGTCGTCCCCCGAAAGCCGATGGCAAGCAGTTGACAAGAATCTGCCGGTAGAGTCCGGCCAATGCGGGGAGACATCACGCAGGCCCTCGTCGACACCGACGTTTGGACCGATGAAATGCTTGGCGGCGCCGGGATTCCGGTGATCGACGTACCGTTCGTGACCATCGGCAGCGGGATCGGGTCCTTCGTCACCTACGACACGCTCCGGATCTTCGGCGTGCCCGCGGAGGCGATGGCGGTGCTCGGTCCCCAGGAGCACCCGTGGGCCTCCTACGAGTATCTCACCAGGGTGTCTCAGATCCCCCGCGGCGAGCGCCTGCGCAGCGACTCCGCCTCCACCCCGGACAACATCTGGGGCTTCCCGTCCTACGCGGTGCGGGAGGCGATCGCCGACAAGTCGATCAAGGCGCTGTGGAACGTTTTGGTCGAGCCGATCTTCGCCAACTACTACACCCCGCGGGCGGGCCAGGCGTTCGAGTCCATGGAGCGGGAATTCCACCGCATCGGCTACGCCCGCTCCTTGCACCGCGGGCACGTGCGCATGGTCCGCAAGCGCCACGGCGGCGGGTACTTCACCATCCTCACTCCACCCGCCGGATCGACGCCGACCAAACGCGTCGCATTCCGCAGTACGTATGTCCATGTGGCCGTGGGCTATCCGGGCCTCAAGCTGCTGCCGGACCTGCAGGAGTATCGCGAGACCCATCGTGACCCGACGCGCGTGGTCAACGCCTACGAGCCGCACGAGCACGTCTACCAGGCGCTACAGCGGCGGCCGGGTACCGTGCTGATCCGCGGCAGCGGGATCGTGGCCAGCCGCGTCCTGCAACGGCTCATCGACGATCGGGACAAATACCGCCTCGACACCCGGATCCTGCACCTGTTCCGCACCTATATCGCCGGACCGCACGGCAAGAACGTCTTCAGCAGGCGCAAGGGCGGCGACGGGTGGGCCTACCAGGGCTTCAACTATCCGAAGTCGGTGTGGGGCGGTCAGCTCAAGCAGAAGGTGCGGCGGCTGCAAGGCGAGGAACGGGCGCGGGCGTACAAGGAGATCTCCGGCACCAACACCCCCATCCGCGACAACTGGCAGGAACAGTTGCGCCGCGGTCGCCGGGAGGGGTGGTACCAGGTGATGGCGGGCACGATGCGTGCCCCGCGTCCGGCCGCGGGACGGCAGGGCGTGGTCGCCACGATTCTCCCGGACGCCGGTGCGCCGCTGCCGTTTCCCCCGCCGACGCAACCGTTCGACACGACCGTCGACTACATCATCGACTGCACGGGCCTGGAAGCCGACATCCGCGAGCACCGGCTGCTGGCAGATCTGCTCGATCACGCCGGCGCGGGTCGCAATCCGCTCGGCAGGCTCGACGTGGACACGACCTTCGAGCTGATCGGCACCCGCAGCGGGGCGGGACGGATGTACGCCTCCGGCAGCGCGACGCTCGGCGGGCCGTTCGTGGGCGTGGACACCTTCCTCGGCTTGCAGATCGCCGCGCAGGAGATCGCCGACGACCTGGCCGCGGTCGGGTTCTGCCGGAGGATGGGTCCGCTGCGCTCGACGCGGCAATGGTGGCTGTGGGTTACGAACGAGAAGATCTGAACAATGCTCCCAACTTTGAACGGGCGAATCCAGACCCGCCTGCTCGCGCTGAGCGTGATCGGCTTCGTCGTCGCGCTGCTGATCACCCCGTTGCTGCCGACCGGCTCGCTGAGCACCGGGCAGGCCTACCGGGTGACGCTGTCGGTGCTGCTGGCCACCGTTCTGGTCGGTGTGCTCTGGGAACTGCTCTACCATCTGCTGCAGCAGTTCCGCTGGGAAAAGGACTGGCCGACCCTGTTCGGTCTGGTCACCATCCTGAATGAAGGAGTGCTGATCTGGGTGCTGGTGCGCTACACCACGATGGTGCTGCCCGAGCATCTGCGCCCGTCGCTCACCGCCTTCCTGCTCCAGTTCGTCATCACGTGGATCGTCTTCTGGCTGATCGTGAACGGGCCGATGCGGGTGGTGTTCCATCGGTGGCGCTTCCAAGGCGGCCGATTCCTGTGAGCGCGCAGATCGAGGTGTTACCGGGCGCCCACCTGGTGGCGAGCGCCAGCGGCGCCGTAGTGGTCGTCGCGCACCGGAGCGACGGACCGGTCACGGCGGACACGGTCGCGGCCCGCACGATGACGGCGCTGCTGGACATCGTGGGCGAAGCCGTCGCGCGTGACCGCCGTAGCGGGCGGGCGGTGGCGCGGCTGGCCACGACATGGCTGATGGGCTTGTCCAACGGCGAGGAGGACGAGGTCGAATTCGGCGTGATCACGCCGGTGGACGACGGTCTCGCGGTGTTCCTGCACGGGGGCATCACCGCGGTGCTCGCCGGGCCGGGCCACACGGAGGTGCTGCGCGGCCGGGACGCCGGATTCACCGTCGACCGGATGGTGACGCCCGCACCCGGCAGTGGCGCGGGACTGTTCGTGGACGAGGCGGGTTGGGCCGCGGAATCGCTGCCGGAGCGCGGGATCCTCTCGCTCGGCGCCGGGACCGCACCTGGATCGGGAGCGGTGTTGTGGTCGGCCGCGATCGGTGACGAGCCGCGCGGCCACGGCGTCACCGAGGGGCTGCGGCAGCCGCACGCTGGATCCACACCGCATGCCGAACCGGAGCCGACCGGTGAACCGCGGGGAACCGCGGAGCCGCCGCACGCCGCGCCACGACCGGCGTCCGAACCGCATCCCGTTCAGGCCCCGGCGCCGATGCCGGGTCCGAATGTGACCGCCGCACCGCAGGCGGCGCCGCAACCACACCGTTCCGGTGCGCAGCCGGGTTCCGACACGCCCGCGGCCCAACCACGGCGAGCGCCGAGCTTGCGTAAAGGCGAGGACTCCGTTGATGCCGCGACGGAAATCGATCTCCATGCGCCGTCGCGGCGCGCCACGCCACGCGATGGCGTGACACCCGCCGCGCAGCCGATTCCGCCGGCGCCACCGCCCGCACACC
This sequence comes from Nocardia implantans, assembly GCF_035544775.1. Classification (NCBI taxonomy): domain Bacteria; kingdom Bacillati; phylum Actinomycetota; class Actinomycetes; order Mycobacteriales; family Nocardiaceae; genus Nocardia; species Nocardia implantans. Next base: position 265,584 of record NZ_JAYKYQ010000007.1, on the reverse strand, counting down.
GCACGGATCGGGATCACGCGATCGCCAACGACGCGAACCTCGCCGAGACCGTGGCGCCCTCGGCCGGAGTCGTCGCGGCCGCGCTCGGTTCGACCGGATCGAACACGATGGGGCATCGGGTGATCGTGCAGGGTTTCCAGTGCGCCCGGCGTCATCACAACGATCCGCGAGTGTCGTTCTGCGCGGTGTGCGGCATCCGGATGGATCAGCTCACCTGCGTGCTCAGCGCAGGGGTGCGCCCACCGCTCGGTGTGCTGCTGCTGGACGACGGCACGTCGTTCGTCCTGGACAGCGACTGCGTTCTCGGTCGCGAGCCGGAACATTCGGAGGCGGTCGCGCGTGGTGCGCGGCCGGTGCGGCTGGAGGACAGCTCGGGCGGAATGTCACGGGCGCACGCGGAGATCCGCCTGCTCGACTGGGATGTCACGGTCGTGGACGGCGGCTCGACCAACGGCACCCACATCCGTCATCCCGGCCGCCAGGACTGGGTCCGGGCGGTGCCGGGCCAGCCGATCGTCCTCGCACCGGGCGCGCAGATCCAACTGGGCGGACGCGTCCTGACCTTCGACTCCCAGCACGGCCAGCTGTAGCGGCGGGCGGCGGCGATCGGCGCGCTCAGGTGCGGCGGAAGCGGATGATGCCAGACCACGGGTTGCGCACGGGTTTGCGGGGGTCGGGCTGGGGCAGGTAGGTGAACGGCCGCAGGTACCACGGCGCCCGGCGGAACTTGCGGGCGTGCAGCAGCAGGCTCTCGAGCTCGATCGGCTGCCAGCCCAGGTCTTCGAAGAAGCGGACGCCGTTGGCGGGCTCGAACTTCATCGGGGCGTTGGCGAAGGTGTCCCCGGAGCGCATCTTGCGCATCCCGAGACTCAAATCCAGCAACCACCAGGCGATCTCGGGGCGGGACAGTGCGGCGGCAAGGTCGGTGACCGTCGGCGGGTCGAGGTACATCAGCAGGCCCTCGGTGAGTACCAGGGCTTTCGACGCGGGGGCGGTGACCGGGCCGATCGCGCCGAGCGCCTCGTCGAGGAACTTCGCCCGCGCGTCCGGATCGGCGAGATCGACCGCTCGGCGGATGAGCACGCAGTGCGGCGTCTCACCGGCGAGGGCGCTGTCCTTCTCCGCGACGAGCTCGGGCAGGTCGGCCTCGATCCACAGCAAATCGTCGGGCAGCTCGAGCCGATAGGGGCGGGTGTCCAGGCCTGCGGCGAGGTTGAGGACGCGGTCGCAGCCTTCGCCGATCGCGGTGGCGACGAGGTCGTCGATCAACTTGGTCCGCGTGACGATCGGCCACCCGCCGCGCATCACCGGGGGTGCGTTGTCGGCGATGGCGTGGCCGCGTTCGCCGGCCAGCCGGTCGGCGAGCGGGTCGCGGAACAGCGCGTCCGGGCGCTCGGTCTCGCGTGCCCGGTAGGCCGCGACCCAGCGAGCGGTGTCCGAGACGTTGGACGGTACTTCCCCTCCGGTCATGCGAGCCAGTCTGTCACATCCAGCCAGCGGATTCCGCGCCGATCGTGGGCTTGTCGGTGGCGGCTTCAATGGGGGTGGAATGCGGCGGAGCCGGCCTCGGCGGCGTCGAGCAGGTGTGCCAGGAACAGGCGGGTGGTCGGCGTCGGGGTGCGGGTGGTGACGGCGTGCCACGGACGATCCAGCGGGGTGCCATCGACCGGGAGCACGCGCAGCACGCCGTTGTCCAGGTCCTGGGAGATGGCGTCGCTGTGGATCAAGGTCACGCCCAGTCCTTCGCGCGCGGCGGCCAGGACGGCGCCGTGGGATCCGAGGGTGAGCGTGGGCGGTTCGATCCGGAGCTGATCGAGCAAGCCGAGGGTGGCCTCGCGGGTGCCGGAACCGCGCCCGCGCAGCAGCCAGGTGGCGTGCAGCGGGTCGAGTTCGGGCAGGCCGACCACGACCAGGCTGCTCGGCCGACGGGCGCGCACCACCAGCCCGGTGTCGCGCGGCGGGCGCCCCGCGATGACGAGATCCGTTTCGTGATGCTGCAATTCGAGGAACAGCGCGTCGCGCGGATGCACCGACAGGCTCAGTTCGATGTCGGGGAACCGGCGGCGGAACGACGCGAGCGGCCGCAGCAGGATGTACTCGCCCGCGGTGGCGACCACGCCGATCCGCAGGCGCCCGGTCTCGGCGCGGCGCACGGCGGCCTGCGCCTCCTGCATCAACCCGAGGATGCCGCGGCAGTACTCGGCGTAGACCCGCCCGGCCTCGGTGAGCGCGATGCCGCGCCCGGCCTTCGCGACGAGCTTGGCCCCCAGCTGTTTCTCGACGTGTGCGACGGCCGCGGAGACGGCGGCCTCGGTGATGTGCAGTTGCGCCGCGGCGCGGCGAACGCTGCCGTGGCGGGCGACGGCCAGGAAGGTTTCCATCCGAGCCGCGGTCACCATACCCACCGGAAAACGGTAACAAACTCAACGAATACGTTGAATATCGCGAGGAACAATCAAATTGTTTGTCGGTATCCGGCCGGTCATCCTGGAAATCTCGAGGCACGCCCGTTCACCCGGGTGCGGGTGTCCCGCAGTGGCACAGCAGGAGGAACGATGGCCGAAGAAACCGAACGCGACCGCTGGGATCCGGGTGTCCAGTCCTATGCGTCGATGGGGTATTACGCGCCCGACTATCGACCGTCGGACACCGACGTGCTCGCCGTGTTCCGTGTGACTCCGCAGCGCGGCGTCGATCCGATCGAGGCGGCTGCCGCGGTGGCGGGTGAGTCCTCCACGGCGACCTGGACAGTGGTGTGGACCGACCGGCTCACGGCGCACTCGCGCTACCAGGCGAAGTGTTACCGCATCGACGAGGTGCCAGGACGGCCGGGGGAGTACTTCGCCTATATCGCTTACGATCTCGACTTGTTCGAGGAAGGGTCGATCACCAATCTGACCTCTTCGATCATCGGCAACGTGTTCGGGTTCAAGCCGCTGCTGGCGCTGCGGCTGGAGGACATGCGCATCCCGGTGGCTTACGTGAAGACGTTCCAGGGGCCGCCGCACGGCACGGTGATGGAACGCGAATATCTCAACAAATACGGCAGGCCGCTGCTCGGCGCGACGGTGAAACCGAAACTCGGGCTATCGGCCCGCAATTATGGCCGCGTCATCTACGAGGCGTGCAGAGGCGGTCTGGATTTCACCAAGGACGACGAGAACATCAACTCGCAGCCGTTCATGCGCTGGCGCGACCGCTACTTGTTCGCGATGGAAGGCGTCAACCGCGCGATGGCCGAGACCGGCGAGATCAAAGGCCATTACCTCAATGTGACCGCGGCGTCGATGGAGCAGATGTACGAGCGCGCGGAATTCGCCAAGGAACTCGGCAGCGTCGTCATCATGATGGACCTCACCGTCGGCTTCACCGCGATGCAGTCGATGTCGCACTGGGCGCGCCGCAACGGGGTGCTGCTGCACCTGCATCGCGCGGGGCATTCCACCTACACCCGGCAGAAGACGCACGGTGTCAGCTTCCGGGTGCTGGCCAAGTGGTGCAGATTGATCGGCGTCGACCATCTGCACGCGGGCACCGTGGTCGGGAAGCTGGAAGGCGACCCGGCGACGACCAAGGGGTTCTACGACACGTTGCGGGACAACCACATCCGCACCGAGCCGGCCAACGGGATCTTCTTCGACCAGTACTGGGCCAGCCTGCCCGGGGTGATGCCGGTGGCTTCCGGCGGCATCCATGCCGGGCAGATGCATCAGCTGCTCGACCTGTTCGGCGACGACGTGGTGTTGCAGTTCGGCGGCGGCACGATCGGGCATCCGCTCGGCATCGCCGCGGGCGCGGAGGCGAACCGGGTCGCGCTGGAGGCGGTCGTTCAGGCTCGCAACGAAGGCCGCGACCTGCTGAAGGAAGGCCCCGAGGTGTTACGGAAGGCGGCCGAGATCTGCCGTCCGCTCGACGTCGCGCTGGCGACCTGGGGCGATGTCACCTTCGACTACACCTCCACCGACGCGCCGGACGCCGTGCCGACGGCCAGTCGCTGACCGTTCAGGAAGGAAAACCGATGTATCTCAGGCACGGAACGTTCTGCTACTTGCCGCCGCTGACCGATGAGCAGATCGCCGCCCAGGTGCGCTACGCGTTGCTCAACAGCTGGCCTGTGTCCATCGAGTACACCGACGATCCGCACCCGCGCAACGCCTACTGGGAGATGTGGGGGCTGCCGCTGTTCGACCTGGACGAGCCGGATGGCGTGCTGGTCGAGATCAACGCGTGCCGGGCGACGTTCCCCCGGCACTACGTGCGGGTGCTCGCCTACGACGCCCGCTACACCAGGCAGACGACGGCGGTGAGTTTCCTGGTGCAGCGGCCGCCCGACGAGCCCGGCTTCGTGCTCACCCGCACCGAGGGCCCCGACCGCAGGCAGACCTACGGCCTGCACTCGTATGCCACGACCGTCCGGCCGGGACAGCGGTATGGCGGCTGAGCGCAACGGCTCCGGATTCCGTCTGCACCGGCCGGGGGCCGAGGTCCCCGGCGCGGTGCGGACGGCGCCCGCCGAATCGGAGGAGCCGCAGATCCTGGCCGAGGACGCGGTGCTCGACCTGTCGAGCGACGTCGCCGGGCACGACGTCGAGGAGACGTTGCGCAGGCTGGACGCGGAGCTGATCGGGCTCGCTCCGGTGAAGCGGCGGGTACGCGAGATCGCGGCGCTGCTGCTGATCGACCGGGCCCGGCAGCGTTTCGGGCTGACCTCGTCGCGGCCGACCATGCACATGAGCTTCACCGGCGGGCCGGGCACGGGCAAGACCACGGTGGCGTTGCGGATGGCGCAGATGCTGCACGCCCTCGGCTACATCCGCAAACCGAAGGTGCACACCGTCACTCGCGACGATCTCGTGGGCCAGTTCATCGGGCACACCGCGCCGAAGACGAAGGAGGCGCTGGCCAAGGCTGCGGGCGGGGTGCTGTTCATCGATGAGGCCTACTACCTGTTCCGGCCGGAGAACGAACGCGACTACGGGCAGGAGGTGATCGAGATCCTGTTGCAGGAGATGGAGAACGAACGCGCCAGCCTGGTGGTGATCTTCGCCGGCTATCCCGACCGGATGGACCGGTTCTTCTCCGCCAATCCGGGCCTGTCCTCGCGGGTGGCTCATCACCTGGAATTCGCCGACTACACGCACGCGCAGCTGCTGGGCATCGCCGAACTCATGGTCGCGGCGGAGAATTTCCACTTCGACGACGCGGCGCGCACCGCTTTCGGGGAGTACCTCCAGCGCCGGATGGCCCGCCCGCGCTTCTCCAACGCGCGCAGCGTGCGCAACGCGCTCGACCGCTGCCGGTTGCGGCAGGCCAAACGTCTCGTCGAACTGCGCAGACCGCTGACCAGAACCGATTTGATCACGCTGACCGACGAGGATGTCTACGGCAGCAGCGTTTTCACCGACCCGGAGCCCGCGGGCGGGCCGACCGTGTGACCGCGGTGACGAGATCGAGGCGTTATGCCAGAAGGACTGAAGACCCTCACCCGCTACACCATCGAGCAGGAGCATCGGCATCCCGGATCGTCCGGTGAGTTCTCCGCCCTGGTGAACGTGATCGCGACCGCGACGAAGATCGTCGCCAACCAGGTCACCAGGGGTGCGATCGCCGGCTCGATCGGCGCGTCCGAACCGGACAATCTGCCGCCGACGGTACATCGCAAGCTGGACGCGATCTCCAACGACATCATGGTCGCCCAGACGCAATGGACCGGCCATCTTTCGGCGTTGCTTTCCGAACAGATCAGCGAGATCCATCCGGTGCCCGCCACGCATCGGCGGGGAAAATACCTGCTGGCCTTCGACCCACTGGACGGTTCGTCGAACATCGACGTCAATCTTCCGGTGGGCACCATCTTCAGCGTGCTGCGCGCGCCCGCGCAGGGCACGGCCCCGTCCGCGGCCGACTTCCTGCAGCCCGGCATCGAGCAGGTGTGCGCGGGCTTCACCCTGTACGGCCCGGCGACCATGCTGGTGCTGACGACCGGCAGCGGGGTGGACGGGTTCACCCTGGACCGGGAGATCGGCGCGTTCGTGCTGACCCACCCGCGGATGCGCATCCCCGAAGACACCTCCGGTTTCGCGATCAACGCGGCCAACGAGCGGTTCTGGGAACGGCCGGTGCGCCGTTACGTGCACGAGTGCCTCGACGGCGTCGACGGCCCGCGCGAACGCGATTTCAATATGCGCTGGGTTGCCTCGCTGGTGGCCGACACGTTCCACATCCTCACCCGAGGCGGGGTGTATCTGTATCCGCGCGACACCCGTCCGCCCACGCGTCCGGGTCGGGTGGCATTGCTGTATGGCGCCAATCCCATCGCGTTCATCGTCGAACAGGCCGGTGGCGCGGCGACCACCGGCAGCGAGCGGGTGCTGGAAGTGGAGCCCCGCGACGTCCATCAGCGGGTGCCGCTGATCTTCGGCTCCCGCAACGAAGTCGAGCGCATCGAGCGGTATCACCGTGAACCCGACGAGGGCCCCAGCTTCGACACCTCGCTGTTCGGCAGGCGGTCGCTGTTTCGCCCGGCCCAGCGCTGAACAGGAGAACCATGTCGGTCAAGCATCCGGTCGTCGCCATCACCGGATCCTCTGGGGCGGGGACCTCCAGCGTGACGCGGACGTTCCAGGAAATCTTTCGTCGCGAAGGGATCAACGCGGCCGTCGTCGAGGGAGACGCGTTCCACCGCTACGACCGCAACGAGATGAAACTGGCCATGGCCGAGGCCGAGCAGAACCGCAATGTTCGGTTCTCCCATTTCGGTGAGGAAGCCAACCTGCTGAAGGAACTGGAGACGCTGTTTCGAGACTACGGCGAGACCGGCGTCGGAACCGTGCGCCGCTACCTGCACGACGAAGCCGAAGCCAAACCCTACGGTCAGCCGCCGGGCACCTTCACGCCGTGGGAGGAACTGGCGCCGGGCAGTGATCTGTTGTTCTACGAGGGCCTGCACGGCGCGGCGGTCACCTCGACCGTCGATGTGGCGCGCTACACCGATCTGCTGGTCGGCGTCGTGCCGATCATCAATCTGGAATGGATTCAGAAGGTCATCCGGGACAAGACCGAGCGCGGGTACTCCAGCGAGGCCGTGATCGATACGATCCTGCGGCGGATGCCCGATTACGTCACCTACATCTGCCCGCAGTTCTCCCGCACCTACGTCAACTTCCAGCGGGTGCCGACCGTGGATACGTCCAATCCGTTCATCGCGCGCACCATTCCGACGGCGGACGAGAGTTTCGTGGTGATCCGGTTCGCCGACCCGAAGGTGATCGACTTCCCCTATCTGCTGTCGATGCTGCACGACTCGTTCATGTCCCGGTCGAACTGCATCGTGGTGCCCGGCGGCAAGATGGAGCTGGCCATGCAGTTGATCTTCACGCCGCTGATCCTGCGGTTGATGGACAAGCGGCCGAAACGGTCGTACTGAGCGGCGGGGCAGCGCTAGTCGGGCAGCAGCGGCACCGAGAGCCCCTCACCGCGGTGCAGCAGAGCCGCGCGCGTGACGGCGGCGGAGCCGAAGCGCCTGCGCAAGTCGTCGAGGGTCGCGTCGAGGCTGCCCGCGGCACGGGGCTCGAAGGGCAGGGTGAGCTGGACGGAGTCGGCGTCGTCGAGGTTGGTCAGCGCGAGGCCGATCAGGGTGAGGCCGCGTTCCTGGATCAACGGCATCGCGCCGGTGAGCAGGGTGCGGGCGGCGAGCAGGATGGTCTCGGTGTGGTCGGTGGCTTCGGCCAGGGTGTGCGAGCGGGTGGCGCGGGTGAAGTCGTCGAAACGCAGGCGCAGCACCACGGTTCGGCATACCCGGTCGGCGGTGCGCAGGCGCCTGCCGAGCCGATCGGTGAGTCCGTGCAGATAGGCCTCGATCTCCTCCGGCGGCCGGTGCTTGCGGCCGAGTGCGCGCTGGGCGCCGATCGAGCGCCGCCGCCTGCCGGTCTCGACCCGGCGTGGGTCACGTGCCCAGGACAAGGCGTAGAGGTGGCGGGCCGCGGCGGGACCGAGGATCGCCCGCAGCGGGCGCTCGCCCAGTTCGGCCAATTGACCCACGCGGGTGATGCCGTGCTCGCGCAACGTGCGCGCGGTGACATCGCCGACGCCCCAGAGTCTTTCGACCGGCAGCGGATGCAGGAAGTTCAGTTCGCCGTCCGGCGGCACCAGCCGCAACCCGTCGGGTTTGGCGACGGCGCTGGCGACCTTGGCGAGGAACTTGGTGCGGGCGATGCCCACCGAGATGGGCAAGCCGACCCGGTCGCGAACTTGCGCGCGCAGCCGCGCCGCGATGGCGACCGGTTCGCCCGCGATCCGGCGCAGGCCGCCGACGTCGAGAAACGCCTCATCGATCGAGATGCCTTCGACCACGGGGGTGGTGTCGCGGAAGATCTCGAAGACGGCTTTGCTCGCCTCGGCGTAGGCGGACATGCGCGGCGCCACCACGATCGCGTGCGGGCACAACCGGCGCGCCTGCCCGCCGTTCATCGGGGTGCGCACGCCGAACGCCTTCGCCTCGTAGCTGGCCGCCAGGACGACGCCACCGCCGACGATCACCGGCTTTCCGCGCAGTCGCGGATCGTCACGTTGCTCGACCGACGCGTAGAACGAGTCGAGGTCGGCGTGCAGGATCGATGCTTCCGGCCGCGCGAGGATCCGAGGCCTTCGGGAGCGGGGCGCATCGGACACGAACATATGTTCGCACAGGCCTCCGACAGGTGAATCGATCTACTGGTTGCCTCCGTAGTAACCCGCCTCAACCGGTAACCTGTTCCCACGACGGGGCACAGCTCGGATGAGGGAGTCGGTACGGTGCGTGGATTCGGGGATCTGGAGGCGGTGATCATGGACCGCATCTGGGATCAGGACGCAGAGGACACAACGGTGCGTGAGATCTTCGACGAACTGTCGGCCCAGCGCGACATCGCGTATACGACGGTGATGTCGACCATGGACAACCTTCATCGCAAGGGGTGGCTCGCGCGCGAACGCGCAGGTAAGGCCTATCGATATTGGCCGACGCTGACCAGGGAGGAGCACAGCGCCAGGCTCATGCTGGAAGCGCTCGGTTCCGGCGGACGCTCGGATCTGGTGCTCAGCCATTTCGTCGATCGGATCAGCGCCGAGGAGTCGGCCGGGCTGCGTGCCGCGCTCCGCAGACTCGCGGCGCGCAAGTCACCAGAAGTCCCGTGAGCCTGGCCCTGGCACTGACGTTGTACGGCGGCGTCGTGGCGACCTTCGGTCCGCCCGTGCTGCGCAGACTGACCCACCGCGGGATCGCGCCGCGACTGGGCGTGATCGCCTGGGTGGTCGCGATCATCGGCGCGCTGAGCGCGTGGGGCGTGGCAGCCGCGGTGCTGACCGTCGAGTTCGCCACCTACTGGGGACATCCGAAGGACGCGTTGCGCGCCTGCGCGTCGTTCCTGTGGGCCCCCGCGGATGCGCACGGCGCCGCGGCAGGCCACGCGGCGACATTCGCGGTGGCGGCGCTGGTGGCCACCGGCACCGTCGCGCTGATCGCGCGCGCCGTGGGTGTCGTGATGGACATGCGCAAGCGCACCAGCGTCCACGCGCGAGCGGTCCGCTTGGTCGGCAGACCGGTGCCGGGTATCGGGGCGGTCGTGCTCGACTCACCGGAACGGCAGGTGTACTGCGTGCCGGGACGACCCGACACCATCGTGGTGACCACCGCCGCGCTGGATGCGCTGGACGACGACCAGCTCGCCGCGGTGCTCGCGCACGAACGCGCGCACCTGTCCGGCAGGCACGCGGCGCTGACAGCGGTGCTGCGCGCGGTGGCCAGCACACTGCCCGGCCTGCGGTTGTTCACCGGCGGTGCGGCCGAGATCGCCCGTCTGCTGGAGATGTGCGCCGACGACAAGGCCGCCGACGAGCACGGTTCGCTGCCCCTGCTGGGCGGCCTGCTGGCGATCGTCGGCATCGCCGAACCCGCGCCGCCGGGTGCGCTGGCCGCGGCGGGCACGGCGGTACTGGCCCGCGCCGAGCGGCTGGCCGACCCGGTCGGCGCGATCCGGCGCGCCACCACCCGCACCGCCCTGCTCGGCGTCATCGCGATGACGGTCACCGGGTCTGCGCTTGCCGCCGCGACGGTGGCCTGCGCGGGCACGCTGCTGAACTGACCACGAGTAAGGAGCACGAGTGCGGGCCACCTGGGATCAGGTCTTCGCCTGGCGGCTGGACCGGCAGTACGTCCGGTCGCGGACCGACGAAGGCGCGGTAGCGGTGGCCGGGCGTCTGTGCGGCGTGCAGGCTCAGGTCACCTCGGCGGCGGAGCTGGCGGTGGCACTGCGCAGCACGAAGCCCGAATCCGGCGCGCTGGTTCGCGCGCTCGACGACGGTGCGCTGATGAAGACCTGGGCGATGCGCGGCACGTTGCACGCGCTGCCGCCGGAATCGGCCGCCGCCGTTCTCGCGCTGATCGGTTCCGCGCGCACCTGGGAGAAGCCTTCGTGGCAGAAGACCTTCGGCGCGTCGCCCGCGGAGGTCGCGGCGCTGACCGAGGCGGTCGCCGAGGTGCTCGACGCCGCCGTGCTCACCAGAGAGGAGCTGGTCGACGCCCTGGTGTCCGCGCCGGAGTTCCACCGGCTGGGGGAGGAGCTGCGATCCGGTTGGGGTGCGCTGCTCAAACCGCTGGCCTGGCAGGGCGCGCTGTGTCACGGCCCGGCACGGGGGACCAAGGTGACGTTCACCAGCCCGGCGCACCTGGTGCGCGACTGGCCCGGCCTGCCCGAGCCCGATGCCGCGGCGCCTGCGGCGATCCTCGGCTATCTCGGCGCCTACGGCCCGGCGACGCCGGAGACCTTCGACGCCTGGCTCACCCGCGGCAGCCTGCGCAAGACCACGGTGCGCCGCTGGTTCGCCGACTTGGGCGACCTGATCACCGAAGTCGACGTGGAGGGCCGTCGCGCCTTCCTGCCGACCGACCAGGTCGATGCCATGGCCGCCACCGCGCCGAGCGCGACGGTCCACCTGCTCGGCGCGTTCGACCAATACGTGCTGGGTCCTGGCACCGGCGACACCGACCTGCTGCCCGCCGCCCACCGCGCGAAGGTGAGCCGCGCCGCGGGCTGGATCTCTCCGATCGTCGTGGTGGGCGGACGCATCGCGGGCGTCTGGGAACTCACCGGGGACGCCGTCCAGATCACCATGTTCGACGGTGCGCCGTTGCCCACGCAGGGGCTGGAGGCGGCCGTCGCCCACGTGGCGCTGGCGGCCGGACGCCAGAGCCTCACGGTGCGTGCCGCGTAGCGGCGCAGTGCGGCGGCCACCCGGCGTTCCAGGGCGTGGAGGATGCGCTGCACACCAGAGCGGGCTGCTGGTGCTTCGACCCCGGAACGGGCGGGTCGCGGCGCAAAGGGCGTCGCGACCCGCACTGCCGGACCCGACCGCGTCGTCCGGACGCGGTGGCGCGTACGCACCGAGACGATCCCGGGTCAGGCGACGGCCGAATCGGCGACCGATTCTTGCGGCACCACAGCGGGTTTCGGCGTGCGCGCGACCGCGCCGACCAGTCCCGCGATGACCGCTACCGCGGCGGTCGCATACCATCCGCGCCGGAACGCGTCGAGCGTCGCCTCGGGGCCCGCGGGTGAGCCCAGTACCGCGACCAGGCCCGCGACGCCGATCGCGAGACCGATCTGGCGCGCCATGCTCAGCACGGCCGACCCGGTGGCGAACCGCTGCGGCGGCAGTCCGCTGGTGCCCGCGGCGAAGGCGGTCGGCAGGGTGAGTCCGACGCCGATGCCGCTGACCACCATGCCGCCGAGCAGGCCGCCGACGTAGTCGGGTGTCAGGCTGATCGCCCGCGCCCACCACAGCATGCCCGCGCCGAACACGATCCCGCCCGCGGCGATGACCGGCCCGGCTCCGATCCGGCCGATGAGCCGCCCCGCCGAGGCGGCGACCACCGGCACCATCAGCGGGCCCGGCGCGATGGCCAGTCCGGTGCGCAACGCCGACCAGCCCCACACGTTCTGCGCCCACAGCACCACCGACAGCAGCATCGCGCCGAAGGCAACGTTGAACAAAACCGCGTTACCGGTCATCCAGGCGAAGTTCGGCGCGCGCAGCAGCGCCGGATCCACTACCGGGCTGTGGTGCCGGGCCGAGGAGACGACGAACGCCACGGTCAGGATGGCCGCCAGCGCGAACGCGCTCAGCACCCGCGCCGACGACCAGCCCCAGTCCGCGCCCTCCACCAGTCCGAGCACCAGGCTCGCGATCGCCCCGACCAGCAGCGCCGCGCCGAGCAGGTCGGGCAGCCGCCCACGGTCGCCCTCGGGGTCGGGCAGCGTCCGCAGACCGATGATCACGGCGGCCAGGCCGATCGGCACGTTGACCAGGAAGACCCAGCGCCAGCCGAATTCGACGAGTAGGCCGCCGAGCACGGGGCCGAGCGCCGCGCCGAGCCCGCCGAAGGCGACCCACAGCCGCACCGCCGCGGCGCGGCGGTGCGGTGGGCTGGCCGCGAGCACCAAGCCGAGCGAGGCGGGCGTCAGCAGCGCGGCGCCGACGGCCTGGAGGACGCGGAATCCCACCAGCGACCCGACGTCCCAAGCGGTCGCGCACAGCGCCGATCCGGCGACGAAGATCGCCAGTCCCAGCAGGAAGGTGGTCCGGATGCTGCGGCGGTCGCCGAGCCGTCCCGCCGGGACCAGCAGGGCGGCGAACACGATCGCGTAAGCGTTGAGCACCCAGGACAGGCCCGAGATGCGCGCTCCGCCGAGATCGGCGGCCATGTCCGGCAGGGCGACGTTGACGATGAACAGGTCCAGGCTCGACAGCAGGACGCCGATCGAGACGACGGCCAGCACGACTCGGAAGTCGGTCCGCTCAGGCGGTGTAACAGAGGAATTCACGATCGTCTCCTTCAGCCGAGCACGCGGCGGGTCTGGCGGGCCGAGGCGAGCAGCAGGCCGCTCCGGTCCCAGATCGAGGTGTCGTCCACCGACCAGCCACCGCCGGTCGAGGCGTTCACCGTGCGTACCAGCACCGGGGAGCCGCCGGTCGGCACGTGGTGCAAATGGATCGACAACGCCACGGTGGGGATCGCGACGGGCGCGCGCAGCGTGGGGAAGACGGCGGGCGGCAACGCGTCGGCGAGGATGGCGAGGGCCGCGGCATCGGTGGGCAGCTCGGGGACGAGTTCGATCCACGCGCACATCATCGGTTCGTCCGCGCCGGTCAGCGGCAGCGGGCCCGCTGCGGGGCGGATGTCGAAATGAGCGCTCGCCGGCACGATTTCCGGCGGCAGGGCGAAGCGCGCGCAGGACTCGGGTTCGGGTACTCGTGGTGCGGGCGCGCCGGCGTAGTCCGCGACGCCCGATGCCGTGGTGCGACCGAGTGTGACGGACGCTCCCGCGACGGGCCTGCCGTCCTGCTCCGCGCCCACCTCGACCACGACGGTGCTGCGGCCGACGGCGCGCTCGGTCGCGTGGAAGGTCAGCACGCCGTCCGTGGGGCGGCCGAGGAACCGGAGGTCGACGGCCCGCACCGGCAAGGGTTCGGTCGCCGCCGCGCGCGCCACCTCGATGAGCAGTGCCGCGATCACGCCGCCGTGCGGGCCGGTCCAGCCGCGCCAGGACCGGTCGACACGAGCCCGCCACCCGGCACGGGACTCGGTGAGCGCGAACTCCTCGGCGAGGCTCCGCTTAGTGAGTTGTTTCATGCAACGCACCATAGGGTAGTGAGTTTTATGACGCAACCGACTATGCTGACGACCATGCGCAGGACGAGCTTCGAGGAGATGAACTGCTCACTGGCCCAGTGCCTCGAGGTGGTCGGCGAGTGGTGGACGCTGCTGATCGTGCGCGACGCTCTGTTCGGCGTGACGCGCTTCGACGACTTCCGCGCACGCCTCGGCATCGCCCGCAACGTGCTCACCCAGCGTCTCGAGCACCTGATCGAGCACGGAGTGCTGACCAGGGAGCCCTACCAGGACAACCCGGTGCGCTACGACTACCGGCTCACCCCCAAAGGCCGCTCGCTGTGGCTGGTGGTCACCGCGATGCGGCAGTGGGGAGACGAATGGGCCGCCCCGGACGGTCCGCCGGTGCAAACCCTGCACACCACCTGCGGGCACCTCGCGACCGTCGAGCCGGTGTGCTCCGTGTGCGGTGAGCGCATCGCGGTGCGCGATCTGCGTCCGGTGCTCGGTCCCGGCGCCAAGGATCCTTCGCTGCTGCCATCGAGCTGAGGCCGGTTCGACCGATTCCGTGTTCGCCGCCGCGCGGCGCTAGGCTGCGGCGGTGGCGGACGGGCGAGTGCGGCAGCTGATCGACACGGTGGCATGGGTGCGCATCGAGAAGGGGCGCATTCTCTGCGCCAGACCCCGCGGCAAGGACGTCTTCTACATCCCGGGCGGCAAGCGTGAGGGCGAGGAAACCGATCTGCAGACGCTGCTGCGTGAGATCGAGGAGGAACTCACCGTCGCACTGCTGCCGGAGACCGCCGCGCACGTCGGCACCTACGAGGCAGTGCACGGCCCGCAGGACGGGGCGCTGGTGCGGATGAGTTGCTACACCGCGGAATATCGCGGAACGCTCGCCGCCAGCAGTGAGATCGAAGAGGTCGCCTGGTTCTCCTATGCCGACCGCCCCCTCGTGCCCCCGGTCGATCAATTGCTGTTCGACGATTTGGTGCACGCGGGCCTGCTGCGGTGAATCGCGGGCCGGACAGCGCTACCGTCGGCGGTATGTCCTGGTTTCGGGCGCTGCTGCGTTACGCCGCCTACGCACTTCGCGCGCTGCCGCTGGCGGCGCGGCGGATTCCGACCCGGCTGCGCGCGCCGCGGCGAATGCTCGGTGAATTCGTTCTGCCGCACCGATTCTCGGCTCTACGGTCGGTGTCGCACTCGGTGCTCAGCGGCGGCGTCGGCCTGCTGACGTGGTTCCTGGCGTTCCTCGCGGTCCTCGCCGCGTTCCGTGGCGTCTGCTTTCCGCTCGTCGCAGGCCACGATCTCGAAAACTCGTGGGGCGGTCCGACTTTGGCGGGAGCGTGGGCGGTCCACGCGGCGCTCGGTGTCGGACTGCTACCGGTGTGGCTGTTGATCCTGGCCGGGCTGGGCGCGTTCCAGTTGCGGCTCACCCGCGGCCTGCTCGGCCGGAACGGGCCGCGCTGGCCCGCCCCGGCCGCGGTCGCGATTGTCGCGGGCGGCGCGCTGCTGTTCGTCGCGTGGATCCGGCAGGTGTGAGGACCCGATCACGGCAGCGGCATCCACCATGAAGGACGATGGGAACGTGAACGCTCCCGCTCCCGGCCCTGTTTTCGACGTGATCGCTGTGTTGAACGGTGCGGTGGACCTGCGCTCCTATCCGCGCAGGAACCTGGTCCTGAGCTCGCTTCAGGGCGGTGGGTTCGCGTTCGGCTCGGCCGGTTACCAGCGTGCGATCTTCGAGCCGGTCGTCCACCTGGTCAACGGCATCGAACTGCTCGAATCCCAGGGTTGGGAGCTGGTCAGCGTGCTCGACCGGAACATCTCGAACGTCAACTACACGTTGGCGTTCATGCGCCGAACCTGACGAGGCGGCCAGCGAGGGCGGCTTGTTCGAGCAAGCCTGCGGTGGCGAGGACTCTCTCCGCGTAGGTGACGGCAACCGATCGATCATCGATGTCCGGCACCCACGTACGAAGCGGCCACCGCCCTGGCGGCCCTATGCACGAATTCCTCGCTCAGGTGGTGGCGTGTGCGCGCTGCGCCCGCTGGATGAGGTGCTCGACGAGGGTGAGCAGGACGTCCTTGCAGGAGCTGCGCTCGCGGGCATCGCACAGCATGACCGGGGTCACCGAGTCGAGATCGAGGGCGTCGCGCACTTCGTCGATGGTGTACCGCGGTGCGCCGTCGAAGCAGTTGACGCCCACCATGAACGGCAGGCCGCGCCGCTCGAAGAAATCCACGGCGGCGAAGGAGTTGCCCAGCCTGCGGGTGTCGGCCAGCACGACGGCGCCCAGCGCGCCGCGCGCCAGTTCGTCCCACAGGAACCAGAACCGATCCTGGCCCGGCGTGCCGAACAGGTACAGCACCAGGTCGCGGTCGATCGTGAGCCTGCCGAAATCCAACGCGACCGTGGTCGTGGATTTCTGCTCGACGCCGGACAGATCGTCGATGCCGGTGCTCACTTCGGTGATCAGCTCCTCGGTGCGCAGTGGCGCGACTTCGCTGATCGCGGAGACCATCGTGGTCTTGCCGACGCCGAACCCGCCGGCGACGAGGATCTTGACCGAGGCGGCCAGTTGCGGTGTGCCGCTCGGATCAAAGTTTTCGGATTCCATCCAGTACCGCTCGCAATATGTTGAGGTCATCGGGTCCGGCCTCCGTCGGGACGGGAGCACGGAAGATCAGTTGCCCGTCGCCGATCAGATCACCGACGAGGATCTTCGTCACCGCCAGCGGCAAACGCAACTGTGCGGAGAGTTCGGCGACGGTCTGCGAGACCCGGCACAGGCGAAGGATTTCGGCGTACTCGGGTTCGCTGCGTCGCAGCGCGGTCGCGGACGGGTCCGCCACCACGGTGGTGAGCATATCCAGTTCCGGCCCGGCGCCGCTGGTGCGCCCGCGTGTCAGCGCGTAGGGGCGCACCAGCGGGCCGGCCGCTTCGTCGAACCAGGGCTCACGCGGATTGGTCATGGCGGTCGCTACTCGACATGCCCGACGAGGTCTTGACGCGGGGTCGTGGACAGGTAGTTGCCCACGCGCTGGACGGTCAGGTTCATCTCGTAGGCCACCATGCCGAGATTGGCCGATTCGGCGGCTTGCAGTGCCAGGCAGGCGTTGTCGCCCGCGGAGGTCACGAACAGCACCGCGCGGTCGAGTTCGATGACCGCTTGGCGGACGCCGCCGCCGTCGAACCGGTTGCCCGCGCTGCGCGCCAGCCCGTAGAGCGCCGAGGACATCGCGCCGAAGTGTTCGGCGTCCTCGCGGTTCATTCCGCCGGAGCGGCCCAGTAGCAGCCCGTCGGTGGACAGCACCACCGCGTGGCGCACGCCTGCCAGCCGGTCGACGAGATCATCGAGCAGCCAATTGAGATCACCTGCGGGAGAAGCGGACACACCTAGCCTTCCTGTTCGTCGGAGATGACAGCGCGACGGCCCTGTCTGGTTCCGTTCTCGATGGCGGACATCAGATCACGGGCTTGCTCGGCGGAGCGGTGCGACTGCACGGATGCGGCCTGCTCCTGGACCGGCTGCGCCAATTGCGGTGCGAGGTTGGTCTGTCGATGCCTGCGGGGCAACGCCGGACGCCCGTCCGGCGTGACCTGCGTCGGCGCCTCGGTGTACGGGCGGGGTCCGTAGCGGGGGAGTTCGGCGGGTTCGGCAGGCAGGGTCGCCACCGGCGACGGCGCGGTCTGCGTGGGATTTCCCGTGTCCGCCACCGCCGGACCGGCGACGAGCTTGCGCCGGCTGCCGGGATCGGTGAGCTCCGCCGGAGTCTGCGCCGGGGCGGAATCGGCCGCGATGAGCGCGGACGGGATGATCACGATGGCCTTGATGCCGCCGTAGTCGGAGTCCGACAGCCGTACCGTGATGCCGTGGCGGGTGGCCAGCTGCGCGACCACGAACAGCCCGAGCCGGGAGTCCGCCGACAGGGCCGCCACGCCGAAATCCGGTGGGTCGCGCAGCATGTCGTTCATCTTGGCCAGCTCGGGTTCGGACATGCCCATGCCTTGGTCGCCGATCTCCACCACGACGCCCTTGCCGACCACGTTGCCGGTCACCTCCACCCGTGACTGCGGCGGGGAGAAGGAGGTCGCGTTGTCCACCAGCTCCGCGAGCAGGTGGATGAGGTCGGCGACCACCGTGCCGAGCACATGCACCTCGGGCAGCCGCGACACCCGGACCCGCGCGTAGTCGAGGGTCTCGCCGACGGCGCTGCGCACCAGATCGATCAGCGGCACCGGGTTGCGCCACTGCCTGCCCGGCTTGCCGCCGCCGAGGATGGTGAGGTTCTCGGCGTTGCGCCGCTCGCGGGTGGCGAGATGGTCGAGGCGGAACAGGGTGTCGAGCAGGATCGGGTCCTCCTGCCGCTGCTCGGCTTCGTCGAGGATCTCCAGCTGCCGGTGCACCACGATCTGGCTGCGGTGCGCGATGTTCAAGAACACCGCCCTGACGCCTTCGCGGGTACGAGCTTCGGCCACCGCCGCGGAGACGGCCGCCGAATGCGCGTGCTGGAACGCCTTGGCGACCTGGCCGATCTCGTCGCTGCCGTAGTCCAGATTCGGGGATTCGGCCGCGGGATCGACATCCTCGCCCGCACGCAACCTGCGCAGCATCTCCGGCAACCGCTCATCGGCCAAGGCAAGGGTTTCCCCACGCAACCGCTTCAGCCTGCGGATCACGCGGTTGGCCAGGACGACCGCCACGACGAGCACCAGAAGGCCCACCAGCAGCATGCCGCCGCCGGTGACGGCGGAGCTGGTCGCGGTCGCGGCGGCCTTGTCCTCGGCGGACCGCTGCACATTCCGGTTGTCCGCCGCCCAGGTGTCGAGCAACGTGCGACCGACCTCGGTGGCGGCGCGGTGCCATTCCTCCGTGCTCAGTGGCAGCGGCGGCACGCTCGTTTGCCGTGCGCCGCCGCTCTGGCCCGCGGCGGTGGCGCGCTGGATGATGGCGTTCTCCATCGCGGTCAGCTGTTGCCAGGCGGAGCTGGTGGTGAGCGCTTGCAATCGATCTTTGGTCGGACCGCTGAGTTCGGTGATGAGGTTGGCCAACTCCGAGTGGTAGAAGCCGGTCTGGTGAATGTACTCCTCGATCGGAATGGGTGGCGGCGTGGCGCCGTTGACGTACACCGCACCCAGGGCGTTGCTGCGGGCCATGGCCTCGCTCACGTAGTACAACCGG
Organism: Nocardia implantans; assembly: GCF_035544775.1. Taxonomy (NCBI): domain Bacteria; kingdom Bacillati; phylum Actinomycetota; class Actinomycetes; order Mycobacteriales; family Nocardiaceae; genus Nocardia; species Nocardia implantans. Next base: position 246,747 of record NZ_JAYKYQ010000007.1, on the reverse strand, counting down.
ACACCGGCCACGGCCCGCACCGCGGTGTCGCTGTCCGGCGCGCCCTGCACGGCGTCCATGGCGCCTTTGGGAATCGGCTCGAGCAGCCGGTTGTAGAACATGTACGCGTCCGGGATCGGCAATGCCCCCGCGTCGGCGGCGGAGCGCACCATGATCATGTTCTGCATGAGGACATCGAAGTCGGCGTCCTTGCCGGTGATCTTCGTATCGTCGACGTTGCGCAGGTTGCGTGACGCCGTGAGCAGGCGGCGCACCGCCGCGTCCACCCGCAGGCGCACGCTCGCGAGCGAGGAGGAGAGGGTGTCGTCACCGGACAGCTGGGCGATCGTGAGGTGGCGTTCCTGCTGCACCGCGTCCATGACCTCGCTGGTCACCGCGATGGCGTTCTGGCTCTCGGCGGCCCAGTCCTTGGCCTTGGTCCCTTCGGCCACGAGATAGCCCGCTGCGCCCACACCGACCAAGAGCAGAGTCAGGCTCGGAATGAGCGCGATCGCCAGAATCCGGGTGCGGACCCCGAGCCTCGCTCTGAACATCGGCACAACGTAAACCACGAACCCGGCGATCCGGACGTCCTGTCCCGGTGAGCGGGACTGGATTTGACGTGACATGCTTTCCTGTGATTCCGCGCACGATCTGCCGAAAATTATTGCGTTGCCGCATAACTGGGAGTCAGCGGGGGTCCGGTGCGGCCCGCCTGCGCGATCACTCGTGCGGCGATACCGCGAAATCATCCCGTAGCCGGTTCATGGCGCCTCGTACGCGGCGTAGATTGTCCGTATCCCTCGGTTACTCACAAGTAGGAGGCAACGATGCCCGCGCCGGAAGCCGATGTATTCGACCGCCTCAGCGCGCTGGCCGCGATCGAGGCGCCCGCGGAACGTCAGAGCAGGACGATCGCCGAAACCTTCACCGGAAAGCCGCTCGGCAGTGTGCCGGTCGGCACCGCCGCCGATGTCGCCGCCGCCTTCGACAAGGCCAGGGCAGCGCAGCAGCGCTGGGCCGCGCGGCCGGTGGCCGAGCGCGCCGCCGTGCTCGACCGCTACCGCGCGCTGGTGGTCGAGCACCGTGACTTCCTGATGGACGTGGTGCAGGCCGAGACCGGCAAAGCGCGCTGGGCGGCGCAAGAAGAAATCATGGGCCTGATGTTCGCGGCCCGCTATTTCGGCAGAATCGCGCCCGGCGTGCTGGGCGGCCACCGGGTACCGGGCGCGTTTCCCGTGCTCAACCGCGCCTCCGTGCGTTACCAGCCCAAGGGCGTGGTCGGCGTCATCGCTCCATGGAACTACCCGCTGTTGCTGTCGATCGGCGATTCCATACCGGCGCTGGTCGCGGGCAACGCCGTGGTGGTCAAACCCGACAGCCAGACTCCGTTCTCCACGCTGGCCGGTGCGGAGTTGCTCTACCGGGCCGGTCTGCCGCGGGAGTTGCTCGCGGTCGTCCCCGGGGCGGGCGGCGTCGTCGGCACCGCGATCGTCGATGCCTGCGATTACCTCATGTTCACCGGTTCGTCGGCGACCGGCCGCACCCTGGCCGAACAGTGCGGCCGCAGGCTGATCGGCTTCTCCGCCGAACTCGGCGGGAAGAATCCGATGATCGTGACCGCGGGCGCCGATCTGGACAAGGCCGCGCGGGCGGCCGTGCGCGCCTGCTTCTCCAACGCGGGGCAGCTGTGCATCTCGATCGAGCGGTTGTATGTCGAGCGGCAGGTGGCGGCGGCGTTCACCGAGAAATTCGTCGGCGCCGTGAACGCCGCGAAACTCGGTGCGGCCTACGACTATTCCACCGACATCGGCAGCCTGATCTCCGAGGCGCAACTGGAGACGGTGTCCAAGCACGTCGCGGACGCCACCTCGAAGGGGGCGAAGGTGCTCACCGGCGGCACCGCCCGCCCGGATCTGGGGCCGCTGTTCTTCGAGCCCACGGTGCTCGCCGAGGTGACCGACGAGATGGAATGCGCTCGCAACGAAACCTTCGGCCCGCTGGTGTCGATCTATCCGGTCGACGATGTCGAGCAGGCCATCCGCCTGGCCAACGACACCGACTACGGATTGAACGCCTCGGTCTGGGCGGCGAGTAAGTCCGAAGGCGAGCGGATCGCGGCGCGGCTGCACGCGGGCACGGTCTGTGTGGACGAAGGCTATGCGCCGGCCTGGGGCACCACGGGCGCGCCGATGGGCGGTATGGGCATCTCCGGTGTCGGGCGCCGCCACGGGCCCGACGGCCTGCTCAAATTCACCGAGCCGCAGTCGATCGTGGTCACGCGTTTCCTGAATCTCGACGCGCCGAAGTTCTTCCCCAAGGGCAAGTGGCAGCCGTTCCTGATGACCGTGGCCCGCAGCCTGCGTTTCCTGCCCGGACGCTGAGGCACGCGTCCGTCCGGGTGGTCGTGCCCACCCGGACGGACGGCCCGCCGGTTCCGTGCAGGGGTCACGCCAACCGGTCGGCTCCGGTGCGCGGCGGCCCGCCCGCCGCCAGCGCCGCTGCTTCCTCGTCGGTGAGCAGCCGTGATCTGATGACGAAACGCATGTCCTCGAGCGTGTCCGAAGCATCGCCGCCGGGGTCGTCGGTCACGTCCACGGTGAGGTGGGCGTGCTTCCAGCGCTCGTACTGTTCCCCGCTGATCCACAACTCGGTGTGCCAGGGCAGGTTCCCCAGCAGAACATCCCCGCCGCCGATCCGGGACTCCCGGATGGGCAGGCAGCGCGGCGAGCCGCTGTCGCGGTGTCCGCCGGACTGGTGCAGCAGCACGGCCCCGTGCTGGTCGATCACATGGCGCAGCACGGCCCTGGCGCGGTCGGTGATGTCCACGCGCCGCGTTCGATGCGCCACCGCACCGCGGGGACGACGGATCCGGACGTCGGGTAGTCGGCGGTGCCGGAGTCCCGCTCCCGGTCTGGTGTAGCTCATGGTTCCTCGCAGATATCTCGGACCGAACCAACTATGGTCCGGGGAGGTTGGTGCGAGGTTGGTGGAAACCTCAGTCCCGCAACGCCGTATGCAGCCGAGCCGCGACAACGGCGCGGCGCACGTCGTCGGAGGGGAGCAGCCGCAGCGCGTGCTCGTGCACCGCGATGTCACGGGGCACGCGTTCGCCGAAGGCCACCGCGTGCTCGGCGCGGTCACCGGCGAGCACGGCGGTGCGCACACCCACGTCGAGATGGTCGCGCCACTGCAGCACGGCCGGCGCTTCCGAGCCGGGCAGCAGCGGCCCCCGGTACAGCCATACCGCCGAGGTGGTGTCGCCCGCCGTGACGGCGGCGAGCAGGTCGACCGCGTCGCAGGACACCGGGCCGGTCAGCACGTAACGGCGATTGCTGATCTGGCCGCCGATCGCGCGGCGCAGATGCGAGACGTCGGCCTTGAGCGTGCTGATGGACACCGCACGGTCGCCGTACAGGGCGGCATGCAATTGTTCCGGCGAGAAGCCGTCCGGCTGCAGCGCCAGCAGGGCGAGGATCTCCAGTTGCCGAGGCGGCAGCGGCAGCGGCGCCCCCTCGCGCACCAGTCGAGCGGTGCCGAGGCATTCCAACCGGATCCCCCGCGAGGGCACGGGCGCGGCCGTGCGCAACATCGTCTCCACCGCCGTCACCAGCGCCCGCACCGACGTGCGCACCGCCGGATGGGAGCGGTCCCAGGAGCTGGACAGGTCCAGCGCGCCGACCTGCCTGCCGTCGGGTCCGTGGATCGGCGCGGAATAGCAGACCCAGCCGTGCAGGGCGGCGACCAGGTGCTCGGCGGAGAACACGGTGGCGGGGCGATCGGTGTGCAGCGCGAGGGCGACGCCGTTGGTGCCCATGTGGCTTTCGTCCCAGCAGCCGCCGGGCGCGAGGTTGACCTGCTCGGCTCGTCTGCGCAGGGTGCGGTCACCGCAGGACCACAGCACGGTGCCGGCGCTGTCGGTGACCACGGCCAGGTAACCGGAGTCCTCGGTGACGGCGCGCAGTTCACCCGCCAGCGCCGTCACCGGTTCGCGCAGCGGGGAAGCGGCCCAGCGGTCGCCGATGTCGTCCACTCCCGGTGCGACGGTGGTACCCGGATCGACGGTGTGCAGCGACCGCCGCCAGGATTGCGCTACTTCGTTGCGCAGAACGGTGTTTCGTGGCTCCGGGATCGGCGGAGCCGTCGCCCATCGCTCCCATTCTCTTTCCAGTTCGACCCGCTGCTGGGTGAGGGTGCGGAACAGCGCCACGTGGAGGACCCATCGTCGTGTGAGCTCGTATTCGCACTCTCATTCTGGCGGACGCCGCTGACGGTGGCGAACCGTTCGGCCGCTACCCGCCGGTCGCGTCATAAGCTGACGCCATGGCGACCGGTTCTGCCCGGGCATGCCTCGCCGACGTCCACGAAATGGCCGCGGACATGCCCTAAGGGCATCCCTCGGTCCTGGTGCGCGCGGCCCGGCTCGGCGAACTGAGTCGTCGCGAACTCGCCGAGGTCATCCAGGACGCCTGGCTGTCGCGGGCGTCGCGCAAGCGCGCGGCGGACTGGCTGGCCGCCCATCCACCGCGCTGATCGGTCACTTCCGAATGAAAATGCCCGCGACGTCGGCGTTCTTGATCGGGGTGTCGGCGTTGGCCTGGGCGCCGCACAGCAGGTCGACCGACACCATCGTCGCGTCCACCACGGTTCCCGCGGGCTCGCGGTCGTCGTTGCTCTGTTGCTTGACGAACTTGGTGATCGTCGTGCGCTTGGTGTCCTGGTCCTGCTTGATGTACTCGCTGCACGGGGTGTCGCCGCCGCGGTTGAGCGCGCGCTCGATGTCGGTGCAGCCCGCCAGCGCCATGGCGACCATCGCGATCCCGAGGCCGGTTCGGCCGGTTCGTGACAGCGTGGCGTTCATGGGACTCCTCCTGACGGTTCGGCGGCGCTGCCCGCCGCGATCGGACTCCAGACTAGTTGTAGGAGGCCGCGCCGTCGGTGCCACGCTGACCCGACAGGCGGCCCTCAGTCCGTGATCACCGCGGCGTCTTCGCCGCGGGTTCCGCGCGGCGCGCGGGTAGCCGTGGCGGTCAGCAGCAGGCCACACATGGTCAGGCTCGCGGCTACGAGGTAGATGGGCCTGGGGCCGGCGGGGGAGTCGGCGATGAGTCCGCCGAACAAGCCGGCGCAGGCGGCCGCGACCTGGTAACCGGACGCGTTGACGGCCATGGCCAACGTGGGCGCCTCGGCGGCGGCCGTCATGACGCGTGCTTGCATGCCGGGGATGATCGCGAAGCCGAGCATCCCGATCACCACGACCGCCGCCGCCGTGAGTGCGGTCGAGGTGGCGACGAACCAGGTACTCCCCAGGATCACGGCCAGCAGTCCGAGCAGGGCGGGTTGGAAGAAGCGCGGATTTCGGTCATGGAGCGTGCCGCCGACGAGATTGCCGATCGTCGCACCGACGCCGTAGGCGAGGAGCAGGACCGGCAGCCGGGTGGCGGGATGACCGCCGAGATCGGTGAGCAGCGGGGCGAGATAGCTGAACACCATGAGAACACCGACGTTGCCGACCGCGGTGATGGCCAGCGCCACCAGCACCGGCCGCTGTCGCAACACCCGCAACTCCGCGACCGCCGAGGTCCGGCCCGCATCGCTCGGTGGGCTGAGCAGCCAGAACACCAGGCTCAGGCCGATCAGGCAGACAACCGCGATCGCAGCGAACGTCGCGCGCCAACCCGACTGATGGCCGATCCAGGTGCCGATCGGCGCTCCGAGAATCATGGCGGTATTCATCCCGAACGCCAACCGGGCCACCATCGTCCCGGCTCGTTCTGCGGGCGCGGACCGCACGGCGATCACAACGGCTTGGGCGAAGAAGGTGGAGCTCACCAGCGCGGTGAGCACGCGGGCGGCCAGCAGCACGGGGAACCCGGAGGCCAAGGCGGAGACCGCGTTTCCGACGACCGCGACAACCAGCAGCGCCAGCATCAGCCGCTTCCGATTGATCCCGGCGGTCGCCGCGGTGAGCACCGGGCCGCCGATGATCATGCCGATGGCGTAGGCCGTGACCAGCAGGCCCGCGGTGCCGACAGCGACCCCGAGATCGGTGGCGACCTCGGGAAGTATTCCGGCCACGACGAACTCGCCGGTCGTGATGCTGAAGACGCAGAACATGAGGACCGTAATTCGAAGCATGCCGGCACGCTAAACTCTCACGTCGACGTGAGAGTCAAGCCCGGGTAGCGAACGGAGCGGGCCGATGAAGATCGGCGAGCTGGCAGATCGGACCGGCGTCAGCGTGCGAGCGCTGCGCTACTACGAGGAGAAGGGGGTCTTGAATCCGGATCGAACCCACAGCGGATACCGGATCTTCACCGAAGCCGATGTCCGCACGGTGGCGCACATCCAGACCCTCCTCGCGGCGGGTCTCGGCATGGACCTCATCGGCCAGATCCTGGCCTGCCTGTCCGGCGAATCCTTGTTACTGGACAGCTGCCGCGAACGTCTCGAAACAGAACGCCGCCGGATCACCGGCGACATCGACCAACTGGTCCACACTCGGTCGCTGCTGGACGACTTGCTCGCCACCGCCAAACCTCCGGCCCGGTACAACCTCGCGGAGTCGGCCACCACATAGTGGCGCCAACTGCCCGACCACCGCGGTGGGTCCGCCGGTACTGCATCCAAACGATCACCGCCACCGCGGCGATCTTGGACCGTATCCTGAGCGCCGTCCGGGCGAAGGGCCTCGCCGACGGCGCACTCGGTACCGCACGGGCCGAGGTGCAGCGAGCGATCGCCCCCGGCTACGGAGCCGACGGATTCGGCAGGCTCGCGGCACTCGATCAGGCGCGGAAGACGCACAGCGGGACGTCGATCTCCGCCGGGGTCAGCGAACCGTGGTGACCGACCAACCGCGACTGCAGCGGTTCGGCGCCGGTCCGGATGACGCCGCGCCGCCCGCGCGCGACGACGACCAGATCGCCGATGCGCTGGGCGACCGCGGGGTCGACGGTGGGGCCGAACCAGCCGCGTCCCATGGTCTCCGCCCTGGTCAGCACCTCGAAGTCCGCGCCGAGCGTGGCCTCCCACGCCGCGGCGACGTCGGATTCGGCGTCCGGCTCGGTGTAGATGTGCCTGGCGCGGGCCTCGCCGCCGAGCGCTCGAACGCCCTCTTGCAGCACGGGGGTGGTGTCGAAGTCGATACGGTCGTCCAAGTGCACCATGCCGTGGTCGGCGGTCACCAGCAGCGCCGCTCCGGCGGGCAACTCCTCGGCGAGCGCGGCGGCGAGCCGGTCGGTGTTCGCCAGTTCCAGCTCCCAAGAACGGGATGCGGGCCCGCGCACGTGCCCGGTGAGGTCCAGATCGCCGTGATAGGTGTAGACCAAGGAACGCGGACCGGCGCGCAGCGCATCGCTCACATTGGCGACGAGATCGCCGAACGAGAACTGGGGGCGGAACTCGCAACCGCGCAGCACCGCCTCGGTCAATCCCGATCCCGCCTGATCGCGCGGCGATACCTGTGCCACGGCGATGCCGTCGGCGACGGCCCGCTGGAAAACCGTTGTCCGGGGCTGGAATTCCGTCGGAACGAGTTCCTTGCGCAGATCGGATTTCGGCACGCCGTGCAGCCGCCAGGACAGCGGCGTGAACAGCGGGTCGTATCCGGGCACGTGGAACAGATAGCCGACGATGCCGTGCTCGCCAGGGGGAACGCCCACTCCGAGCGAGGCGAGGCTGGTGGCCGTCGTGGTCGGGAAGCCGGCCGTGAGCGAGATCGGAGCGAGACCGGACAGGAAGGGCGCAGCAGCGGGATTGGCGATCAGATCGTGGTAGCCCAGCCCGTCGACCAGCAGCACGCAGACCCGGTCGGCGTCGAGCCCGAGCCCGAGGCGGTCGGCCTCGCCGGGCACGCCGAGACCGGCGAGGACGGAGGGCAGCAGGTCGGCGAGAGAACCGGTACCGTAGCGCGGCGCGACGAACACGAGGGTCAGGATGTCAACGCGGGCGGCGAGCTGGCAAGGGCTTTCACGCCTGTCCGGTCTCGAAACGGCTCACTTTGCCTTCCCGCAGGACGAACCGCCAGGTGGTTCGCATCGAGCCCCAGCGCGAATTGGTGTAGTCGGCGACCAGTTCGGTGCCGTTGTCGCCGACCGACTCGACGCGCATGCGGCCGTTGCTGTCGAAGATCTCCGCTTCGGTCCACTGGGCGAGGTTGCGCTCCACGCCGTCGTCGGACATGGTGGCGTCGTCGGTGAGAACCGCGTAGAAGCGGTCTTGATCATTGGCGTTGAGAGCGTCGACGAACTCCTGCACCGTCGGATCCAGCTGCGCGGTCATCCGTGTCGTCCTCTCGGATCGGTGTGGGAAGCATCGGAGGAGCAAACGTCTGGCGTTTACTCTAGGGCAGCGGTGGCTCGCCGGGTTCGATCAATGTCGCGAAGGTCCGCATCACATCGTCCACCAGCGCAGTGGCGGTGGAGCCGAACTGTTCGGCGCGCTTCTCCAGCTGTCCGTCCAGCCACAGCGAGGCAAGGCCGTGGCCGAGTCCCCAGAACATGACGGCCAGTGTGTCGGCTTTGTCGGCGGGCAGCGCGCCCGCGCGCACGCACTCCGCGATCGCGTCGGCCAGCACCGCGAAAGCGGCGTCGCCCGCGGCCATGGTGTCGGGATGCTTGTCGGGCTGGGAGAGTTCGGGCCGGAACATCAAGCGGAAGTAGGCCGGTTGCTCGCGGGAGAACCGCACGTAGGTGTGCGCCAGCGCGGTGAGGGCGGCCATGGGCGTCTCCGCTTCGGCGCGGGCGGCCGCCAGTCGCGTTCCGAGCATCTGGAATCCCTGGGTGGACAGCGTCGCCAGCAGGGCGGCTCGGTCGGGGAAGTGATGGTACGGCGCCGCGGTGCTCACGCCCGCCTCGCGGGCCACCCGGCGCAGGCTGACCGCCGCGAGCCCTTCGGTTTCGATCAAACGCAGGCAGGCGGCCAGCAGCGCGTCGCGCAGGGCGCCGTGGTGGTAACTGGTCCGCGTCACCGTCCGAGCGTATGCGACGCCTCCTGGACAACCTAACTATGCGATGCTTAGATTATCTGAGCGGCGCTCAGATGACTGTCGCCTCAGCCAATCCACGAGACGGATGAACTAATGAGCACACGGGTATCGGTCACCGGCGCAACGGGATTCGTCGCCGGTCACGTCATCGCCGAATTGCTGGAACACGGTTACGCCGTGCGCGCGACGGTTCGTGACCTCGCCGCCACCGGCAAACGGGCACACCTGGTCGAGCTGGCCCGGCGAACCGGGGGCGAACTGGAGTTCGCGCAAGCCGACCTCAACGGCGACGACGGCTGGGCAGCCGCCGTCGCGGGCAGCGCGGCGGTGCTGCACGTCGCCTCCCCGTTCCCCACCACGCCGCCCGACGACGAGCGAGAACTCATCGATACCGCGGTCGAGGGAACGTTGCGCGTGCTGCGCGCCTGCGCCGCCGCGGGCACCGTCCGCCGGGTGGTGCTCACCTCGTCGATCGCGGCGATCGTCGCCGGTCACACCGATGACGGCCTGCGCACCGAGGCCGACTGGACGGTGGTCGAGCGCAGTCCGGCCTACCAGAAGAGCAAGACGCTGGCCGAGCGGGCGGCCTGGGATTTCGTCGCGGGGCTTCCGGCGGGCCAGCGCTTCGAACTGGTCGTCGTCAATCCGGGCATGGTGCTGGGGCCGCTGCTGTCCGCCGCGACGAGCACCTCGCATGAACCGGTGCGCAGATTGCTCGCCGCGGACGCGCCCGGCATGCCACGCGTCGGCTGGGCGCCGGTGGACGTGCGCGATCTCGCCGTGGCCCACCGGTTGGCGCTGGAGACGCCGGAAGCCGCGGGCAACCGATACATCTGCGCGGGCGAGCACCTGTGGATGGGGGAGATGGCGCGCATTCTCGCCGAGGAATACGGGCCGCGCGGATTCCGGGTGCCGACCAGGCAGCTGCCGAACTGGCTCGTACGCTGCGTCGCGATCTTCGACAAGAGTCTCCGGCTGACCGTGCCGACCCTGGGGCGCACCGAGTCGCTCAGCGCCGACAAAGCCCGGCGCGAACTGGGCTGGACCATGCGGCCGGTGCGCGAAACCGTCTTGGACACCGCCGAAAGTCTGCTGCACCACCGGATAGTCGCGCCGCCGCGCGGCAAGTCCGCCCCCCGCGCCGCCGCGCCGCACGCCGTGCGGGTCTGAGGGTGCGGGCATGCTGATCGCGACGCTGATCATCACCACGGTCGCCATGATCCGGCGCCGGTCTGCCCGTCGATCCCCGCGCGTGAACCCCGCCGGGCACACCGCTCCCGGCCCGGTCGGGCGAGCGCTGCGACGGCCGGTGCCGGCGGCCGCCACGGTCGTCGCACTGCTGGGCGTCGTAGTTGCCGCGGGTGCGCTCGCCCAGTGCTGACCCGGCCCCGAAGTACGGCGGCCCGGCCCGGTTCGCTAGACAGGACACGTGACTGCACAGCACCCTTTCCGGTTCGGTGTCAACATGGTGGTCCCCGAATCACGTTCGGGTTGGATCGAAAAGTGCCGTCGGGCAGAAGAACTCGGCTTCGACGTGGTGGGTGTCGCCGATCATCTCGGCCTGCCCGCGCCGTTCCCCGCGTTGATCCTGGCCGCCGAGGCGACCGAGCGGGTGCGGTTGAACACCTTCGTGCTCAACACCGCGTTCTACAACCCGGTGTTGCTGGCCCGCGACGTGGCCGGCGCCGATCAGTTCACCGACGGGCGGGTGGAACTCGGGCTCGGCGCGGGCTATGTGCAGGCCGAGTTCGAGGCCGCGGGCATCCCGTTCGAGAGCGGGAGCAAGCGCGTCGAGCACTTGGAGCAGACGGTGATCACCCTGCGCAGGCTGTTCGCCGATCCGGAGTATCAGCCGCAGCCCGCGCAGCCGTCGGGGCCGCCTGTCCTCATCGGCGGATGGGGTGATCGTCTGCTCGGCGTCGCCGCGCGGCACGCCGACATCATCGCCTTCACCGGCGCGGCGGCCGCGCGCAACGGCGGGCCGCTGCAGATGGCCGGGCTCGCCGAGATCGAGGAGCGCGTCGCCTATGTGGGGCAACTGCTCGGTCCACGGCTGGACAAGGTCGAGTTCAACATCCTCGTGCAGCGGGTGGTGCCGCCGCGCGAACGCGCGAGCGTGCTGGAACTCTTCGGTCCGGCGCTGCCGCCGGACGTCGCCGACTCCCCGGAGGAGCACCCGCTCCTGCTGATGGGCACGCCCGAGGAGATGGCCGACCGCCTGCGCGACCGGCGCGATCGCTACGGCATCAGCTACGTCACCGTCCTCGAGGACAGCATGGAGAAACTCGCCCCGGTCATCGAGTTGCTGCGCTGAGCCGCCGGGTGCGGGTCAGGGCAGCGGATCGATGATGACGCGCGGATCGATCTGCCGGAGCCGTCTCGGACGGCTGGTCAGGCAGGGCCAGGTGCGGGCGACCGCTTCGCGGGTGACATGCCCCGCGGCCGCCAGGATGTCATCGCCGAATGCCGGCAGCGGCGGGCCGGTGCGGTCGAACGTCGGGACGACGGTGTGCGGCAAGCCGACCAGCACGGCCAGGATATCGAGCCGGTCGGCCGGGATGTGCGTGCGCGCCGCCGCGAGCACGGTGCTCGGAACGACGATGGTGCTTCCCGCCTCGACCGTCGCCCAGACGACCGCCTGGGCGTAGTTGGCGCGGTTGGCGAACGCGACGACCGCCGCGGCATCGAAGACGACACCGCCGAGGGCCCGGGAGGTCACGCCGCGCCGGCGAGCCGTGCGCGCGCCTCCTCCCCGGATAGTAGCGGGGGCATCGGCACGGCGTGGCCGGGCAGCGTGCGGATGGCCTTTCGCGGTCTGTGCTCCCGAAGCGGCGGCATGCCACGACTCTAGCCGGGTGCGTCCTCGGGACCGAGGATCACGCGGGCTTGTGCCACAACAGTGTGTAGCGCCACATGAGCCGCCGCCGTACGCGCGCGCCGGGCAGGAGTTCGGCTGCGGTGGAACGGATTTCGGCGAATCCGTCGATGGGGTCGCGCGTTCGCGCATTCGGCCCGCCGACACGGTGGGAAAGGTGGATCGCCCAGATGAGCGGGAACAGCGGGAAGTAGTGGAAGTCCGTGCGCGGCGACATCTTCCACAAGCCGACCACGGCGAGCACGCCACCAGGTGCGACCAGACGGCGCAGCGCCGTGAGCCCCGCCCGCAGGGGAACGTGGTGCAGCGTGGCCACGGTGGTGACGACATCGAACGAGCCCGCGTAGTCGAGGAAGTCGGCCTGTTCGAGGGACACCCCCGCCACGGCGGGCGCTCGGGCGATGATGGCGGGGTCGACGTCGATTCCGGTGACCGTCAGCCCGCGTCCGGCCAGCTTGCCCGCCAGCAAGCCGTCCCCGCAGCCGATGTCGAGGGCGGTGCGCGCCGAGCGTGGCACCTGCTTCAACAACCAAGGGTGGTAGTGAGTGTTGTGATTCCAGTAGGGATCATCGCGCACGCTGTCACTGTAGTGCGGTGGTCAGCCGGAGGGCTCCGTGACCGTGAACCGCTGAGCGCCGGTCACTCGGAGCAGTTCCAGGGCCGACGCTTCCTTGCTGCCGGGCGCCGCCGAATAGACGACGACGGCTTGGTCGGTGTCCGGGACGAGCAGGGTGTCGCAGTCCAACCGCAAGCAGCCCAGCTCCGGATGATCGATCGTCTTGGTCGCGCTACGCCACTGACCGGATCGTCGCGCGTTCCACAGCTGCTCGAAGCGTGGACTGCGCGAGCGCAATTCGGAAACCAATCGCAGCAGTCCGGGATCGTCGGGGTAGCGGGCGCGGGCGCTGCGCAGACTGGCGACCGAGAAAGCGGCGGCATTGTCCGCCTCGGCGGGTGTCATCATCACCCGTCCGGGCTCGGTGCCGAGGAAGCGCTGCCAGATGATGTTGCGCTGGGCGGGCGGCCACGCGGAGAAATCGCCGAGCAGCGCGATCGCCATCGGATTCCAGGCCAGCAGATCGGCTTTCGCCGACAGCACCAGCGCGGGCAGATCCGCCATCCGGTCCAGCAGACGCAAGACGCTGGGCCGCACCACCATGTCGATCCGGCCTGCCTGCGGAAGCGCCGCGCCCGCGAGCTGGAACAGCAGTGCGCGGTCCTCGTCGTTGAGCCGCAGCGCGCGGGCGAGCGCGGCCAGCACCGAGCTGGACGGCCGGGGGCCGCGCCCCTGCTCCAGCCGCACCACGTAGTCCACGCTGACCCCCGCGAGCTGCGCGACCTCCTCGCGTCGTAATCCCGGCACCTGCCTGCGCGCGCCCGCGGGCAGCCCGACATCCACCGGACGCACCCGGTCACGCGCCTGCCGCAGCAGGGCGGCCAGCTCGGTTCGATCCACATCCCGATCATGCCGCAGCGGTTCGGTGCGGGGGTGGGATCGCTGCTCCCAGGAGATGGCATCCCTGGCGCGGGGTTGCCGGAACCGTGACGCTGGCTCCGTGAACGACACGACTACGGCCCTGGTGACCGGGGCGAACAAGGGCTTGGGACGCGAAACTGTCCGTAGGCTGGCGGATTTGGACTGGCGGGTGTTCCTGGCCGCTCGCGACGAGAAGCTGGGCGAGGCGGCCGCGGCGGAGTTGACCGCGACGGGGGTGTCGGTCGAGTTCGTCCCGCTCGACGTCACCTCCGCCGCATCGATCGCGGCTGCGGCCGAATACGTCCGCCAGCGCACCGCGCGGCTGGACGTGCTGGTCAACAACGCGGGTATCGGGGGCACCAGGAAGACGCCTGATCTCGTCGATGCCGCGGACATGCGCGCGGTGTTCGAGACCAACGTCTTCGGTCCGGTGCAGGTGACGAACGCGTTCCTGCCGCTGTTGCGGGCCGCGGCTCAGCCGCGGATCGTGATGGTCTCCAGCGGTATCGGCTCGCTGGCGCGGACCTCCGACCCGAGCCGGATCGAATCCACGTTGCTCGGCCTGCCGTATCCGGCGTCGAAGACGGCGCTGAACATGATCACCTCGCAGTACTCTCGGGCACTGCCCGGCTTCCAGGTCAACGCCGCCGACCCCGGCTACACCGCCACGGACCTGAACGGGCACTCCGGCTTCCAGACCGTCACCGAGGGGACCGACGCGATCGTGGGGCTGGCCACGCTTCCGCAGGACGGGCCGACCGGCGGCTTCTTCGACCGCGTCGGGCCGGTCCCGTGGTGAGCCGCCGACGGGACCGGCGGCCGGGTCGCTGGGGCGCGTGCGCATCGAGCGATGCCACGTGCGGTCACGGTGGAGCCGCTCTGGTCAGCGCGCGCCGCCGTTGACATACAGCGTCTGGCCGCTGACGTAGCTCGCCTCATCGCTGGCGAGGAACGCGATGACCGCCGCGACCTCTTCGGGCTGTCCCACCCGGCCCAGTGGCGTCCGGTCCGCGGCGGCCTTCTGGTGGTCTTCGGCCGTCAGGCCGACCCGGTGTGCGGTGGCGGCGGTCATGGCGGTGGCGATATAGCCGGGCGCCACCGCGTTCACCGTGATGCCGTAGGGCCCGAGTTCGAGCGCGAGCGTGGCGGTCAGCCCCTGGATGCCCGCCTTGGCGGCCGCGTAGTTGGCCTGCCCGCGATTGCCGAGCGCCGACCGGCTCGACAGCGAGACGATCCTGCCGTACCGCTGGGCCACCATGAACGTCTGCGCCACCTGCGCACAGTGGTAGGCGCCGGTCAGATTGACCGCGAGCACCGCGTTCCAGTCCTCCTCGGACAGGCGGAAGAACAGGTCGTCGCGCGTGATCCCCGCGTTGTTCACCAGAATCTGCGGGCTGCCCAGATCGGTGGCCACGCGATCGAAAACCTGCCGCACCGAGCCGCGGTCGGTGACGTCGCAGACATAACCGCGCGCCACGCCGCCCGCGGCGGTGATCCGCGCGGCGGTCTCGTCGGGCTCGTTGCGGTCCAGGACGGCCACGGCCGCGCCCTCGGCGGCGAGGCGCAGCGCGGTGGCCGCGCCGATGCCCTGAGCCGCGCCCGTGACGACCGCGACGCGGTCGGTGAAGCGGTGCATCGGAAGTTCTCCTGTCAGAACGCGGCGACGCCGGTCAGGGCGCGGCCGATGAGCAGTTTCTGGATCTGGCTCGTGCCCTCGTAGAGGGTCATCACCTTGGCATCGCGCAGATACTTGCCCACGGGGAACTCGTCGATGTAGCCGTAACCGCCGAACACCTGCACCGCGCGATCGGCCGCACGGACCGCGGCCTCGGAAGCGAACAGCTTCGCCTTCGACGACGCCAGCGCGAATTCTTCGCCGCGGTCGATGAGATCGGCGACCCGCCATACCAGCAGCCGCGCCGCGTCGACGTCCAGCGCGATGTCGGCGAGCAGTTCCTGCACCAGCTGGTGGGCCGCGATCGGCTTGCCGAACTGTTCCCGCTGGGTGGCGTAGCCGACGGCGGCGTCCAAACACGCCTGGGCCAGCCCGACACACCCCGCCGCGACCGACATGCGGCCTTTGGCCAGCGCTGCCATCGCCACGGTGAAGCCTTTGCCTTCGTCGTGCAGGCGGGCGCTGTCGGGTACGCGCACCCCGTCGAGGACGAGTTCGGCGGTGGCCTGGCCACGCAGCCCGAGCTTGCCGTGGATCTCGCGCGCGGCGAAGCCGGGGGAGTCGGTGGGGACGAGGAACGCGCTGATGCCCCGGTGTCCTTCGCCGCCGGTACGCGCGAACACCAGCGCCACATCGGCCCAGGTGCCGTTGGTGATGAACATCTTCGTGCCCGACAGCACCCAGTCCGCGCCGTCGCGCGTCGCGCGAGTGCGCAACTGGGCGGCATCGGATCCGGTGCCGGGCTCGGTGAGCCCGAAACAGCCGAGCGCCTCCCCCGTGACCAGCCGCGTGAGCCAGGTCTGCTTCTGCTCCTCGGTGCCGAAATGGTGGATCGACTTGGCGACCAAGCCGAGCGAGACCGAGACGATGCCGCGCACGGAGGAATCGCCCCGTCCCAGTTCCTCCAGGACCAGGCAATAGGTGAGGTGGTCGCCCGCGCTGCCGCCGTACTGCTCGGGGATGGTGAGCCCGAGGAAGCCCAGTTCACCGAGCCGGGCGACGATCGAACGGTCCACCTGTTCGTCGCGATCCCATCGCGCGGCGTGCGGCGCGATCTCCCGGTCGACGAAATCGGAAGCGAGCCGCCGTGCCGCCGTCTGCTCGCCGGACAGTTCGAGGTTCATGCGCAGTAGGCTAGCGACCGGTAAACTAACGGTGCAAGTTTTTGACACGAAGCGGCGATCCACCGCGGCACCACTGAGGTGGACTTGTCGGTGCGCCGGGCGAGGTTGTTTCGAGAAAGGGAGTTCGGCACCGGCCGGGGCGGTCCCGACAAGCCGACGTCGCGACCGGAGCGGCCTAAGCGGTGACCGCGCCGAACTCTGTCGCCAGCCAGGCGGGGAATTCGGTGAGATCGGCCAGCACCACGTCCGCGCCCGCCGCGCGCAGTTCGTCCGCCGTGCACGGCCCGGTGCTGACGCCGACCGCGAAGACGTCCGCGGCGCGTGCGCCGTTCATGTCGCCGACGTGATCGCCGACGAACAAACTCGCGCCCTGTTCGCGCAGCGTCGCCGCCTTGCCCGCCGACCACAGGTCACCCGCGAGATGATCGACGCGCCAACCGAGTTCGGCGATGTGCAGCTGCGCGAGCGGGGCGTGCTTGCCGGTGACCACGAGCACTCGGCCGTTGCGGGCCTCGACGGCCGCCAGCGCGGCCTGTGCGCCCGGCATCGGGGGGATGCTCGAGACAATCGTCGGATACAGCGCGCGATAGCGAGTCACCAGCGCCGGAACGAGATCCTCCGGCGCGCCCGCCTCGACGAGCAGGGTGGCCAGCGGCGGGCCGAGCCGATCGGCGAAGGTCGTCCCGCACAGCGGCAGATCGAATTCGACGCCGAGCAGGTCGATGGCGCGCGCGACGCCCGGCCGCGAGTCGATCAGCGTCATGTCCAAGTCGAAGCCCGCGGTCCAGGTCACCTGACCGACCCTAACCGCCCGTGCCGCGGCGTGCCGGTGCGGCTGTTGTGATTCACAACTCCGCCGCGCGAGTGGCGGGATCGTCCGAACTGTGGGTGTGGCCGTCGTGATCCACGTGGAACCGCCGATGCACTCGGTGCCGGGTAAGAGACTGTGCCGCTGGGAAATTCAGCAGCGAATGCAAGCCGGCGTCAGGTGTATCGCGGCGGCGCGGCGCGCTTGGCGTATCCGCTGACCGGGCTGATCTCCATCCGGTCGATCCCGCTCAGCGCCCCGATCCGCTCCGTGGTGTAGCGGAACAGGTCGTCGGCATCACGACAGACGACGCACACCAGCAGATTGTGCGGTCCGGTGATGACGCCGACGAACGCCGCCTCCGGATCGGCCGCCAGCGTGGTCGCGACGGCGAGCAGGTGGGCGGGGGAAACCGTGAGCCACAGCAGGCTCTGCACGGTGAACCCGAACAGCGCGGGATCGATCTCGACGTCGAAACCGAGCACCCGGGCGTGGCGCAGTTCCTCCACTCGCCGCCGCACGGCGGATTCCGACCGACCGACAGCTCGCGCCAGCCGTGGATACGCTGCCCGTCCATCGGCGGCAAGCGCGAGAAGCAACCGCCGATCCAGTTCGCTCGGCGCCACGGTCGCGGCCGGACCGGTGTGGGGTGTGCCGAGCGCCGCGCTCTGTTCGGCGGACAGCGCCGACATCCGTCCCCGCCAGCGTCGTCGCATGACGTGCCGCAGCACACGCTGGGCGTCCACCGCGCCGACTGCCGGATGGCGGGCCAGTTCGGGCAGGGGAGCGTCGCCGGGCACGCGGAACAGGCACGTCAGCTCGGTGCCGCCGCCGATGACGGTCACCCAGGCGGTATCGGCGCGGCGCGCCAGCGCGCGGGCCATGGCCGCGGTGGCATCCGGTCGGACGCGAAGACGGACCAGCCACTCGCTGTGGCCCACCCGGCCGGTGTCGGCGACCCCGGTCACCCGCAAACCGCCCGTGTCCAGCAGCCGCCGGTAGCGGCGGGCCAGCGTGCGCTCCGAGACGTCCAGCACCGGGGCGAGCCTGCTGAACGGCGCACGGCCGTCGAGCTGCAACGCGTGCAGCAGGCCTCGGTCGACGCCGTCCAAAGTGACCGAATCCACCACGTCAGCGTAGGTCAGTGCCGGAATCCGGCGAATCGTCCGTGCTGACGGGCGGCGCGGCGGGTGCCGCACGAGCATCGTCGGCATGCAGAAACCGATCGACGCCATCCACCACACCGGAATCCTGACCCGCGATCTGGACGGCTTGGAACGCCGCTACCTCGACCTCGGATTCACGCTGAGTCCCCGCTCGCGGCATCTGCTGAGCGCGCGACCCGGTGAACCGCCGACGCCGGGATGCACGGCCAACCGGTGCGCGCTGTTCGGCGGCTCCTACCTCGAGCTGCTCGGCATAGTGGACGAGTCCGCACCGGACCCCTGGCATACCAAGGCGATGGCCGACGAATACGAAGGTTTTCGTCTGCTCAACCTCGAGACCGGTGACGCCGAGTCGGCGCGGCGGCAACTCCTGGCCGCGGGCCTGCGCGCCACCGGTGTGCTCGACCTGGAGCGCGACGTCGAGACCGAGGACGGCGTGCGCACGGTCCGCGCGCGGGCGGTGCACGTGGACCCGAGTTCGACACCGGAGGCGCTGCTCGGCGTCGCCCAGCATCTCACCCGCGGCTACGTGCACCAGCCGCGCTACCTGTCGCACCCGAACGGCGCCGTTGCCATCGCCGCCGTGCTGATCGTCGTGGCCGATGCCGACTTCGACGCGGTCGTCGAACGCTACTCCCGCATTCTCGACGTCGCCGCCGTGCACAAGGCACCGCTGACCGTGCTGGAGATGGGCTCGGGCCGGCTGGAACTGGTGCGCGCGTCGCAGGTCGCCGCTGTGTTGCCGGGCGAACCGGCACCCGCACCGTCGTACCTGGCCGCCATGACCATCGCCGTGCGCGATCTCGCCGTCGCCCGCGAGGTCATCCGGAACGCGAATGTGCCGGTTCGTGAGACGGACGAGGGTTTCCACGTCTCCGCGCGCGACGCCTACGGCGCCGGACTGTTCTTCGTCGCGGGGTGAGTCAGGGGCCGGTCGGCGGAGCGCTGGGCGCGGTCTCGGCGAGGGTGGAGCGCTTGCGTCCGTATCCGAGGTAGACCGCGATGCCGACCAGGACCCACACACCGAATCGCACCCAGGTCAGGGCATCCAGCGTGGTCGCGAGCAGCACGCAGCCGATCAGCGCCAGCAGCGGAACCACGGGCACCAGCGGGGTGCGGAACGGGCGTTCGCGCTCGGGTTCGACCCTGCGCAGCACCAGCACGCCCACGCACACCACTGCGAACGCCGACAGCGCGCCGATGTTCACCAGTTCGACCACGATGTCGATCGGCAGCAGGCCCGCGATCGCCGCGCCGAGCGCTCCCAGCAGCAGCGTCAGGCGCACCGGGGTCGACCGTTTGCCCGTGGTCGCGAGGGAGTAGGGCAGCAGCCGGTCGCGGCACATCGCGAACATCAACCGCACCTGCGCGTACACGATCAGCAGCAGGCCCTTCGTCAGCGCGATGATCGAGGCGATCACGATGACGTCGCCGATCCAGCCGATGCGCACCGCCCCGAACGCGGTGGCGATCGGCGCGCTGTTGTTCAGTGTGGCGAACGGCACCATGCCGGTGAGCACGGCGCTGACCAGCGCGTAGAGCACGGTGGCGATGAGCACCGTGCCGATGATGGCGAACGGCACGTCGCGGCGCGGGTTGCGGGCCTCCTCCGCCGAGGCGGCGACCACGTCGAAACCGAGGAAGGCGAAGAACGCGATGGCGGCGCCGCCGATGATCCCGCCGACCCCGAACGGCGCGAACGGTGTCCAGTTGTCCACGCTCACGTGCGGGGCGCCGACGGCGATCACCAGCACCAGAACGCCGATGGTCACCGCGACCAGCGCCTTGGTGATGCGCGCGGTGAACGACACCTCCCCGACCAGCACCGCGACGACGGCGGCGACGATCAGCAAGGCGGGCAGGTTCACCACGCCGCCTTCGGCGGGTCCCGCGACGAGGGCATGCGGGATGGTGATGCCCAAGAGCGAGTCGAGTGCGGACACAGTGGTCGCGGACCAGCCGATCGCCACCGCGGCGCCGGCGATGACGAATTCCAGCAGCAGGTTCCAGCCCACCAGGAACGCCGGCGCTTCGCCGAGGGTCGCGTAGGTGTAGGTGTAGGCGCTGCCGGAGACCGGGACCATCGCCGCGAGTTCGCTGTAGCACAACGCCACCAGCACGCACACCGTTCCGGCCAGGGCGAACGACAGCACGATGGAGGGCCCGGCCTTCTCCGCGGCCGCAACACCGGTGATGACGAAGATTCCCGCGCCGACGATGGTGCCGACGCCCATGGCGGTGAGATCGAGCCTGCCGAGTCTGCGCGCCAGCGTGGGCGCGCCCGCCTCGGTCGCGGTGTCGGGCAGGCGGCGGCGCCAGCGCCGGGCTGAAGCGGTGGTCATGACTCCCTCGGAATGGTCCATCGGTCGCGGCCGGTGTGCCGGACCGATAGACCATTCTCGCCGCGTCGCAGCGCGTGGGAATAACTGGGGTGTTGCTCTCAGCTGCTGGATGACGTCGCGAAGGGCGTCGAGGCGGCCACGCGGGTGGTGCGGTTGGGATGGCGCCACAGGCCCTTGCGCTCCAGGATCGGCAGCACGCCCTCGCCGAACCAGTACGCCTCTTCCAGGTGCGGATAGCCGGAGAGGATGAAGTGGGTGATGCCGAGGCGCGCGTATTCGGCCAGCCGTTCGGCGACTTCGGCGTGCGAGCCGACCAGCGCGGTGCCCGCGCCGCCGCGGACCAGGCCCACGCCCGCCCAGAGGTTCGGCGCGATCTCCAGCCGATCGGTGCTGCCGCCGTGTAGTTCCAGCATGCGCCGCTGGCCTTCGGATTCGCTGCGCGCCAGATTGGCCTGCACCCGTTCGATGTCGGCGGGATCGATGCCGGCCAGCAGGCGGTCGGCCTCGGCCCAGGCCTGCTCGGAGGTGTCGCGGCTGATCACGTGAACGCGCAGGCCGTAGTCGAGGACGCGGCCGTGGTCCACCGCCAGACGCCGGATCCATTCCAGCTTCCTGCTCACCGCCAGCAGCGGCTCGCCCCAGGTCAGGTAGGTGTCGCTGTAGCGGGCCGCGACCGGGCCCGCCGGTTCGGAGGAACCGCCGAAGAACACCGGCGGCACCGGGTCCGGCCGGTTGCTCAGCAGAGCCCGATCGACCCGGATGTGTTCGCCCTCGAAGGTCACCGGCTCGGTGGAGTTCCACAGTTCGCGCACCACGTGCAGGAATTCGCCGGTGCGTGCGTAGCGCTGGGTCTTGTCCAGGAAGTCGCCGTAGGCCTGCTGCTCGTGCGGCTCGCCCCCGGTCACCACGTTGAGCAGCAACCTGCCCTTGGAGTGCCGCTGGAAAGTGGCCGCCATCTGCGCGGCGAGCGTCGGGCTGATCAGGCCGGGACGGAAGGCCACCAGGAACTTCAGCGTCTCGGTGGTCTCCACCATCATCGCGGTGGTCAGCCACGCGTCCTCGCACCACGCGCCGGTGGGGGTGAGTACGGCCTCGAAACCGTTGTCCTCGGCGGCGGCGCCGATCTGGTTCAGGTACCGCAGGCTGGCCGGTCGGTCGCCGGACATGAAGGTGCCGTGCCCGCCCGCGATCAGGCCGCGGGAATCGCCGTAGGTGGGGAGAAACCAGTGGAACGACAGACTCATACGAGCCAACTCCCTTCCGGGGACCGCGCCCGAGCCACCGTGGTGACCAGCGCGCACGCGAAGCCACCCGAACCGGCGCCGTAGCCATCACGGGCCCGCGGCGCCTCGGGTAGCGGGACAGATCGGGCGGTGCGCCTTGTGGGCGCGCCGCAGTGATCCATGCTGGGCGCTGGACCGGCCGAGGTCACGATTTGGAACCAGGCCGGTTTTTATTCCGGTGCCGATCCGTGTCACCATTCGGACTAGACGTAACCACGAATAACACGTAATCTGGCCTCAGCACGCACCCTCAGGTGTGCGAGGCGGACCGGACGAAACGAGTACCTCAATGACGCGGCATGTCGACGTAGTGATCATCGGCGCTGGGCTGTCCGGAATCGGCATGGCCTGCCATCTCACCAAAGAGCGGACCGGACGCAGTTACGCGATCCTGGAACGCAGAAGCGCCATCGGCGGCACCTGGGACCTGTTCCGTTACCCCGGCATCCGCTCCGATTCCGACATGTACACCTTCGGTTACGGCTTCCGGCCGTGGAACGGCACCAAGGTCCTCGCCGACGGCCCGCACATCCGCCAGTACATCGAGGAGACGGCGGCCGAGTACGGCGTCACCGAGCACATCCGCTTCGGCCGGAAGGTCACCACGGCCCGCTGGTCCAGCGAAAAGGCCACCTGGACGGTGGAGGCGCTCGACGAGCGGACCGGCGAGACCGAGATCTACACCAGCGACTTCCTCGTCGGCTGCACCGGCTACTACGACTACGACAACGGCTACCGGCCCGAGTTCCCCGGTGAGGAGGACTTCGGGGGCCAGATCGTGCACCCTCAGCACTGGCCCGAAGACCTCGACTACTCCGGCAAGCGTGTGGTGGTGATCGGCTCCGGCGCCACCGCGATCACGTTGATCCCGGCCATGAGCGACGCGGCGGCGCACGTCACCATGCTGCAACGCTCGCCGACCTACATCACCGCGCTGCCCGCCGACGACCCGGTGGCGGTGGGGATGAAAGCCGCCAAGGTGCCCGAGAAGCTCGCCTACCGAATCGGCCGGGCGCGCAACATCGCTCTGCAGCGCGCGAGCTTCCAACTGTCGCGCACCAACCCGGAGGCGGCCAAGAAACTGCTGCTGGCCGCCGTGCGAATGCAGGTCGGCCCCGGCATCGACATGCGGCATTTCACGCCGAACTACAACCCGTGGGACCAGCGGCTGTGCGTGGTGCCCAACGGTGACCTGTTCAAAGTGCTGCGCAGCGGCAAAGCCTCGATCGTCACCGACCGCATCGAGACCTTCACCCAGAACGGCATCCGCCTGGTCTCGGGTGAGGAACTGCCCGCCGACCTGGTCATCAGCGCCACCGGTCTGAGTGTGCAGATGCTCGGCGGCATGACACTGGAGATCGACGGCGAACCGGTGGTCACCCGCGAGCGAGTGGTCTACAAGGGCGCCATGCTCGACGGCGTGCCGAACGCGATGATGGTGCTCGGCTACACCAACGCGTCTTGGACGCTGAAAGCCGACCTGGCGGCCGAATACTTCTGCCGGGTGCTCAACCACATGAAGAGGAACGGTTTCACCCGGGTCGAGGCAGTCGCCACCGACCGCGACCGGGGCGCCGACTCGGTGATGGGCGGGGCGCTGACCTCCGGCTATATCCAGCGCGGTGACGCGGTGATGCCGCGCCAGGGCACCAACGGCCCGTGGCAGGTGATCAACAACTACTTCCGCGACCGCAAGCTGCTGCGCAAGGGCGCGCTCGAAGACGGGGTGCTGACCTTCAGCCGTGCCGAGAAGTCCGCCGTCACACGGCCGCTGGAAGGCACGCGCAGCGCCTGAGCGCCGCTGTGCGCCGCACCGCGGCGGGCACGACGAGGTGCCCGCCGCGGTTTCCCGGTCGGCGTCCTTTTGGAATCTCCCCGAAGACAACTATGGACATGAAATAGCGAATGCTCAACGATCGCTGCACTGCGACGCGATGGCGCGTCGGCGGATGTATCGAGGGAGAGTATGAGCGTGATAGCGCGCGGCAGATTTCTGATAGGCGCGATAGTCGCCACAACTGTGGCAATGCTTTCGACCGCGTGCGGTGGTGGTGAAGTCCGCACTTCCGGCGGCGTGCCGGTCTTGCGGTATCAAGGCTGGGCTTCGCAAGTCGTCATTCCCGAGCTCGCGGAGGATCTCGGCTTCTTCGACGGCAAAGTGAAGCTCGAATGGCAGGGCAATACCATCAGCGGCCCGCAGGACATCCAATCGGCGGCGACCGGGCAGGTCGACTTCGGTGGCGCGTTCGGGGGCGCGGTCGCCAAACTGGCGCAGGGCGGCGCGCCGATCACCGCGGTGGTGAATTACTACGGCTCCGATGAGAAGACGTTCACCGGATTCTATGTGCCCGACAACAGTCCGATCAGGACTCCGAAAGATCTGCTGGACAAGAAGATCGGCGTGAATACGCTGGGTGGTCAGTCCGAGGCGGATATCCACACCGCGCTGAAGAAGGCCGGATTCACCGAACAGCAGATCAAGTCGGTGCAGCTGGTCGTGCTGCCCCCGCCGAACACCGAGGACGCCGTGCGGCGCGGCCAGGTCGACGTCGCAGCGCTGAGCGGACAGTTCCAGCAGCGTGCGATCGCCAACGGCGGCCTGCGTCCGGTATTCACCGACTACGAAGAATTCGGCCCGTTCAACGGCGGCCAGTATGTATTCCGCAACGACTTCATCGCCAAGAATCCCGACAGTGTCCGGGCATTCGTCGACGGGGTCGCCAAGGCCATCGAGTGGCAGAAGACCACCCCTCGTGACCAGGTCGTCGCGAAGTTCACCGAAATCATCCAGAAGCGGAAGCGTTCGGGCGAGGACGCTGCGTCGGTGAAGTACTGGCTTTCGGTCGGGGTTCCCGCCGTCAACGGCGCGATCGTCGACGCCGACTTCCTGCGCTGGGAGGATTGGCTGCGCGATACCGGCGCGATCACCGGTTCGTTCGAGCCGTCGAAGTTCTACACCAACAAGTACAACTCGCAGGCTCCGAAGTAACCCGGCACCGCCGTCGCGGCGACGGCGAGGTCGAAGGCCGCCGTCGGCAACGGCACCACCTCCGCTCCCGCGACGCGCGCATCGGCATCCGGGCACCGCAGGCGCAGGCGCTCGGCCGGCGAGCGGCCGGGTTCCACGGCCGTGACCGAGGCTCCTGCCCGCAGCATCGGTTCGGTCGCCAGTCCGGTTCCTGCGCCGAGTTCCAGCACCCGCACGCCCCGACGCAGCAATCCGCGCTCGGTCGACCGCGACCACAGCGCGTCCGGGTAAGGCGGTCCGGCGCGGTCGTAGATCTCGGCGTGCGTTTCGAAGTGCAGCGGGTCGGCCATTGGAGCCAGCCTGGTGCGGTCCGATCCCGTGCTCAGGAATCCGCGGGATCCGGTGTGCGGACGGCGATTTCGCCACTCAGCGCGTAGTCGCCGGACAGTCGCAGCCCGTCTCCGCTCCAGAAGCGGCCCGGGTCGTACCAGTCGGGGCTGCGGTGCTGCGGCAACAGTCCCATCGCCTGGTAGGTCGCGGCGACGATTTCGGCGCAGTACGCGTTCTCCAGCTCACGGGTGGTCGATCGATTCGCCTTCCGGCGGGGGAGTCGGGCACGCCCACGCAGCCAGCGCCGTGCCAAGCCCGCGGTGGAGGGAAACGGAGTGCCGTCGAGCCGTGCGATGGCGCGCAGCGCGCCGTCCTCCATCTCCCGGGTCGCGGGCGGGTTCAACTGGCGCAACCACGCCTGCTGACCGTAGCGGTGCGCCCACACCAGCACGGCATCGCGCAGGTTGTGCAACTGGGCGCCGCGGTGCGCGGTGCCCGACCACATATCGGGCAGGGAGCGTCCCAGCTCCGCGTGCCAGATCAGCGCGGGCAGGTCATCGATCACGACGGACATGCCGACATGGTTCACCGGACTGTTCGTCGTCATGCGGATCACCCGGTCGGCCGTGGAATGGCCACGGAAAAGCCAGATGTCACCCGTCCTGGTGATCTCGACCGCCCGGTCGAGATCGATGCCCGTCCCCGTCATGGTCGTAGCCTATGCGGTATGAGGTGGTGGAAGGCAGTGGGATTGGCGGGTGTGGCCGGTGTGGTTGCGACCGGTGTCGTGGTGGTGCGCGCCGAGCGCCGCCGCCGTGCCTACACCCCCGACCAGGTACGCGAACAACTGCATGCCCGATTCGCCGAGGCGGCATCGGCGGTCGACGAAACCGGCGATGCGCGGCCGCAACCTGTGCCGGGTCTCGGCGAGCGTGTCCGGCGATTGTTCCTTCGCTGGTCACGACGGGAGAAGTAAGCGAGGCCCGTGCCCGGCGGTTCACCAGCTGATCGGGGCCATCGGTGTGAGGCCGAGTTCGGCGAGGGCGGCCGCGCCGCGGGCAGCGTGCTCGCCACCGGCCAGCACGGCGGTCCGCGCGGACTGGTAACGGCATCCGGCGGCGTCGAACGCGGCCGCCGTGGCGAGCAGCCGCGTTCGGTCACCGGCGTGCAGTGCCGCGGCTCGTTCCACGATGGCGCCCGCGATGGGGTTGCCGGCGACGATGGTCCTGGCCTCGGCTACGCGGTCGCCCGCATCGGGCGCCCCGGCGAGCACGGCGGCTTCGGCCCGCAACGCCACGTACCAGTGCAGCCAGATCCACGTGACCCATCTCCACACCTCGCCCGGATCGGAGGACATCCGATCCAGCGCCTCGCGCACCTGCCCGTGGTGGATCATGGCGAGTGCGTCGAAGACCGCGCCGTAGCCGTGCGTATGCCCCGGCGGCGTGCCGAGCCTGGTTATGACAGCGTCCCATTCGGCCCGAGCGTCGTGGTCGCCGCGTAAGTCGTGGATCATCGCCACACCCGCGACCGCCGGGCCGAGAAGCGACTGGACGGGGCTGCCGGCCCGATGCCACGACTCGAGGAACCGGATGCTGTTGGCGCGTATCTCCTCGACATTGCCAGCCAGCGCGTCGGTCACCAGCAGCCAGCTCGTCGCACGATGCCCGACCTCGGCGAGCAGCGGATGGTCGGCGAGTCGCTGCGCCCAACGCCGAGCGCCCCGCAGATCACCCGCGCCGAGTTCGGCTTCGGCGGCCTCGCCGAGCGCGTCGATCAGTTCATGGGCGCCGTCCGGAGAATGCGGGGTGGACCTCAGCAGCGCCATGCGGCCGCGCGCGACGGCGGCCGCGGCGAAAGTGTCACCGGCCAAGCTGTGCGCGCCCGCGAGCGTGTCGAGCGCCGCGGATCGGGCCAGCGGGTCACCTGTGCGTTCGGCGAGTTCGACCGCGCGTTGAGCGCACGCGATGGTCTCCGGTACGACGTTGCCGGATGACGACTGGGCGGTGAGCGCATCGGTGAGCGCTCGTCCGGCGTCGGCCAGCGCCACGGCGGCCTGGGCGGCCGGATCATCATCGGCGAGCCGCCGTGCCTCGGTGATGAGCGTGCTCGCCTCCTCCGGCGACAGAGGACGGACGAACTTGCTCGCGAACCGGTACGCGTTGGCGGCGGCGGTCGCCAGATCGCGGGCGGCGCAGGCGGAGTCGCCGGACTCCAGCGCGGCGTCGGCGGCCGCGCGGGTCAGGCGGTGCATATCGTCCCCTCGCATCTGGCATCCGGCCGCCGCGGCGGCGTGGCGCAGCATCGAAGCGGCGGCGGCCGAGTCCTCCGCGAGTGCGGCCGCCTGTTCGTAGCGCATCTGGGATTCGCCGATCAGATTGCGGGTGAAGCACAATTGCGCCAGGTGCTGCGCCGAGCGGAAGGCTTCCACGCGCTGGGCGGGCTGGTCGGCCGCCCATGCCAGCGCGGCGCGGAGATCATCGGCCATCGCGTCGAACCGTGCCCGCCAATCCGCTCCCACCACCGACAGTTCGGCGGCCTCGGCCAGGCACCAGCGCAGGTGCCCGGCCCGGATGTCGGCCAGCTCCCCGGCCTGCGCCAACTGCTCCATGCCGTACTGACGGATGGTTTCCAGGGCCCGGTAACCGGTCCCGCCCGGACGGGGCGTCACCGCCAGCAGACTCTGCTCGGCGAGCCGGGCCAATCCGTCCGCGACGACGGCTTTCTCCGACGCCGCGACCTGCGCCGCCGCCTCGACGGTGAACGAACCCATGAACACCGACACCCGGCGCAGGAGTACTCGATCCTCCGGCTCCAGCAGGGCGTGACTCCAGTCCAGCGCCGCGCGCACCGATCGGTGCCGGTCCTCGGCGCGCGGGCCCCCGGCCAGCATGCGCAGCTGATCGGAGAGCCCGGCTTCGAGACCATCCAACCCGAGCGTGGTCCAGCGGGCGGCGGCCAGCTCGATCGCCAGCGCCACGCCGTCGAGTCGCGCGCAGAAGGCGGCGACCTGGTCGCGAAGCGCGTGATTCGGCGGCCAGCCGCCGGCCGCGGCGCGGTCCATGAACAACGCGACCGCGTCGGAGTCGCCGTCGCCCGCCAACGACATCGGAGCGACCGTGTAGACCCGTTCGAACGGCACCATCAGCCGGGCCCGGCTGGTCGCCAGCACCGTCAATCGCGGGCACGTCGCGAGCAGCCGCTCGATGAACGGGGCCACCCCGTCCCGCACGTGCTCGCAGTTGTCCAGCACCAGCAGGACGTGCCGGTCGGCCAGCGCGGCGGGCACCGACTCGTCCATGCCGCGGCCGGGCTGTTCGCCGAGGCCGAGGGCGAGGGCGACCGTACCGGCGACCACGCGGGTATCCGCGGCCGCGACCGGTACCAGGTCGACGAACCAGACCCCGTCGGAGTATTCGGCGGCCATGTCCGCGGCGACGGCCAGCGCGAGCCGGGTCTTGCCGACTCCGCCGGGGCCGACCGCGGTCACCTGCCGGTGCGCGCGGATCATCTCGGTCAGCTCGGCGCGCTCCCGGCCACGGCCGATGAAGGAGGTCAGCGGCGTCGGCAGCACCGGCGCCGGGTGCGGCCGGTCGGCGGGAGCGGAATCGGACGCGCGCTGGGCCAGCGCGCGGCGATCGGGCACGTCCAGCTTGCGCAGCAGCGAGGAGACATGGCTTTCCACGGTGCGCACGGAGATGAACAGTCGCGCCCCGATTTCCGCGTTGCTGAGATGGTCCCCTACCAGCGCCAGCACCTCGGCTTCCCGAGCCGAGATCTCCACTGTCGCCGCCATGGCGGCAATTCTGCCCTATCGCGTCATCTTCGAACTCTGCGGTCTGTTTCCGTGGTGGTGGGTGCCGCGGCCGTGGGCGGTCCGTGCGCGATCAGTGGACGGTTCCGTGGTCACCACGGATGTGGGTTGCCTGTGCCGGGAGAGAAGCTGTGAACACGTCCGGTTCGCCCGACAGAACGGGCACCACGAGGACGACCAGACCGACGAATTCAGGAGTGATCATGACCAGCTCTTCCACCCAGGGCATCAAGACCGTGCTGCATCCGGTGTCCGATCTGGCGGCGGCCAAGGCGCTGTTCACCGCCCTGCTCGGCACCGAGCCGCAGACCGACTCGCCCTACTACGTCGGTTTCGAGGCCGAGGGGCAGCACATCGGGCTGGTGCCGAACGGCGGACCGCAGGGCATGACCGCGCCGGTGGCGTACTGGCACGTGCCGGACATCGAGGCGAAGCTGGCGGAACTGACCGCCGCGGGCGCCACCGTGGCCGAGTCGGCGCACGACGTCGGCGGCGGCCGCCTGGTGGCCACCGTCACCGACACCGACGGCCACGTCCTCGGGTTGATCCAGGACCGATGAGCAGCGTGACCAGCATCCAATCCACCCCCTCCGAAACGAAAGAGACCAGACTCATGACTACGCAGAAGTCCGCCACCCGCACCGGCGCCGAGACGAAGACCGCGGTGAAGTTCACCGACGAGGAACGCGCCGCGATGAAAGAGCACGCCCAGGAGCTGAAGACGGCCGCGCGCCGCGGTTCGCGCGCGACGAAGGCGGACGGGGAGCAGGACGTGCTCGCCAAGATCGCCGGGATGGCCGAATCCGATCGCGTCATGGCCGAGCGGTTGCACGCCGTCGTCCGAGCCAGCGCTCCGGAACTGTCGCCCAAGCTGTGGTACGGCATGCCCGCCTACGCCAAGGACGGCAAGGTCGTGTGCTTCTTCCAAAGCGCGGAGAAGTTCAAGTCGCGGTACGCGACCTTCGGTTTCAACGACCTCGCCGACCTCGACGACGGCGCCATGTGGCCGACGTACTTCGCGCTCACGAAGGTGACCGCCGTCGAGGAGGCGAGGATCGGTGAACTGGTGCGCAAGGCGGTGGGCTGAGCGCCCTCAGGTCACGATCCGAAGCGGATGTTCCAGCAGGTCTTTCAGCTCTTGCAGGAACCGCGCGGCCACGGCTCCGTCGATGGCGCGGTGGTCGGCGGACATGGTGACCCGCAGTATCTTGCGGGTCACCACCTGGCCGTCGTCCAGCCGCAGCTCGTCGGTGGCCGCGCCGACGGCGAGGATGGCGGCCTCCGGCGGATTGATGACGGCGGTGAAGTGCTCGATGCCGAACATGCCCAGGTTGGAGATGGTGAAAGTGCCGCCGCTCATCTCGTCGCTGCGCAGTTTGCGCTCGCGGGCGCGTTCGGCTTTGTCGCGACTGTCTGCGGCGATCTCCGACACGCTCTTGCGATCGGCGTCGCGCAGCACGGGGACGAGAAGGCCTGCCGGTGTCGCGACCGCCATGCCGAGATGGATTCCGCGGTGGCGCAACAGTTTGTCACCCGCGAAGGAGACATTGACCGAAGGGTTGCTCCGCAGCGTCACCGCGACGGCCTTCAACAGCAGGTCGTTCACGCTGACCTTCCCGCCTGCCTGCGCGAGCGTGGCGTTGACCTGTGCGCGGAAGCCGAACAGTTCGGTCACATCGATCGCGGTGGTGAGATAGATGTGCGGCGCCTGCTGTTTGCTCTCGGTGAGCCGCGTGGCCGAGACCCGCTGAATGGTGGTCAGCGGAAGTTCCTCGTAGTCGCCTGGGGCCGGAGCCGGGGGCTCGGGCGAGGCGGCGGCTTCCCCCGGCTGTTCGAGTTCGCCTGTGCGTTGGGCGGATTCGACATCCTGCCGGATGACTCGTCCACCCGGGCCGGTGCCTGTGACGGTGGTGATGTCCACGCCGAGTTCATCGGCGATCTTGCGCGCCAGCGGCGACGCCTTCTTTCGCTCCGCCGTTGCCGGAGCGTCGGCGGTGGATTCGGGCACCACGCGGTTCGAGGCCGGCCCGGAGCCCTTCTCCGCAGCAGCTTGCTCGCCGGAGGCGGTCGCGGCCGGCGCGGGTGCGCTACCACCGGAGCCGCTCGCGGTGGTGCCGCTGCCGTCGCCGATGAGGCCGATCGGCGTGCCGATCGGCACCCGCGCGCCCTCCGCGGCGAGGATCTGCTCGAGGACGCCGCTGTCGTAGGCCTCGAGCTCCATCAGGGCTTTGTCTGTTTCGATTTCGGCGAGGATTTCGCCTCGCTCGACCGGATCGCCCACCTGCTTGAGCCAGGAGACGACGACGCCTTCCTCCATGGTGTCGGAGAGGCGGGGCATGGTGATTTCGGGCATGGATGCGTCCTCTGGTGTCTCAGCGTCGCTTGCCGACCGCCGCGAGGGTTTCCAGCGCGGCGGTGTACAGCGAGTCGGCCGACGGCAGGGCGAGCCGTTCGAGCGGCTTGGCGTAGGGGAGTGGCACCTCGGCCATGGCCACCCGGCGCACCGGGGCGTCCAGGTAGTCGAAGGCGCCGTCGGAGATGGAGGCCGCGACCTCGGCGCCGATGCCGTAGGTGAGCCAGTCGTCCTCGCCGATCACGGCGCAGCCGGTCTTGCGGACGGACGCGACGAGGGTGGCGCGGTCGAGCGGACGAAGGCTGCGCAGGTCGATGACCTCGGCCGAGAATCCGTCGGCGGCGAGTCGTTCGGCGACCTCGGTGCAGATCGTGGCCATGCGGGAGTAGCCGATGAGCGTGATGTCGGAGCCGGTTCTGGTGACCGCGGCCTTGCCGATCTCGGCGCTCGGAAGGTTTTCCGGCACTTCGCCTTTGGTGTTGTACAGCGACAGGTTCTCCAGGAACAGCACCGGATCGTCATCCTCGATGGCGGCTTTCAGCAGCGCCCGCGCGTCGGCCGGAGTGCTCGGCGCGACCACCTTCAAGCCCGGCACGAACGCGTAGTACAACTCCACGTTCTGCGAATGCGTCGCCCCCAGTTGCTGCCCGCCGCCGCCCGGAGTGCGGATGACCATGGGCACGCTGGTCTGCCCGCCGAACATGCCGTAGATCTTCGCGGCGTGATTGACGATCTGGTCCAGCGCCAGCAGCGAGAAGTTGATCGTCATGATCTCGACGACCGGGCGCAGTCCGAGCATGGCGGCGCCGATGGCCGCGCCGACGAAACCCTCCTCGGCGATCGGAGTGTCGCGCACCCGCTTCTCGCCGAATTCGGCCAGCAGTCCCGCGGTGATCTTGTAGGAGCCTTCGAAGACGCCGATCTCCTCCCCGATGAGGAAGACGTCGTCGTCGCGCCGCATCTCCTCCCGGAGGGTCTCGCGCAGCGCTTCGCGATAGGTCATGACAGCCACGGTGATGTCCTTAGGTGGTGAACAGCGGGTCGGCGGGCAGGCGGCGCGAATCGCCCGCCACGGGTGTCGCGTAGTTGTAGTCGAACAGGCTCGACGGCTCCGGATGGGGACTCGCGTCGGCGAATTCGACCGCCGCGGCGACCGCGGCCGTCACGTCCGCTTCGAGTTCGGCCACGGACCGATCGTCCAGCACACCGGCGGCGAGCAGTGCGTCGCGCCAGCGCACGATGGGATCGTTGCTCCTGGCGATCGCGACGGCGTCTTCGGTGCGGTATTTCGCCGGGTCGACCACGGAGTGGCCTTTGAGGCGGTGACTGACCGCTTCCAGCAGCGCGGGCTTCTTCTCGCGCCGGGCCGTTTCGATCAGCTCACCGGCCACATCGCGGACGGCGAGCACATCGGTGCCGTCGACACGCTCCCCGCGCATGCGATAGGCGGCGGCGCGCTTCCACAGATCCGGTTCGGCGCAGGAGCGTTCGACCGTGGTGCCCATCCCGGTCTGGTTGTTGATCACCAGGAACACCACCGGCAGATCCCACAGCGCCGCGATGTTCAGCGCCTCGTGGAACGCGCCGATGTTGGTCGTGCCCTCACCCATCTGGCACACCACCACGTCGTCCTCGCCGCGGTAGTCGATGGCCAGCGCCGCGCCGACGGCCAGCGGAACCTGGCCGCCGACAATGGCGTAACCGCCCAGCATGCGGGTCGCGGTGTCGTACATGTGCATGGAACCGCCCCAGCCCTTGGACGTTCCGGTGGCGCGGCCGTACAGCTCCGCCATGACCCGGCCGGGCTCGATGCCCTTGGCCAGCGCGTAACCGTGCTCGCGGTAGTTGGTGAACAGATAGTCGGTCGGGCGCATGGCCGCGCCGAGCCCGACCACGGTGGCTTCCTCACCCAGGTTGAGATGGCAGTAGCCGCCGATCTTCGCCTGCTGGTAGCTCTGCGCGGTGCGCTCCTCGAATCGGCGTACGAACAGCATGTCGCGGAACAGCCCGCGCAGGCTGTCCGAATCCTCCGCGGCGATGCGCGCGTCCACCGGAGCGGCGTCGTTCCGCGTCCGCGCGGGTACGGCGTGGTCGCCGGCGACCGGGGCGGAGGCGCGTGCGGCCGTCTTGCGGCTCGGTTTACGGGATGCGGTGCTGGTGGTCACGGCAGGCTCCTCAACGCTTCCGGGGCGGGATGTGCACGGGCAGGCCGAGTCCGGCCATGGCCGCCTCCATGCCGATCTCGCCGAGGGTGGGGTGGGCGTGGATGGTGTCGGCGAGTTCGTCGAGGGTCGCCTCCAGGGAGATGGCCAACGCGCCTTCGGTGATCAGGTCGCTGGCCGACGGGCCGATGATGTGCACCCCGAGCACTTCGCGATGACGCTGTCCGGCGACGATCTTCACGAAGCCCTCGGTTTCGCCGAAGGTCTTGGCCCGGCCCAGCGCCGCGAACGGGAACCGCGCGGTGACGACGTCGTGGCCCGCGGCGCGTGCCTTCGCCTCGGTGAGCCCGACGCTGGCGATCTCCGGGTGGGTGAAGGTGGCGGCCGGGATCGCGGAGTAGTCCAGGTGCGCCGAGTGACCGGCGATCACGTCCGCGGCGGTGAGTCCCTGATGGGAGGCGACGTGCGCGAGCAGGGCGCGCCCGGTGACATCACCGATGGCGTAGACGTGTTCTACGCCGGTGCGCAGCTGCTGGTCGACGGGGATGAAGCCGCGGGGGTCGGTGTCGATGCCCACGCGGTCCAAGCCCAGGTCGGCGGTGTTGGGACGGCGTCCGACGCCGACCAGCACCACGTCCGCGTCGAGGTCACCGGCGTGTTCGCCAGCGACGGTGACCCGCAGCGCGTCGGTCCGCGCGATGGCCTCGACGGTGCAGCCGGTGAGCACGGTGATGCCGCGCTTGGTGAACGACCGTTGCAGGGCGGCGCCGACGTCGGCGTCCTCCAGCGGCACCAGGGTGTCCTGTAGTTCGACGATGGTCACCCGGCTGCCGAAACTCGCGAACAGGCTGGCCCATTCCGCGCCGACCGCGCTGCCGCCGATGACGACCAGGCGTTCGGGCACCTCGGTCAGCCCGAACGCGCCG
This sequence comes from Nocardia implantans, assembly GCF_035544775.1. Lineage (NCBI taxonomy): Bacteria > Bacillati > Actinomycetota > Actinomycetes > Mycobacteriales > Nocardiaceae > Nocardia > Nocardia implantans. Next base: position 212,476 of record NZ_JAYKYQ010000007.1, on the reverse strand, counting down.
TCGGAGGTGATGACGCCCGGCAGGTCCGCGCCCGGAATCGCCAGCCGCGCCGGCACCGATCCGGTCGCGATGATCACATCGCTCGCGGTGATGGTCCGGGTGGCGGTGGCTGTGGGAGCGGCGGCGTAGCGGGGGCCGCCGGGGAAGATCGGCGACTGTCCCGCCTCGAAGACCTCGACGCTGGTCGGTCCGGTGAAACGGGCGTGTCCCTCGATCACCGTCACACCGTTCGCGGCGAGCAGGCTCGCCACACCGTCGGTGAGTTGCTTGACGATGCCGTCCTTGCGCTCACGCACCGCGGCGAAGTCATAGCGCACGTTGTCGGCGTAGACGCCGAAATCGGCTGCGGCCGCGACGGTCTGGAAGATCTCGGCGGACCGCAGCATCGCCTTGGTCGGAATGCAGCCCCAATTGAGGCACACGCCGCCGGGGCGCTCCTTCTCCACCAAGCCGACGCGCAAGCCGCGCTGGGCCGCGCGGATGGCGGCGACGTACCCGCCGGGGCCGCCGCCGACCACCAGTAGATCGAAATCCGGCACTCGTGGTGCTCCTCGTCCTCGATGATTCGATCCGCCTCCGGTTGTGGGGCGGATCATCGCTATCGAGTGTTGCCGTGGCGGAGTGCACAAACAATCACCACGAAGCCCAGTAGTGCACTCGCCCAATTGGGCGCAGCGCCCAACCTGCTCAGGCTCTCTCCGGTATCCGGACGAGGTCGAGGGCGGTCAGGGCCAGCGACAGTTCCACATAGCTGCGCTGGCCTTCGAGCGGACGCCCGAGCAGGGTCGAGACCCGGTGCAGGCGGTTGATGACGGTATTGCGGTGACAGTGCAACCGGCTCGCGGCGTGGGCCGCCGAGCAGTCGTGCGCCAACCATGCCGCGAGCGTGTCCAGCAACGTCACGCGCTCGGCGGCGGGCAGGGCGAGCACCGGACCGAGGGTGTGCGCGACGAGCATGTCGGTCAAATCGGTCGAACGCATCAGCAGCGCGTGTCGGAAGCGCTCGTGCAGCGGCACGAGCCCCGTCGCGTCGTCGGGCAAGGTCTGCAGGGTGAGCAGCGCCCAGCCGTGCGCGGTGCCGATCCGCGCCAAGCCGCCGACCGCGGGTGAGGCGCCCGCTCGGCCGCGCACGTGCGGTTCGATCCGGCGCAACACCGCGGCGACGTCGTGGCGCTCGACCGCTATCAACCCCACCGTCGAGTCGACGCGATCGTGCCACACCGATCGAATGCCGACCGCGGCCAAAGCGGCCTCCGTGCCGGTGTGCATCGCCTCGCCCGCGCCGCAGGCGACGACGACGAGATAGTCACTACCGGCAGGAAGGTTCAGCTCCCGGGCGGCGCGCGCGGCGAAGGTGGTGTCGTTCGCCCGGCCCGCGAGCAGGTCCTCGATCAGGGCGTGCCGACGGCGCTCGTCGCTGCGCAACTGCTCCAGTTCGGTATTGCGGTATGAGGTCACCAGCGCCGTGGACAGCCCATCGATCACGGCCCACAACGCGGTGCCCGCCGCGCGGATCTCGCCGGGAGCGAGGTCGTCCGCCTGGTCGAGCAGGGCTTCCCACACGATCCGTCCGCCGAGCCGGAAGGTGCGCAGCATGGCCTCCAGCGGCACACCCTGTTCGGCGCGGCGGCGGCCGATCGACGCGGCGACGTCGTCGTCGAGCGCGGTCGTCGGAGCGCCCAGCAGGTCGAGGATCCGGGTCACGTATCGGCGGCAGCCATCGACCAGATCCGCGCGGGCGACCCGCGAGTAGTCGGTCCATTCGGGGTTGTCGGTGAAGATCTCCGCGATCAGCCGATCGGTCAGGGCCGGGATCTCCGCGCGGCAGGCGGCCACCAGCGCCCGCGTGCAGGCGTCCGGAGTCGCCTTCTTCGATGTCGGCATGTCGCTCGGGGTCCTTCTGGTCGGCCGTTGCGCCACGACTGCGCGAGCGGTGGCGTACCACGACGGTATAGCCAGCGGAATGCCGCACCGGCGGCGACGCTCGGTCGGCCATCTACACGGCGGACGCCGTCGCACCGCGAAGCCGTACATCGACCACGCCGTCCGGTTATGACGGCGACCCCGTGCCGAGGCGAGGGTCGGGCGCCGGAGTAGTCGACATCGCGGAGTGGATCGATTATCTATACCGCGTATGCGGCAATAAACTGTCACTCGTGTCGAATCTACGGATCAGTGAAGCCGCCGCGTTGCTGGGCGTCAGCGACGACACGGTGCGTCGATGGATCGACCAACGCCGTCTGACCGCGATTCAGCTGGACAACGGCCGCAAGGGCGTCAGCGGCCGTGAGCTCGCCGAGTTCCTGCGGGCCAACGCCGAGGCGCCGGAGCCCGGTGTGACGGTCGCGGCGTCGGCCCGCAACCGGATGCGCGGAATCGTGACCCGGGTGGTGAAGGACACCGTGATGGCGCAGGTGGAGATGCAGGCCGGACCGTTCCGGCTGGTGTCGCTGCTGAGCCGGGAATCGGTGGACGAGCTCGGTTTGGAGGTCGGCAGCGTCGCTGTCGCGTCGGTGAAGTCCACGCACGTCGTCGTGGAAATACCGGAAAGTTGACGAGGTCGAGGATGATTCGCAATCTGGGTGTCGCCACCACGGCCGTGCTGGCTGTCGTGAGCGCGACCGGCTGTGGTTCGGACGACGCGACCGAACACACCGGCGCGGGGCACGTCTCGGGCAGGGTGACCGTGTTCGCCGCCGCGTCGCTGACCGAGACATTCACCGAACTCGGCAAACAGTTCGAGGCCGCGCACCCGGGCGTCGAGGTGATCTACAGCTTCGGCGCGAGTTCCGCGCTCGCCGAGCAGATCAATCAGGGCGCACCGGCCGACGTGTTCGCCTCCGCCGCGCCGAAGAACATGCAGCAGGTCCGGGACAAGGGTGAGGTCACCGCCGCGCCGGTCACCTTCGCGCGTAACCGGCTCGAGATCGCGGTGCCGAAGGGCAATCCGGGCCACATCACCGGCCTGGCCGATTTCGGCAGGACCGAGCCGAAGCTCGCACTGTGCGCGGAGCAGGTGCCCTGCGGCGCGGCAGCGCAGACGGTGTTGGAGACCGCGGGCATCACACCGCGACCCGATACCCGCGAGCAGGACGTGAAAGCGGTGCTGACCAAGGTCACGCTCGGTGAAGTCGACGCGGCGCTGGTCTACCGCACCGACGTCGAGGCCGCGGGCGGCAAGGTCGATGGCATCGACTTCCCCGAGTCCGGCAAGGCGGTCAACGACTACCCGATCGCGCCGCTGGCGCACGCGCCGAACGCGGCGGCCGCCGCGGCGTTCGTCGACTTCGTGACATCGGAGCAGGCCAGGCCGGTCTTCGCCGCGGCGGGATTCGACACCCCGTGATGGCGCCTTCGCGGCGGCGTGCGGTGCTGGGGCGGCGGCCGGTCGCGCTGATGCTGCCCGCGGCCTGCGGCCTGGCATTACTGGTCGTACCGCTCATCGGGCTGCTGGCGCGCGCGCCGTGGTCGGCCATGCCGGCTCGGTTGTTCAGCGTCGAAGTCGGCCAGGCGCTGCGGCTCTCGCTGTGGTGTGCGAGCGCGGCCACGGTGATCTGCGTGGTCTTGGGCATCCCGCTGGCCTGGGTGCTCGCGCGCGCCGAACTGCCAGGGCGCGGGCTGATCCGGGCCTTGGTCACGGTGCCGCTGGTGTTGCCGCCCGTGGTGGGCGGTGTCGCACTGCTGCTGGTGCTGGGACGGCGCGGCCTGCTCGGGCGGTATCTCTACGAATGGTTCGGCGTCTCCCTGCCGTTCACCACCGCCGGGGTGATCGTGGCCGAAGCCTTCGTGGCCATGCCTTTCCTGGTGATCTCCGTCGAAGGAGCCCTGCGGGCGGCCGATCCGCGTTTCGAGGAGGCGGCCGCCACGCTCGGCGCCACTCGCTGGTACGCCTTTCGCCGGGTCACGCTGCCGTCGGTGCTGCCGGGAGTGGTCGCGGGCGCGGTGCTGTGCTGGGCCCGCGCGCTCGGTGAGTTCGGCGCCACCATCACCTTCGCCGGCAACTTCCCCGGCCGCACCACCACCATGCCGCTGGCGGTCTATCTCGCGCTGGAGACCGATCCGGACGCGGCGATCGTGCTCAGCCTCGTGCTGCTGGCCGTCTCGGTCGCCGTCCTCGTGGCGTTGCGCGAACGATGGATCAAGGGGGCGGTATGAGCTTGGCGGCCGACCTGCGGATCGTTCGCGGGCAATTCGCGCTCGAGCTACCCCTTGTCGCCGCGCCGGGCGAAGTGATCGCTCTGCTCGGGCCGAACGGGGCGGGCAAGACCACCGCTCTGCGAGCATTGGCGGGGCTGATCGCGCTCACCGGCGGGCACATCCGGCTGGACGGAACCACGTGGGATGCGCCGCCGGCGGCGTTCGTGCCCGCCGAACGCCGCCGGGTGGGCGTCGTGTTCCAGGACTATCTGTTGTTCGGGCACCTGTCGGCGCTGGAGAACGTGGCCTTCGGGCTGCGCGCCCGCGGCTGCGGGCGCACCGCCGCGCGGGCGCGGGCCGACGAATGGCTCGAACGGGTCGGACTGGCCGATTACGCGCATCGCAAACCCCGGGCGCTGTCGGGCGGGCAGGCGCAACGGGTGGCCCTGGCCCGCGCGCTGGCCACCGAACCACAGCTGCTGCTGCTCGACGAGCCGCTCGCGGCGCTGGACGCGGGCACCAAGCTCCAAGTGCGCTCGGACCTCGCCCACCACCTGCGCGACTACCCCGGCCACACCGTCCTGGTCACCCACGACCCCCTCGACGCGATGGTCCTCGCCGACCGGCTGGTCATCCTCGAGGACGGCGCGATCGTCCAGCAAGGACCGCCCGCGCAGGTCGCCGCACGCCCGCGCTCCGACTACGTGGCCACTCTGATGGGCCTCAATCTCTACCGTGGCACCGCGCGCGGTACGACTGTCGACCTGGACGGCGGCGGCGTCATCACCATCGCCGAACCCGCGCACGGACGGGTGCATGTGGCCTTCAGCCCGAACGCGGTGGGCCTGCATCCCGAACAACCCGTCGGCAGCCCCCGCAACAGCTGGCCGGTCACGATCACCGGCATCGAGCAACACGCGCACGTCACCCGGATCCGTCTGGACGGGGTCCCACCCGTGCTCGCCGACATCACCCCGGCCACCGTCGCCGAGTTGCGCCTGCGTCCGGGTCAGCGGCTGTGGGCCGCGGTGAAGGCGACGGAAACCCGTTCGTACCCGGCGTGACGCACCGGCTGCGGCGATGCGGTAGCTGAATACCGCCCGGTCTGCTTCAATCGAGGGATGTGCAGGTGGATGGCTTATTCGGGTGAGCCGATCTGGGCCGAGGACCTCTTGTTCCGGCCGGTGCATTCGTTGATCGACCAGAGCTTGCACTCTCAGCTCGGTGCGACGACCACGAACGGTGACGGCTTCGGGATCGGCTGGTATGGCGCGGGCCCGCGTCCGGCGGTGTTCAAGAGCGTCGAACCGGCCTGGAACGACCGTAACCTGCGGGAGATCGCGGCGGAGGTGCAGACGTCGCTGTTCTTCGCGCACGTGCGGGCGTCGACCGGCAGCGAGGTGCAGCGCAGCAACTGTCATCCGTTCCGGCACGGGCACTGGTTGTGGATGCACAACGGAGCGCTGCGCGGGTTCCGGCAGTGCAAGCGCGATTTGGCGACGGCGGTCGATCCCTTGTTGTTCGCCGACATCGAGGGCTCCACGGATTCGGAGTTGTTCTTCTTCCTGGCCCTGACCTTCGGGCTCGTCGACGATCCGTTCGGCGCGGTCGCCCGTGCGGTCGGCTTCATCGAGGACGTCGGCCGCGCACACGAGGTCGAGGCTCCGGTGCAGATGACCGTCGCGACCACCGACGGCGAGTCCATGTGGTTCTTCCGGTACTCCACCGAACGGCGGTCGCGATCGCTGTTCTATTCCAACGATGTGGCGAAAGTGCGTGCCTTGCACCCGGAAGTGCAAGCGCTCCGCACGCTGGGGGCGGACGCCCGATTCGTGGTCTCCGAGCCGCTGCGCGATCTGCCCGGAGCGTGGAACGAAGTCGAGGAATCGTCGGCTGGTGTGGTGCGTCTCGGCCACGATGAAACGCGCCCCTTCGCACCGATCGCCCCCTGAGCGGTTCGCTCCTCGCCCCGATCGCCCCGTCAGCCCTTCGCGGCCGCTGCCTGCGCACCCGCGTGAGCTCACGGGCCCGCGCGACCGCCGCGCGCAGCGTCTCGGGGCAGGGCTTCTTCGCGAGACGGCACCTGGCGCACGGTGGCGCCGGCCGAACGAGTGCCGGAGTTGCGGAGGTCGTCGAGGAGGGCGCCTCGCTCACCTCGGCTGGATGCTGGCTGCGCGCGACCGATAGGCCGGCGGCCATTCGGCTCTCCTACGGGCGGAACACCCTTTCCACTGGCGGGAGGACGGTGGAGCCGGGCGCTCGGAGTTTCCGGGAAAGATGACGTGTCGTCGGTGCCAGCCTGACAGCTCGCCGTGAAAGGAGCCGAATTCGATGAGCATCAACCGTACACTTCGCCTCGGTATCGGAGCGATCGCCGTCGCCTTGGTCGCCACCGCCTGCGGTGGTGGCAGTGAAGCCGCGACCACAGCCGATCATGTGCGGGACGGCAAGCTGACCATCGGCATCAAATTCGATCAGCCGGGCCTCGGGTTTCGCGAAGCGGACGGCTCCTACCAAGGGTATGACGTCGAGATCGCCAAGTATGTGGCGAGCAAGCTCGGTGTACGGCCCGACGGCATCACCTTCAAGGAAGCGCCGACCGCTCAGCGGGAGAAGATGATCATGGACGGCGAGGTGGACTTCGTCGTCGCCACCTACTCGATCACCGACGAGCGCAAGCAGAAAGTGGATTTCGCCGGACCGTACTTCGTGGCCGGGCAGGCGCTGCTGGTGAAGAACGAGACCACCGATATCACCGGTGTCGAGTCGCTGAACGGCAACAAGAAGCTCTGCTCGGTCAAGGGCTCCACGCCGGCGCAATACGTCAAGGACCATCACGCCAAAGACGTTCAGCTGGTGGAACTCGACAACTACTCGCAGTGCATCGAAGCGTTGCGGCGCGGTTCGGTCGACGTGGTGACCACCGACGACATCATCCTGGCCGGTTTCGCGGGGCAGGCGTCGGGCGAACTGAAGCTGGTCGGCAACACGTTCACCACCGAGAAGTACGGCATCGGCCTGAAGAAGGGCGATCAGGAGACCCGCACCAAGCTCAATGACGCGATCGAGCAGATGATCGCCGACGGTTCCTGGCAGAAGGCGTTCGAGCAAACGATCGGACCGCTGCGCGACTCGACGCTGACGCCGCCTGCTGTCGAACGGTACTGATCCGGGCCAGCACTAGACGGGCTATCCAGCTATCAGTTTCCCCGGCCGTAACCCGGGTACAACAACCTCGTTGAATACGTGGATGTTAAGGGACACGGCATGGGTAAGCAATCTTTCCGCAAAGGTGACGAAGTCGAATGGAACAGCCACGGCAGTACCGCTGAGGGCACGGTCGAAGAAGTGATCACGTCCGATACCGAGGCGGCCGGACGGACCGTACGGGCCTCCGAAGAGCAGCCGCAGTATCGAGTCCGCAGCGCGAAAAGCGGTCGTGATGCGGTGCACAAGCCCGGCGCGCTGCGTCCGAACGACGATTGACATGGAATTCGGAGCCGCACCATGACGACGACGGACGACGAAGATACGCGCACGCAATTCGACCAGATCGTCAACATGACGCCGGCGGAGCTGCGCCGGTGGCTCGACACCGACGAATCGAAGTCGGTGGGGCAGAAACCGGAAGGCGGTGGCGAGTCGACCGGGCACGCCAGCGGTCGGCGCATCGTGGACATCCTCGAGAAAAAGGAACCGTCCGGCGACGATTACGCGCACATGCGCAAAGTGATCGGATATGCGCATCGCCATCTCGAGCAGCGACCTTCGGGGGACATCGAGAACAGTAGATGGCGTTATTCGCTGATGAACTGGGGCCATGATCCGATGAAAAGCTGACGCGGCAAAATCCTCGCCGCGTCCGCCGCTTCGCCGGGGGAGAGTTCGCAGCCGCCTGCGCCGACAGGCGGCTGCTCCCCCTACCCCGTTCAGACGACCGGCCCTGGTGCGCCGACCTCGTGCAGCCTGCCTTCGGACAGGCGCAGCCAGCGCCGCACCCCGACCTCGGCGAGGAAGCGTTCGTCGTGGCTGACCACCACGAAGGCGCCGCGGTAGGCGTTCAGCGCGCTCTCGAGCTGGCCGACGCTGATCAAGTCGAGGTTGTTGGTCGGTTCGTCGAGCAGCAACAGTTGCGGCGCCGGTTCGGCGAACAGGACGCACGCCAGGGTGGCGCGCAATCGTTCGCCACCGGAGAGCACCCCGACCGGCAGATCGACTCGTGAGCCGCGAAACAGGAACCGCGCCAGGAGATTCCTGCGCCGCGACTCGGGCATGTTCTTCGCGAACACGGCCAGGTTCTCCGCGACGGTGCGGTCGGGGTCGAGCAGGTCCAGCCGCTGCGACAGATATGCGACGCGGCCCTCGGCGCGGGTGATCTGCCCGCGCTGCGCGGCCAGATCACCGTGGATGACGCGCAGCAGAGTCGATTTCCCCACGCCGTTCGGCCCGGTCACCGCGATCCTTTCGGGGCCGCGGATGATCAGATCGACGCCGGTGAGAATGGGCTGCTTCTCGTACTCGAAGTCGATGCGCTCGCCGACGAAAACCATACGCCCAGAGGGGACTTCGGTGTCGGGCAATTCCACCACTATTCGCTGCTCCTCGCGCAGCGCGCGTTCGGCCTGGTCGAGCCGATTCTTCGCCGCTCCCACGCGCGCCAGGTGCGTCTCGTTCGCTTTCCCGGCCGACTCCTGGGCGTTGCGTTTCATGGTTCCCGCGAAGATCTTCGGCAATCCGGCGTTGCCCAGGTTGCGCGTGGCGTTGCTCGCGCGACGCGCGGCCCGCTCCCGCGCCTGCTGCAACTCCCTCTTCTCGCGCTCGAGCTCCTGCTCGGCGTTGCGGATGTTCTTCTCGGCGACCTCGCGCTCGGCGCGCACAGCGGCTTCGTACTCGGTGAAATTGCCACCGTGGAATCGGATCTCGCCGCGATCGAGTTCGGCGATGCGGTCCATGCGGTCGAGCAGCGCGCGATCATGGCTGACCAGCAGCAGGCAGCCGTTCCAGTCAGCGAGCAGATCGTAGAGCCGGTGGCGGGCCTCCGAGTCGAGGTTGTTGGTCGGTTCGTCGAGTAACAGCACCTCCGGCCGTCGCAACAGTTGCGCTGCGAGCCCCAGTGAGACGACCTGCCCACCGCTGAGCGTGTGCAGACGTCGGTCGGGGGACAGGTGGCCGAGGCCGAGGCGTGCCAACTGGGCGCGGGTGCGCTCCTCGATGTCCCAGTCGGAACCGATGGTGGCGAAATGTTCCTCGCTGGTATCGCCGGACTCCACGGCGTCGAGCGCGGCGAGGATCGGCGCGATCCCCAGGACTTCGGCAACGGTCAGATCGCCGGTCAACGGGAGATGCTGGGGGAGGTAGCCGAGGGCTCCCCGGACCGAAACGCCCCCACCCCTGGGCCGAAGATCACCGGCGATGAGACGGAGCAAGGTGCTCTTCCCGGCGCCGTTCGGGGCCACCAGCCCGGTCCGTCCGCCGGGCACGCCGAAGGACAGTCCATCGAAGACCGGAGTGTCATCCGGCCAGGAGAACGACAGGTCGGAACAAATGATGTACGCAGCGGACATGGCTACCTCGAAGTCGGGTGGATGCGCGGGATCGATACCGCGCGAGGAAGGATGGTGAAAAACGACGACATGGCCACGACGGCGGCGCTGCGAGCGCGCTACCGGTGGCCGTCAGACTCGGGACCTATCCCGAGATGTCGAGTTCACCTGCCATGTTCGACTTCCTCGTTCCGATCGCTGTCCGTCGACCATAGCAGCCGTGTGGCCGACCGGGCGGTCAGGCTTCGAGGTAGGCGACGATTCCGCCGATCAGGGCGTCGAGCGCGTCGTCGAGATTGCCGTAGGTGCCGAGGGTGCGTTCGGAGGTGATGCCGCGCATGGCCGCAGGGATGAGCGCGGCCACCTGCCGCACCTTGACCGGGTCGAGTTCGAGGTCGGCGAAAGCTTTCTCGCACGCGGTGTCCCAGTGCGGTTTCCAGGACGCCAGTTCGGCGGCGGTCAGCGGGTAGTCGCGTTCGAGTTCGGCGTGCTCGCGGGGGAGCGCAGCGCGCAGCGTTTCGATGGCAAGCGATTCGGGCTTGCGCAGCCCTACGGCCATCGCCATGATCATGGCGGTCACCCGTTCGCGCAGCGTCCCGTCCGGTTTGATCCCGGCGGGCAGGTCGCCGCGTTTGTCGGCGGTGTGGCGCAGGACCGCGGCCCACAGACCGTCGATGTCGCCGAACTGGTACTTGACCACGCTCCAGGTCGCGCCGATGTCGCGAGCGATCCGGTTACCGGACACCGCGGCGGGGTCGCCCGTGGCCAGCGATGCGATCGCCGCCTCGAGCATGCTTTCCCGGGAACGAACCCCGCGTTTGTTGGCGCGTCGCCCGCTTACCGCCGCTTCCGTCACGAGAACCGAGTCTATCGGGCCCTGATCAGGGCCTTCCAGTTTCGTAGAAGCCTCTTGAATTCTTTCGCAGAGGGTTCTACGCTCAAGGCGCCGCGGGAAGGCTCAGGAGCCGAGCCCTCGGGAGCTTGGAGGATCGAGATGGCAAAACCACCGCTGTCGATGCAGCCGACGGGTTGGTTCCAAGTGGCCTGGTGCGGCGAGATCGAGGTCGGCGCGGTGCACAAGATGAAGTACTTCGGGCGCGAGATGGTCGCCTGGCGTTCGTCATCCGGCCGGGTGGCGGTCTTCGACGCCTATTGCGAGCACCTCGGCGCTCACCTCGGCTACGGCGGTCATGTGGTGGGCGAGCATCTGGTGTGCCCGTTCCACGGCTGGGAGTGGAACGGGGAAGGGCGCAACGTCTGCATCCCGTACGAGAGCCATCCGAACAAGGGCCGCCGGATTCGCAGCTATCCGGTGGTGGAGCGAAACGAAGCGGTGTGGATATGGCACGACATCGATGGACGGGACCCCTATTTCGAAATCCCGGACGTGTTCGAGGCCTTCGGTGACGGCAAGACCGCCGCCGACTACTACCCGCCGGTGCCCGCGGCCACGCTCTACCGGCCCGGTCTGGAACTGCATCCCCAGTACGTCATGGAGAACGGCGTCGATTTCGCGCATTTCAAGTTCGTGCACAAGACACCGTTCATCCCGGAATTCACCCGTCACGACTTCTCCGGCCCCGTGTCGTATGTCGACTTCACCATCGCTTTCGACGAGAACGTGGCTGCAGACCAGGTCAACAGCGGGGTCGAATCGATCAACGCGGGACTGGGCTGCTCGATCACCAAGAGCTGGGGCATGGTCGACAACCGCACGATGCCCGCGGTGACGCCCGTGGACGAATACACCTCCGACGTCCGCTTCACCGTGTGGATCGGACGAAAGGCCGGGTACGACGGCCCCGAGATCACCCGGTACGGAAAAACGATGGCAGGCTTCGTCATCCAGCAGTTCGAGGCCGACGTCGATATCTGGGCGCACCAGCGCTATTCGGATCCGCCCGCGTTGTCGCGCAAGGAATTCGCCGGGTTCAAGGCGTTGCGTGAGTGGGCGGCGCAGTTCTATCCCGAAAGGCCCATGTCATGAGCGCCTCCGACAAGATCCGGGTATTCCAGGTCGCGACCGGCAACCTCGGTACCGAGATGATCGGCCGGATCCGCAACCACCCCGATCTCGAACTCGTGGGACTGCACTGCTATTCGCCGGACAAGATCGGCCGCGACGCGGGCGAGATCGTCGGCATCGGACCGATCGGGGTGATCGCCACGGGCTCGGTCGAGCAGATCATCGCCGCGAAACCGGACGTGCTCACCTTTCACGGGGTATTCCCGGACGAGGACCTCTACGAGAAGGTTCTCGAGGCGGGAATCGACGTCGTGACCACCGCGGACTGGATCACCGGATTCCACCGCGACACCAACCATCCCCATCCTTCCGGCCGTGAGGTCAGCGCGGTCATCCAAGCCGCCTGCGAGCGCGGTGGCTCGACCTTCTACGGCACCGGCATGAATCCCGGCCTGTGCCAGATACTCGGCATCGTGCACAGCGCCGACGTCGCCGACATCGAGAACATCACCGTCACGGAATCGGTCGATGTCTCCTGCCATCATTCCGTCGACACGTGGAAAGCCGTCGGCTACGGCCGCCAGGTCGATGACCCGACCGTCCCGGACTCGCTCTACAAGTACACCGCGGTGTTCGCCGACTCGGTCTATCTCATGGCCGACGCCTTCGACCTCGCACTCGACGAGGTGCGCTTCGGTTACGAACTCGGCGCGTGCACGAAAGATGTCGACCTGGGTTGGTACTTCCTGCCCGAGGGTTCGCTCGGCGCCAGCTACATCAAGTACCAAGGATTGGTCGACGGCGTACCGCGCGTGGAAAGCCATCTCGAATGGCAGATGACGCCGCACACCGATCCGTCTTGGAAAATCAAGGGCTGCTACATCACTCAGATCACCGGTGATCCGAACATCTACAGCAAACACATGATCATTCCGCGCGCGGGCACCGATCTGTCCGACCCCGAGAGCTTCGCCTCGATCGGCATGACCGTCACCGGCCTGCCCGCCCTCAATGCGATCAGATCCGTCGTCGCCGCCCACCCCGGCATCATCACCAGCGCGGATCTGCCCCTGCGCGGGTTCGCCGGACGTTTCAAGCGCTGAACGGCCCGCCTCTGACGGGGCCGGGGAACGGCGCTAATCCCGCCATACAGGTGGACGCTTCGCCAGGAAGGCCGCCATCCCTTCGCGGGCGGCGGGAAGTTGAGCGGCGGCGGCCATGACTTCGAGAGCGAGGGGGTAGGCATCCGCTTCGGGACGGTCGAGTTGGCGGTAGAGAGTGCGTTTGCCCAGCGCTTTGCTGGCCCGGCTGCCCCTGGTCGCGCGGGCCAGCAACTCGTCGACGGCGGTGTCCAGTTCGGCGTCCGGCACCGCTCGGTTGATCAGGCCCCACTGTTCGGCGGTGCGGGCATCGATCGGGTCGCCGGTGAGGGCGAGTTCCATCAGCCGTTTGCGGCCGACGGCGCGGGCCACCGGCACCGCGGGCGTGTGGCAGAACCAGCCGCCTTTGCCGCCGGGGAGCGCGAAACCGGCCGATTCGGCGGCGACGGCCAGATCGCACGAGGCCACCAACTGGCAGCCCGCGGCCGTGGCCAGGCCTTGCACCCGGGCGATCACCACCTGCGGCACCGACTGGATGGCCGACATGAGTTCGGTGCACAGCACGAGCAGTTCCCGGACGCCGAGCAGGTCGCGAGCGGCGACGTCGGCGAAGTCGTGCCCCGCGGAGAACACCGGGCCGTTCGCTCCGAGCACTATCCCCGTGGCGTCGGTCTCGCCTGCGGCCCGGAACGCGGCGAGCAACTCGCCCAGATGTTCGCCCGACAGCGCGTTGCGCTGCCGCGGCCGGTTCATGGTGATGCGCACCGTGTCGCCGTCGCGCGCGACCAGCACATGCCGATACTCCAAGGCGGTCATATCTCCACCGTAGGTCTCCACGGGCGACGACACGACACTTCGAAGCGCCGAGCGCCCTACTCCGGTGACGGCTCAGCGCATGCTCCGGTGTCGCGATATCCACGCTCGTCAGCGTTGGTAACACCGCAGAATGATCGGATGATTGTGGGGAACGACGGCTCACGTTCAGCTCGACGCCACCTGGTGGCCGGGCTCGGACGGTACGCATCGCTGGTGAGAACACACCGCAGTACCCGAAGCGCACTCGTCATGGCCGCCGTGTGCGCGACCGCCGCGCTGCCGGCTTGCTCGCCGTCGAGCCCGGCGGATTTCACCGCCGCCAAGGATCAACCCTTGGTGATCTCGCTGGATGATCTACTGGCCGCGACCGGGGGCAGCGCCGCGGTGGCGGTCGCCGATCCACGGCACGGCACGATCAGCCGCCGCGCCGATGGCGCGGTGGTGTACACACCGGCGGCCGGATACACCGGGTCCGACAGCATCACGGTGACCACCACCGACGCCGTGAAGCTGTTCACCACCGACATCCCGCCGCTCGGTGACTTCGGCGGAGTGAGCGTGCAAGGCAGCGGCTACGGATCGGCGTTCACGCCGGTGCCGGGATCGGCCGACGAGTTCTACGGTCTCACCGACCGTGGTCCGAACGTAGACGGCAAGGGCAAGAACGAGAAAATCACGCCCATACCGGCTTTCACGCCCGCAATCGCCAAATTCAAGATGGTCGGCAGCACGGCGGTGCTGGACAGAACCATTCCCCTGAAGAGTTCGACAGGCCAGCCGTTCAACGGCTTGATCGACACCTCCGCGAGCACGGGGGAGACCATGCGTGGCCTCGACGGCGCCGTCCTTCCTCCCACCGATCACGGCATCGACAGCGAGGGCCTGGCCGCGCTGGCCGACGGCACCTTCTGGGTGTCCGACGAGTACGGGCCGTTCCTCGTGCACTTCGACGCCGACGGCACCGAGCTCGAGCGGCTGGCGCCGGGGCGCGGTCTGCCCGAGGAACTTTCGCTGCGCACCCCGAACCAGGGCATGGAGGGTCTCACCATCACACCGGACGGCAGGACACTGGTCGGCATCGTGCAGAGCGCGCTGAGCGAGCCGGGTGTCGCCTCGGCGCGTGAGGTGCCCATGACCCGGATCGTCACCGTGGATCTGAAGACCAGGGACGTCAAGGAATTCGTGTATCCGCTGGAGGAGCCGAAACAGAAGCTGGCGGTCTCCGAGATCACGGCGCTGACCGACACCACCTTCCTGGTCGACGAGCGCGACGGCGACAAACCGCCCAAGGCGAACAAGAAGCTGTGGACGATCGACATCGCCGGTGCCACCGATGTCGGACCGCAGGCGAAGGTACAAGGCGCGCAATATGATCCGCAGCTGGGCCTGCTGGTCGATGGCAAGCCGCTGGAACTCCTCGTCGGCGCGGTGCCGACCGCCGACGGCGTGGCCACACTGCGGAAGGCGGGCATCACCCCCGTCGCCAAGACGTCCGCCCTGGATCTCGGCGGCCTGCTGGACGGCCTGAACGCCGCGGGCGAGTTCTTCGGCCACGACAAGATCGAGGGCGTCGCCACCCGTGACGGCGGCAAGACCCTCTACATCGCCGCCGACAGCGACTTCGGCATCGAGGCCGCCACCGGCGACCGGCCGCCGTTCGGGCTGAAAGCCAAGCTCCTGGCCGACGGCGCGCAGGACTCGGGCGAGGTGCTGATGGTCGACACCACCGAGCTGCCCGCCGAGACGCGGACGAGGACCGTCACGATCAGCGTGCAGTAGGGTCCCCGCGGTGCACTCACGGCCGCAGCAGCTGGCGCACTCGCGCGGCTTCCCTGGTGAGGTGGTCGCGCTCGGGCACACTGGTGGCGACGCGAGACGCTTCGGCATACAGCTCGGCGGCGCGCTCCAGATCGCCCGCGCGTTCGTGCAGGTACGCCGTCACCGCGGCGTACCTGGGCAAGTCGGGACGCACTCCGGCCAACGCCGCCAGGCCTGCCCCCGGGCCGTCGGCCTCGCCGACCGCTACCGCGCGGTTGAGCCGCACGACCGGGCTGCCGGTGCGGCGCAGCAGCTCGTCGTACCACTCGACGATCTGTACCCAGTCCGTCTCGGCGGCGCAGCGCGCGTCCGCGTGCAGGGCGGCGATCGCGGCCTGCGCCTGGTATTCACCCAGCCGGTCGCGGGCCAGTGCGGCCTGCAGGATCTCCACGCCCTCGACGATCAGGCGCGTGTCCCACAGACCGCGGTCCTGCTCGGCGAGCGGCACCAGGCGACCGCCGGGGCCGGTGCGTGACGCGCGCCGCGCATGGTGCAGCAGCATCAGCGCCAGCAGGCCGGCGACCTCGGGTTCGTCGGTAAGAGCGACGAGCTGGCGGGCCAGGCGGATCGCCTCGGCCGCCAGGTCCACATCCCCGCCGTACCCCTCGTTGAAGACGAGGTAGAGCACGCGCAGCACCGTGCCGAGATCACCCGGCTGGTCCAGCGGCAGCCCTGCGATCCGCCGCTTGGCCCGGCTGATCCGCTGCGCCATCGTGGCCTCGGGGACCAGGTAGGCCTCGGCGATCTGGCGGGTGGTCAGCCCACCGACCGCACGCAGCGTCAACGCGACGGCCGCCGCCCGCGGCAGCGCCGGGTGCGCGCACAGGAAGAACAGCCGCAGCGTGTCGTCCGTGGCCTGCGCCGGACCGGCGGGCGGCTCGGCGTCCGCGGCGAGTTCCCGCCCCCGCCGCGCCGCCTCTGCGCGGGCGGCGTCGAGGAACTTCCGCCACGACACCGCGACCAGCCACGCCTGCGGATCGCGCGGCGGATCGTCCTGCCAGGTCTCCAACGCCCGGACCAGAGCCTCCTGCACGGCGTCCTCGGCCGACGCGAAGTCCGCGCCACGCCGGACGAGGACACCGATCACCGCGGGCACGAGCTCTCGCAGCAGCGCCTCGTTCACTCGGTCGCCAAGGGCGTCGCTGTGAGAAACGGCCGCACCTCCAGCCACTCGTGGATCGGCTTGCCGCCCGCGCCGGGGGCAGCGGACAGCTCTCCGGCCAGCTCGACCGCACGCTCCCAGGACTCGACGTCGATGATCATCCACCCGGCGATGAGGTCCTTGGTCTCGGCGAACGGGCCGTCGGTCACCGGCGGCCGCCCCTCGCCGTCGTGACGCACCCACGCACCCTCCGGCGTCAGTGCCTGCTCGCCGACGAACTCTCCGGTCTCCACCAAGCGGGCGACGAAGTCACGCATGTACTGCACGTGCGCGTCGAACTCCTCCGGCGTCCACTTGTCCATCGGCACGTCGTTGACCGAAGCCGGGGCGCCGCGGTAGTGCTTCAGCAGCAGGTACTTCATGGTCGTCCTCCTTGTTCGTCGCGCGGCCCTCATGGCTGCTCGCATCCCTGGGACGGAGCCGGCGCCGCGTTCTCGACAACCGTTTGTCGTGACGACCATCACATCATCGTGGCTCGCGCTGCCCGACGGCCGTGCGCCGTCGGGCACAACGTGCCGGTTGCGTCTCTCGCCCGGATCAAGCCGGCTGCACGGCAGCGGCGGGCATGCGAGTCTTGCGGGCCAGATCCTGGCGCGCTTCGTCGTACTGCGCTTTCAAACGGGCCACCAGATCCGCGACGGTGAGTTCTTCTGTGATCGCGCCGATGCCCTGCCCGGCACCCCAGATGTCCCGCCATACTTTGGCGCTCACATTGCCGCCGGAGCCGAAGTTCATGACCGACGGATCGGAGTGGGGGAGGTTGTCCGGGTCCAGACCGGCGGCGACGATGCTGCCGCGCAGATAGTTGCCATGGACCCCGGTGAACAAGTTGCTGTACACGATGTCCTTGGCGCTGGAGTCGACGATCATCTGCTTGTACTCCGCCGCCGCGACCGCCTCGGCGGTCGACAGGAATGCCGAACCGACGTAGGCGAAGTCGGCGCCCGCGGCTTGGGCGGCGAGGATGGAACGGCCGTGGGCGATCGCGCCGGACAACAGCACCGGCCCGTCGAACCACGCACGGATTTCCTGAACGAGCGCGAACGGCGACTGGGTCCCGGCGTGGCCGCCGGCGCCCGCGGCCACGGCGATGATGCCGTCGGCGCCCTTCTCGACTGCCTTGCGAGCGAATTCGTTGCTGATCACGTCGTGCAGGACGATCCCGCCGTAGGAGTGGACGGCGTCGTTGATCTCCGGGCGTGCGCCCAGCGAGGTGATCACGATGGGCACGCGGTGCCGCACGATCACGTCCATGTCGTGTTCGAGGCGGTCATTGGTCCGGTGGACGATCTGATTGACGGCGAACGGCGCGACGGTCGCGTCGGGGTTGGCTGCCGCATACGAGGCGTTCTCCTCCGTGATGCGGGCCAGCCAGTCCTCCAGCAGTGCCGCCGGACGGGCGTTGAGCGCCGGGAAGGATCCGATGATCCCCGCCCGGCACTGAGCGATCACCAGCTCCGGTCCGGAGGAGATGAACATCGGTGAGGCCACGACGGGCAGCGTCAGGCGACCGGAGAGAGCGGCGGGTAGGGCCATGATGGGGTCCTTCGAGAGTTCGGAAGGGTTGTCTCGCGGCGATTCGGGCCGAATGGCGCTGCGCTACGACGAAGCTATCGACGCCACCGCCTTACTGCAATAAGTTGCATAAACATGTGTCGCCCATCACTCGCGAAGGTCATCGGGTCCAGGGGCCGTGCTACGCGGTGCTGTCCAGACCGCGCTGTGCCCTTCGCTCGCAGGTACGTGGAATCAGGCGGCGCTCTCTACCATGGGGCGGTGGCACTACAGTTCGCGATCCTGACCGCGTTGACCGAACGGGCCTCGACCGGCATCGAGCTCGCTCGGCGCTTCGACCGCGCGTTCGGTTACTTCTGGTCGGCCACCCACCAGCAGATCTATCGCGAATTGGATCGCCTCAGCGGCGGCGGCTTGGTCGCCGAGGTTTCGCCGCAGTCGCCAGGGCGTGGTCAGCCGAGGCGCTTCTCGATCACACCGGCGGGCACTGCCGCGCTGCACCGTTGGGTGAGTGAGGTCGACGAGCCGCCACAGCAGCGCGAGACATTGCTGATCAGGTTGCGCGCCGCGGCCGCCACCGGGGACTTCGAAGGTGTCCGCGCGGTGGTCACACACCATCTCGACGTGCACGAAAGGACGTTGGCGACCTACCGGGAGATCGAAGAACGTGATTTCTCGGCCGTCGGCGACGACGCCGATGCGATGCGGCATCTGGTTCTGAAGGCCGGCCTGGGCACCGAACGCGCCTGGGCGGACTGGTGTCGCGAGGTCATCGAGGCCCTCGACGCCATGCATACGCCCAGCGAATCGCGGTCGACCTGAGCCCGGCGACCCTCACGGTGCCGAGTCGACCGGCGGCCGAGTTCCCTGCCGGCCAGGCCCCGGCGCCGCAACTCACGACGGCTGGAGTGGATCGTGTCCCAGTGACATCAGGTGTCGGCGCCAGTCGTCTTCGCCCGCGCGCGGCTCGCGCTCCGCGTCCTCGCCCCGCACCGCGGTGATCTCGTCGACGGCTCGGCGCATCACCGCGATGTCGTCGGCATTCAGGTCGGTACGGCGTTTACCGAGAACCGCCAAGATGTCCCGGCCGATCGCCGGTCCCGCGCGATCGGGTTCCGTTTCGCTGCCGATGCCTGCTCCTTCGGTGCGCAGCCAATCGCGCAACTGCCGGGACGACATATTGACCAGGCGGTGGAATTCCTCCCACAGCTCGTCGTCGACGTCGGTTTCGGCCACGGCTCTCACCTCCTTGTCGATGGTGCGACTACCCGGGCCGGACCCGGCGAAACCGCCGTGCGCAAGCAGTACGAGCGCGTTCGCGAGCGCGGATTCGTCGACGCAGAGCCGGGTAGTCGCAGGACGTGTACGGCATGAAACTCAGAGAAATAGCGCAACGGCGAGGACCGTTCGTCTCGCTCTGCATCGACGCCTCGCACAACACCGAAGACGCCGAGAATCAGAGAGCGCTACGGTGGCGCTCGATCCGCGAGCGACTGGCCGCCCAATACGTTCCGGAGAAGACGCTGGAACTGCTCGACGACGCGATAAGCGAGGTGCCGGGGCACGGGCGTGCCGGGCGCGTGCTGATCGCCGATTCGGACAGCCTGCTGGTCGATCATGTGCTCCCGGAGCCGCCCGCACGCGAAATCGTGCGGGTGTCGGCGCTTCCCTATCTGCTGCCGCTGATCGAGCAGCAGTCCCGTGCGGTGCCGCATGTGATCGCGGTGGTCGATCGTGTCGGCTGCGACCTGTACGGCGTCGACGAGGACGAGAATCTGATCGAGATGACCGCCGAAGGCACCGCCCATCCGGTGCACAAGATCCGTCACGGCGGAGGGTGGGCGCATCTGTCGATGCGTCGCCGCGTCGAGGAGATGATCCGGCGGAACGTCGAGGAGGTCGCCACGGCGGTCCGTGATCTCGCGGATCGGGTCGGCGCGCGGATCATCGTGCTGGTCGGTGAGGTCGGCGCTCGCTCCGCGCTGGCCAGAGCGCTCGAGTCGCCGCCAACCGCTCGGGTCGTCGAGGTCGACGCAGGGGCTCGCGCCGCGGGTGTGGATACCGCCGCGCTCGAAGCGCAGGTCGAGCAGGCGGTGCTGACGCAGGCACGGCAGCAGCAGGGGCAGGTCGTCGAGCAATTGAACACCGCACGCGGCAGGGCCGACGGCCTGGCCGTCGAGGGGCTGCCCGAGACGGTCTCGGCGCTGCTGGCGGCGAATGCCGATACCTTGCTGATCGATGCCAAGACAGTGGGGGACCGATCCGTCGAACTGGATCCGCAATTGCTTCGCGGCATCACCGCGGCGGGATGGATCGAGGACGATGCGACGTCGTCGCGCGCCTACCGCGCGGACGAAGCGCTGCCGGTGGTCACCTTGCTGCAGGGCGGCTCGATCGTGCCCGTCGAAGGTGCTGTCGTACCCCGGGAAGGGGTCGCCACCCTTTTGCGCCACCGCTAGCGCATGTCCAGCAATCGAACACAGGAGAAAGAATCATGGAACGAGGAAGTAGCAAGCACGGTCCCGTGCACGATGACGCGCTGGCCCACGACTTGGAGGGCACATTACGCGGCAATCGTTCCAGCCGGGCAGAAGAATGGCATGACCCAGAGCCCCCGGCCGACGATGACACCCTCATCAACGAACAGGTGCAGCGAACCGAACATCCATAGAGCTCAGCGGACCCGAACCATCGACGCTGCGATACTCGAGCGGTACGGTCTCGACCGGCCACCGGCAGGGCCGAGGCACCGAACTCGGAGCAGCCGTCCACTGGTGTAGCCAGAGCCTTCGACCACGGACACGGCCCGATCGGCGACGTGGTCGAAGGCGTTTCAGCTCCCCGTCCGGCGTGTCGCCGAAGGTTTGCCAGCCGTGGCAGATTTGAATGTAAAGCTGGCTGGTCGACAAACGCCGCGAACTGTGGAGGTCGAGATCGTGATCCGGCGGTTTCCCCTGCCCGGCGGCAGGCGCAGCGGTCCGGCGCTGGTCCGCAGCGCGATCGGCGGTGTGGCACTCGGGCTGCTGCTGGCGACGACGGCAACCGCGCAACCGCTGTATCCGCGGCCCGACCCGGACCCGTTTTATGCGGCTCCGGCGGATCTCGCGGCATATGAACCAGGGGAGGTGCTCGGTGTGCGGGCACTGCCGCCGCTGGCGACCTTCCCCGGATCCACTGTCACGTTGGTCAAATTCCGGTCCACCAACTCCCATGGGGCGCCGATCGCGGCGACGACGACCCTCCTCACCCCTTTCGGCAGTCGGCCCGGCGGGCCGCTGCTGTCGTATCAGCACTTCATCAATGCGCTCGGCACCGACTGCGCGATATCGCACCAGCTCTACGGCGGCGATCCGAGCCTGGCGGTGACCACGCCGATCCTGAACCTGGCACTGGCGCGGGGCTGGAGTGTCGCACTGCCGGATCACCTCGGGCCGCAGTTCGCGCTCGGGGCCGCGCGGTTGGGCGGCCGGATCGTCCTGGACGGCATCCGTGCGGTGAAGCGCCTGCCCGCACTCGCCGCGGACAACGGACCGGCGGTGCTGGCCGGCTACTCCGGCGGTGGCCTGGCCACCGCATGGGCGGCCGCATTGCAGCCGACCTACGCACCGGAGCTGGAACTCGCGGGCGCGGCCATCGGCGGCGCCCCGATGAATCTGGTGACGATGGCCGAGGCGCTGGGCATGGACAAGCATCCTTCGTTCGGGTTGGCCATGGCCGCGGCGATCGGTCTGGAGCGGGAGTACCCGGACCGGCTTCCGATCAGTTCGTATCTCAACCCGCGTGGTCTCGCGGTCGCTCGAGACATGGCCGACAGCTGCAGCAGCGAGATCCTCACCGAGGGGGTCGACGGCAGCGCTCGGGAATACCTCACCGACACCTCGATCGTGGACAGCCGCGGCGCCCGGTCGGTGGTGGAGGAGAACAGCCTCGAACTCTACGGTGGGGTGCCGCGGACCCCGATTCTCGAATGGCATTCGCCGGACGACCGGCAGATCCCGATCGGTGCCATCGACAACACGGTCCGCCGCTGGTGTGCGGCGGGGGTGCGGATCCAGACGCACCTGGTGAGCTCGGTGGCGCTGCCGTCCGCACTCGAGCACGTGGCCCCCGCGGTACTGGGCGCGCCAGCGGTGTCGCTGTGGCTCGACGCCCGAGTTCGTGGAGAGCCCGCTCCTACCACCTGCTGAAGTGGAAAACGTTGTGTCGCAGCAATATCCGCTGGTCGTGCCGACAATCAGTCACGACCGCCGCCGGAACCGGTGGAACACGGAAAACCCGGAGCTGCGGATCGCGATGATCTCCGGAGCCGAGGAGGGATGGGTCTGCTGGTCGGCACCGGCGCGTGCGACGGCCGGCCGCCCACCGCCGGAGCCGACGCGCCGCATTTCGACAGTTGCGTCGGCGGTCTCGGGGCAGGGGTCACCTTTCTCGCGGGTCCATGCGCCGGTGAGGAATTCGGTGGGGTCCGGTCCCACATCGGACGGGAACAACTCCCAATGAAATGTCGCGTTGGTGTGCGGCTCGTTCGATCCCGCGAAGCAGGGATAGGGAATGCTGTAGCCGGCCCGCCAAGCCCCGTTTTCGAGCACGAACATGGGAGCGAAGGCGGCGCGAGGATCTGTGGCGGTATCTGTGCCGTGATCTGTTTGCGTCGTCGCGGCACAGCGCTCGCCGTCGCGCATGCAAAGGGTGTAGTACTGCTGGCGGAACTTACTCGGTGGTGGGGGTTTGGGAACGTCGAGTGTCGCAGTGTAGGTGATGGTCACGTCGTAGGCGCCGCTGATCACTGCGACGGGTCGGCCATCGGCGCGATCGGGGAGGGTTTCCGGTGGCACGACAGGGACCTTCGGGTCGGCCTCGCCGACACGCGAAATCCTCATCTCCTGTTGCTGGGTGAATGCGCAGGGACCGCCGACGAAGCTGAGGTAGGTTCCGGTCCACGGCAGGGCGCCGGGCCGGAATTCGAGTCGCTGCCACGCCTCGACGTTCTGCGGCGCCTTGGTGATCGGATTCTCGCAATCGGGGTCGGAATAGGACGGTAGCTCCCTGGTGATCATCCACGCGCCATCGCGATAGTCCGCGGAGAATTTGGTCGGGGCCGTCTCCGGCTCGGACTTGCTCTGGCTGGTTATCGAGGCGACGCAGCGTTCGCCGTGCGATGGACAGTCGGATCGGACCGACCACGTCCGGGTTTTCGGAGGCCCGTTGTCCGGCTTCCCGTTGAGGGTCCGGGGTGTGTAGGTGACCTCGTATTTGCCGTCGAAGGCGAGCGGGGGCTTCGACGGCTGGGTCAGCCACCAGATCCCCGCACCCAGCGCCGCCGCGATCAACGCCGCGGCCACCGCCACCGTAACCCGGATGACAGGCCGTCTACGTCGCGGCGCCACGTGGCCGTCTGTGGATTGCAGGCCGGGCGACTTCGCTGCGGATCGCGCGTCGACAGTGGAGTTCTGCTCGGCGCTCGGCTCCGGGGAGGAAACCGGCGGCTGCGTAGCGGGCCGAACGCTGTGACCACCGAGGACGGTCGGGACCGATGCGGGGTCGGCTGCGGGAATGCTTCCGTCGGCTACCACGGGAGCGGTGGTCAGGGCGGCAGCGGCGGCGGACGCCAGCTCTCCGGCGGTCTGATAGCGGTCGTCCGGATCTTTCGCCATGCCCCGGGCGATGACATCGTCGAACCCGACCGGCAGGTCGAGGCGCCGCATGCTCGGCACCGGGGGAGCGGCGGTCAGGTGCGCCGCGATCTGTTGTTCCGTGCTGGTGCTCGGGTAGGGCGGGATCCCGGTCAGGAATTCGCACAACACGCAGGTAAGGGCGTACACGTCGGACCGAGCGTCGGCGACGCCGCTGGTGAATCGCTCCGGCGCCATGTAGGCCAAGGTTCCGATCATCGTGCTGGTGCTGGTCAGCGGGGTATTACCGGCCGAACGCGCGATACCGAAGTCGATCAGATAAACGAAGCCGCTGTCGGTGACCAACAGATTGGATGGTTTGACGTCGCGGTGCACCAAACTTTGGGCGTGTGCCGCATCCAGAGCCGCCGCGACCTGGGTGATCACGGCGACCGCCGCCTCCGGCTCCATGGCGCCGTCGCGGTTGAGCAGGGTCCTCGCGTCGGCGCCGTCGATCAAGCGCATGTCGAGGTAGAGGTGGCCTTCGATTTCGCCGTAGCCGTGGATCGGGACCACATGCGGTTCGCGCAGTTGAGCGGTGTCGTGGGCTTCGCGTCGGAAGCGTTCCCGGAAGTTGGGATCGACGGCGCACCGTTCGGGCAGCAACTTGACTGCCACGATGCGGTCGGTAGCGGTGTCGTAGGCCCGCCATACCTGGCCCATGCCGCCCTCACCGATCAGTTCGTGCAACCGGTAGCGACCGAACGCTATGCCGTTCACCGACCACCTCCCGCACGGATGAATTGCGTTCGCTATGGAGGATCAGAATCGTGAATAGGTCGCATATCGATGATATCGGCCCGACTTTCCTACTGCATCACCACCTTGGCCGCATAATCCCCATCCATTCCGGTGATTCCGTTCAGCTCAGACTTTCTCGGTGGCGGGCAGATGGGCCGCGCAGACCGCCTCCACGAATTCGCCGACGGTGCTGTCGGACAGATTTCGCGCCAGATCGGCCTCGGTGATGATGCCGACCAGCATGCCCTTGTCGGTGACCGGGAGCCGACGGATCCGCTGTTGCTCCATGAGCAGCAGCACGTCGTGCACGTCGGTGTCGATATCGACGGTGTGCAGTCGGTCGGCGCCCTGTGCCAATTCGCCGGCGGTGGTGGATTTCGGATTCGCGCCGATGCCGACCACCTTCACGACGATGTCGCGATCGGTGACGATGCCGACGGGACGGCATTCGCCATCGCAGATCGGCAATGCGCCGATGTCGAGCTGCCGCATCCGCTGGGCGGCTGTTTCCATGGTGTCTCGGACATTGATGTGCTGTACGTCGGGCCGCATGATCGTCCGCGCGGTCGTCATGATGCGTCTCCCTTCCACTACGGCGACGTGCTCGCTACTCCGATCATCATTCGACGGCGGCGGAGCGATCGACAGGGCAGAAGGTCATCTGCGTGCCCGGCTTCCACCAGCATCGGCGGCCGGATATCCGGATGGTCACAGCGACCGGATTTCGCCCCGGGTCGTGGCGGCTCCGGCGTAGCGTCCTTCTCGCAGTGTGCACGTTCTCTCCTGAGCAACCACGCAGTTTCTGCTCGCTACCACCCGGGCTGTCGTCCGGGACGGTTACGAATCCAGACCGCACGGAACCAGGACAAGGAGATCGTCATGAGAGCCACACGCCTCGTTCGTCTCGGGCTTCCCCCGTTCTTCGCCGCCGCGGCGGCACTGTTGTTCTGTCCGCCGACCGCATCCGCGCAGGAGATGTGGAACTACAACTGTTCGTCCCATTCGCCGGTGTGGGAGGGCAGGGTGACCGCTATGGAGTGCACGCCGTCCAACGGCGCACCGGCGAGCGGAGAGATCACGCAGCCGTTCCTCGTGAACGGCGGCGAGGTCGTGAGCTGCTCATCCGGTTGGGCGCACCTGCCCGACGTGATGGGCAAGGAATGCGGACCCGCGCCGATGCGATAGCCGATCGGCTACGCCGACCGGTGGGCCTTGCCGAATCCGGCAAGGCCCCTTCGCTTCCTGTCTTCTTCGGGAACAACGTCATCGAGCAGGCGGCATTCCACGGCGCGCTGGCCGACAGCGTGGCCGATGTCGCCACCCGTCCGGGCCGAAAGTGATTGTGCTCGAATGGCAGTCGTGGGCCGACTTGTCGCATCCGCATCCGGATCAGCTGGAAGCGACGGGGCGGCAGCCGAACTGCGTCGGCTGGCCGGGGCCGATGCGGGGCGCTATGATCGACGCGATGACGACTCCTTCTGTTCGAAGATTGGGGGTTCCATTCGCACAAGGTGAGTGCTGATGCTCACTCACATCGCGAATGGGGACGACTCCCGCCTTTCCTTCTGGCTGCGTGTGCGTGAATTCGCCGTGCCGCCTACCATGATCGAGACTGCTACCGCCCGCCGTCGTGTGGGGGACTGGGCGGGCGCGTGCGCCGCGGCAGGCTTCGATATCGATTTCAGTTTGCGGTCGGTGACGCGTAGTCACGGACACGCACTCGCGGCTCGAATCCGAGCCGATCTCCGGCATTTGGCTCCTGACCTGTTGCGCTGGCATATGCCGAGGGTCGCTCCCGATGGGTTGTTGCGACCGGGTCTGACCATCGCCTTGGCTCGGTACGACGCGGAGCCGGACCTGTGCGGCGGCGCACCCCCGATGCACCTTGTCGCACGGACGGCCCCGGCTTGGGCGGATGCCGGTCAGCGGATCAGCCTCGCGCTGTGGGACGGATCCGCTGCCGGGGCCGGCCTGCATCCGCATCCTCGTCCCGATCGGCGTTTCCGCCTGGATCTCCATCGTCACCTGTGGGATGCGCGCAGGGTCGATGAGCTGGGATTACGGTCCGGGGCCGCGCAACCGGCGAATGACCGTCCGGTCCTCGATCCCGAACTGCTCGCCACGGTGCCGCAGGTCAGGCGCTGCGCCGTAGACCGATGGGCGGCCGAGGCGGAGATTCTGCACCAGGCCGAGGGACGGCGCGGCGGTGCTTTCGTCGTGCGGTTCGGAGCCCGGCAACGGTTGGTTCTGTACCTGGACGCGGACGACGGCGCCGTGCCGCCCACGGTGCGGATCGCGGCGGAATACCCGCTCGGCGGCGTCTCGGCACTGCCCGTCCTGCCCGACGCGGCGACCTGGGTGCTGCCCGATCTGGAGCTGATCCGTACCGGCGCGATAGCGGCCGATCGGCTGCATCCGCTGGTCGCCCCGGCGCTGGTACCCGACTACTCGCCGAGCGACGCGCCGCGCCTGCCCGACCGGGCAGATACACCGCGCCTGGTGCGGTGCAGGGGAGAACAGCACCGGATCGGGCTGGTCGACGGGGTCTTGTCCGCGCTCGACCACGACCAGGCCGAGATCCGGCGGGAGGAACTGCTGGTCGCTCTGACCGGCACTCCGTTGCCTTGCCTGCGGGCTATCGACGAGGCGCACCGTCATCCGGATTGTCTCGCCGGTGTCCGGGAGCGGTTGGACCATGGCGACACCGCCGGTGCGCTGGCCATCGTGGGAGGACTGCTCGGTCCCGACGCGATACTGCGCGACGGTGCTCTGCGCGATGAACTCGAAACGTCCGCGCGACGGCGCATCACCTACGGCCTGTTCAAGTCCGGCCTGTCCGAACTCGGAATCGGCCGCATCCCACCGATGCGCCGCCCACGCGATCGTCGCGCGCACCCGCGCAACGCGACTTCGCACTGACCGGGCGATCCTCGCCCCACTTCCACTCGACTCCGCCAACCTCGAGGTGATCACGCATGCTTACTGCTGTCCGCACGTCCGCCGATCCGGTCCGCCCCACCCAACTCGATGTCGCCGACGAGTTACTGACTCTGCTGCGCGAGGTGACCACCGAACCGCGCCCCGACCCCCAACTGGAGGCTTTGGCGCTGGCCGTGGCCGCCGACCTACCGGTTCTGCTGTGGGGTGAACCGGGAATCGGGAAAACCGCCGCCCTGACCCAGCTCGCCGCCGATCTGGACCTTCCGCTGACCACGGTGATCGCGAGTGTGCACGAGCCATCGGACTTCTCGGGCCTGCCCATCATCGGAGACGACCCCGCGGAACACGGCGTCCCGATGGCTCCGCCGGACTGGGCCGTACGACTCGTCCGGGCCGGTCGCGGACTGCTGTTCCTGGACGAGTTGTCCACCGCACCGCCCGCGGTGCAGGCCGCCCTGCTCCGTCTGGTCCTGGAGCGGCGGATCGGCACCCTGCGACTGCCGCCCGATGTGCGCATCGTGGCCGCGGCCAACCCGCGCTCATCGGCGGCCGACGGCTGGGAGCTGAGCCCGCCGCTGGCGAACCGGTTCGTGCATCTGCAATGGACCCACGATCACGACGTCGTGGTCCGCGGCCTCGGCGGGACCTGGCCGCACGCGACGCTGCCACGGCTGGCTGCCGAAAAGCTCGGCGAGGCCGTGGCTTTCGCACGCCGTGCGGTGTGCGGGCTGCTCGCGGCCCGTCCCGCTCTCGTGCATCAGCTGCCCAGCACCGAAACGCGCCGGGGCGGTGCGTGGCCGTCGCCTCGAAGCTGGGAGATGACACTGCGGCTGATCGCCTTCGCCACCGCGGCCGATTCCTCCCGTGACGTGCTTTCCCTGCTGGTCCGGGGCGCTGTGGGCGACGGGCCCGGTTTCGAACTGCTGGCGGCCCTCGACCGGATGGACCTCCCCGACCCGGAGGCACTGCTCGCCGATCCGGCGGGCGCTGTCTTGCCCGAGCGTGGGGATCTGCGCCAGGCCGTGCTCGACGGCGTGGTGGCGGCAGTCCGCAAACGCCCGGAGAAGTCCCGCTGGGATGCGGCATGGGCGCTTCTGGTCAAGGCGTCGGAAACCGGAGCCCCCGATCTGATCGTCGTTCCGGCAACCACTCTCGCCACGCTGCGCCGGGATGAGTGGGACGTGCCCGCTGCGATCGAGCGACTCGCCGCAGTGGCATCGGTGTCCCAGGAAGCGGATCGGGCAGCGGGCCGTGTCGCCGCGAAGGCGGGCCGATGACCGCGAACGCGCCCGGTGCGCTGGACCGCGACAAACTCTTCGCCGCCCGCTTGCAGGCCGCCAGGGTCCGGCCCTATCTTGCGACCGCTTTGTTCGCCCTGCACGTCGTGGAGTCGCGCCGAGTACCGACCATGGGCGTCGACCGGCACTGGCGATGCTACGTTTCGCCCGCGTTCGTCGACCGTATTTCGGTGGAGGACCTGGCTTCGGTGTGGGTGCACGAGGTGTCGCATCTGCTGCGCGACCACCATGGCCGCAGCGACCGATTCGCCCGGCGACACGACCTGACCCGCCCGGCGGAACGACTGCGGATGAACATCGCAGCCGACTGCGAGATCAACGACGACGCGTTCGGCGACGGTCTGGCCAGGCCGGGCGACGCTGTCACACCGGCGTCGTTGGGGTTGCCCGAAGGGGAGCTCATGGAGGACTACCTGCGCATGTTCCGGCTCGGACCGCATACGGACGGCATAGCCTGGCTCGACTGCGGCAGCGGCGCGGACGGATCGGAACGCGAGTGGGAGCTGGGACCGGACGGTGCGGACGGCCTCAGCGAACAGGAACGAGACGCCGTCCGGTTCCGGGTGGCGCAAGGCATCATCGGCCGTCCGGGAAACGCGTCCGAAGGCTGGCGGCGCTGGGCGGAAGAGGCCTTCCACCCACCGCAACCATGGCGGGATCTGCTGGGAGCGGTTATCCGTTCAGCGGTCGGTGGCGCCGGAGCGGGGGAGGACTACACCTATGGCCGGCCGGCACGGCGCTCGGCTGGGGTACCGGGCGTGGTGCTGCCGAGTCTACGGCGAACACCGCCTCGGGTCTCGGTGCTCATCGACACATCGGGGTCGGTCAGCGACACCGAGCTGGGCAGCGCGCTGCTCGAAGTGGCCGCCATCGCCCGTGCCGTGGGCGGGCGCCGCGACCTGGTCACCGTGCTGTCGTGCGACGCGGCGGCGAGGATCGTCCATCCGCTGTGCCGTGCCGAGCGCATACCGCTGGTCGGCGGCGGTGGTACCGACCTGCGCACCGGCATTGCCACGGCAGTGCGGACCCATCCCCACCCCGACGTCCTCGTGGTCTTGACCGACGGCCAGACGCCATGGCCGTCCAGACGGCCACCGTGCCGGACGGTGGTGGGCCTGTTCCGTCGGCAGCACGCCGGTTCCTGGCGTGAACACGATCCCGACTACATTCCGGAGGCGCCGCCCGGCTGGGCCCGAGTGGTCGATATCGGGTAGGCGCCCGCCGCTGGGAGCGCGCGATCGGCGACTCCACCTGGCGACCTCACCGCCAGGGATCCGGCCTCGGTGATATCGCGGCCCTCATTAGCATCAATGCACGACTAAATCGAGGAATCCGAGGAACCCACGTTGAGCACCGAACAACTTGACCGCTGGAACGCCCAGGAAGCCGCCGCCGAGGCGATGATTCCCATCATCGGCACGTTGTATCGGCGAAAGGGCGTGACGATCCTGCTGCACAGCCGGTCGCTGGTGAACAAGTCGGTGATCAGCATCCTGCGCACGCACCGGTTCGCGAGGCAGATCGCAGGCGAAGAGTTGTCGGTGGACGAGACCCTTCCGTTCCTGCAAGTGCTCGGTGAACTCGACCTGGGGCCGTGCAAGATCGACCTCGGCCAGTTGGTCATGACCTATCGTGCCGACGATCACGGACTTTCGATCCGCGAGTTCACCGAAGCGGTGCTGGCCGAGGTGACCAACGGCAACAAGGCTCAGTCACCCGGACCGAGGGATGTCGTGCTCTATGGCTTCGGGCGCATCGGTCGCCTCGTCGCTCGCCTGCTCATCGAGAAGGCCGGATCCGGCAACGGGCTCAACCTGCGTGCCGTGGTGGTGCGCAAAGGAGGTGACGACGATCTGAGCAAGCGTGCGTCGTTGCTGCGCAGGGATTCGGTCCACGGCCACTTCAACGGCACGATCAAGGTCGACACCGGCAATGACACGATCACCGCGAACGGGAACACGATCAAATTCATCTACAGCGATGATCCGACGACCATCGATTACACCGCCTACGGCATAACGAACGCGATCCTGATCGACAACACCGGCAGGTGGCGCGATCGCGACGGGCTGTCGCAGCATCTGCGCCCTGGCATCGCGAAGGTCGTGCTCACCGCGCCAGGCAAGGGCGATATCCCGAACATCGTGCACGGCGTCAACCATCGCAGCCTGGATCTTTCCCAGCGGATCTTCTCGTGTGCCTCCTGCACGACCAACGCGATCGTCCCGCCGCTCAAGGCGATGGACGACGAGTACGGCATCATCCGCGGGCATGTGGAGACGGTGCACTCGTTCACCAACGACCAGAACCTCCTGGACAACTTCCACAAGGCGGATCGTCGCGGTCGTTCCGCGCCGTTCAATCTCGTGCTCACCGAAACGGGCGCCGCGTCCGCGGTCGCGAAGGCCATGCCGGATTTCAAGGCCAAGATCACCGGCAACTCGATTCGCGTTCCCACCCCGGACGTGTCCGTCGCGATCCTGAACCTGCAGCTGCGGCGGGAGACGACCAAGAGCGAGGTGCTCGCCTACCTGCGCGGGGTTTCGCTGGCCGGGCCGTTGAGCCGCAACCTCGACTACACCGCCGCCACCGACGTGGTCTCCAGCGACTTCATCGGATCGCGCGCCGCGTCGATCATCGATGCCAATGCCACGATCGTCGAGGGTGACACCGCGATTCTCTATGTCTGGTACGACAACGAGTTCGGCTACTCGTGCCAGGTGGTGCGGACCGTGCAGTACATCTCGGGCATCGAGTATCCGACCTACCCTCAGGTCGGCGCACGGCTGGACGGCGCCGCCGACGACCACGTGCTGACCGCGACCACCTGACGCGCGGACCTTCCACCTGCTCGCGTTCCGGCGCCGTTACGCGGGCAGGTGGCCGTAGCCGACGATGTTGATGAAGTAGTGGCCGGGAATCAACTGGTTCATCGCGTGCCACTGTCCCGCCGGATCGCGCTGGTAGTAGCTCACCGGCAGCGAACCGACGTCATAACAGACGATGTCGGCGGTGCCGAACGGGCTCCAATAGGTGCTCGCACCTGCGCGAGCGGGTTCGAGCGGCGTCGTGAACAGGTGACCGCACGGGGTGATGCTCGGTTCGTAGATCGAAGGTGCGGCGGCGGCGGTCGGCGCGAGGCCGGCCACACAGACACCGCTCAATCCCGCGCACACCGCCGCGGCCAATGCACCAGGGACAAGCCGCCCCATATCGGTTCTCCTCACATGTCCGATCGACAGCAGTGAGCACACGATAGCGGCCGAAGCGGTGGGTTCTAGACCTCTTCGAGAGCCTCACCGATCTGGTGCGCGACGCGATTGTGCTGATCCTGCGCCAGCCAGTGACCGGCCGCGAGGACCACCGCGACGGGCCATTCGATGATCTCCGCGGCAGCCAGCGCGCCGAGTGCGCCGTAGTACGCCAACTGCTCGGGCCGCGGGATACGGATCCGGCCGACGACCGGCAGGTCCATCGCGAAACCCTGCGCAGCCAGCACCTGATCGACGGCATTCCGGTGGCCGGTGGATGATTTTTCGGCCATTTGTTGCCTCCCGGTAATGGTCTGTTCGAGAAGTCGACGCCTGGCATCCGCACGGTGTCCTATGTGATGACGACTGATCGACGTGGCGGCTCCGATCCGCTGACCGGCGCACTGACACAGGTGCTGGCCGTGCCATTGCGGGAGCTGTACGCGATGCTGTGGCGCTTAGGGGTCATCGAAATCGTCGACTGATCATTCGTTGTCGGCCGTCCGCGGCAGCGCCCATCGACAGCCCCGGCTACCGTCGCGTCGGCCGTGCGGGCGCTGATGTCCTGCCTGGTGAAATCGTCATAGTCGCTCCGTCGCGTTCATCCTTCGGATACCCGGGAGCCAGCCAAAGTTTACCTCTGGGCAGGAGCCGAGGCGCGAGGACAGCTCCACATTCCCGACTTGCCCCGACGATGGTGTGCGACTGCCTTCGCGCACTCGCCCCCGCGCGGCAGGCGCCCGAGAGTCCGATGTCGCCGCCGGGCGCATTTCCGCCCGCCCACGACCTTGGCGTGACATTTTCGCGACCATTTCGTAATGTGTCGGTGACCTATCCCCGACAGTAATCGGTATCGACATCATGTCTGGCCAACACCGCAAACGAGCCGCAGGCCGAAAGTTCACCGTTTTGGCTGCGTGTGGCGTCGTGGCGGCCTTGGCCGTCGTGCTGTGCGCGGCGATGGGAACTGCCCCGGAGGCTCGGCATGCCGCCGTCGATTCGCCTTCGTCCGCGGTCGAAACCGATCCGGCGCCGGCCACCGTGCCGTCGACGGCACAGCAAGCGCCGGCAGTGGCCGCGGCCGGGCAATCATTCCCGTCGGCCAAGGCTGCCCAGCAGCATCCGCCCCCGCCGCCGCCCCCCGTCCCGTGTTCGACGGAACTCGCCGGCGCACGGCCGCACGTGGCGCAGGTGGGCAACCTGCTCAAGAAGACTTTCGCCGTCGCCGATGTCGGCGGCGCCGTCGGCCGTGGCGACGGCGATCACGGCGCGGGCTTGGCGCTCGATTTCATGACGCCCGATCCGGCGCGCGGCGACGCGATCGCCGAATTCGTACTCGCCAATCAGCAGCGTTTCGGGGTGACCTACGTGATCTGGCGGCAGCGCTACAACGACGGCAGCGGTTGGTCCTACCTGGAAGACCGCGGAAGCCCGACCGCCAATCACTACGACCATGTGCATGTGTCGTTCGATCAAGCCGCCCACGGTGAGGTCACCTGCTGATCCGAGATCGTCGCGGACCGAACGGAGATCCGGGTCCATCGGTTCGAATCGGCCCGCCTCCTGCGCGGCGATGATGTCGCGGCGGGCGCGCCGGTGCCGAGCACGTGGACCGGCCCGAGCGCTGAAACGCTCCCAGCCGTCGCCTCGCCACCGGGCGGTCGGGTCGTCCGAGCGGCGTCCTGTGATCGTGACAGGATCTCGACCATGCCGATTTCGACCAGTTCGTTCGACCATGTCCGCCTGACAGTGACCGACATCGACAGATCCCGCGCGTTCTACGACGCCGTGTTCGGATGGCCGATCGCTTGGGAGTGTCCCGCGGACGCGGACGAAGCCACCCGCGCGCGATTCGGGTTCCTCTTCGGCGGAGTGATCTACCAGATGGGTGACGCGCTGCTCGGACTCCGCCCGGTCGCCAGCGATCAGTTCGACGAAGATCGAGTGGGGCTCGACCACCTCGCCTTCGCCCTCGCCACTCGGGAGGATCTCGATGCGGCGGCTGCCGTGCTCGATGAACTCGGCATCGCGCACGCGGGGGTGAAAGACCTCGGTCCGATGTACATTCTGGAATTCCGCGATCCGGACAACATCGCGCTGGAATTGGTCGTACGCAAGCAGTAATCGCCCCCTTTCGTCGCGCAGGCGCGGCACCGTGGCCTGCCTCGCCGAAGACACCGGAACTGTTTGGGCTCGTATGCCGGGGGTACAGCCCGAACACCTTCTGTTCGCGCCGTCGATGCGCAGGTCGGACACTGCTCGCCGGAGCCGGAAGTTCGCCCCGTGGACCGTGTCGGCGCGCGAGCTGGTGAATGCGGGCTCGACATCGAGTCCGAAGGGGTTGTGGTGAAGGAGGACCGGTGTGGACGTGAGAATGCTTGGGGCAGCGGATGAATGCCCGATCGATGACCGAGAGTCGAAGGGCGTGACGCACAGCCATGGATAGCGTACCGACTGTCGGTGTCGAAGAGGAATTCCTGCTGACCGATCCCGAAACCGGCGCTCCCGCACCGAACAACATCCGGGTCGCCGAAGCGGCGAAGAAGGCGGATGTCGACCTGCAACTGGAGCTGACCAGCTGTCAGGTGGAAACCAGCAGCGCGGTGCACACCGATATCGGAGACCTGCTCACGGAATTACGCACAGTGCGCAGGACCGTCGCCGAATGCGCGGCCGACAACGACACTCGACTGCTCGCTGTCGCCGTGCCACCGACCGTTCCCGAGGGCTTTCCGGTCACCGATACGCCTCGATATCGGCGGATAGGGGAAACCTTCGGCATGATCGCTCATGAGCAAGGATTGTGCGGATGCCACGTGCACGTCGGAGTGCCCGACCGCGACACCGCGATATTGGTCGGCAATTACGTGCGTCCGTGGTTGCCGGTGTTCCTGGCATTGACCGCCAATTCCGCGATCTACCGTGGCAGCGAGACCGGCTACGCGAGTTGGCGCAGCATTCTTTGGCGGCGCTGGCCGAGCGCGGGACCACCGCCGTACTTTCCTTCCGTCGACGACTACGACGCGATCGTCGCCATGATGCTCGCCAGCGGCAGCATATTGGACAACAAAATGGTGTACTGGGACATCCGGCCCTCGGAATCGTTTCCCACCGTGGAGATCCGGGTCAGCGACGTGCCTGCCACCGCGGAGGAAGCCGCGCTGCTCGCCGCTTTGATCCGGGCCACCGTTGCCACGGGTCTGCGCTCGATCGAGCGGGGTGAGCCAGCGCCACCCGTCCCTGCCGAAGTGCTCCGCGCCGCCTATTGGAACGCCGCGCAGTCGGGCTTGGACGGCGACGGGCTCGATCCGGTCGAAGGGCGCGTGGTCCCGCACCGGGCCCTGTTGGACAAACTCGTCGATCACAACGAGCAGGCCCTGCGCGACTTCGGCGACCATACCTTCGTCACCGAGACGATCGCGGCCCTGGACGAGCGTGGAAACGGCGCCCGACGCCAGCTCCGTGCGATGCGCGCCCGCCGCGAAATCGGTGATGTCATCGCCGAACTGGCGCGCGCCACCCTCGAGGGATGCGCCTGAACCTCGTCGACTCCTGACGGTGCGGCCGACCGGCCGCACCGTCATGGCGATTCACTCGGCTGCGGTGAGCAGCGGCGCGAGCTGGCGCAGCGAGCCGAGATAGTCCGCACCCAATGCCTGCAGCGCGACGTGGTCGGCGCCCGCGTTCAGATGCTCGACCAGTTGCCCGGTGACCTCCACGGGCGTGCCGTGCACCGCGAGCACGTCGATGAGCCGGTCACTGCCCGGTTTGGCCACATCGTCCTCGGAGAAGCCGAGACGCCGCAGATTCGACACGTAATTGCGCAGGCCGAGGTACATGTCCACCATCTGCCTGCCGACTTCGCGCGCCCGCTGCGGATCGTCGTCGAGCACGAGCTTCTGCTCCGCGACCAGCAGCGCGGAGCCGAGGATCCGGCGCGCCCGGGCGGTGTGCTCCGGTGGGGCCAGATACGGCAGCGCGCCCGCGGTGCGCTCCCGGGAGAGTTCGAGCACCTTGGGCCCGAGGGCGGCCAGCGCCATCCGCTGTTTCGGCACCCCGGCCGCGTCGAGCTCGTCGAGGTATTCCACCAGCGCGTCGTACGGTTTCCGGTACGGCTTGTTGGCCTCCGGATGCCCGACGCCGACACCGAGCAGGAAGCGGCCGGGGAAGCGCTGTTCGATCCGGTGGAACGATTCGGCGACCGTCTTCGCCGGCGCCGTCCAGATGTTCACGATGCTGGTGGCGACGATCAGCGTCTCCGTCGCCTCGAGCAGCGACTCGACCACCGGCAGATCAGCGGGCGGCGAACCGCCGAGCCACAGCGCGCTGTAGCCGAGTCCCTCGAGTTCGGCGGCCTCCGCGGGGGTGAATCCCCGGTAGCCGCGCCATACTCCGTACCGTCCGAGACCGTCGATCGCCATAAACGTCTGAACCTCCCGTTCGTTTTGGTCATGACGGTATCCCGCTGCGCGCCCCGCCTCGCACAGGCGCGGATGCGGGCGAGGATTTCGTCAGGGAAACGATAACGGTGCGGTGCACCGGCGCCTACGACCCGCGGTGCCCTTGTTACCGTGGCTCATGACCAGCGAAGCCGTGCCGCGCCGCCGCGAGTTGCTACGTGACTTCTTGCGCGCCAGGCGAGCGAGGGTGCGGCCGGAGGATGCCGGTATTCCGGCGACGGGCCGTCGGCGCACGCCTGGATTGCGACGGGAAGAGGTCGCCGTGCTGGCCGGGGTCGGAGTGTCCTGGTACACCTGGCTCGAGCAGGGGCGCGACATCACCGTCTCCGACGAGGTGCTCGACGCGATCGCCCGGGTCCTGATGCTGAGCGAACCGGAACGCATTCATCTGTACCTGTTGGCCGGACTCAATCCGCCTCCTCTGGACTGCGCCCCGGTCACAGCCGTCACGCCGGAAGTGCGGCAATTGGTCGACGCTTGGGACGGGCGGCCCGCGGTGCTGCGCGACCGCTACTGGAATGTGCTGACGTACAACGACGCCGCGCGGGTGGTGTTCGGCTACGGCGAGGGGGAACACAATTGCCTGCTGACCTATTTCACCAATCCGCGCTATCGAGCCATGGACGAACTGTGGGCGGCGAACGCACCCGCCGTCGTTGCCGCCTACCGGGCGAGCGCGGCCATTTGTCCCGGTGACGCCGATTTCCGCAGGGTGGTCGACAAGCTCCGTACGGTGAGCCCGGAATTCGCCGAACTCTGGCAGCGGCAGGAAGTCGGAGTTCCCGCGCAGGCGGTGAACGCGCTGCGTCATCCCGACCTGGGTGACTTGTTCTTCGACGCGACGACGCTGACGGTCGCGGACCATCCCGCGTGGCAACTGGTGCTGTACAACCCGCGGCCGGGCACCGACACCGGCGAGCGCCTGGAACGGCTGCACCGTCACCGCGTCACCTCGCCCGCCTGACGGTCGCAAGGTGGTGGTCCCACACCCACCATAAACGCGCACTGTTCGCGCCGGGGCCGTGTCGGCACGCTGAACCCATGACGCACGACAGCTCCCGATACAACGGCAAGATCGCACTCATCACCGGCGGCACCAGCGGCATGGGCTCGGCCACCGCGCACCGGCTCATCGCCGAAGGAGCGCAGGTGATCGTCACCGGGCGCGACAAGGCCCGGCTCGACGCCGCGGTCGGTGAACTCGGGGATCGGGCGCTCGGAATCGCCGGTGACGCAACCGATCTCACCGACCTCGACGCCTTGGTGACGACCATCCGCGACCGGTTCGGCCGATTGGACGTGGTGTTCGCGAACGCGGGCATCGGCGCGTTCCAGACCATCGAGGAGGTCACCGAAGCCGAGTTCTATCGTGTTCTCGACGCCAACCTCAAGGCCGCGTTCTTCACCGTCCAGAAGACGCTGCCCCTCCTGCCGGACGGTGCGGCGATCGTCATCAACGCGTCCTTCGCCTCGTATCGCGGCGCACCGGCCGCCGCGCTCTATACCGCGAGCAAAGCCGCGGTGCAGAGCCTGGCCCGAACCTTCGCCGCCGAACTCACCACCCGGCGCATCCGCGTCAACTCCGTGAGCCCCGGGTACATCGACACCCCGGCCTTCCGAGCCGAAGCGTCGGCCGGGATCGAGTCCGCGATCGCGACCACGGTTGCCGCAGGCCGGGTCGGAACCCCGCAGGAGGTAGCGGCGGCGGTCGCCTTCCTCGCGTCGGACGAAGCGTCCTACATCAACGGGCAGGACATCCTCGTCGACGGCGGACTGATCTCGGTCGTTCCGGCAGCGATGCTGTAGCCGAGCTCGTACCTCGCCGTCCGCCGTTTCAGCCCACGGTCCATGCCTGCAGTTTCTCCGGATTCCGGATCGCCCAGATGTGCGTGATCCGGCCGTCGACGATGTCGAAGGCGTAGACCGAGACGATGGCGTCGTCGAGCAGTGCGACCAGGCCGGGCTGGCCGTTCACCGTGCGCTCCAGCAGGGTCACCGCGGGGCCCCTGGCAGCGATTTCCATCCAGACGTGGGCGATCTGCTCGGCGCCGTCGATCGGGTCGAGGAAGGCCGGTGCCAGGCCGCCGCTGTCGGCTCTCGCGGTCGCTTGCGGATCGAGCAGGCCGATCAGAGCCCCGATATCCCGGGCCTCCCAAGCGCGTTTGAAATCCCGGACCACCTCGCTTCGTTCGGTGTTCGACGGGTTCCGCGAGGTATCGATGCGGCGGCGGGCGCTGGAGGCGAGCTGGCGGCAAGCCGCGGGCGTGCGCCCGACGATCTCGGCGATCTCGGCGAAGGAGTAACGGAAGACGTCGTGCAGCACGAACGCCACCCGCTCGGCCGGAGTCATGGACTCCAGCACGACGAGAAAGGCCATGCTGATCGACTCGTCGAGGGTGACCCGGTCGGCGGGATCGACGGGCCCGTCGAGCCACTCGGACCGGCCGGGCACCGGCTCCGGAATCCATTCGCCCACATAATTCTCCCGCCTTGCCCGCGCCGAGCCGAGCAGATCGAGGCAGATCCGGCTGGCGACCGTCGTGAACCACGCGCCGGGCGCCGCCACCTCCCGCCGCTGCCGCTCCGGCAGCGCGTACCAGCGCGCATAGGTCTCCTGCACCACGTCCTCGGCCTCGGCCAGGGAGCCGAGCAGCCGGTAGGCGAGATTGATCAGCTGGCGTCGTTCACTGATCACCGCGGGCAGGTGCGGGTCGGTCATGCTCGGCTCCTTCGGTCGGTGTGTCACTCACAGAATCGACGGATCAGCGACCCGATTTGTGAGGCTGCCTGACATTCCGGACGGCTGTGTCGTCGGTAGGTCGTGACACTAAAAATCGGCATCATCCTCGGCAGTACCCGGCCCAACCGCAACGGCTCGCAGGTCGCCCGGTGGGTCCTGGAGGCGGCGTCGCAGCGCGACGACGCCGAGTTCGAATTGATCGATCTGCGCGACCACCCGCTACCGCATCTGGACGAGCCGGTGGCGCCGATGTTCGGTCCGTCGGTCAACGCGCATACCCGCGCCTGGGCCGAACGGATCGCCCCGTTCGACGGCTTCGTGGTAGTGACCCCGGAGTACAACGGCGGAGTCCCCGGCGTGTTGAAGAACGCCCTCGACCACCTGTTCGCGGAGTGGGGTGACAAGGCGGTCGGATTCGTCTCCTACGGCGTCAACGGCGGCGCCCGCGCGGTGGTGCAGTTGCGGACGGTCTGCAGCACGCTGGGCATGGCCGTCGTCGGCTATCAGGTCGCGATCTCGGTGCTCACCGATTTCGAGAACCACACCACCTTCACACCGCGTGAACACCATGCCGCCGCCCTGGACAAAACGCTGGATCAGATCATCTCCTGGAGCGCTGCGCTCGCACCGCTTCGCGCGGACGCCGAAACCACTCTCGCCCATTCCTGAGGAGGCGATCATGACCGGGAACAATGACATCCAGTCACGCGCTGAGCTGGATGAAGTCGAGTTGCGCCGAACAATCGACAAGGCGGTCGAAGGCCTGCGGGTCAAGGACCTCGATGCCCTGAAGCGGCTGTACACGCCCGATGTCGTGTCCTTCGATGTCGAGCCGCCGCTCCAGCATGTCGGGATAGCGGCGAAACTGGAGAATTGGGCGAAAGTGTTCCAGTTCTTCGAGAAGGTGACCTATGAGGTTCGCGACCTGACGTTCACCGTGGGCGGGGATGTGGCCTTCGGGCACGCCTTCGCTCGTCTCAGCGGCACGCTGAAGAACGGAGCGGAAACGAGCGGTATGTGGGTCCGGGTCACCTACGGAATGCGGAAGATCGACGACGCCTGGCTGATCGCTCACGACCAAGTCTCGGTGCCGCTGGACATCTCCAGCGGCAAAGGCGTGGTCGACCTCGAGCCCTGACGGGTTCGGCTGCGCACACGGGTGGTTGTGGAACGGTTTCGGCCACGACCACCCGTTTCCGGGGTCGTAGCTCCACGTCCTATTCGGCGACCACCGTGATCTGCGCCTGGTCGACCTGAACATCCGGCGCCGTCGGGTTGGCCTCGGCTCGAACAGCGACGCGCGCCCGATCGATCCCTTCGGCCTCGAGTTCGGCCGCGATATTGTCGCCCCGGGCCTTCGCCAGAGATCTGGCGGCCACGATGTCGGCGTCGCGGGCGTATGTCGTGATTTGTATTTTCGTCTCGTTCCCTTTCAGCGGGATCGCGACCGCTTTGATGGTGGCGACATCACCGGGGCCGAGATCGGAGCTGCCGCTGTCGAAGGTGATCGGCACGGCGGCGATTGCCGCGTTGATCACGTCCTGGATCTTCTGCTGTGCGGTATTCAGGGCCGAGCCCACGACAGAGGACGCCGTCGCCCCCAAGGTCCGCGAACCGTGCGTCCGCTGATCCGTCGGTGTCGCCGGATTCGATCCGTCGTCCGACCCGCACCCTGCGGTGATGATCGAAACCACCGCGGCCATCGCGATTCCACTGACGCTTTTTTTGGATCTCATCGGCCTACTCCTGTATGCGCTGGAGAATTCCGTTCGCGTCCTTCGACGCCTGGACATCGGCGCTTCCGCAGGGCCGGACTCCGGTCCGGCCGGGCACGTCGATCGGTGACGCCTCGCACAGTGATCCTGGCACAGGTGGGGCATTCGCAACGTGGTTTCGGTGTCCCGGCCGAAATGAAGTCGGTTCGGCCACTGGAATCGATCAAGTAGACGTGGTCGCGGGGAACTGGGCGTAGCGTTCGATTCGTCTCCACCGAGACGAGTTCGCACGACAATTCCTGACGGAACGAGCAAAAAGGACAGTGAGCGCGGTGCGGTCCGTGAAGTTGTCGGTGGCATTGGCTCGCGAAGTATCTCTCGCGCGCACCCAGGTCGCGACCGGCTGGCTGCGCGGAACGCCATTTGGACGGACGCTGCGCCGTGTGATGGACGGTCTCGCCGAAATCCAGCTCGTGGACCGGTCGCTGGCCCTGGCCGCGCAGATCTTCACCTCGGTCTTGCCGGTGATGATCGCCGCATCCGTCTTCAGTGGCTGGCATGCGCCTGCGGAGACGATCAACGACCAGTTCGGCTTCGACTCCGCAGCGGTGTCCGCCGACGGCGGATCGCTTACCGCCAACCCGGCGATAGCGGCGTTCGGTGCGGTGGGCCTGCTGATGGTCCTGCTCGGCGGCACGTCGTTCGCACGGGCTCTCGCGCGCATGTACGAGGCGGTCTGGAAAGTGCCCGCCATCGGTCCGCGAGAGGCTTGGCGATGGCTGGCCGCGCTGCTCGCTGTCGCTCTCGCCGCCGGGCTGGTGGGGCAGATCCGCGACCTCACGCAGATCCGCTACGCAGGCAGGCTGCTCGCACTACTCGGTGAGGTGGTCATCTGGATGTTCGTGTGGATGCTCGCTCCCTTCCTTCTGACGAAGGGAGCGCTGACGGGCCGTCTGTTGTGGGTCTCCGGGGCGCTCACCGCGATCGGATTGACAGCGGTGCACGCGGCAGGCCGGGTCCTCTTGCCTCGGATCACGACGAACGCCCGAGAGCATTTCGGTCCACTGGGACTGGCCTTCACGTCGGTGAGTTGGCTTTTCGTCCTGTCGGTGGTGATCGTGGGCGCGGCCGCGATCGTCAAGGCGCTGGCTCTGGACGAAACCGCGATCGGTCACTATCTGCGCGGGCAAGCCGACGACGACCGGGAATGACGCACCGGCCGCGGCATGCGACGCCAGGCCGCCGATGTGGGTCTGTCAGCGCTCCGCGCCGGACTCGGCTTTTCCTGACGGGCGTCCATCCTCTCCGCCGCGCGGAGCGGCCGGTCGGCGAGGCAACAGACCGGTACCGAACAATGCCGCGACCGCCAGCACAGCGGTCACGGCGAATGCCACTTGCAGCGCCTCGAGACGGGCGTCTGAGTTGACCGCCAAAATGGCGTCCGCGGTGGCGTCGTCGACACCGGAGCTGTCGAGCGCGCCCGCCAGCTGGCTGTCGGACAGGAACGGCACCCCGGCGGCGAGTTCCGTGGTTGCTTGCTCTCGCACGGACGCCGGAACCGCCGGGTTGTTCTCGATGCCGGCGACGACGGTCGAGGTGAGCGCGGCGATCAGGATCGAACCGATCAGCGCGGTGCCCAGCGACGCACCGAGGGTGCTGGCGGTGTTCTGTAGTCCGCCGACCTCGGAGCTGCGCGAATCAGGCACCGCCGATACGGTGACGGCGCCCAACTGGGAGGCCAACGCGCCCAGCCCCAGACCCATCAACAGCATCGGGATCGACACCACGCCCGCATTCGCGCCCGGGTCCATCCCGGCGGCGAGGATCAGAACGCCGACGATCATCGCGCCCAGACCCAGCCGAACGACCCGGCGGGGGTCGGCCCGCGGTCGGAACCGGGGGATGCCCGCCGCGGCCAGGACAAGCGCGATCGACAACGGAAGGATGCGTACCCCGGTCTCGAGCGCGTTGAGTTCGAGCACCACCGACAGGAACAGCGGCACCGAGAAGAACACCCCGGCTTGAACCGCGAACTGCGCGAAGAACATGCCCGACCCGCCGACGAGTTGCCGATTCCGCAACAGTCCCGGATCCACCAGCGGGTCGCGGCCCCGATCCACCAGATACGTCTGTCTCCGCAGGAACAGGTACAGCGTGAGCAGGCCACCGATCAGCAGCCAGATGACCGGCGACAGACCGAGCACGGCGGGTCCGCCGGCCTTGGCCCGCACCCAGCCCCATTCGCTCGACCGCAACACCCCGTAGACGACTGTGCCGAGGCCGATCACCGACAGCAGCGACCCGATGACATCCAGCCGGACACGCTCGGCGGGAGCGTCCTCGATCCGGCGCAGCACCAGCAGGATCAACACGACGATGACCACTTCGCCGAAGAAGACATACCGCCACGACGCGAACGTGGTCACGGCGCCACCGAGCAGTGGGCCGACGGCGACTGCCATCGCTCCCGCCGCCGCCACCAGGCCGTAGGCCGCGGACCGGCGTTCGGGTGCGAAATTCCCAGCGACGAGAGCGACGATCGCGGGCATGATCAGGGCGGCTCCGATTCCCTCCAGCAGAGACCACCCCAGCAGCAGAATCGGCAGGTTCGGGGCGAGCCCGGTGATGAACGAGCCTGCACCGTAGACGACGAGGCCGAATCCGAACGTCCGGCGGCGGCCGAGGATGGCGCCCACCTTGCCGCCTGTGATCATCAGCGCGGCCATCACCAGCGTGTACAGGGTGATGGCGGTCTGGATGCCGGTGATCGTGGTACCGAGATCCTGGGCGACCGTGGCCATGGAAACATTCATCACGGAGCTGTCGAGCGTCATCAAGAACTGCCCCGACGCCAACACGACCAGCACGAGCGAACTCGATCGGGCGGCCGATGCTCTGCCGTTCATCCTCACACCTCCCGCCACGCGGTGATCGTGCCGTTCCCGATCGCCTCGCGCAGCGCGGCGTGATCGCGTGCGTTCCGGTCGGCGTAACTTTCGGCGAACACGGCCATCGCGTCCGCGAAGTCGTCGTCCGCGTCGAGGTAACCGGCGATCGAGAACCGGTCGCCGGAGCGGGCGTGG
This sequence comes from Nocardia implantans, assembly GCF_035544775.1. NCBI lineage: Bacteria > Bacillati > Actinomycetota > Actinomycetes > Mycobacteriales > Nocardiaceae > Nocardia > Nocardia implantans. Next base: position 168,519 of record NZ_JAYKYQ010000007.1, on the reverse strand, counting down.
GCGTAGGCCAGCACGCACGCGCACAGTCGGCCGTAGCGAGTCATCAGTTCGGGGGACATGGTCTGGATGTCGGCGGATCCTTTGCCGTCCCGCAGTTGACGAACGTAGAAGTCCCGCACCACTCCGTCTTCGCCCGCGCCTTGCTGCCAGCCGAGGAAGATGTCGCTGGCGGCTTGCAGCAGCCGCTGCCCTGCCACGACACGTTCGCCCTGGTTGGTGAACGACGGTCCGTCGAGATGCTGCGCGAGGACCGACGGCTGGGCCTCCTTGGCCTGCAGGAACAGCGGGTCGTTGCCCGGCCCGCGAAGGAGGATGATCCATGCCCGGGTGCCCACGCTGCCCACCCCGACCACCTTGCGCGCCGCCTGCACGTACTCGAATCGGTCGAACAGGGCGCGCCGGTCGGACTGTAGCGTGTCGCGGTACTGATCGAGCCGTTGGATCAGCGCACGGTTCAACTGCTCGGCGTCGGCGCCGGTGAAGATCTCCTCGACCGGAACGATCAGCGGCGGCGTACTCGTGATCCGGGGCTGCCCTTCCACGATGGTGGTCAGCTTGGACAGGGCCTGGACGCTGTCTCGGCCCCAGGACTTGTCGATCGTCTTCTTTATGCGTTTCCTCGTCGGTGGATCGAGGACTTCGCGTAATTCGTCGAATCGGGTCACGGCGTCGATATGGGAGTACCAGACCGCGAGTTCTCCGCGGGCTGACTGGCGAATCATGACTTCGCGGTACTCGGCGGCGCAGGCACGGAGATACTTTCTGCGTTGTCTGCCGCTGTGGTTGTTGTCGCGCCCGGCGACCGCGAGGCTGGTGACCAGTCGTTTGACGTCCCATTCGAACGGGCCGGGATAGGTCTCGTCGAAGTCGTCGAGGTCGAAGGCGAGATTGCGTTCCGGCGTCGCGAACAGTCCGAAGTTGCTCAGATGGGCGTCGCCGCAGAGTTGAGTGATCAAACCCGTAGTGGGGGCATGTGCGAGATCCGCGGCCATGACCACGGCCGCACCGCGATAGAACGCGAAAGGAGCTGTGCCCATTCGCCCGTACCGCACCGGGACGAGTTCGGGGATTCGTGTCGCGGCCTGTGTTTCGAGCAGCCCGAGCGGATCCCGATCGATGCTGGGCTCGAATTCGGCCAGCAGGCCGGACGGCGCCCGGCGCTGTACGGATCTGCCGTATTCGGCACGCTCGGCGCTGGTCGATCGGTCGGCCGCGTCGGTGTGCTCGTCGGACTCCGCGACAGCGGGATCGTTTCGCTCTGTCATGACTTCGGCCCATTCTTGCGAGTCTCGCGCGAATAAGAGGGTGTGCGGATCAGTGGGTCAGGATGACCTTCACCGCCACGACGGCGGTGGCGGCGCAGACCAAGAGCACCGAGCCGATCAGCGTCGAACGGTGCGGCCGCTCGCCGTGCAGTCGGCCTATGACGAAGACGATCCCGCCGATTCGCACCAGTATGGCCGACTCCGCGAGCAGCTGCGCGGTGCGTGGTTCGATCCATCCGATCGCCGCGGCCGCGAGGATCACACACGGCAGCACTGCCGAGCTGAGAATGGGCAAGGAGTCGCGCAGGTCCGCCCATCGTTCCTGGGGAGACAGCGCATGGCTCTGGCGCACCGATCGACCGACGCCTTCGGCGAAGGAATGCGCGATGAAGGTGGAGAGGGCGATCCCGAGGACGACCAGGATGCCGACATCCTCGGCGGACGGTGTGACCGGGATCAAGGCCGCGAGGATCAGGACGTTCCCGTAGATGTACGCGCTGATCCTGCTGGCCGCGTTCCCGCGGTCGAGTGGAACGCTGCGGGAGAACAAGGGTCCGTGCAAGAGTTCGTGTCTGTTGCCTTCCATCAGCCCTCACAGGGTTCAGCGGCCACACCGGTGTCTTATCGAAGGGACCGAGTTCGTTGGATGGTTGCTGATCCAGTTGATTGTCGCGCGACGCTCACCACGCTCGGATTCGAATCCTGGTCGAGACGGCTTTTCTGTGTCGATGGAGACCATCATTCGATTCGCCGCAGATTCGCTTGCGAACCGATCTACTTTCGTCGGTCCGCACGCATTCGGCGGTGGCGCGGCGCACACTGTGAGAGACAGTGGCTCCCGGAGAGGGAGGTGCGCACGCTGGGCGAGCCACTCTGGGCCGTTCGGTCATGCCCGATTCCCGGTACGAAGGAGTGGATGTGAACGCCTACCCACCGATCGCCGAGCACGGCATCGTCGGCGATCTGCAGACTGCGGCCCTGGTCTCCTCCGCGGGCACGATCGACTGGTGGTGCACGCCGCGGTTCGATTCGCCGAGCGTCTTCGCGTCGCTGCTCGACAGTGAGCGGGGCGGACATTGCGGGCTGGCCGCCGATGTCGGGACCGAGGAAATGGCGATCCGCCAGTTGTACCTGCCGGACACGGCGATCCTGGTCACTCGGTTCATGGCTCCCGAAGGGGTCGGTGAGGTCGCCGATTTCATGGTGCCGATCCTCGATTCCGCACCCACCGACCGGCATCGGTTGGTGCGGGTGGCACGGGTGGTGCGTGGTAGCTTGCCGCTCACGCTGACCTGCCGCCCGCGATTCGACTACGGGCGCGCCGCGCACACCCTCGAACGACTCGGCGATCGGGCTGCGGTCTTCCACGGCCCGGGCACGGACTTGCATCTGCAGGCCACCGACCCGGTACTGCTGCAAGCCGAGGACGGCGACATCACGGCTCGTTTCACGCTTTCCGAGGGGGAGACCGCCGTGCTGGTGTTGACGAGCATGGCGAGCGACGGTACGGCTCCGCCGCATCCATCGCGGGAGGACATCTCCACCGCCTTCGGGCAGTGCCGGGATTTCTGGCAGTCGTGGCTGCGTTCGTCCACCTACCGGGGCCGGTGGCGGGATATGGTGAATCGATCGGCGATCACCTTGAAGCTGCTCACCTATCACCCCACCGGCGCGCCGATCGCCGCGGCCACGATGGGTCTGCCCGAGCAGATCGGCGGCGAGCGCAACTGGGACTACCGCTACACCTGGGTCCGCGATGCCTCCTTGTCGGTCCGGGCGTTGATCGATCTCGGCTTCACCGAAGAGGCGTTGGCGTTCCGGCGCTGGCTGCGCGATCGCCTCGAGGCCGACGACACGGCATCCGGCGAGCCGCTGCAGATCATGTACCGGATCGACGGCGACCCCCGCCTCGAAGAGGAGGTGCTCGACCATCTGGAGGGCTATCGCCGGTCCGCGCCGGTGCGGGTCGGGAACGGGGCGGCCGACCAGATCCAGCTCGATATCTACGGTGAGGCCGCCGATGCCCTGGCCCAGTCCTCGGACATCGGTGGGATCTGGGGTTGGCGGTCGTTCGCGAACCTCATGGACTGGCTGACCGAGCACTGGGACCGGCCCGACGAGGGAATCTGGGAAACGCGCGGCGGGCAGCAGGAATTCACCTACAGCCGCCTGATGACGTGGGTGGCGTTCGATCGAGGTATCCGTATGGCCACCGACTACTCGCGGCCGGCCGATGTGGCCCGGTGGTCGCAGGCGCGGGACGCGGTGTTCGCCCAGATCGTCGAACGCGGCTGGAGCGCGAAGCGGCAGGCGTTCGTACAGCATTACGCCACCGATGTGCTGGATGCGTCACTGCTGCTGATGCCGCGAATGGGATTTCTTTCGCCGCGGGATCCGGTATGGCTGAGCACTCTCGACGCGATGGACGACGAACTGGTCAGAGACAGCCTGGTCTACCGCTACGACCCGGAAGCATCTCCGGACGGTCTGCGTGGTGTCGAAGGCACCTTCAATCTCTGCAGCTTCCTGTACGTAGAAGCACTCGCCCGTGCCGGACGGGTGGGTCAAGCCCGGTATGCCTTCGACAAGATGCTCACCTACGCCAACCACGTGGGTCTTTTCGCCGAGGAGATCGGTCCTTCCGGCGAGCAGCTGGGCAATTTTCCGCAAGCGTTCACCCACCTGGCACTTGTCGCGGCCGCCATGGCCCTGGATGAACAACTCGACCGCGCCGAAGCCCGGCCCGCGACGACATCCGGATAGGCCGAACACGCGGATGCCCGGTCCCGGTGCGGCCAGCCCTCCCCGCGGTGCGCTCGTTCCGCTGGCGCTCGCGCAATTCATCTGCAGCTTCGCCGGTTCGAACATGAACGTGATGATCAACGACATCAGCGCCGACTTGAACACCACCGCGCAGGGCGTGCAGATCGTCATCACGATCTTCCTGCTCGTCATGGCGGCGCTGATGATTCCGGGCGGCAAGCTCACCGACCGCTACGGCCGCAAACGCTGTTTCGAACTGGGCCTGACGATCTACGGTGTCGGCGCCGTGATGAGTGCGCTCGCTCCCGGGCTGGGTGTGCTGATTCTCGGCAACTCGATTCTGGAGGGCCTCGGCACCGCGATGCTGATCCCGCCCGTCTATATCCTCACCACCCTGTTGTTCACCGAAACCACCTCGCGGGCGCGGGCCTTCGGCGCGATCATGGCGCTGGGTGGGATCGGTGCGGCGGCCGGCCCCTTGCTCGGCGGAGTCATCACCTCAGCGTTCGGCTGGCGGGCGGCGTTCGCGTTCCAAGCGTTGGTGGTCGCGTTGATCGTGCTGCTCGGCCGGCGCATCGCCGACCCGTTGCCGCCGGATCCGACCCGGGTCTTCGATATCGGTGGCGCGGTTCTGTCGGCGGCCGGTCTGGTCCTGCTCGTGACCGGCATCCTGGCGGCCGACGACAACGGCTGGGTCATGCTGCTCCTGCTCTTGCTCGGCGTGGTGGCGCTGGGGTGCTTCTTTCTCCACATCCGTGCCCGGGAGCGATCCGGACGCGAACCCCTCATCTCGACCGGCCTGTTCCACAACCGCACCTCCAACCTGGGTTTGATCACCGAACACATCCAGTGGCTGCTGCTGATGGGAACATCATTCGTCGTGGCGGCCTACCTGCAGGTCGTCCGGGGATACAACGCGATTCAGACCGGTGTGATCTTCACGGCGGCCACCCTGGGGTTGCTGGTGTCGTCCTTGGCCGCCGCACGGCTGGCGCGGCGGCGCGCGCAGCGCACCCTCATCATGGCGGGATTTCTCGTGACCATCGCCGGCATCGGCGTCCTGCTCGCGCTGGCCGGGACGCTGGTGCATCCGTGGGCGTTCGCGCCCGGCCTGCTGCTGATCGGCCTCGGACTCGGTGTCATGCTGACCCCGGCGGTCAATGTCGTCCAGTCCAGTTTCGGCGAGGACCAGCAGGGCGAGATCTCCGGGCTGTCGCGCAGCGTGTCCAATCTCGGCTCCTCGCTCGGCACCGCCATCGCGGGAACCATCCTCGTAGCCGGGCTCACGAGCCACGCCTACGCCGCTGCGATGATCGTCTTGGCCGCGATCGGAGCGGCAGGATTCGTCGCCGGGGCGTTGCTGCCCCGGCACGCTTCCGCTGCCGTGTAAGAAGTTTCCTCAGGACTGGAGGATTCTGGCCTTCTCGGCTTCGAATTCGGCATCCGTGAGCACACCCTGCGCTTTGAGTTCGGCGAGTTCCTTCAAAGCGGTGATCCGGTCCATCGGCACACCCTCGCCGGATCGCGGCGCCTGCGCCGGTTGTGGTGGCGCCGACTGCACGTCAGCGGCGTACTGGGCATCCTGCACGGCCCAGCGTTGTCCCTGTCGGCGGGAGACGCGATTGGAGACGGCGGTGGCGGTGCCGGCGACCATGGCGGTGCGGGCTACGCCACGCAGCAGTCCGGGCATGACACTCTCCTTACTGTCGGGCCGGTGACGATGATCGTGCCATCATCGGTTCCCCGCTTCGGCGACTTCGAGGGACGACAGGATGCTCTCCACCGGGATACGTCCGGTGGCCACCAGTTCGGCGCCGTTGCGGCGCAGCGCGGACGCGAAGGGCGCCGCCCACCTGTTCTCGTAGACGAGGATCGCGGCGGAGCATCCCGGCTCGAGCGCCTTGCCCGCCTCCTTGCGGTCGGCGTCGTCGAGCAAGCCCGAACCCGCCTCCGCGAAGAGGGTGATATCGACGTCCCCTTCGAGACCGAGGTCGGCTATGTCGACTCCGAAAAGTGCGCCGTCGGCGTCCTTGCGGACGAACGCCAAGTCCAACACCCGGATGATGCCCCGATCGACGAGGTCGCGCAGCAACGGCAGGGCCGACCCGTCCGGAGGCCGGTCGGCAGGGAATTCGATCACGAGATAATCGATGGGACCTAACGCATCGATATCGGTTCCGGTCACAATAGCCCTCTTCCTGTCACGAGAAAGGGAGCCGAATCGATCCGGCTCTCTTACCGAACCGGCATGAATTGCTTCGCATATCAATTGCTTGCCGTTGGAGAAGAACCTCGGACTCATCGGCTGAGTGGTGCTAATGTCGGTCCCAGCGTACGCCCCTGATCGTCACCGGGTCGCTGTTTCTTTACTGGAGGCGGACGCCTGACGGGATCCGCCCCGGCGTGAATCAGCGCATCCTCTTATTCGAATATCTTGCCTCGAAAGTTTTAAACCGCCGCACCATCCGCTGTCGCCGACTCCGGCCGTCCTCGGCACCGTGGTCGTGGAGCCATCGGACCCTGGAACGTTCAGCTCACCATGCCCTCGGCGGATCGCTCCGCCGAGACCGGGCGGCGCCGCCCTCGCCCGAGACGGGGCGGCGCCGCCAACCCGCCCCGCGACGACGGTTGCCGCGGTGGACGCAACCGACGAAGAGCAGGTGCGCAGGCACCGAGACCGTCGGCTCGGTGACGCAGGCGAACTGCCCGTGTCCGTTCTCGGAGTAAGGGGTACCGATGGCTTCGGATGCGCGAGAGGACGCACCCGGCGGCAAGTTGACCGCCGACGAACGCGCGGAGCTCGAGCGGCTGCGTGCCGAGGTGGCGACACTGCGGGTGAAAGGGCGCGGCGGCGTGCGCCGGTCGCCGCGGCATGGGTGGCGCTGGACTGCGGTGACGATCTTGACGGTGCTGGTCGCTGTTCTGGCGATGACCACGGTGGTGTCGCGGTTCGTGCGCGGAGAGGTCCTCGACACCGATCGATATCTGAGCACAGTGGCGCCGCTGGCCTCGGATCCGGTACTGCAGACCGAGGTCTCCGATACGATCACCGAGGAGATCTTCGCCCGCGTTGACATCGAGGGTCTCACCGCACAGGCGCTCGCCGCCATCACCGACGCCGCCCCTGCGACAGCGGACCGGCCACGGGTGGACCGCGCGGTCGAGGGGCTCGCGCCGGTGATCACGCAGCAGGCCCGCGAGTTCGTCCACGACACCGCGCTGTCCTTCGTGCGCAGCGACCAATTCGAAGACCTGTGGCTACAAGCCAACCGCGCCGCGCACACCGCCTTGGTGGCGGTGGCCACCGGGCACGTCGGCCCCGAGTCGGTGACGGTGGACGAGAACGGCACGGTCGCCATCTCCCTGCGCACGGTGATCGAGAACGTCAAAGCCAGGCTGCTCGCCCGCGGCTTTACCTTCGCCGAGAAGATCCCCGCGGTCGACAAGCAATTCGTGTTGTTCCGATCCCCGGAACTGGTCCGAGCGCAGCGGGCGGTCGACAATCTCGACAAAGCCTCTGCCGTGCTGCCGTGGGTGACGATCGCGGCCGCCGTGGCCGCGATCGCCGCGGCTCCTCCCGGTCGTCGCAAGCTCGCCTCGGCGTTCGTCGGGCTCGCGCTGGCGGCAGGAATGTTGATCCTCGCCATCGCCTTGGCCGTGGCCCGCGCACTGTATCTGGACGAGATCCCGGCCGACGTCCTGTCGCCGCAGGCAGCCACCGCGATCATCGACACGGTCCTCGTGCCGCTGCGGACGGCGCTGCGCGGCATCGCCGTGCTCGGCCTGGCGATCGCATTGGGCGCATACCTGGGCGGAAACTCGGCCTCGGCCGGCGCGGTGCGCCGCGGATTCGGTCGAGGCATGGACGCGGTGCAGCGGCTGCGGCGATCTCGTCCGCCGAACCGGGTGGAGAAGTGGGCTTTCCGAGCCCGCTCGGCGCTGCGTTGGACGATCCTCGGCGTTGCCGCGCTCTTGCTGGTGTTCTGGCGCTACCCCACCGGGCTCGTAGTGGTGTGGATCATCCTCGGCGCACTGCTGGCGTTACTCGCGTTGGAACTGCTGATTCGTCCCGCCCGCGTCCGGCAACAGGGAGAGCCCGGAACGGACGACGATGCCGCAGCCCGAGTGTGAGCCGACGGACAACCGGCGCGGCCAGAGGCGTCGTGTTCCTCCGCGGAAAGGAGACGGGATGCGGGCGCCGACCGTGGCCGGCTGAAGTGCTCGATCCCATCCAGGTCAGATCCGGCCGGGCCGCCAGGTCGTCACCGCCCAGATCACTACGACGTCCAAGGCGATCACGACGGTCGACCACCACGGGTAGTACGGCAGCCAGAGGAAGTTGGCCAGGATCGACAACGCGGCGAGAAACACCGCTATCACCCTCGCCCACATGGCTCCCGCGATCAGCCCGACTGCGGCGATCACGATCAAGATCCCGAGAACGAGATGGATCCAGCCCCAGCCGGCGGCACTGAACTCATAGGTGTAATTGGGCCCGGACACGAGAATGTCGTCCTTGTCGAGTGCGGAAATGCCCTGGAAGATCGACAGGACGCCGGCCGCGAGCAGAAGAACCGCTGCGCCGATCGACGTCGTGGCGGCGACTGCCTGCTTGACGGAATGCTCATCGGTTGCTGACATTGCCGTTCACCTCTTCTGATCGGTTCTGTGGGCGGTGCGGGGTTTGATGCGGTGTCACTTCATGAGTGCGACATTGCGCCAGAAGTTGACGAGGCTCTCGGTCCCTCCGAACAACGTGGTGAAATTGGTCGAGTCGACGATCACGATGTCGCCGGCGCGTCGTTCGGTGGGCGGCAGCCAGATCAGGGCGTTGAACTCGGTATTGCCCTCGGCGGTGAACGGATGGGGTCGTTCGCGGTCGACGGGCTGGCGGGCGAGCAGCCGCACGGACTCGCTGGCAGGTGCGGTCAGGTGATAGTGCGGGAGGTGGGGATGGAAGTTCAACGTGGTGACGTCGTCGAGCAGATGCAGGGCATCGAGGTCGCGGAATGTGGTCAGCGGGGCAATGGATTTCGTGTCCTCGACGACGGCGGGACGCAGTCCGTACATGTTGTGCACCGGAACGTCGAAGGCTTTCATGAGTGAGCGGGTGTAGGCGCTGAAGCGTTGCTGCCGTGGCACCAGTGGGTCGCGGTGGTGCTCGTGCTCGACGCGGCGTTGCCGGAGGTCGTCGGTGCAGCCGACGTCGTGGTGGGGTGCCAGCAGCAGGCAGGTGTCTTCGCGTTGCAGCCACTCGTCGATGGCCGCGATCTCGGCCGGGGAGGCTGCTGCCTGGCCGGCCACGTGGTCGAGGCCGAAGATCATCAAAGTGTCGGTGTCGCTCAAAACGCGTTCGTCGATGGGCAGTTCGAACCCGGCCTGATCGATGCGCTGGTAGACCGCGACGGGATGGCCGGTGGCCTCCGCGGCGACCTGCTGAAAGGTAAGCGTGGAACGGTGGAACAGCTCCAGCGTTCCCGCGATGCCTTGCAGGAAGTGGGCGGTGTCGTATTCGGGTGTCTCGTAGGCCGGCCAGGTGGCTTGGCGCACTTCGGTCATGGTGGAGAAACGATTGTCCAGCCCGGCGGGGTCGCGCTGGGCTTCCCAGGGATAGCTCCAGGTCCAGTAGATACTCAATCGGCGTCTGCCGGACGTGTGGGGGCGCGGCAGCTGCCACTGGTTGTAGGTGCGCGCCGGAGAGATGGTGCTCATGGTGCTACCTCGCCGTCGGTACAGAGGTAACGCAGTGCGCGGAGACCGGGCAGGAAGAAGTACGCGCCGCCTCGGAGAGTGGTGAACGCCGGTAATCCCTTGATGGTTCTGCGAATCGGACGTTGCGGAATCTTGTATTCCAGAGTGCCGTCTTGATTGCCGATGATCGGGTCGCGCTCGTTGCCGAGTTCGTGGAACGTTTTGTCGTTGATCCACACGTTCTGGGCGAACTCGAATTGGCGCACCAAGCTCGCGCACAGGACGAAGGCCGCGATGCCACGTTCGGCGCCGTCCTCGGGAACGTCTTCCGGCAGGTGCGGTCCGTAGGTGGCGCCCCGGCGGATCAGACGCCGACGTTGCATGTTCACCGCGGTATCGCGGGGATTGAGCCTGCGGATATGCGAACCCAGGGGTGCCGCGTACCCGTAGGGGTCCATCTCTTTGTAGTTGAAATCGTTGTTGCGCTGCATGTCGGCCCCGAGTTCGGGGTCGTCCTTCTCGGGTGCGAGCACCAACGGGGCGCCGCTTCGCCAGCGACCCATCAGTTTCGCGGCCAGCAACTCCTGCTCATCCGGGGTGTCGCTGTGCTCGGCGAGGAAATCGCGAAAGCGCCCGACATGTTCCTGCAGGCGCCGGTAGGCCATGTAGCTGCCGTTGCGCGACAACCGCTGCGGTTGCGGCAATCCGACGGGAGGGCCTGCCTCGTCGGGATATCCCAAGAGGAACTCGCCGGCTCTGATCGGAGCGCCCGTGCCCGGCGTCGGCTGTTCACCGGAGCCTTCGATCACCGGCTGCGACAACCGGTCGCGGTAGCCGAAATGGTCGTGCGCGTACTCCAACGGCGGAACGGCCGCCACATCCAGCGACGAGAGCACCGTCACTCCCGCACAGCGGGTGAGGAGTTCGTCGTGCGCTCGAATACAGCGAGCGCGTTCGGCGTCGTCGTGGGCGAACAGGATGGCGATCGCATGTAGCTGGTCACCGGCCAATCCACCGACCCAGTGGTCGGGGTGGTCGAGCCCGACGTCACCGAGGATGTCCGCCCGGGCTGCCATGCCCTGCCGGAACTCCTCGGGAAACGTCGCCAGCGATGGTTCGGGCACACCGAGTGCGCGCAGCCCGGTCCAGGTGAACGCGAGTGTCACCCATCGGCGGTCGGTGCTCGCACCCCGCTGCGCGTCTGCCGCCGAGGCGACCTGATCGACCATGGCCGACAACCACGCCCGCGCACCGTCGCCACCGGCGAACGACAAGAACTCGTAGCGACCGGTCAGCGCGGGGACGCGGGTCAGCACGATGTGCTGGATATCGTCGACTTCGAGCATCGAGGACCTCGTGGTGCTACTGCATTTGGTCGAGCATGTCGGAGAACGCCGCCTTCATCCGCAGTGCCTTCTTGATCTCTTCCCCGGTCACATACGGGTACTCGCCGTACTCCAGGAAGCTCGGGCATTGATGCTCACGGAAGAATTCGACGACGGCGTCGATATCGGTCCTCCAGTCCTCGGGGAAGCCTTCGAGGTTGACGAATACTGTTGTGATACCTGTCGACGAGAACAGAGCGACAGCGTCCTCGACGTACTTGTCGAAGTCGGTGTCGAAGATCCCCTGATACTGGAAGTACAGCCCGTCACCGATGTCGAACAGCAACCACCGCAGGTAGTGCAGCCGCAGCGGCGCCAGCACCGTGGGGTCTTCCTCGACCGCGGCCTCGAGCTGTTTACCGTACTCCCGGATCGCCGCCTCACGGCCGGGTTTGACCTTCGCGATGATCGAGAATCCGTAATTGGCGGGTGTACGGGGAAATATCGGTCCGTACCGGCCATTTTCCAGCTCGAAGTATCCTTCTTTCGGAATGGCCACCGCCGCCGGCTCGGACCAATCCCGATCACCTGTCGTCATGTCGCCTCCGTCTCCAGCAGGATGGCTCCAGTGGCACTGTCAAGACTCCGAGATGGCGGGCTTCTTCATCAGAATCGCAGTCGACGCGAGGCGCAACGAAGTTCCGCGCGGAGCGTACCGCCGCCAGCGGCGACCGCCGCGGATCTGGCATATATACCGACCGCCTCGCGGCGGTGCCTACGCGGTCAGTTTAGCAGGCACGGCACTCCGCCATGCCGTGTTACTCCGTACGTGGAAAGTCGAACTGCCGGGGTTGCTTCACCTATTGGATGTTCGATATTCCGTCGTTGCGTACAGTGCGCGTTCCGTGCTCGGAATGGTGACAATCCACTTCTACGGCGTCGACGACGAGTCATTCTCGAAACGACTGAGATACGCGGACGTTGCCCTACCGTTCATCGTGCGTATGCCCGGAATCGGCGTCCAAAGGATTCGCGGCCATCCTCATGGCGAGGCCCGATTGAACGGCACGCGCGGCGGAGCTGCCGGTCTTCCGGTCGGCCTGGACCTGGAAGCGGGCGAGGAACTCGTCGGCGAACCCGAGCCGGGGGTACCGCCGGAGTACTTCGGCACGGAAGGCGGGGCTGAAATCGTCGATGTTCTGTCCCACGACGTCCAACGCCGCCGCCCGCGACAGCATGTGGCCTTCCGGGTCGTCGGCCACGTCCACGTCGGGCCCCATATGCCTGGCGATGACTTCGCCGAGGTGTTCGCGGCGCTCGCTCGGCCAACCGGCCCCGGCGGCGAACACCCGGGCGACATGGCCGCCTGCCTCCTCGAAGGAGACCGTGTGGCTGTCGAACTCCGGCGCCAAGCCGATGTCGTGGAGCATCGCAGCCGTGAACAGCAGCTCGGAGTCGTACCGGATGCCCTGCTGTCTGCCGTAGGCAGCCGCCCAGACATAGACGCGGTGCGAGTGGTTCAGCAAGGCGGCGCAGTGGTAAGCGGAGGCCACCTCCAAGGCGGCCGATGAGGTGGCCGTCTCGGGAATCACGAGGTCGTCCAGATCGCTCATGCTTCGACAGTACGGCGTGGAGGCCCTGGTCCGTTGCGACGGCACGGGCGTGGACATTCATTGCCGACCCAGAGAGTCCCGCCAGTGGCCCGCCGCCGGCGGACCGGAGTGCGTACCGTCGAAACCGATCAGTCCTACGACTCCCGGAAGGATCGCCATGCGAGCCATCACAGTCCGCGACCGCGAAGCCGGCGTCGCCGGATTGACCCTGACCGATCTGCCCCACCCTCACGCCGCCGAGAACGATGTCATCGTGCGAGTCCACGCGGCCGGCTTCACCCGCGGCGAGCTGGACTGGCCGGGCACGTGGACCGACCGCGCCGGCCGCGACCGCACCCCCAGCGTCCCCGGTCACGAACTCTCAGGCGTCGTCGCCGAGCTCGGCTACGGAACCACTGGTCTCACGGTAGGGCAGCGCGTCTTCGGCGTGACCGACTGGGCCCGCGACGGTGCGCTCGCGGAGTGCACCGCCGTGGAGGCCCGCAACCTGGCCCCGCTCCCGGCCGACGTCGACCACGTCGCCGCGGCCGCTCTACCGATCTCCGGCTTGACGGCTTGGCAGGCCCTGTTCGACCACGCTCACCTGAAAGCAGGCCAAACGGTCCTCATCCACGGAGTCGGCGGCGCAGTCGGCTCCGTCGCCGCACAACTGGCCCATGAGGCAGGAGCCCGCATCATCGGCACCGGCCGAGCCTCCGACGAGGGCACGGCCCGCGATCTGGGTGTCCACGAGTTCATCGACCTGGACGGCGGAGCCTGGGAGGACGCCGGCGCGGTCGACGTGGTACTCGACGTGATCGGCGGTGACATCCGCGACCGGTCCACCGCGCTCCTACGCCCTGGCGGCACCCTCGTCACCATCGCCGGTCCACCCACCATCCACCCCCAGGACGGCCGAGCCATCTTCTTCGTCGTGGAACCCAACCGCGACCAACTCGCCCAACTGGCCACCCGCCTCCACCAGGGCAGGCTCGTCCCTCTCGTCACCACAGTCCGCTCCCTGACCGAGGCCCCCAAAGCCTTCAGCCCCGATGGCCGCACTCGAGGCAGAACAATCATCAAAGTGGTCACCGACTGAGGTTCGCCGATCGCTGCGCGGCACCGATGGCATCCGCGTCCGCGTCGACAGCTCCTGGTTCGCTGGGACGCGGCCGCTACAGGTGGGGGAGGACTTCGGGTTGGGCCAGGGCGGTGATCGCGTCGACGACGCTGACGTTGTTCTGGCCGAAGACTGCGTCGAAGAAGGTCCGCAGATAGATCCGTTGCAAGTCGATCGACCGCTGGGAGTCGATCTTGCCGACTGCTTTCGTCGTTGTTTCTGCCGAGAGCAGCCCGGCAGCGGTCAGTTGCGGCAGGATCGTCTGCTGGTCGCAGAACGACATGTGCTCGGTGCCCGACACCTGAAGGGGCAGCTTCACGCCGGTGTTGTTGCGCCAGTACGGCTCCCAGCCCGGATGGCCGTACCAGGGAGAGGCGCCACCGGCGAGCATGAGCAGGGGCTTGTCGGTCCCTTCCGCGGCGACCGATCCCAGGATCGGTCCATCCAAATTGATGCCGGCGCGGATTCTGGGTTCGTCGGCTAAAGCCTGCACCGTGGTCGAGCCACCGAGCGAATGCCCGAACATCCCTACCTTTGTCATGTCCATGCGCTCGGCCAATCCGGTAGGCAGGGGCCCACCGGCCCGCGATCCCTGTCCGGTGGCGGCCGCCGAGAGTTCATCGAGCACGAAGCGGGTGTCAGCCACCCGCGTCGGAAGCAGGACATCCCGCAGAACCTCTAGCGGCGAATCCAGCGGGACAACTGTATGTTCGACCCGCCCGTCGGGGAAATGGACGGAGAACGCCTCGTGCGTATGGTTGATCGCGACCACGACATACCCGTGGCTGGCCAGGTCCTCGGCCTGGGCGGTACTCCAGCCAGTGGCATCGCCCATTCCAGGGGAGTTCAACAGGATCGGGAACCTGCCGGCTCCTTCGCGTGCCGGTCGATCCGGGTAGCTGTGACTCGCGCCCAGCGACCAGCGTTGTCGTGGGACGCCGAGTTCGGCGAGGTAGTCGGCTTGTTCCTCCCGCCCGCCAGGTGACATCCAGGCCGCCGTCGCGGAAGTACCCGAGTCCTGTGCCGGATACCAGATCTGAACCAGGACCTCCCGGCGGCCTTCGTCCCACGGGTCGGACCGGCCGGGGTCGGTGAGATGAAGCTCGGCCACGCCGACAGGGTTGCCGCCGGTAGGTGCAGGCACAGACACGACCACAGCGTCGGCTGAGACCAAACCAGGGGCGGCCCCGCCCGGCGCCGCTGGGACCATGGCGGCCGCCCACGCCACCGTCGTGATGATCGCGAATCGTCGTAAACGTCTGCGTGCCATCACATCCCCCGGCTTCGGTCACCATTGGATCGCCACCCTACAGAACACACTCGATACGGCCGCGACTGCGGTGTGGTCGATCTCGGGAGTCATTCCTCGCCCGACTAACGCCCGGCGAGTTCGGCGACGAGCGGAGCGAACTTCTCGGCGGAGTCGGCGCCGAAGACGAAATAGGAGAAGCCGATCTCCTCCCGTCGCCGCTGGATTTCCTCGGCGGCGGCCGCCGGGTCCGCCGGAAGCACGGCCAGCGAGTCCGGTGGAAGGGCGGCAGGATCGGTGTCGGGAGGCGCCATGAACGGCGCGACCGTGTCGCCGATGATCGGCACGTGCAGGGCGAGTTCGAGGTCTGCGAGCGCGCGGACGTCGTGTGCCAGCCGTGTGACTTCGGCCCGGGACTCATCCGGCATCAGTGCGAAGGTGACGGTGTCCGCGACCTCGGCTGCCAATGCACGGGCTTTCGGACCGCGTACGGCCATCACGACGGGCGTGTGACAGTCGGGGCCGTCGAGGTCTCGCAGCGCCATGATGGTCTCACGCACTTGGGCCAGCCGCTCGTTCGGCGGGACGGCTGGCAGTCCTCTCTCCCGGAGTTCGTTTTCGATCCCTGGTCTGCCGGTGCCGATGCCCAGCTCGAAGCGGCCGCCGGTGAGCTCGGACAGCGAGTGGGCCTCCCACGCCGTCATCCAGGCCGGGCGTAGCGGGGAGGCGTAAACCCAGGTGCCCACGCGCAGGTCGGTAAGGGCCGCGGCGGTGGCCAGCGCGGGGCCGGGTGCCGGTTGCCATTGCGGGACGTCGGGCATCAACAGTGTCGAGTAGCCGCTGTCGGCGATGCGACGCACGCGGGCCGGCCACGTCGGCAGGTCGGTTCTGAACGGGGCAACGACCCCGAATCGAAACGGTCTCGTCATGCTTGGATTCCTCTCCGTTTCTGCGCGATCACCTGCAGGCCCCCATGGGAGGCCATGAGATCATTCGGCCCATCCAAAGACATCGACGACGAATCCACCCGGAGTTCATCGGTGCGGTCGAGATCGAGGCGCACACTGCTGCGAACACCATGAATCGTTGTCCGCGGTACTCGTCTCCCGGTCACGTCGTCGACCGTTGAACATACGACCCCATCGGCTGGACCGTCCCGACGCCGATACCTGTGCAGCGCGCCCCGACCGGCCGGTACCGCTGATGACCGGTACTGGCGCGGTCGGGGCCGGCTGTGCATCTGTCGGCCACCGCCATCGAGAAGAGCCGGGGACCTGCCCTAGATGAGCGGCGCCAGGCCGACAGCTCCTATCGTCTGCTGGGCGGCCTGACGGTCCGGTCTCACCTCAGGTGCCGGGCGAAGAACCGGTTTGCGTTGTCCCCCTCGAACTGCGGGACGCCGGTGTGCCCGCCCATATTGGCGTGCAGCGTCTTCTCCTTCGAGCCGAAGGCGTCGAACAGGTCAAGGGCCATCTGCCGGTCGTTTCCTTCGTCGTCCCACTGCAGCAGGACGTGCAGCGGAATGGTGATCTGCCGGGCTTCCTCGAACATGCTGCGGGGCACGAAACTGCCGGCGAACAGGACGGCGGCCGAGATTCGCGGCTCGACCACCGCCAGCCGGATGCCGATGGAGATCACCCCTCCCGAATACCCGACCGGGCCGCCGATCTCGGGCAGCGAAAGGAGGGCGTCCAGGGCGGCCCGCCATTCCGGAACCGCCTTTTCGACCAGTGGGAGGACGAGCCGGTCGACGATCTCGTCGTCGACCGGTCCGCCCGCCTCCACCGCCCTACGCAGGTCGGCGCGGGCCTGCTCGGCGGCGGCCGACCGGGGCCGGTCACCGCTGCCGGGGAGCTCGATGGTGGCCGCGGCGAAGCCCTCCGCCGCGGAGTGCCTGGCACGGGCCACCAGTCGCGGATACATCTGACGCAGTCCGCCGGGGTGGCCGATCAGGATCAGCGGCGCCGGTGCGGATGCGGATCCAGGCGTCCACAGGATGCCGGGAATCTCGCCGAGGGTGAATTCGCGTTCGAGGACGCCGTCGTCGAAGCGCTGTTCGGAAGTGAAGTGCATGGTCGTGCCTTTCGGGAGTGCTCTCGAGCGGCGCTCCCGGACGACCTATCGCCCGACCGTGACCCCAGAGGGGAGCACCCATGTGAATACTGTGTTCACGGGTACCACCTCCTCGTTCTCTGGCACGGCTTCCGGAAGGCTAGCAGGGTCTCGGTGGCTCGCCAACGGATTTTGCGGAGCCCGTGGGCCCACCGAGCCGACTCGCTTGCACAGCGAGAGCTGCTGCGGTCGAACGAACCTCACTCAGCGAGGTAGCGCAGCATCACCGCGGTGTCGAAGTGCCTCGTCTCGACCAGTCGGAGCCGGATGCGCGTGTCCAGCGACGGGAACATCGGTGTGCCGCCGCCGAGCGCCACGGGCAAGACGAACAGCTGGTACTCGTCGATCAGCCCGTGTGGCATCAGCGAGGCCGCCAGGCTCGCGCCACCGACCTCCATGACGCCATCGCCTCCAGCCTTGAGCCTGCGGACTTCCTCGACCGCGTTCTCGCTGACCAGCGTGCTGTTCCAGTGGACATCGGTGAGCGTGCGGGAGAAGACGACCTTCGGCTTGTCCATCCAGAGCCTGCCGAACTCGCGCTCGATGCGCGGCGCGTCCTCGGGCACGTGCGGCCAGTACTCGGCCATCAGCTCGTACAGGCGACGGCCGTGCAGCGAGATCTCGATCTCGCGGTAGCGGTCGTTGTGGAACTGGTGCAGTTCCTCGTCCGGGTCGGTCCAGTCGATGCTGCCGTCCCGGTCGTTGATGTAGCCGTCCAGGGACACGCCGAAGCCGTAGATCAGTTTCCTCATGACCGGGTAGACCTCCTACGCGCTCGGAACTCATCGGTCCGGCGTGGAGCACTACGTCGCCTCCGGCGAGTAAGACGCCCTGGATCACGTCAAGGACCTGCTGTCCTACCTGCCCAGCAACAACCGGGCCGAGGCGCCGCGGTTCCCGGCCACCGACCCGATCGAGGACTCGCTCACCGAAGAAGACCTCGCAAGCAGCTGCAGCAGGCCGCCGAAGACGGCGCGGACGTCGATGCGCTGCGGCTCGCGCTCCAGAACGAGTACGAGGACACGCTCGTGAACCCGTACGTCGCCGCCGAGCGCGGCTACGTGGACGCGGGTCATTCCGCCCTCGCACACCCGCGACCAGATCGTCTCCGC
The DNA here is from genome assembly GCF_035544775.1 of Nocardia implantans. NCBI lineage: Bacteria > Bacillati > Actinomycetota > Actinomycetes > Mycobacteriales > Nocardiaceae > Nocardia > Nocardia implantans. Next base: position 150,290 of record NZ_JAYKYQ010000007.1, on the reverse strand, counting down.
CCTGCGACTGCTCGAGCGCAAGATGGTCGCCATGCCCCCGAAGAAGCACGGCGACATTCCGCTCTGACACCCGGATCGCCCACGAGTTGCCGACCAGGGTGTTCCTGGGACCGATGGGCTGGCCGCAGAGTGGCTCGCCCCGGCTCCGTCTTCGTCAACTCGCCGATCTGGCGATGATCACGGGAACGTCGGCCGCGTGCAGGACGGCTTGACCGACGGAGCCGAGCGTCATCCCGGGGAAACCACCGCGACCGTGGCTGCCGACGACGATCAGCTGAGCTTTCTCGCCGACCATGAGAAGCCGCTCTGCGGGTCGGTCCACGGTCACGATGCGGTGCACCGGGACCTCCGGATACTTTTCACCGAATCCGGCGATACTCCGCGAGAGCAGTTCTTCACCCTCCTCCTGCCTCTGTTCGGATGATCCGAAGTGCAGGAAATCCGACCAAGTGTGCACCGCGACGAGTTCGGCACCGCGGAAAGCGGCCTCGTCGAAAGCGATCTCGACGGCGTGCGCGCTGCTGCGTGAGCCGTCGACGCCGACCACCACCGGCCCGTCGGGCGGCGCGATTGTTTCCGGAATCACCGCGACTGGGCATGCGGCGTGCCGCGCCAGTGCGGTGCTCACCGAGCCCAGGAGCCTGCGGTTGACGGTGCCGAGCCCGTGGGTGCCGAGCACGAGCAGTCGCGCGGTCTTCGACCGATCGCGCAGCAGCGGGATCGGAGGCGCGTCCACCAGTTCGGTGGTGATCTCGAGTTCGGCGATCGACGCGGATTCGGACACGGCGGTCGCGCGGGCGGTTTCGAGCGCTTCCAGCCCGCCTCGCCGATAACCGTCGAAGTCGAACTGTTCCAGCTCGAAGCCCGATCCGAATACACCGAGAACGCCGATCGCGTAGACGAGGTGCAGCGGTACGTTGTGCCGGGCAGCGTCGACAGCTGCCCAGCGTAGCGCCGCAAGCGCGACAGGCGAGCCGTCGACGCCGACGAGGACGGGAGGATTGCTGCTGGTAGACATCTGTTCGCCCTTTCCTGCCTCGGCCGGCGCATCCCGGCATCGATGCGACACCAGGGTCGTCCCGATGTCGTCGAGCGGTCTAGGGTCCGATGGCCCCGCGGGAACGTCCGATGACCTTCGTCGAGAGTGTGCTCCGACCGGGCCGTGACCGGCCGAATCTCGGGTTCGCCGAGGGCCGGTTCCGGCCGTTCCCCAGGACACACGATGCCGATACACCGCCGGGCCGATCGTGGTCAGAGGACCTGATATTCGATGACCTTCGGCCCGTCACCTGTGCTGCTGGTTCGCGCGATGCTGAATCACAGCCGACAAAAACGGACAGCACGGCCGAACGGTGATCGACCCTCATGGTTGCCCGCAGCGCTGGACGAATCCGCTGCCGCGAACCAGCCTGCTCGGCGGTGGCGCACCGCCGAGCAGGTTCCGGGCCTGCCGGACGGCTCCCGATGAGAGGGCGAGCGATGCCGCGAACACACCCAGACCCCGAGACACTCCGATCCGCGTTGGCGCTGGCGTCTCGGGCGCCATCGGTGCACAACACCCAGCCGTGGCTGTGGAGGGTCGGACACGAGTCGGTGCATCTGTACGCCGACGACAGCCGGAGACTGCCGCACACCGATCCCGACGGACGCGATCTGCTGCTCAGTTGTGGTGCGGCCTTGCATCATTTCCGAGTCGCCGCTCGTGCGGAGGGTTGGGAGACGATGATCCATCGGCTACCGAATCCGGCCGCGCCCGAACACCTCGCGTCGATCGAGTTCCGTCGCACCACTTGCGGTCCCGAGGACGTCGAGTTGGCCCGCGCCATCAGCAGGCGCGGCACGGATCGCCGCCGCTTCAGCTCGTGGGAGGTACCGGCGGCGCATATCGCGGCCATGATCGACGCCGGACTGGCCACCGGGGTACTCGTGCACGATGTCGACGCCGAACCGGCGCGGACCCAGTTGCTGCGCGCGTTCGAACAAGCGGCCTGGCAACACGCCCGTGACGTCTCCTATGGCGCCGAGTTGGCGCAGTGGAGCGGCAGGCACGCGGCGCCGCAAGGGGTGCCCGCGCGCAACGCGGTGTTGACCGAAGCCGATCCCACGGTGCGTCCCTTCTCGAACCCGGGATTGCCACAGGCTGTGGTGCGCGACATCGATGCCGCCGATCGGATGCTGCTGCTGAGCACCACCAGTGACGACCGATTGTCCCAGCTGCGCGCCGGGGAGGCCGCGAGCGCGGTGCTTTTGACCGCCACGGCACTCGGCCTTGCGACCTGTCCGCTGAGCGAGCCGATGGAGTTGGCCGACACGAGGAGACGCATTCGCGCCGAGGTTCTGGACGACGCCGGATATCCGCAGATCATCATCCGTGCCGGTTACGCGGTCACCAGCGCCGACCCGGTTCCGCCCACGCCACGCCGCCCGCTCGCCGAGGTGGTGCAGCCGCTGGGTTCGCCGGAGACATGATCGGAGGAACCGATCGCCACGGATGCGGCACGTCCGACCTGGGACCGAGGAGAACGCGATGACGGAGCACTCGACGGAAACCGCCGGTCCGATCGACCCGCCGCTCGTGGTGGCTGTCGACGGTTCGGCCACCTCATACCACGCGGCGGCGTGGGCGGCGGCCGACGCCGCCCTGCATCGCGCCCGGCTGCACATCGTCACCTCCGTCCCTGTGCGGCCGGGATACGGTCCGGGGGCCACGCTCACCGAAGCCGATGTGGAGTGGCTGCGCAAGGACGGCGAAAGGGTGCTCACGGAAGCCGCTCGCGTAGCCAGGACGACCGCGGCGGGCGAGGCGCTGACGATCAGCACCGAGTTGACCGTCGCACCGATCATCCCCGACTTGATCGACCGGTCCCGGAGCGCGCGGATGCTGGTCGTCGGCAGCCGCGGCCTCGGTGCGTTCCGGCGTGAGTTGCTCGGGTCGGTGAGTACGGCGATGACCCGGCACGCGCACTGTCCGGTCGCGGTCGTGCGCTCGACGTCGGCGACCGATGCCTTTTCCTCGGGCAAACCCGTTCTGGTGGGGGTGGACGGGACCACCAACAGCGTGCCCGCCGTCGAACTCGCCTTCGATGAGGCATCGCGACGCAAGGTCGGTCTGATCGCGCTGCACGCGTGGAGCGATTCGAGTGGCATCGACCTCGTGCCAGGGTGGGACGCTGTGCGGGAACGCGAGGACGCGTTGCTGGCGGAGAATCTCGCCGGATGCGGCGAACGGTACCCGGATGTCGCCGTGCGACGTGTCCTGGTCCGTGACCGGCCGGTTAGGTCCCTGCTCGATCAATCGGACGAGGCTCAGCTGCTCGTGGTGGGTAGCCATGGCCGCGGTGGGTTCACCGGTATGCTGCTCGGTTCCACCAGCGCGGCGTTGCTGCATTCGGTGGAGTGCCCGATCATCGTCGTGCGTCAGCGGTGACGGGGGTTGTGAGGACGAGCCTCCCGCGTGGCGAGCGCCCGTTCGAGCAGAACTCGCCGCTCGGCGGAGGCGATCGCCCGACGAGCCGCGGGAACGGCATCCGGCGTCACCGATATCGAGGTGATGCCCATTCGTACCAGGTGTTCGGCGAATTCGGGGCGTGTCGAGGGGGCCTGCCCGCACAGCGAGGCCGTGATCTTCAGCCGCCGCGCCGTTTGGACGATCTTGCCGATAGCGTCGAGCACGGCGGGGTCGGATTCGTCGAACAACTCGGCGCATGTGCTGGAGTCACGGTCGACGCCGAGCATCAACTGCGTGAGGTCGTTGCTGCCGATGGAGACGCCGTCGATGCCCAGACCGACGTATTCGGGCAGCCAGTGCACCACCGAGGGGACTTCCGCCATCACCCAGCGGTGCAATCCGCGTTGGTGGCCCAGCGGACTGCCGTCGATGAGGTCGAGGCAGGCCGCCAGTTCCCATCGGGTGCGCACGAACGGGATCATCAGGTGCAGATTCGGCGTCTTCTCGCGGACAAGAGCGAGCGCGGTGAGTTCGAGCGCGAACACCTCCGGTTCGCGGATGTAGCGATAACAGCCGCGGTACCCGATCATCGGATTGCGCTCGTCCGGTTCGTAGACTGCTCCACCGGCGAGATCACGGAATTCGTTGCTGCGTAGATCGGTCGCCCGGTAGATCACCGGCCGGGGGGCGAACGCCATAGCGATCCGGTGCAAGGGCTCCGACAGACGTTCGACGAAAAGTTCCTTCTCACCCCTAGCTATCAGATCCCGGGGATGACGTCCGTCGAGCGCCTGCGTGATCAGCGTTTCCGCGCGCAGCAATCCGACGCCGTCGACGTCGGTGGCCGCGACGCGTTCGGCGGCATCCGGTAGCGCGAGATTGACGTAGATGCGGGTCGCGGTCGGTTCCGTCGCGGCGGTCGGCGCCGACGGGCGAGGTTCGGTCTGTGCCGGCTGCGAGCGCCCCGCCCGGATCTGGCCCGCGGAGCCGTCGACGGTCACGACGGCGCCCTCGGTCAGCGTTGTGGTCGCCGTGCGGGTGCCGACCACGCATGGCACGCCCAGTTCGCGTGCCACGATCGCGGCGTGGCATGTCATTCCGCCGCTGTCGGTGACCAGGGCGGATGCTCGCGAGATGGTGGGCAGCCAGTCGGGGTTGGTCATGGTCGCGACGAGGACCTCGCCGGCGCGCAGTGTCGAGCCCTCCGACGGCGACCGCAGGATGCGTACGGCGCCGCTGGCTCGCCCCGGTGCGGCGGCGAGGCCGCGCAGTAGAACCTCAGCCGTGGCCGCCGCACGCGCCTCGGGCTTTCCCTCGGGTCGCGCGGCCAGCGTGGTGATGGGCCGGGCCTGCACCAGCCACAGGCGCTCGTCGTCGAAGGCCCATTCGACATCCTGCGGGCGGCCCCCGTGCAACTGCTGTACCTGTAGAGCCGTTCGGGTCACCGACATGGCTTCGTCCTCGCTGAGCACTTGGCCCGCCGCTTGGTCGTCGCTCAGCCGGATCCGCTGGTCGCCGTCGGGTCCGGGCACGATGGCGTATTCCTGGTGGCCCGCGCGAGCGGCGATCAGAGTGGGCCCCTTGGCGTCGAGCATGTAGGTGTCGGGCTCGGTGGCGCCGGAGACCACCACCTCGCCTTGCCCGCGCGCCGCCTCGATCACCACGCGATCGCGGCGGCCGGTCGCCGGGTCCGCGGTGAACGCCACGCCCGACCTGCGCGCGGCGACCATGCGCTGCACCACCACCGCGATATCCGGACGCTCGTGCATCTCACGGCGGGCGCGATAGGTGAGTACGCGCGGGGTGAACAGGGATGCCCAGCAGTCGACGACCGCCTCCATGAGCCGGTCGTCACCGTGGATATTGGTGCGCGACAGGTTCATTCCCGCGAAGGAGGCGGTCGCACTGTCCTCGCCGACCGCGGACGAGCGCACCGCGACCGGAACGGATTCGCCGAGCCGGTGGTAGGCGGCCAGCACGGCGTCGCGCACGGCTGCCGCCATCGGGGTCTGGTGCACGAGCTTGCGCATCCGGGCGCACAGGTCGTCGAGTTCCGCGTCGTCGGAGCGAGCGCTCTGCGCGGCGGCTCGCAGCGCCTCGTCGTGCAAGGCGTCGAGTTCGGCGCCGTGCGGTCCGTGGATGATCACCTGCTCGTAACACGATTTGAGGATCACGTACCCCGGCGGCACCGGCAGATGTGCCGCCACCAGCTCACCGAGATTCGCGCCTTTGCCTCCTGCGCGGTCGGCGTCCGCCAGCCGCAGATCGGCGAGGTCGGCCACATAGTCGCCCATAACGGCTCCGATCAATCGGAATATCAACGTGCGTGCGTGGGTCCGGCGACGTGATGCGCGTCCACCACGGCCGCGCAAGCCGGATCACCAGGTGCCATCCGGCTCGGTGGGGGCCGAGTCGCCGGACGCGTTCGTCATGGGGTGATGGTGGTGGAACGGGCCGACGGCAGCCGCAGACTGCGGGCGATGGTGTCGGTCCACGAGCGGACCGCTGCCCAGTCACGCAGATCACCGTAGCGGCCTTTGCCGAGCAGTCGGTAGAGCATGCGGGTCCGTAGGGAGATGCCGTCGCTGTCGTACCGTCCGGCGAACGCGCGGTAGTCGTGCGCCTTGACCGAATCGCGCAGTGCGGCGATCTTCTTCGGGACCAATCGCCCGAGGCGGCTGCCGATCGGGCCGCGCAGTGCCGGGGCGAGGCCGACGCTGAACAGCCACACGTCCTTTTCCACCAACTCGTCCTGGTGGGCGTGCACGTAGTCGGCGACGGAAGGGAGGAGTTTCATGTTGTGCACCGCGCTGCCGAGCACGAGGGTGTCGAAGTTGGACAGCTCGGGCGCGTGGTCGATATCGGCGAGTTCGACGATGGCGTCGCGGCCCGACAGCTCGGTGCCGATGAATTCGGCGATATCGCGGGTCGATCCCTGTTCGGTCGCGTAGACGACAGCGACGTGATGTTTGTCCTGGTCCATGCCGAGAATCTTCCTCGCCGGCGCGGTCTCCGATGAGAGGACTCGTGCCCCCGCCCGGGGGACCATCGTCACCGCCGGTGGCGGCGCAGCAGCCAGCGGCGTAGTTCGTCGGCGCCCCACACGATGAACGGGTAGGGCAGTGTGAAAGCGAGCATGGCAGGGGTCAGGGCGGCCGTGCCGAGCAGGCTCTGCAGCACGGGGACGTAGATGATCGTCGCGGCGAGGGCGAGTTCGAAGGCGATGCCCCACAGCAGCAGGCGATTGGACAGGACGCCGATCGAGCGGAGCGAGGCGCGGTCGGTCCGCGCGGCGAACGCGGTGCCGATCTGACCCGCGACCATGCCGAAGAAGGTCATCGTGGTCGCCTGCTGGTAGGTGTGGTGCAGTGGCGTTCCCGGGCCGGTGGGATCTCCGAGGTGCCAGCCACCCCGCAGCAGCACGAAGAAGAAGCCCCCCATGGCCAGCACCGCCGCGATCACTCCGAGGAACAGCCAGGCGCGCAGCAGCATCGGTGTGCGGATCACCGATTCGCTGCGCTTGCGGGGCGGCCGGCGCATCAGGCCGGGTTCGGCCGCTTCTCGTCCGAGCGCCAGTGCCGGAAGTGTCTCGGTGCCGATGTCGAAGGCCAGCAGTTGCATCACGGTCAGCGGCAGCGGGATCGCGCCACCGGAGAGCGCGAACACCAGCAGTGGTGTCACCTCGGGTGTGGTGTGGGCGAAGATGTAGCAGATGAACTTGCGAATGTTGTCGTAGACCCGCCGACCGGCCTGGATGGCGGCGGTGATGGTGGCGAAGTTGTCGTCGGTGAGCACCATCGTGGCGGCCTCGCGGGCCACGTCGGTACCGGAGCGGCCCATCGCCACCCCGATGTCCGCGCGGCGTAGTGCCGGCGCGTCGTTGACGCCGTCGCCGGTCATGGCGACGACGTGGCCTGCGGCGCGCAGCGCGTCGGCGATGCGCAGTTTGGCCTCGGGTGAGGACCGCGCGAAGACGAGTTCCGCCGGTCCCGCCAGCAACCGGTCGAGGTCGTCCTCGCTCATCCGGTCGAGTTCGGCACCGGTGATCACTGTCGGCGGTCCGCGGGTGATACCGATCTGTCCGGCGACCGCCGCCGCGGTCAATCCGTGGTCGCCGGTGATGACGATGATCCGGATGCCCGCAGTGTGGCACTGCCCTACCGCGTCGGCGACCTCGGGCCGGGGTGGGTCCTCCATCGCAACCAGGCCGAGCAGGACCAGGTCCCGCTCGGCTTGGTCCCGGTCTTGCGGCGCAGCGGGAGCGGCGACATCGCGGTCGGCGACGGCCAGCATCCGCAGCCCCTGCTCGGCGCGGGAATCGACGCGCTCGGCGAGTTGCGCGCGGCGTTGCTCGCTCAGTGATCGGATGCGGCCGTCGGAACCGAGTTCCGCGGTGCACAGCGGCAGCAGCGACTCCGGGGCTCCTTTGACGTGCACGCGCAGCCGACCGGTCTCGTCCGCGTCGACGGTCGACATCCTTTTGCGTATCGGGTCGAAATGGAACAGCCGCTGCCGGGAGCGCTCTCGTAGTTCGATGAGGACCTGCTCGCCCAGTGCTGACGCCGCGGCCAGCAGTGCAAGTTCGGTGGGATCACCGACGAGGGATCCGGTTTCGGTGCGACGCGCATTGTTGCAGGCGACCATCGCTTCGGTCACCCGGGCCAAGGTGGGGTCGCGCTTTCCGGAGGTGGCCTCAGGGGTGTGGGACCCGGTCGCGGTATCGATCACGACGACGCGCATGCGGTTCTCGGTGAGGGTGCCGGTCTTGTCGGTGCAGATCACGTCGGTGGAGCCGAGGGTTTCCACAGCGCTGAGGCGCTTGACCACCGCCCCGCGGCGGGCCAGGTCGCGCACGCCGATCGCCAACGCGAGGGTGATCACCGGTAGCAGACCCTCCGGGACGTTACCCACCAAGAGCCCCACGGCGAAGACCACGGAATTGACCGGGGACAGTCCGGCGCCGAGCATCGCGACCGGAATGAACGCCGCGGCGAGCAGCACGGAGATCAGCGCGATCAACCAGGCCACGCGGCGCACCTGAAGTTCCAGAGGGCTCTCGTCGCGTTCGACGCGTTCGGACAACGCCGCGATGCGTCCGAGTTCGGTGTGCATGCCCGTGGCGAAGACGATCGCGCGAGCTTCACCCTCGGTGCACGAGGTGCCGCTGAAGACCAGTTCACGGGCCTGCGCCAGCGGAACTCCGGCGTCGACGGCGTCGGCGCTGCGGTAGGCCGGCACCGATTCCCCGGTCAGCTCGGACAGATCCAGCTCGATGCCGCCGTCGAGCAGCCGTGCGTCCGCACAGATCCGGTCACCTTCCGCGATGACCAGGACATCGCCGGGTACGACACCGATCGCCCCCACCTCGGCGACCTGCCCGTCCCGCACGACCTTCGCTCGCGGCGGCAGAAAGGCGGCCAGCGCCTCCACCGCCTGCTCGGCGTGCCGCTCCTGCGCGAACGCGAAGCCCGCGTTGATCATGATGACGACCACGATCGCGATCGCGACCGGGACGATGCCGACCGCCGCCGCGAGCACGGCCGCCGCCCACAGCAACAGCGCCAGCGGGTGGGTGAACTGGCGTGCCAGCTCACGCAGCGGGCTTCGGCGGCCGCGTCGCCGCAGGATGTTGGGCCCATAATGGATCAGTCGCCGTTCGGCCTCGCGCGTGGTTAGGCCGCGGCGGCTGCCACGCAGATCGCGAAGCAGCAGATCGATCCGCTCGGTGGGATCGATCCGCAGACCGGTCTCCGCTTCGACCAGGCCGGTCACCGCGACGCCGCCACGTATTTCATCGAAGCCACCTCTCGAGCGTGCGCTTCGCGGTGGTCACCGGACCCACTAGACACCGGTCGTTCGGGGTGTGTACGACGACCGGGCTACGCCCGCGGCTTCCGATGCGTGCTCGCTGCCGAGTCGGAGCACGGTGGCGAAGCCTTCGGCGAGACACTCGGTCAGCGTTTCGGTGTCGGGGACGGCCGCGGTGTCGGCGTTGACTCCGATGTTGCAGGTTCCCGCGTGCGAGGTCAGCGTCACGTTGACGGCGGTCCCGATGGTGGGGCCGAAGGAGTACATGCGATCGATGCGCGCCCCGGCGATGTAGAGCGGCACCGGGGAGCCGGGGACGTTGGAGGCGACGAAGTCCACGTGTTTGAGCATCTCGGTGAGCACCCTCGCGGGCAGTCGGTTCAGCGTGGCCGCGACGACACCGGACAACGGAATCGCCGGTTCCCGCCGCCAACCCGAAACCGCGGAGTCGACGGCACGCATGAGGTCAGCGGTCGCGGCGATGCCGGCCGGCAAGGCGAAACGAGCGAGGGTGATGCGGTTGCCGCCGAGCGGCTCGCCGGGGGTGCGCAGACTGATCGGCATCGTGACCCGCAGCTGGTCGAGCGTAGCCCCGTGCCTGGCGTGATATGTGCGCAATCCAATTATCACGGCGGTCAGGAAGGCGTCGTTCAAGGTGCAGCCCGCGGCACGCGCCGCGCCGCGCAGTCCTTCGAGGGGCACGTCGAGCACCGAGACCCGCCGACCGAGACCCCGCCTGGTCATCACAGGTGACAGCGTCGTGGTGATCGGCCGCGCCAAGCGGACGAGCGAACCAGCCAGAGCGGCGCCGTCGCGCACCGCCCGGACCGGATCGCGCAGCACTCGCCGTACCGTCGGCGGTGTCGAACGAACGCCGCTCACAACGAGTTCCGAGCCGACGGCGAAGTTCCACGCCATGATGTCGCGCAGCGTGTTCGGGTAGTCGGCCTTCGGCTCCGGCGGATGACCATGGTCGGTGCCCATACGATCGAAGTCGAGCAGAGCCGTGGCGATCTGGATGCCGCCGATGCCATCGGTGAGACTATGGTGCACCGTCAGCACCAAGGCGCATCGCGTGCCGTCCAAACCGCAGAGCACCGTCGCGCGCCACAGCGGGCGGGCCTGGTCGAACCCGGTCATGGCCTCGGTTCGCGCGAATTCGAGCACCGCGCTCATGTCCGCCGGTTCCGGTAACACGGATCGTCGCACGTGCCAGGACAGATCGAAATCCAGGTCGAGCGCCCACCGTGGCGGGGCGAGGCCGAGCGGCGCGGCGACGAGCAGGTGTCGCAGCCTGGGGACGATCCGGGTGCCGAGGTCGATCGTCCGCAGCAGGCGGTCTTGATTCGGCTCGGTGTCGAGCACCAGCACCGAGACGATCGTCGAGCGCAGGACCGGATCGCGCTCCATGTTCCAGGAGAACAGATCCGACTGTGACATGTGGGTGTGCTGGGGCGAGAGCCGCGCGGCGAAGATGCTGCGCATTGTCGCCGGACCAGCGGACTCCGCGGTATCCATAACACTCAGTCTGCTGGATACGGTTCGGTCGGCGGACGGTGACGAAGACCCTTATGTGAAGGTCCTTTGTCCTCCGCCGGCGCGCAGCTGGGCCGCCACGGGGTTCACCATCCGGCAAGCAGGCGCCTGCTGCTGAATTCGCTCACCTACGGCTGACAGCGACCGGGGCCGGATATGGCGCGCCGCGCCAGGCGTTGAGCGCCAAGGCGACCGAGTGCTCGATCGCTCGGGTGGTGTCGAGCTCGATGGCCTCGGGCCACGGCGTTGCCTCAGCCGCTAGGGCATCCGCTATAGCGGGAGTCGCGTCCGAGTCACCTCGGGGCCTGGCGTGGAGTCGTTCGGCGGCGATGGCGCGTGGACAGGCGCACCGCAGCGATACCAGATCGCTGCGTGTCTCGTCGGCCACAGCGGCGGCGCGGGTGCGCTGGTCGGCGTCGGTCCAGCTGGCGTCGAGGACGACCGAGACGCCGTGCTCGAGCAGGTCTCTGGCCCGCGCCAGCATACGCGTGTACACCACTTCCTTCGCCGTGCGTCGATAGGCACCCGCGCCGAATGCACCCGCGGCGCCCTCGATGGCTCCCGTGGCGCGCAGACCGGCGCGGACGCTGTCGCTGGAGATCGCGACGGCGCCGGTCGCCGCTGACAAACGGGCCGCCACGGTGGACTTCCCGGTGCCGGGCAGGCCGCCGACCAGCGCGAGACGCACGGCACCCTGTTCCAGGTGCTCCACGGCGAGTGCGAGATGCCGCCCGGCGCGTGCCGCGGCTTCCGGATCGCCTTGCTCGGCGCGGATGCTGTCGGTCTTCGCTCGGACCGTCGCCCGGTAGGCGATGTAATGATGCCGAAGCGATGGCGGAGGCGAATCGCCCGCCGCGCGCAGGTATTCGTTCAAGAACAAGGTGGATTCTTCCGTATGCCCGAGGAATTCCAGGTCCATCGCGAGGAACGCGGCGTCGTCGAGGCCGTCGAGGCAGCGCAACTCGTCGTCGAAATCGAGGCAGTCGAGGATGCGGAAGCCGTCGGGCAGGACGAAGATGTCTTCCGCGAGCAGATCGCCGTGGCCGTCGACGACGCGGCCCTCGGCGATGCGCTGCGCCAGCAAGGGGGTGCGGCCGTCGATGAAGCGCATCGCCAAGTGCTCGGTGCAGGGGAGGAGTGCTGGATCGCTCGCCGCTGGAGGGCGTTCGCGCAGGGGCCGCAACAGCGTGTCCCAGCGTCGTCGCAGCCGCGCCGGTGTGCCCGCGCGGTCGATGTCCGCGCCGCGCCGCGCCGCCGCGTGGAAACGCGCGACAGTCTCCGCCAGCGCGGACAGACCGGGTGCCGGCCGGGCGGAGTCGGTGAGCATGGTGGACAAGCGCAGTGCGTCCGGCATCCGGCGCATCACGATGACGGGTTCCGGGGCGCCGCCTTCGGGGTCGGTCAGGTGGGCCAAGCCGAGATAGACGTCGGGTGCCAGGCGCTGATTCAACTCGACCTCGCGAACGCAGGCTCGCTCGCGCTTCTCGGGCGTGCCGAAATCGAGGAAGTCCGTGACGACCGGCTTCTTGGCCTTGTAGGCGCGGTCTCCGCACAGCACCACAAGCCCGGTATGCGTCTCGCGCAGCTGCGCGAAGGATTCGTGGGTGGCGTGGAGGGCGGTGCGCAGGGCCGAGGCATCGAGCATGACGACTCCCTCTGGTAGACGAGTTGATCTACAGGGTGGCCGGGGCCGGCCTGCGCTGCCTAGGGTCCAATGGCCTGCCCCGCCCTGGCATACCGTGCCGTGCGATGTCGTCTGTGAGCGCCGGGCGCGAAGGTCGTTCGTCCGATCAGGCCGGGACCATCTCCCCTACGATCGTCGACCCGTGGACCTGCCGTGATCCGCCGCAGGGGGACAGACTGGAGTCACATTGCCCGAGCCGGAGCGGCGCCTTCCGTAGCTCACGGCGGCCGGGCGTAGCACCGGCACGAGATGATCGGAGAGTTCATGCCGCGTCTGCCTGACCACGCGGATGCACCGGCCGCCGCTGCGACGCCCGACGGCGAATCGCGTGCCGCGCGTCGCCGGATGGTCGGTGCGCTCGTGTTGGTCTGCGTGATAGCTGTGCTGGTCACCGCAGGCCTCGCGATATATCTGTCGAGCGCGCAGGTCGCTGAACTGATGTGGCTGGTGGCCACGGTGGCCGCGCTCGTTCCCGCGACCGCATGGGTGCTGTCGGATCTCCTGAAACGGCGCTACGGCGCGGACCTGCTCGCCTTGGTGGCGTTGGTCGGCGCGGTGGTCGTCGGTGAGTACTTCGCCGGTGCTCTGATCGCGCTCATGGTGGCCACGGGGCAGGTGCTGGAGGCGTACGCGGGCCGCCGCGCCGGACGCGACCTGTCCGCCTTGTTGCGCCGAGCCCCGGCCCAGGCGCATCGCCGTCGCCGCGACGGCATCGAGACCATCGCCGCGACAGCGATTTCGCCCGGGGATCTCGTGGTGGTACTGCCCGGTGAGACGGTGCCGGTCGACGGCGTCCTCAGCACCGCGGGAGTCTTCGACGAATCGGCGCTGACGGGGGAGTCGGTACCCGTGGTCCGACGGGCGAATACCGAGGTGCGCAGCGGTGTGGTCAACGCGGGCACAGCCGTGGACATCCGAGCCGCTGCGACGGTCGAGGCCAGCACCTATGCCGGCATCGTGACACTGGCGCGACAGGCCGCCGCTGCGGCAGCTCCTACCGTGCGGCTCGCCGATCGCGTCGCGGTGTGGTTTCTACCGCTGGCTCTCGCGGTCGCGGGCGCCGCCTGGCTGTTCACGGGGGATCCGGTACGGGCGGTCGCGGTGGTCGTCACGGCGACCCCTTGTCCGCTGCTGCTGGCGGTGCCGGTCGCGATCACGGCCGGGATGTCGCGGACAGCGCGGGCCGGTGTGGTGGTGAAAGACGGTGCGGCGTTGGAGACTCTGGGGCAGGCGCGATGCCTGGCGATGGACAAGACCGGCACCGTGACCGTCGGACGGCCGGAGGTGCTCGACATCGTCACCGCGCCCGGCGTCCGCGCCGAGCAGGTGCTACGCCAGGCAGCGGCGGTGGAAGAGTTCTCGCCGCATGTGCTCGCGCGTGCGGTGGTCGCCGCGGCGGCGGAACGCGGTATAGAGCGGGCGGTCGCGCAAGGGGTGTCGGAAGAACCGGGGCAGGGGGCGAGCGGGACGGTCGAGGGCCGCGAGGTGCGGGTCGGCCGGCTTCCGGCGCAGGCGCAGCCGGCGCCGTGGGCACTGGCGGCGATGCGGCGGGCGCGGCTGGATCTGGCCGCCGTGGTGTGGGTGTGCGTCGATCAACAGCCGATGGCCGCGCTGATGGTGCGCGACCGCATTCGCGTCGACGCGGAGCGAACGATGCGCAGACTGCGCTCGGCGGGTCTTCGACGACTGCTCATGCTCACCGGCGACCGAGTGGACAACGCGGCCGAGGTCGCTCACCTGCTCGGTCTCACCGAAGTCGTCGCGGACGCCGACCCCGCCGACAAGATCGCGGCCATCGGGGCCGAACGCCACAACGGTGTGACGGTGATGGTCGGCGACGGAGTGAACGACGCGCCCGCGCTGGCGGCCGCCGACGTCGGCGTCGCCCTCGGCTCGCGCGGGTCGACGGCGGCGGTGCAGGCCGCCGACGCGGTGATCGTGGACGACCGCATCGACCGGCTCGCCGACGCGGTGGAGATCGCTCAGCGATCACATCGTTTGGCGGTACAGAGCGCGACGGCCGGGATGGCGATGTCACTGGCGGCGATGATCGCCGCGGCGTTCGGACTGCTGATGCCCGCGGCAGGCGCGCTCTTGCAGGAGGGCATCGATGTCGCGGTGATCCTGAACGCGTTACGCGCTCTGCGGGTACATCGCGGTCGGCCGACCGCGGCGATCGAGCCGTTGGTCACCCGTTTCGCGCGTGAGCACGGCAGACTGCGGGCCGCACGCGCGTCCGTGCGGCAGGCCGCCGACGCACTGTCGAGCGGTCCAGGGCCGACCGCCGACGCCGCGGTCCGCCGCGCGTTCGAACTCCTGGTGGACGACATACTGCCGCATGAGCACGCCGAGGAATCGGAACTGTATCCAGCGTTGACCGGCTATCTGCGCGATCCGGAGGCGATGGTGACCATGAGTAGGGAGCACACCGAGATCGAACGCCTCATCCGGCGCATCGGCCGTCATCTCGACGACGCGCCACAAGGAATCCGCGCGGACCAGATCGATGATCTGCGTGCCACGCTCTATGGATTGGACGCCGTACTCACCCTGCATTTCGCGCAGGAAGACGAAGCTCTGTTCACTCTGGCGCCCTCGGTCGACAATCCGGTGCCGAGTTCGGCCTGATGACCTAGGTCCCAGCGTCCGAAGGGCGGTCGACTCTGCTCCGGTCGTCGATGAGTGCGCAGAGTATTCGGTACCGGGCCGCGACGAGTAACCCGACGGCAGGCGTCCGGGACGGGATCGAATCGTCGGGAATGGGAATGGGGCGGCAGCGAGGAGGCTTCGGTGAGCCGGATCGTGACATTGACGATGAACCCAGCGATCGATCTCGCGACACGGGTGGACAAGGTGGTACCGACGGACAAGATGCGTTGCGCGACACCGCGTTACGACCCGGGTGGCGGCGGCATCAACGTCGCGCGTACCGTGGCGGAACTCGGTGTCGAGGTGAGAGCGGTGTTCCCCACCGGCGGCCCGCACGGCCGACTGCTGGAACAGCTGGTGCGCGACACCGGAGTGCCGCCGGTACCGGTGCAGATAGCCGAATCCACCCGGGAGAGTCTCTCGGTCACCGAGACCGCCGGCGGCGAGCAGTATCGGTTCGTCTTTCCCGGCCCTCGGCTCACCGATCCGGAACAGCACCGCTGCCTGGCCGCAGTCGAACGTGCGGCGCTCGGCGCGGACTATCTCGTGGCCAGCGGCACCCTCCCGCCGGGCGCTTCCGCGGACTTCTACCAGATCCTCACCGATCTCGTCGCCGACCTCGGTGTGCGGATGGTGCTGGATACCTCAGGCAACGCGTTGCGCAGCGTGCGCCGCGGTGTCCACCTGATCAAGCCGAGCGTGCGGGAACTCGGCGACTACGCCGGGCATCCGTTGAGCGACCGCGCCGAACAGTTGGCGCAGGCCCGCAGCCTCATCACCGCCGGAATGACGGAGATGGTGCTGCTGTCCCTCGGCGCCGCGGGCGCGCTTGTGGTGACTCGGGAATCGCACGAATGGTTCGCGCCGATCCAGGCGCGGGTGCGCAGCGGTATCGGGGCCGGCGATGCGATGGTCGGGGGCGTCGTGGTGGGCCTGGCTCGGGGGTACGAGTTGTCCGAGGCGGTGCGTCTGGGCATCGCCGCCGCCACCGCGGCGCTCGCCACCACCGGTACCGGGCCCGGCCGCCACGAGCACATCGCGCAGCTGTACCGACAACAACCGCGCGACAGCGATCACGCAGCCGACGTCGACGACGTGGCCCGGCCTGGAGCTACCCAGTTGCGGGAGGGGTCGCCGCGATGACCGGGTCTGCGATATCCATCGCCGGCCTGAGGAAATCGTTCGGTCCCGCAACGGCGCTGGACGGACTGGATCTGACCGTGGGCACCGGTGAGATCCATGGCTTCCTGGGGCCGAACGGTTCGGGCAAGACGACGACGATCCGTATTCTTCTCGGCCTGCTGCGTGCGGATTCCGGGACGGTGCGGCTGCTCGGCGGTGATGCGTGGTCGGACGCGGTCGCCCTGCACGCGCGATTGGCTTACGTGCCCGGTGAAGTCCTCCTCTGGCCCGGAATCACCGGCGGCGAGGTCATCGACTTGATGGGCCGGCTGCGCGGCGGCATCGACCAGCGCCGCCGCGCCGAATTGCTGGAGCGCTTCGATCTCGATCCGCACCAGAAGGCGCGTGCCTACTCGAAGGGCAACCGGCAGAAGGTCGCGCTCGTCGCGGCGCTGGCGTCGGACGCGGAACTGCTGTTGCTCGATGAACCGACCGTTGGGCTCGATCCACTCAAAGAAGCCGAATTCCAGTGCTGTATCGCGGAATCCAAGAACGAGGGCAGGACCGTCCTGCTGTCCAGTCACATCCTGTCCGAGGTGGAGGCACTGTGCGATCGGGTGAGCATCATCCGGCGTGGGCGCACCGTGGAGAGCGGCACCCTGTCCGAGCTGCGGCATCTGACTCGCACCACGATCACCGTCGAGACCATCCGGCCTTTGACGGCTCTGGACGCGGTGACGGGCGTGCACGACCTCGTCCGCGACGGTACTCGGGCCAGGTTCGACGTCGATACCGCGCACCTCGACGCCGTGACGCGCGTACTCGCCGATCTCGGCGTGCGCAGCCTCACCAGCACGCCGCCCACACTCGAGGACATCTTCCTGCGCCACTACGGCGCCGCTTCGGCCCCTGCAGGGCAGGAGAACCGGTGAGCTCGACTTTGATTTCGCGACCGATACCGCGAGGAGAGCTTGCCGGGACAGGTACGCTGCTGCGCTTCGCGCTATGGCGCGAGCGGTTCTCGCTACCGTGCTGGCTGCTCGGCGCCGCCGCGCTGCTCGCCTTCCAGTCGGTCGGTAGTCAGCGCTTCTATGACACACCGCGGAAACTCGCGCAGCTGCGCGAGACGGTGAGCGCCAGCGCGGCTGCCGTCGCTATGGGCGGACCCACGCGATTGCTGACGACCATCGGCGGAGAGATCGTGTTCGAGATACTCGCGTATCTGGCGGTCGTGGTCGCGTTGATGAACATGTTCCTGGTCGGCAGGCATACTCGCTCGGACGAGGAGACCGGGCGAGCGGAACTGCTCCGCTCGGCGCGGGTGGGGCGCCGGGCACCCGCCGTCGCCGCGCTGACACTGGCGGGGCTGGCCGATATCGCCGTCGTTCTGGTCCTCTTCGCCGCCGCCGTCGCAACCGGGCTTCCGGCGGGCGGCTCGCTGCTGCTGGGCGTGGTCACCGGTGGCGTGGGTGTCACGTTCGCCGCTGTCACCGCCGTCGCCGCGCAGATCTTCGAGAATCCGCGCAGCGTCTACGGGGCGGTCGGGCTGGCTGTGGCGGCCGCCTACGTGGCGCGGGCGATCGGCGATGTGGGCAGCGGAGCAGTCGCCTGGTTATCGCCGATCGGGTGGGCCCAGCGCAGCTACCCCTACGCCGGCGACCGCTGGTGGACGGTGCTGTTGTTCGCCGCCGCGTCTGTCGCGCTGACCGCTTCGGCGTTGGCTCTGCTGGACCGACGCGACTTCGGCGCCGGGCTCCTTCCCTACGGCACAGGGCGCGCGACGGCGTCTTGGGCGTTGGGCTCGCCGCTGGGTCTGGCCTGGCGATTGCAGCGCGGTTCGCTGGCCGGATGGGCCCTGGGCGTATTCGCGCTGGGGGCCGCCTACGGCTCGTTCACCGAGAGCATCGAGGACTATCTCGCCGACAACCCCGAGATCGCCGCCTACCTTCCCGGCGGTGCGGCCGACGCGGTGAATTCGTATCTGTCCCTGACGGTGTCGATCGTCGCGCTGCTCACCGCCGCGTTCGGCGTCGCCAGTGTGCTGCGCGCGCGTGGGGAGGAGATCGCGGGACGAGCCGAGTCGCTGCTGGCCGCTCCGGTCAGCCGGTATCGCTGGCTGGCGAGCCATCTCGCCATCGCTTTGGGGGGCGGCGCACTCATACTGGCCGTCGGCGGTTTCGCCGTCGGTCTGACCTATGGGTTGACGATCTCCGATTTCGGGCAGGCGCTGCGCATGTCCGGTGTGGCGTTGGTGTACCTACCAGCGGTCTGGTCGGTGATCGCGGTCGCGGTGCTGGGCGTCGGCTGGGCTCCGAGAGCGGCTGTAGCGGTGGCCTGGGCCGCCTTCGCCTACTGCGCCGTCGCCTTGCTCTTCACGGCCGCTTTCGATCTGCCCGACTGGTTCGACGACGCCTCGCCGTTCACCCATCTTCCGAAAGCCCCGCTGCTCCCCGTCACCGCCACGCCCATAGTCGTGATCCTCCTGACCGCTTCGGCCGGGCTGCTGATCGCTGTCGCCGGTTTCCGGCGCCGCGACGTCGGGTATTGACCCGGCCTCCATTCACTGCGAACACGTGATCGCTACTCGGCAACGCCGGCTGTACCCAGGGCATCGGACGAGAAACCTCGGGGTCGAATTCAAGGCGTGCGCATGGCGCACGGTGCCCAGCGACGACATTGGTCCAACGGGATGGGATGGAGCACGGCGGTGGATGAACTCGATCCGGTTATCGGGCGGGTTCGGGCATGTCCAGGATCTCACTGAGCGGTCGGCGCGCAGTCGCCGGAGCGTTCGGCTGCGATTCGGGTGCGATACCGACGCGGACCAACACCTGGGGCAGGCCGGAGTGTCCGGTCAACTCCCGGACCACGGCACGGCTGCTCGGCACTTCGGTCAGGTGGGTCAACGGGCAGGTCGCGAAGCCGGCGAGCGTGCATTCCAGTAACACGGTCGACAGCACCTCACCGCAGCGAACCAGGTCCGCGGGTGTGTCGCCGTCGGTGGAAAGCACCAGGATCCTCGAATGGTCCTCGGTGATCTCGCCGCGCCGGTCGCCGGTGGTGGTGGTCGGGAACTCACGCCCCACGCCGACTCGCCGCCGTTCCTCCTGGGAGATCAGCGCGTCGCTGGGCACACCGGCGTCGCCGATCGTGTGCCCGGTCCACCATTGCAATTCGGCGTGGTATCCGGCGTCGTAGCGGCGGAGCGCGGCGCTCATCTCCGAGGCGCGGGCGAGATCGGGGCGGCAGTCGTCACCCAGCACGTCGAGTGTGGCGTCGGAGGGATCGAAGGTCGAGCGTAGAACGGTTTCGAAGTCGGGCCATCCGACAGGCGCCTGCAACGGCAGCCGGTCGGTGTGTCGTCGCAGGATGGCGTGGGCGCGAGCACGGTCGCCGTCAGTGATGATGGGAGCCGGTTGGAAGGTGATGTTGGCCAGGTGTTGGCGGCGGTTCGGATCGGGGAAGCGGGCAACATGAACGCGCCAGCCCGCCGCGGCCATCGCCGCGCGCAGATGATCCAGAGCGATTCCACAGCTGATCAGCATTTGCCTGCCGGAGGTGTCCGTCGCCGGAAGCATGCGTTCGGGTACCGCGAACAGACGCAAGGTTCGGCCGTCGAATGTCCAGTGCCAGGGTTGGCTGTTGTGCAGCGACGGCGCCCGCCCGGCCAGCGATACGGCCTTCTCGATGGTTTCCCCGGACGGTGGCACGTTCATACCGCCACGGTAGGGATCGAGAGGTGGCGTCCGGAGGAGTCGTAGGTCCCGAATCTCGTCGCAGGTGGTCCCCGGTCGGTCGAGTGCCATGGGACCTCGGCCCCTAGACGGGAGGCTTCGGTCCGTCCAGGCTGGATGCGTGGGAAAAGGTGCCACGGCGGACCCGCCGATCGACGCACGCAGACACGACGCGGTGATCTTCGATATGGACGGGGTGGTCACCGATAGCGCATCGATGCACGCCGCGGCTTGGACGGAATTGTTCGATTCCTTCCTGAACCAACGCCCCGCGGGCGCCGGACAGGACCGCTCACCGTTCACCGAGGACGACTATCTACGCTTCGTGGACGGCAAACCGCGTTATCGGGGTGTCGCCGATTTCCTCGCCGCACGTGGAATCGCACTGCCCTGGGGAAGACCCTCCGATCCGGAAACGGCTGAGACGGTATGCGGGCTGGGCAACCGGAAAGATCACCTTTTTCTGGCGCAAGTCGCGCGGGAGGGAGTACGGGTATTCGAATCGACCGTCACACTGGTGCGGCGCCTCGGCGACGCGGGCATTCGTACCGGGGTGTTCTCCGCCAGTCGTAACTGCGCCGAAGTGCTCACGGCAGCCGGCGTCGCCGACTTGTTCACCGTGCGAGTGGACGGCATCGATGCCGAGAAGCTGGGCCTGCCGGGGAAGCCCGATCCGTCGATGCTGCTCGAGGCAGCCAGGCGGCTCGGTGCCGAACCGGACCGGACGGTGGTCGTCGAGGACGCCGAGGCGGGGGTGGCAGCCGGCCGCAGTGGAGGTTTCGCACTGGTTGTCGGCCTCGACCGGCACGCGGGCGTCGATCGTCTCCTGGCGCATGGGGCGGACTTCGTCGTCGCCGACCTGGCGCAGGTGCGGTTGCGTGGCGGCTTCCGGCGGATATCGGAAATCCCCGACGCCATGGCGTACTGGTCGCGCATCGTGGATCTGCTGGGTGGCGAGAAGCCGGCCGTCGTACTGGACTTCGATGGCACGGTGGCCGAGATCGTCACCGATCCCGCCGCCGCCGAACCCGTCGACGGCGTGGCCGCGGCGCTGACGACGCTTGCCACGCAGTGCCCGGTCGCGGTCATCAGCGGCCGTGATCTGGACGACCTGCGCGACCGCGTCGGTGTCGACGGCATCTGGTATGCCGGTAGCCACGGTTTCGAACTGATGGCCCCCGACGGTACCCGGCATGTCCACGACGCCATGCCGGGAGCGGAGCGGGCCCTCGCCGAAGCCGCGGGTGAACTACGCCGGAGATCGGCCGACATCACGGGAGCGCTGGTCGAGCACAAGCGCTTCGCGGTCGCGGTTCATCACCGCAATGTGGCGACCGAGAACGTCGGGCGGGTGATCGCCGCGGTACACGAGGCCGGGCACGCGGCGGGCCTGCGTGTGACGCACGGCCGTCGGGTCACCGAATTGCGACCGGATGTGGACTGGGACAAGGGTAGTGTGTTGCGGTGGATCCTCGATCGTCTCACCGTCCCGGTGTTGCCGATCTATCTCGGCGACGACCTGACCGACGAGGACGCCTTCGATGCCGTCGAAGCCGACGGCATCGCCATCGTGGTGCGCGCCGAAGAGACCGGCGACCGGCACACCGCTGCCCGCTACTCGGTCGGCGGACCACAACAGGTGCGCGCTTTTCTCGAACGGCTGGCGGAATTGTCGCGGGCCGAACCGGATGCCGTCGTGCCGGAGTCGTGGACGCTCACCTTCGACGGGTACGACGCGACCGAGGAGAAGTTGCGCGAGGCGCTGTGCACGCTCGGAAACGGCTACTTCGCCACCCGTGGGGCTGCGCCGGAAACCGTCGCGGGGGCGGTCCACTATCCGGGTACTTATGTCGCCGGGGTGTACAACCGGCTCTCCGACGAGATCGCCGGGCACGTCATCGACAACGAGAGTCTGGTGAATCTGCCGAACTGGCTTCCGGTGACCTTTCAGATCGATGGCGGCGACTGGTTCGACCTCGATACCGCCGAATTGGTGTCATACCGCCAGGAACTGGATCTGCGCCGCGCCGAACTGGTACGCCGGTTCCGCTTTCGCGACGTCTCGGGGCGGATCACCGTGGTATCGCAACGCCGCTTCGTCGCCATGCACTGCCCGCATCTGGGGGCCTTGGAAGTGACGATCACCCCCGAGAATTGGTCGGGCACCGTTCGAATCCGCTCGGCGATCGAAGGAAGGGTACGCAATCATCTGGTGCAGCGTTACAGCGCCCTCTCCGGCACGCACCTGACCGTCGAGGACGCGGTAGCCCTGTCCGGCGATTCGGTGCTGCTCGCGGTGCGGACCAACTCATCCGCCATACCGGTGGCGATCGCGACGCGCAGCACGCTGCGACGCGGCGGGGAACCGGCCTGCGTTGCGAGGGAACTGATCGATCGAGACGGATCAATCGGTCACGAGTACACCGTCGACATCGCAGCCGGCGAGCCGGTGACGGTGGAGAAGATCGTGGCGGTGTTCACCGGCCGCGACAACGCGGCCGCGGGTCCCGAGGAAGAAGCTGCCCGGACGATCACCGGCGCAGGCGGTTACGCGGATCTGTTCGAGGGCCATGTCGTGGCGTGGGAGCACTTGTGGGCGCGGCTGCGCATCGATCTGGACGGTGCGCGAGACGCGACGCGGACCGTGCGTCTGCACTTGCTGCATCTGGCGCAGACGCTGTCGCCGAACACGACGGACATGGATGTGGGTGTGCCCGCGCGCGGCTTGCACGGCGAGGCGTATCGCGGGCACGTGTTCTGGGACGAGCTGTTCGTCTTCCCGGTGTTGAATCCGCGCTTCCCCGGTTTGACCCGCTCCCTGTTGCGCTACCGCTATCGCCGCCTGCCCGAGGCCCGGCGGGCAGCCGCGGAAGCGGGGCTGGTAGGTGCGATGTTTCCGTGGCAGTCCGGCAGCGACGGCCGCGAGGAGAGCCAGCGGCTGCACTTGAATCCGCTGTCCGGCGCGTGGAATCCGGATCCGAGCCGCCGCGCCCACCACATCGGTATCGCGATCGCCTACAACGTCTGGCAGTACTACCAAGCCACCGCAGACGGTGAGTTCCTCGTCGAGTGCGGCGCGGAGCTACTGGTGGAGATCGCCCGTTTCTGGTCAAGCCTGGCCGCCTACGACGCCGGGCGCGACCGCTACACCATCCGCGGCGTGATCGGCCCCGACGAGTTTCATTCCGGCTATCCGGACGCGCCCGAGGCCGGTATCGACAACAACGCCTACACCAACGTGATGGCGGCTTGGGTGATCCTGCGCGCGATCGACGCGCTCGCCCTGCTGGCTCCGCGCGAGCGGTCGGAGTTGCTGGAGAAGTTGTCGGTGCAGCCGTCGGAAGCGGAGCACTGGCCGGTCGTGGCTCGGCGGATGTATATGCCGTTCCATGACGGAGTGATCAGCCAGTTCGAGGGATACGAGCGACTGGCCGAGCTGGATTGGGACCACTACCGGCGGCGCTACGGGAACATCCAGCGGCTGGACCGGATACTCGACGCCGAGGGCGACGACGTCAACCGCTACCGGGCCGCCAAACAGGCGGATGTGCTGATGCTTTTCTACTTGCTGTCCGCCGACGAACTCCGAGAACTGCTGGCCCATCTCGGATACGACCTGCCCGGCGAGATGATCCCGCGGACCATCGACTACTACCTGTCGCGCACGTCGCACGGCTCGACACTCAGCGCGCTGGTGCACGCGTGGGTGCTGGCGCGGGCCAACCGGGATCGCGCCGTGGAGTTCTTCGATCAGGTGCTCGGCTCCGACGTCGCCGATATCCAGGGCGGCACCACCGCGGAGGGAATTCACCTCGCGGCGATGGCGGGCAGCGTCGACTTGCTGCAACGGTGCTTCACCGGCATGGAGCTGCGCCGCGACCGGCTGGTGTTCTGCCCTTACTGGCCGGAGTCCCTCGGCGCCCTGTGTTTCCCGGTAATCTATCGCGGTCATCGGCTGACCGTCCGGGTCAGCGGTGAAGGCGTCGAGATCAGCTCCGATCCCGGCCCGTCACCGCCTATCGAGATCACTTGCCGGGATCAGACCACACGCCTGACGCCAGGGGAGACGGTCCGGCTGATGGACTCGGTACCCGGACTCGCGGGGTGAATAGTCGGGATGGTCACCGCGAACACTGAATCGCATCGACACACCGTCAGGTGTGGTGCATCCTTCGGTCGAGTTCGGTGTGGGCGATTCGGGCCGCCCACACCCGAGCGCGGTCCAGCTCGCCCGGTATGAGCGGGCCGGTCGTATCGGCGACGAGGAAATCCACCGGCTGATCGGCGAGCGAATAGCCCAAGCGGGACAGTCGTTTCCCGATACCGCGTGCGGCCGAGCCCGCCAGCCAGGGCGGTTCGGCGATTTTCGTGCCGAAAGCCAGCGCGCGGTGGCCGGCCGATACCGGCAGTGCGGCCGCGAGCCATTCCCGGACACCGATGGCGGTCGCGACCGGAGCATTGGTGAGCTTGGCGGCGTCGCGGCGGGTCTGCGGGCGGCTGAGCCCGAACGCGTGAGTAGGGCCGCCGACCACGAGCAGGTTCACCGTCGCGCACACTTCCGCCGCCGCCACCACGTTCACGACTTCCACTTCGACATGCTCACGCAGTCCCTGGGCGATGGCTTCCGCGATCGCGGCGGTGTTCCCGAACATCGATTCGTAGACTATTCGCGCGCGCATGACGATGTTCTCCTCTGCGCTCTACCGGGTGAGGTCTCCGACGGTAGGGCGGCGGAGAGAGACGGCAACAGAGGCGAATCGACCATTCCCGTGGGACTTTCGCCATGGCGGGCCGGGCGGTGGTCTTCCTGGCTCACCTCGAGTACCGGCCAGCGCCGTGTTCGCGCACGCTGCCGATCGAGGTGGCGGCTTCGCGCGGCGGTCGAGGCGGGGTCTGATGTCCCGTCCGACGCATGACCTTTGTCTCTGTCGACGATCCGCCCGAAGCGCGATCCTCGAAGCTGATGGCGCCGGTCGTCGGAAGAGGTGGGCGGCGATATCGGAACGAATCTCCCGCCCGCCACCCGGCCACCGCGTAAGGCAGTGAACCCGGCCCTGAAAGGAACTCGGCATGTCCACTGAAGAGTCCTCGCGCCTCGCCCCACCGAACTCGTCGATCCTGGCGGCGGTGGACGGCTCGGCCAGTTCGTATCAAGCGGTGGCCTGGGCGGCCGCCGAAGCGGCTTTGCACCGTTGCCCGCTGCGCATCATCACGTCCATGGCCATACCGACCGGTTTCGGGCCGGGTATCTCGCTGGGAGAGGCAGACCTGGAGTGGATGCGCAGGGACGGCGAACGCATCCTCGCCGAGGCCGCGCGGGTCGCGCGCACAGCCGCGCCCGGGGATGAGCCCGCGATCACCACCGAGGTGAGCTTCGAACTGGTCATTCCGCTGCTCATCGAGCGCTCCGCGCAGGCACGGATGCTGGTGGTCGGTAGCCGCGGGCTCGGCGCGTTCCAGCGCGGACTGCTCGGTTCGGTGAGTACCGCGACCACTCATCACGCGCTGTGCCCGGTCGCGGTGATCCATGGAATGTCGGCGATCGACCCGGTATCGGCCCGTCAACCCGTGCTCGTCGGCGTCGACGGCACCGATAACAGCGTGCCCGCCGTCGAACTCGCCTTCGAGGAGGCATCGCGGCGGAAAGTGGAGCTGGTGGCGCTGCACGCATGGAGCGACACCAGCGGTCCCGACGTGCCGATCCGAGCATGGGACGAAGCCCGCGAATCGGCGGAGGCGGTGCTGGCGGAGAGCCTCGCCGGCTGGAGCGAACGCTACCCCGATGTTCCCGTGCGGCGTATCGTCACCGCGGATCGCCCGGCGCGATCCCTGCTGGACACGTCGGCGACCGCGCAATTGGTGGTAGTGGGCACGCACGGGCGAGGCGGCTTCGCGAGCACGGTACTGGGGTCGACCAGCAATGCGCTGCTGCACTCGATCGACGTGCCGATGATCGTGGTCCGTTCGAGATGACGACCGGACCGAGCATCGCCGAATCGAGGTCGGTCCGGCGCCCAGCACACTGATCCGAGTTACCGGTGCGGGTGATTCGCCGGCGCGGCTCTGCGCAGTTCCGCGCGGACGGCTTCGACCGCGTGTGGAACGGCGGCGGCGACCGGCTCCGACAAGCCGATCCCAAGGTCCAGGCATGCCGCGTCCACCGCGATGACGACGATCCGGCCGGGCACGCGGCCGATCGCGCGACTCAACGGTAACGCGTCCTGGATCCCCAGCGTGTGAGAGGACGCGACGGTGCGGGTGTGCCGGAGCAGATCGATACCACCGCGACGTACCCGGCCGGGAGCCGACGGCTCACAGCGCACAGCGTCGATCACCACGGCGAGGTCCATACCGGCCCAGAGATCGGCGACGCTCATGGGTTCACCGTCCGACAGGGTTACCAGAACTCCTGGAATGTCCAATCTTTCGATCTGGAGTGCGACGGCCGAACCGACTCCGTCGTCACTGCGGTAGGCGTTGCCCACGCCGATGACCACGGCCCAATGCTCGGTCATCGGCGCACCACGTCGATGTCCAGGAAATGCGCCGAGCAGGAGATACACGGATCGTAGTTGCGGATCTCGCGCTCGCATACCGCTGCGAGCGCGGCATCGTCGAGATCGAGATTGTCCGCGACCGCGCGCCGCAGGTCGTCCTCCATGACGGCTTGGTTCTGGGACGTCGGTGGGATGATCGTGGCCGCGCGCACGATGCCGCGATCGTCGATCTCGTAGCGGTGGTAGAGCAGTCCACGGGGGGCTTCGCTCACCCCGTGGCCGGTTCCGGCGCGGGGCGCTACGGGCACCGCCGCACGGGAGGGGCGTTCGTAGGCGGCGATGAGACTCAGCGCCTCCTCGATGGCGTAGACGACCTCGACCACGCGAACCAGGATGCTGCGGAACGGATTACGGCATTCGGTGCCGAGGCCGATCTCGGCCGCGACCTGGCGGGCGCTCGGGGACAGCTGGTGGTAGTTGAGCGTGTACCGGGCCAGTGGTCCGGTGAGATAGGGTTCGCCGTCGAGCATGGCGTGCAAGGCCGTGGAGTGCGGTACCTGGTGCTCGTGCACGTGCACGGGAACTTCCGCCGCGGAGAGCCGGAGCCCGGTGCTGGTGTGCACAGTCCCGGTGTCGATGGCGTATCGGTCCGGTACCGTGGCGGCGAGAAAGGCGGAATCTAGTTCAAGCTCGGGAAACTCGAAGGCAGCCGCTCGACGTCCCGTTCGCTCCGCGCAGTCGCGCGCGTTGCGGAGTAACTCGATCACGGGACCGAAATCGGCTGGTTCCGGGACCGAGTAGAAGCCGCCGAGCCGGACGTTGACCGGATGGATGGCCCGGCCACCGAGGAGTTCCAGCAGCGCGTTGCCCGCCTTCTTCGTCGCCAGTCCTTGTTCGACGAGTTCGCGGTGGTCGGTGGCGAGCGCGATGGCGTCCGGGTAGCCGAGGAAGTCCGGAGTGTGCAGTAGGTGAATGTGCAGGGCGTGGCTGGAGATCCATTCGCCGCAATACAGAAGTCTGCGCAGGTCGGCCAGTGGGCGGTCCAGCTCCACGCCGCAAAGCTGTTCGAGCGCGTTGCATGCGCTGGTCTGGTAGGCGACCGGGCAGATCCCGCAGATGCGGGAGGTGATGTCCGGGGGCTCGGTGTAGGCGCGTCCGCGCAGAAATGCTTCGAAGAATCGCGGTGGCTCATAGATGTTCAGCTCGGCGCTTTCCACCTGCCCGTCCGCGATGACGACGCGCAGCGCGCCTTCTCCTTCGACTCGAGCCAGCGAGCCGACCTTCAGCTGCCTACGCTGAATCATCGCCGTCCCTGTTCGCGAACTCCGGAGCGGCTGCGGCGTAAGTGGCGAAAACGCGGTCGATGTCGGCGGGTTCCATGCCGTTGACGCGCAGTATGGGAAGTAGCGCGTGGATATTGGGTTTCGCCATCGGACCGAAACAACCGAAACACCCGCGGTGATAGGCCGGGCACAGGGCGCCGCATCCCGCCTGCGTGACCGGGCCGAGGCAGGGAATTCCCTCGGCGACCATCACACAGGTGGTGCCGCGGCGTTTGCACTCGGTGCACACGCTGGTGTTCGGGATGTCGGGTGCGCGGCCGGCCAGGAACGCGCACAGGGTGTCGAGAAGCTGACGCCGGTCGATCGGGCAGCCACGGAGCTCGAAGTCCACCGGTACGTGCGCGGAGATCGGGGTGGAGGCGCCCAAGGTGGCGATGTACTCCGGGCTGGCGTACACCACCGAGGTGAACTCGGTGACGTCAGCGAAATTGCGCAGCGCCTGGATCCCGCCATGAGTAGCGCATGCCCCGATCGCCACCAGAATCCTGGACTGCTCGCGGATCTCCACGATGCGGCGGCGCTGTTCCTCGGTCGTGATCGAGCCCTCGACCAGCGACACATCGTAAGGGCCTGGCTCCATGGTGCTGGAAGCTTCCACGAAATGGATGATGCGCACCCGGCTCGCCAGGGCGAGCAGTTCGTCCTCGCAGTCGAGCAGGGTGAGCTGGCACCCATCACAGGAAGTGAACTTCCACACCGCGAGGGTCGGTGTCTCGGTCATAGTTCACCCACCGCCAGGAGTGGCTCGGCGGTCGCGTAGTCGACCACGGGTCCGTCCCGGCACAACAGCAGCGGGCCGAGTTGGCAGTGACCGCATCGCGCGACACCGCACTGCATGTTGCGCTCCAAGGACACTTGGATGTCGGCGGCGGAGATCCCTCTGCGCAGGAGAGTCTGCGCACAGAAGCGCATCATCGTCTCCGGGCCGCAGAGGAGGGCCGTGGTGTTGCCGGGGTCCACGGTCAGGCGGGCCAGGGGCTCGGTGACGAAGCCGACGCGGCCTCGCCAGCCCGGCGCGGGGCGATCGACGGTCTGCTCGAGTTCGACCGAACCCGCCGTCGGCCACCGTCGCTGGTCGTCACGGAACAACATGTCCGCCGGGGTGCGGGCTCCGCTGATCAGCACGATCCGCCGGTAGTCCGACCGGGCGGCGAGCGCGGTGAGCACCGCTGATCGCAGCGGCGCGAGCCCGACGCCGCCGCCCACGATGACCAGATCTCCTCCGATCGCTGACGCCAGGTCCCACCCGGTGCCGAACGGACCGCGGACGCCGATCCGGCCGCCGATCTCGGTGTCGTGCAACGCCGCGCTGACCGCTCCGACCGCGCGGATTGTGTGTTCGAGGATGCCGTCGTCGGCGGCGGGATTCCCGCTGATCGAGATCGCGATCTCGCCCACACCGAAGCTGTAGAGCATCATGAACTGCCCCGCCCCGAAACGTCGCGCGGCATCCCGCACCGGCTCCAGGCGCAGTGTCACGGTGTCCGGGGTCTGTATGACACGGTCTATCACGCGGTAAGGCAGCATCGTGTCGCCGTACGGCACCGTGCGGGTCTGCGTGTCGACGCTCATCGGGCGCCTCGTCCGGCCGTGCCGCGCGCTGCGGCGGCGGCGCACGTTTCGGTAGGGTTGCGGTAGAGGTCGAGCAGCCGCGCCCGGGTAGCCTGTAGTCGTTCCAGCAGCGCCTCGAAGAGCATCATGGCCAGCGCGCGGCCGAATCGCGGGTCCTGATCGGCCAGTTCGGACAATATTCGCGCGTCGAATTCGACGGCCTCGACCGGTTCGGCGGTCACCGCGCCGAAATGCCACCGATACGGTGGTACGAGCCAGGACCAGCCGAGCAGATCGCCGCCGCCGAGTGTCTGGAGGACAACGGCTCCGCGCCCCGGCACCTGGGCGTCCAGCAGTATTCGGCCGTGTCCGATCAGCCAGCATCGGTCGGCCTGCCCGCCTTCGGTGATCATCCGGTGGCCGACGGGGAAGGCCACGTCACGCCCGGCGCGGGCCAGTGTGCGCAGCTCGTTCTCGCTCAGCGCCGCCAACTGCCCGAACCCGGACAATTCCTCACCGGTCGGCATGGTCGGTTTCCTCGGCCAGTTCGGCCAGCCGGGCCACCTCGGCGGTCAGATCGATCTCGGCGGGACACCAGGCGATGCACCGTCCGCAGCCGACGCACCCCGAACTGCCGAACTGGTCGTGCCAGGTGCTGAGCTTGTGGGTGATCCACTGCCGGTAGCGGCTCTCGCCGGATTGCCGCACGCTGCCGCCGTGCAGGTAGGAGAAGTCCAGTTCGAAGCACGACGACCAGTGCTCCCAGCGTTCGGCGTGGTCTCCGGTGAGATCGGTGACGTCCTCGGTGGTGGTGCAGAAACAGGTGGGACACACCATGGTGCAGTTCCCGCAAGTGAAGCAGCGACTCGCGACATCCTGCCAGTGCGGGGACTCCCGCGAGTCGCGCAGCAGAGCGCGGATGTCGACCTCGGGCATCGTCCGGCCCATCCGGTCGGCCGCCGCGGACACCTCCGCACGGGCGTCGGTGACCTCCGTGGCGTCGGCACTGCGTGCGGTGATCTCGGCGAGGATTTCGGCTCCGTCCGCACTGCCCACGTCGACGAGGAACCGGTGGCCATCGACATCGATTCGCTCGGTGAGAGCCAGATCGTATCCGGCCGAGACCCCAGGGCCCGTACCCATCGACGCGCAGAAACACACCCCACCGGGTTCTGTGCAGTTCACCGCGACGATGAAGAGATCTTTCCTGCGGTCGACGAACGAAGCATCGGAGTACGTCCCGCCGCCGAGCACGCGCCCGAGGATCGCGATCGAGGTGAGGTCGCACCCGCGGACGCCCAGGAACGCGGACCGGACCGGTGCGTCCGCCACGGGTTCCGGCTCGAGGTCCGGCCCCAACTGGGCTATCTTGCGACGCGGCGGATGCAGGAACTGTTTCCAGGAGCCGGGTCCGGCCGAATGGGCGAAGACCGCCACGTCGTCGCGGCGACGCAGCCGATACCGTCCGGGCGCGGTTTCCACACCCCACCCGGCGGGGAGTCGCCCGCCGCAGTCCAGTTCGTCCAGGACGATCGCGCCACCGCGCACCTGTGGCCCGATCACGCGGTATCCCCGCTCCCGCAGCACGTCCACCAGACGATCCAGACCGGCACGATCGATCACCATGGGGTCGTCAGGCATTGTCGAGACCTCTGTTCGGTCGGATAGAGACGTCCGTTTTCGAGTCTCGTGAGCTGGACGGTGCACCGCGAGGGACGAAGGTCCCGAATCGCGATTGCCGACGGCATCGGACCCGGCGTCGCCGCGCCCGGCCGGGTGCTGCGCGATCAGAGGTTCGGGAGGCAGTCTCGGCTCTGGGTCCCGGAAAGAGTTTGTAAAATGAGGCGATGAAGTTCCTCTGGAATGCCGAGGAACCTCCCGATCTCAGCAAGATCGAGCACCGGGCAACCTCGGTTGCGCAGCTCCTGGTCGACCGCATCGCGGAGACTCCCGCCACGGAGGCATTCCGATTCCTTTCCGATGGTCGCTGGGCGAGCGTGTCCTGGAAACAGTTCGGTGAGCGCGTCGACATCATCGCCGCCGGGCTGATCGCGCTCGGAATTCGAGCCGAGGACCGGGTCGCCCTCATATCGTCCACGCGATACGAATGGGTGCTCGCCGACTTCGCCGTGATGTGCGCTGGTGCGGCCACCACCACCGTGTACCCCACCACCAACGCCCCTGGCGTCGCGTTCATCGTGGCCAACTCGGGCAGCCGTGTCGTCCTCGCCGAGGATCGGTCGCAGGTCGGCAAACTGATCGAGCACCGTGCCGAGTTGCCCGACGTGCGACAGGTGGTGATCTTCGACGGCGAAGGCGACGGAAACTGGGTGATCACGCTCGATGAGCTCGAGCAGCGCGGACGCGGACTGCTCGCCGCGTCCCCCGGCGCGGTGGTCGATCGCATCCGCGGCATCCGGCCCGAGCACCTGGGCAGCATCATGTACACCTCCGGGACGACCGGCACTCCGAAAGGGGTTCGGCTGCCGCATTCCGCATGGACGTACAGCGCCGCGGCGATCGATGCCGTGAACGTTCTCCGCCCGGACGACCTGAACTTCTTATGGCTGCCGCTGTCCCACGCGTTCGGCAAGGTGATGCTGGCGCTCGCGCCGCTGATCGGCTTTCCCACGGCGATCGACGGCCGGGTGGACAAGATCGTGGAGAACCTGGCGGTATTGCACCCCACCATCGTGGCGGCCGCCCCGCGCATCTTCGAGAAGGCGCATGCCAGGATCGAGAGCGCAATGGCCGAAGAAGGCGGGATCAAGAAGAAGGTCTTCGATTGGGCGGTCGGCGTCGGTCTGGAGGTTTCGCGGGCGAGGCAGGCCGGCAAAGATCCGTCGTTGCCGGTCTTGTGGCGGTACAGAGTCGCCGACAAGCTGGTGCTCTCGAAAATCCGCGCACGCTTCGGTGGTCGGCTGCGGTATTTCGTTTCGGCGGCCGCCCCCTTGGACCGTGATGTCGCGCAGTGGTTCGACGCGATCGGCCTCGTCGTTCTCGAAGGGTACGGTTTGACCGAGACCGCCGCCGCCTCGTTCATCAATCGCCCGGGTGCATACCGGTTCGGAACCGTGGGCAAGCCGTTTCCCGGCACCGAGGCCGAGATCGCCGAGGACGGCGAGATCCTGCTGCGCAGTCCCGGTGTGATGAGTGGTTATCACGACCGCCCCGAAGCCACCGCCGAGGCTTTGGACGCGGACGGCTGGTTCCACACCGGCGACATCGGCGAGATCGACGCAGACGGATTCCTGCACATCACCGACCGCAAGAAAGACTTGTTCAAGACCTCACAGGGCAAGTACGTCGCGCCGTCCGCGATCGCCGCCACGTTCAAAGGCATATGTCCGTACGCGGCGGAATTCATCGTCTACGGAGAGACGCGGCCCTATTGTGTCGCATTGGTCGGCCTCGACGCCCAGAGCATCACCGAATGGGCCGGTAAGCACGGTCTAGCGGGCAAACCGCTCCCCGACATCGCGCGGGACGAAAGAACCCACGAGGTGATCGCCGGCTACGTCGATCGCCTGAACACCCAACTCGATCGCTGGGAACAGATCAAGAGATTCGACATCATCGACCACGAACTGTCCGTCGAGGCCGGTGATCTCACGCCGAGTATGAAACTGCGCCGCAAGATCGTCGTCGAGAACCTCGCCGACAGCATCGACGCCCTCTATCGATGAATTGCGGGTCCCCGGGCGTGGTGGATGGCGTCGGGGGTGTGGGCGAAGATGTGCGCGTCCCCACCAGTGGGCAGGGCGCCGATCGCGGCTAGGCGGCGTCGGTGATCCTGGCGCAGACCGGACATCAGGACGGTGATGTGGCGGTGCTCGAGTTTGCCGATGGCATCCTTCAGCACGAGCGCGCCGGTGGTGTCCAGGGCGGTGATTCCGGACATGCGCAGGATGACCACGCGCACATCCGATACGTCGGCCAGTTCGAGCAGGAACCGGTGGGCAGCGGCGAAGAACAGGGGCCCCTCGATGCGGTAGGCGACGATGTGATCGTGCAGCAGGCCGGTCTCCTCGGCCGAGTACCCGGTCTCGTCGGCCGGATTCGTCAGCGGAACCTGCTGCAACCGAGCTTCTTTGGCGACCGACCGCAAGGCGAGCACCGTGGCGATACCGACGCCGACCGCGACCGCAGTCACCAGGTCCAAGGCGACGGTGACGCCGAAGGTGATCGCCATGATGATCGCATCCCCGCGTGAGGCGCGGGCGATCGCGGCCAGCGACGCGGTCTCCACCATCCGCACGGTCGTCGCCAGCAGCACGCCCGCCAAAGCTGCCAATGGGATCTCCGCCACCAGGGGTGCGGCGAGGTAGATGATCGCGGCCAGCACGACGGCGTGGGTCAGCGCGGCCAGGCGGGTGCGCGCGCCGGAACGGACGTTGACCGCGGTGCGAGCGATCGCGCCGGTGGCGGGCACGCCGCCGAACAGGGGAGCGGCGATGTTCGCCATACCCTGGCCGAGCAGTTCGCGGTCGGGGTCGTGGCGAGTGCCAACGGCCATCGCGTCGGCGGCGGTCGCCGACAACAGGGACTCGAGCGCGGCCAGTGCCGCCACTGCCAGTGCCGGTGCGATCAGCGACCCGAGTTGGTCGAGGCGTACGAATCCTGTTGTCGGTGCGGGCAATCCAGAGGGAATGGTTCCGATGGGAGTCAGGTCCAGATCGAACGCCCGCGCTGCGAGGGTCGCGGCGGCCACCGCGATCAACGCGAACGGCAGTTTCGGGAAATACCGGCCACCGGCCAGGACCACCGCGGCCACCGCCAGTGTGGTCGCAGGCGTCAAGGGGTGCGGGTGCGCGATGTATTGCCCTGCCGCGTCGAATGCCGACTGCCACACCTTCTCGCCCTCGGCGTGCGCGACATGCAGTGCGGACGGAACCTGTTGCAGCGCGATGACGACCGCGATGCCCGCGGTGAAACCTTCGATCACCGGGGCGGGCATGTAGCGCACAGCCCGCCCGACCCCCGCGAAGGCCAGTACCACCAGCGCCAATCCGGCCAGCAGCCCCACGGCCAGCACCCCGCTCGCGCCGTGCCGGCCGACGATGGGCACCAAGACCACCGTCATCGCGCCGGTCGGCCCGGATACCTGGAAGCGGGAGCCGCCGAACACCGCCGCGATCGCGCCCGCGACGACAGCGGTGGCGAGTCCGGCGGCCGCGCCCAGCCCTGAGGAGATGCCGAAGCCGAGTGCCAGCGGCAGCGCCACCAAGGCCACGATCAGACCCGAGAGCAGGTCGGCTCCGGGCGCGCGGAGCGCGGGTTTCCAGTCCGACCAGCGCGGCAACAGCGCGAACGCGTTCACAGGGCTCGGGCCAGACGCGACTTCAGCGCGGCCAATTGCGCACGCAGTTGATCGGGCAGCCGGTTGCCGCCGATGGTGGCGTACCACTCGTCGATCGACGCGGTCTCGAGCACCCACTCGTCGATATCGACGGCCAGCGCCGCGGTCGCCAGTTCCCGGGCGCCCTCCGAGAGGCCGGACAAGTCGAGAGCCTCGGCGGTGGGGACGAACCCGATCGGGGTCTCCACGGCATCGGCGGCGCCGTCCAAGCGGTCGAGTGCCCACTGGAGGACACGCACGTTGTCGCCGAAACCGGGCCACAGGAAACCGCCGTCGGCGCCGCGACGGAACCAGTTGACCTGGAATATCCTCGGCAGCTTCGCGGGGTCGGCGGCGGCGCCGAGCTTCAGCCAGTGCGCGAAGTAGTCGCCGACGTGGTAGCCGAGGAACGGAAGCATCGCCATCGGATCCCGCCGCACCACACCCACCGCTCCCGCCGCGGCCGCGGTGGTCTCCGACGACAGCACCGACGCGGTGAACACACCGTGTTCCCAGTCGAAGGTCTCGGTCACCAAGGGAATCGTCGTCTCGCGGCGGCCGCCGAAGAAGATCGCGGAGATCGGCACCCCGGCCGGGTCGTCCCACTCCGCCGCTACCGTCGGGCACTGCCGGATCGGGGTGCAGTATCGGGAGTTCGGATGCGCGGCAGTGCTTTCCGCATCGGGGGTCCAGTCCTGGCCGTGCCAGTCGATCAGATGCGCGGGTGGTGTATCGGTCAAGCCTTCCCACCACACGTCACCGTCATCGGTGCGTGCGGTGTTGGTGAAGATCGAATTCCCGGCATCGATCGTGGCGATGGCGTTCGGGTTGGTCCGTGCTCCGGTCCCCGGGGCGACGCCGAAGAACCCCGCCTCCGGGTTCACCGCGTACAGTCGGCCGTCGGCTCCGAACCGCATCCAGGCGATGTCGTCGCCGATCGTCTCCGCCCGCCAGCCCGGCAGGGCGGGTTCGAGCATGGCGAGGTTGGTCTTGCCGCACGAGGACGGGAACGCGGCCGCGATGTAATGGACCTTTCCCCGCGGGGAGGTGAGTTTGAGAATCAGCATGTGCTCGGCCAGCCACCCCTCGTCACGCCCGAGCACCGAGGCGATGCGCAGCGCGAAACACTTCTTGCCCAGCAGCGCGTTACCGCCGTACCCGGAGCCGTAACTCCAGATCTCCCTGCGCTCCGGGAAATGTGAGATGTACTTGGTCGCATCGCACGGCCACGGCACATCCACCTCGCCTTCTCGCAGAGGCGCGCCGACCGAGTGCAGGCACTTCACGAAACCGGTTCCATCGGTGATCTTGTCCCACACCGGCGCACCGGAGCGGGTCATGACCTGCATCGCCACCGCCACATACTCCGAATCGGTGAGCTGCACCCCGTACTTCGGATCGTCGGCATCCAACGGTCCCATGCAGAACGCGATGACATACATCGTCCGTCCCGCCATGGCCCCGCGATAGTGCTCGGTCATCACCGTGCGCATGTCCAGCGGATCGACCCAGTTGTTGGTCGGGCCCGCGTCCTCGCGAAGTTCCGAGCAGATGAAGGTGCGATCCTCCACCCGCGCGACGTCGTCGGGATCCGACGCGCACCAGAAGGAGTTCGGTTTCGCCGCGAGCGGCACGAAGGTGCCCTTCTCCACCAGCAGTCCGGTGAGCCCGTCCCACTCCGCCCGCGAGCCGTCGCAGAACACGATGCGATCGGGCGCGGTCAACTCCGCGACTTCGGCGACCCACGCCAGGATGCCCTCGTGCTCGGTGGGGCACTGCACGCTCGCGGCGACGTCTAGATGGTTGGTCAAGACGGACATCTCCTTCGCAAACAATTAGGTTATTAGTTTAGAAAAGCTGCAATCAATGGCCACGTGCGCACCCTCCGGGGGTGACGGAGGTCAGGCGGGTTCTTCCAAGGCTTCGACTTGGCCTGCGACGACGCCGGTGAGGATGGCCCGTGCGGCGGCCAGTAACTGTGCGACCTCGGGGGTTGTCAATTCGTAGGTCACCGAGAGCCCTTCGCGGCGCGCGGTCACCAGGCCGGCGCGCCGCAGGATCGACAACTGCTGAGACAGGTTGGCCGCCTCGATTTCGATCTCGGTCAGCATCTCGGAGACGGCGTGCTCACGCTGGCTGAGCAGCTCGAGCACCCGCACCCGCACAGGATGCCCGAGTGTTTTGAAGAAGTCGGCCTTCATCTGATAGAGCGGTCGCTGCAGTCCGGGCATCGATGACCACTCCTTCCACTCCCACCGGCGGCGGCTCGGCATCCACGGCCGCACCCTGTTTGCAGAGTTTAGCAAACAACGCAATCACTGCATCTCGCGCGGCCTGCCTTCGACTATGGTCCGGTGGGGCGCGGAGCGCGGGTCACGACGACAGCGGGTTCTTCTTCAACGCGACCGCGCCGAGGACGGCGGCGACCAGCCCGACGGCCAAGGCCACGAAGCCGCCGACGATCCCGTATCCCGTGCCCGGTCCGCCTTCGGCGGCGGCCACTACCAGTCCGCCGAGCACCAGCCCGGTCACTCCGGCAGCCAGCGCGGTGATCGCGCCGCGGCGTCCAGCGCGGTGGATGACGGCCCGGACGCCGGTGACGACGCCCAGCAGGCCCACCGCGACACCGACCAGGGACCAGAAGCGGCCGGGGGTCAACCCGGAGCTGCCCGCCTGGGCGAGAAGCTCCGAGGTGGCGAGCAGGTGCGGAACGGACATGGTGTGCTCCTTCTTCAACGACGCGGACGGAGCCCATCCTGTCTGCCGTACCGCTTTCCGGTCGTCCTGCGCGCGCAGCAACTTCACGCTGCCACCGAGGGCGTAGGAACCGGAGGGGAGTACCGCGTCCGCGGTAGACAGTGATCATTCCGGTGGACGACTCTCCCGCGCGGGCATCGGGTTAGGGTGCAGCCATGGAACGGCTTCGGGACTGGGCGATCGCCGTGGGCATCGCGGTGTTCCAGCTCGTCTCGGGGCTGTCGGGGCCGGTGGCCGGGTGGGTGCTGCTGGTCGCAGGCGGGTTGTCGTTGGCCGCCAGCCGCCGGGCGCCGGTCGTGGTGCTGGCGGTGACCGGGTCGACCGCGCTGGCCTACCAGGCCATCGGGGTGGACGTGCCCGCTGTCGCGTTCCTGTTCGCCGTGTACGCGGCGTTCCGTGCGGGGCGCCGAGTGGCGGCCGTGGCGGGGTCGGTTGTCATGGTGCTCGTCATGCCGCTCGCGTTGCTGATCGCACCGCGCGGGCTGCCCGTGGGCGAGGCGTTCGCGCAAGCCCGTGGCGTGCTGCAACTGGCGTGGTTGGTCGCCGCAGGCGCCGCGGGCGAAGCGCTGCGGCAGGCCGAGCGGCGGGCCGAGGAGGCCGAGCGTACCCGTGAGGAGACCGCGCGGCGGCGGGCCGACGAAGAACGCCTGCATATCGCGCGGGAATTGCACGACTCGCTGACCCATCAGATTTCGGTGATCAAGTTGCAAGCCGAGGTGGCCGTACATCTGGCCCGCAGGCGCGGCGAGCAGGTCCCCGAGGCGTTGCTGGCGATCCTGGCGGCAGGCCGCGAGGCATCCAGGGAGCTGCGGGCCACACTGGAGGCCCTGCGCGACGACCGCGAACCGTCGTACGGGCTCGATCAGGTGCCTGCGCTGGTGGAAGGCGTCCGCGCGACCGGCTTGGACGCGAAGCTGACGGTCGAGGGGCAACGCGAGGCCCTGCCTGCGGCGGTGGACCGGACCGCCTACCGGATCGTCCAGGAATCGCTGACCAACATCACCAGGCACGCCGCCGCCGACACCGCGTCGGTCCACATCGAGCACCGTCCCGACGCCCTGGTGATCCGAGTGGACGACGACGGCCGCGCCACGCCCGACACCACGCCGGCGCCTGGCGTGGGGCTGCTCGGGATGAGCGAGCGGGTCACCGCCCTCGGCGGCCGGTTACATGCCGCACCCCGCGGTGAGGGCGGTTTCACCGTTCGCGCCGAGCTACCTGTGGAGCGGGCCCGGTGATCCGCGTCCTGCTGGTCGACGACCAGTCGCTGATCCGTAGCGGATTTCGCGCGCTGCTCGACGCGGAGGAAGATATCGAAGTCGTGGCCGAGGCCGCCGACGGCGCCCGGGGCGTCGAGCTGGCCCGCGAACACCTCCCCGACATCGCACTCGTGGACATCCAGATGCCTGTCGTGGACGGCATCGAGGCAACACGGCGCATCGCCGCCGACCCGGCCCTGACCGGAGTGCACGTGGTGATACTGACCAACTACGGCCTGGACGAGTACGTCTTCGACGCCCTGCGCGCGGGTGCGGCCGGGTTCCTGGTCAAGGACATCCATCCGGAGGACTTCCTGTACGCCGTCCGGGTGGCGGCCCGCGGTGACGTGCTGCTCGCGCCGTCGATCACCCGCAAACTGATCAACCGCTACGTCAGCAGGCCACCGGACTCGGGGGAGGCTCCCGGCCTGACCGAGCTGACCAACCGCGAGCGAGAGGTGGTCACGCTCGTTGCCCGGGGCCTGTCGAACGACGAGATCGCCGAGCATCTGGTGATCAGCCCACTGACCGCCAAGACGCACGTCAACCGGGCCATGACCAAGCTGCACGCCCGCGACCGCGCCCAGCTGGTCGTCTTGGCCTACGAATCCGGCCTCGTGACCGCTCGCCGAGCCTGACCTTCCCCGGGGCCTGGCGTGGCCGTCCGCCGCGCCGAGCACGCTACGGAGGGTGCGTTGCCGCCCGCGCCCCGAATCGGCGTGTCTTCTCCGCGTTCAGTCCGATACCCCGCCAAAATGCGACACAATTGATCTGGATGTACGGGTGCGCACCCGCGTCGTTTTCACGGTGAACCCGAAATCGCACCGACGAGAAAATGATGGGCGCGAGTCGGCGATCGGCGCCGACGACTGGTACGGCGGCCACGCTTGAACCCATTGCGATGTCTCGAGAGATCAGCGAAGGAATCAGGATATGGCTCGATACCTGTTGGCGGCGAGTCCGATATCCGGTCATGTCGCACCCATGCGGGCCGTCGCGGCCGATTTGCGGCGACGTGGGAACCAGGTTCGGTTGCTCACCGGAGCCGTGTTCGGCACATCCATTCGAGCGCGAGGTGTCGAATTCTCGGAGCTACCTCGCGATGCCGAGGTGGCGCGCGCTGCACAGCCGCGTAATCGGGCCTCGGGTCTGGTCCAGCGGTGGCGAATCGGCCGAGTGGAATTGCAGTCCGCTTTTCTCGCGCCGATAGCGGCACAGCACCGTGCGTTGCGCGCCGAGCTGGACCGCGCGGACTTCGATGCCGTCCTGGTCGATGTGATGTTCACCGGGGCCATTCCGCTGCTGTTGACCCAGCGGGAACGTCCGCCGGTGATTGCCTGCGGCGTCGTTCCGTTGATGCTGTCCAGCGCGGACTGTCCGCCGTTCGGGACCGGATGGCAGCCGCAAGCGGGTCGCGACTACACGTCCATGAACCGGTTCGTACAACAGGTGCTGTTTCGCGGTGTCCAGGCGAAACTCGATGTAGTTCTGCGTGCGCTCGGCGTGGGGCCCGCGCCGGTTTTCCTGCTCGACTGGCCGCTCCTCGCCGATCGGATATTGCAGTTCACTGTGCCAGGATTCGAATATCCGCGACATGATCTGCCGCCGTCGGTGGTCTTCACCGGACCGATCCCGGCTCCTGCGGCCATGGATGCCGCCGTACCGAGCCGGTTGCCCGCCGCGGATAGTGCCGAAACGATTGTCCATGTCACTCAGGGAACATGGGACAATCGGTGTTTCGATCAGTTGCTCCGCCCTTCCCTGACCGCATTGAGTCATCGCCCCGATGTGCTGGTCGTCGCGTGTACCGGCGGCTCCCACGCACCGATCGGCCCGCTGCCGGCGAACGCATATGCGGCCGATTTCATCTCGTACGACCGTCTTCTACCGCGCGTCGATTTGATGATCACCAATGGTGGCTACGGTGGCGTCAACCAAGCCCTGCGCCATGGGGTGCCGTTGATCGTCGCGGGCGATACTGCGGACAAGCCTGAAACAGCGGCCCGCGTGGCATACGCCGGCGTGGGAATCAATCTCGGCACCGCACGGCCGCGACCCGCTGCCATCATCGCGGCGGTCGACCGGGTGCTGAGTTCGGGCGGCTTCCGTGACGCGGCGAACCGATTGGCGGCGGATATCGCGAATCGGTCCCCCTTCGACTCGGTCGCGGATGTGTTGACCGAAGTGACAGCAGGTCGGCGGCCCGCCGTATCCGCGCCCGCCGTCGGGCAACGGTATCCGTGGAAAGGGAACGGGGAATGACGGTGCCCGCCGATTTCGCCGTTGAGGAGAGGTGGACATGATGCGAACCGAACTCGACGCCGCCGGCATCACGGAGCCGGAACTGCGCCGGTCGTATCGGATCTGCCGCGAACTCAACGCTCGCCACGGGAAGACCTTCTTTCTCGCCACCCGGTTGCTCGCACCCGATCAGCGGCCCGCCGTGCACGCGCTGTACGGATTCGCCCGTCGCGCCGACGACATCCTGGACGATTTCCGCCCGCAGTTGTCGACGACCGAACGCGCTGCCCGGCTGAACGCACTCGCACGGCAATTCGAAGCCGGGGACACCGGTGGCGATCCGGTACTGGCCGCGGTGCTGCACACCGCGCAGACCTATCGGATACCGGGCCATTTGTTCAGTGCGTTCCTGGCCTCGATGCGTCTGGATCTTTCCGTCACCGACTATCCGGACCGCGCGGCGCTGGACCGATACGTCTACGGATCGGCGGAAGTGATCGGGCTACAGCTGCTGCCGGTGCTGGGCGCCACGGACACGGCGGCGGCCGCGCCCTACGCCGCCGCCCTCGGCAAGGCATTCCAGCTGACGAACTTCTTGCGTGACGTCGACGAGGATCTGGCTCGCGACCGTGTCTATCTGCCCGCCGATGAACTGGCCGCGCACGGTGTGGACCGAGAGTTGCTGTTGTGGTGCCGCCGACATCGCCGAGGCGAGCCGCGAGTGCGCCGCGCATTGGCGGCACAGCACGCGATCACCAGGAAGATCTACGCTCACGCGCGGGAGGGGATCGCATTGCTCGCACCTCGCTCGCGGCCATGCGTGACGACCGCGGCGACGCTGTACGCGGAGATACTCGACCGCATCGAAGCCGCGGACTTCGAAGTGTTCGGCCGACGCGCCAGAGTCGGCACCGGTCGAAGATTGCAGGTCGGCGCGGCGGGCCAGCTCCGCGCGTGGTGGGCACGACGGCCTGCCGGACCGACCCGGCCGAACACTCCGCGCGCGGCAGCGCACGATTCCGTATCACCGCTCGATTCCACCGATTCGCGCGAACCTACGTGAGGTGGTTGGGATGGACCATTGGCGTTATCTACTTGTTCTCCTCACCTGCCTGGTGCTGACCGCTCCGCTGGAGTTCCTCGGTGGCGGCGTCTACCGGAGACCGCGGCTGCTGCTCGGCGCCCTGCTGCCCGCCGTCACGTTGTTCGTCGTCTGGGACCTGGTGGCGATCGCCGCCGGAGTGTGGGACTACAACTCCCGCTATCTGCTGGGTGTGTTCCTGCCCGGGACGATTCCGCTGGAGGAGTTGCTGTTCTTCCTCGTCGTCCCGCTGTGCGGGCTGCTGACCTACGACGCGGTCGAAACGCTGCTCGGCGCTGCTCGCCGCCGCGGCAGCACCAGCCCGACGAAACAGCCGCGACGATGAATTCGGTGGGTTGGGGGTACACGTTTCCCGCCGTGGCGGCGGTCGTGGTGGTGTGTCTGGTCGAGTGCACGCTGTTGCGGACCGGGCTGTTCCGGCGACCTGGCTACTGGTTGACGATGCTGATCGTCCTCAGTTTTCAAATCCCCGTCGACGGGTGGTTGACCAGGCTCGACGCGCCGATCGTGCGGTACAACCCCGACCATGTCCTGGGGCTCCGGTTCCCCTGGGATATCCCGGTGGAGGACTTCTTGTTCGGCTTCGTCTTGGTGACCTCGGTACTCCTCGGCTGGGAGCGGACAAGGCAGCGGCAGGAAGGCGTGCGGCGATGAGGCGCGATGGGTCGGCTTCGCGGCGGCGCGGGGATTCCCGGCGCGTCCGCTTTCCCGCCGCCGCGGGGCACATGGACGTCGGCCGCGACGGTCGCCGCCC
Organism: Nocardia implantans; assembly: GCF_035544775.1. Lineage (NCBI taxonomy): Bacteria > Bacillati > Actinomycetota > Actinomycetes > Mycobacteriales > Nocardiaceae > Nocardia > Nocardia implantans. Next base: position 107,467 of record NZ_JAYKYQ010000007.1, on the reverse strand, counting down.
GCGCGCCGTTGTCGTCGGTGCGGGGATCGCGGGCTTGGCGGCCGCGACGGGGCTCGCCGAACGGGGATTCCACGTCGAAGTCATCGAACGCGAACGGTACCTGGGCGGACGGGTCGGCGGCTGGACCGAGCGGCTTCCCGACCGCAGCGCCGTCGGGATGAATCGCGGCTTCCACGCCTTCTTCGCGCAGTATTACAACCTCCGCAAACTGCTCGCCCGTACCGATCCGCAGCTACGCAGGCTGCGTCGGCTCGACGACTACCCGCTCATCGACGCCGAGGGCCGCCGCGACACCTTCCGCCATCTTCCGAGCACTCCGCCTTGGAACGCGCTCGCCTTCGCCCTGCGCAGCCCGACGTTTCGACTGCGCGATCTGATTCGTATGGACCCACGCGCCGCCGCGCCGCTGGCCGCGGTCTCGGTCCCGGACATCTACCACCGGATCGATCACCTGGATGCGGAAACGTTCCTGCATCGCGTCAACTTTCCCGAAGCGGCGCGCCACCTCGCGTTCGAGGTGTTCTCCCGCAGCTTCTTCGTCGCTCCCCAGCACATGTCCGCCGCCGAACTGGCGACGATGTTCCACATCTATTTTCTGGGCTCCAGCGAAGGCCTGCTCTTCGACGTGGCCGAGGACAATTTCGATGTCAGCCTGTGGACACCACTCGCGGAGTACCTCACCGCGCCGCGAGTGCCCCGGCGGCCGGGCACCGTCCGCATTCACACGGGCGTGCGCGTCGGCCGAATCGATGCGGACGAAACCAGCGGATTCCGGGTGCTCGACGACACCGACGCCGAGACGACCGCCGACGCGGTGGTCTTGGCCGTCGATATCACCGGGTTGCGCCGGATCGTCGCCGCGTCACCCACGCTCGGCGACGGCCCATGGCGCGCGCAAGTAGCCCGATTGGCTGTCGCACCGTCCTTCGCGGTGCAGCGTCTGTGGCTGAACCAGCCGATTCGTGCTGACCGTCCGAGCTTTCTCGGCACCGGCAATCTGGACCCGCTCGACAACATCAGCGTGGTGAGCAAGTACGAGAAGCAAGCGGCGGACTGGGCGCGCGAGAGCGGTGGAAGCGTCGTCGAATCGCACGCGTACGCCGTTGCGGACGGGATGCCGCCCAGCCAGGCGCGTGACGAGGTCCGCAGCCGGATGCTGGCCCGGCTGCACCATATCTACCCCGAGACGGCCGAAGCGCGCATCGTGGGGGAGACCATGCTGTGGCGGCAGGATTGCCCACGGTTCGCGCCGGGCGACTTCGCTCGACGGCCCGGTATCTCTACTCCGCACCCGCGATTGGTCCTGGCCGGCGACGGCATACGCGTCGACCTGCCGGTCGCTCTGATGGAACGCGCCGCCACCACCGGCTGGATCGCGGCGAACACGCTGGTCCGTCAGTGGGCCGGTGCCGGACACTCCTTGCAGACGGTCCCCATCCGGGGCCGATCGGCGATCCTGCGCGCGCTCGCCGCTCGCGGGGGTAGCGATGAGTAAGCGCGCCGAGTTCGGCAGATGGCCGAAAGACATACCGCTACAGCGGTTCGCGCCGGAGGAATGGTCTCGCCAGCGGCCGACCCACGCGGATGCCGACCCCGGTCTGATCGCGGCGGCGACACGATGGTCACAGCAGCGACCCTCGGGTAACTGGTACACCCTCGCGGCCAGTCGCAGTGTCGGTCGCGGCCGTCCGCTGAGCGCGACCATCGGCGGGATCGAACTCGTCGCCTGGCGCGACGAGCGCGACGTCTTGCACGTCGGTCCGGGAGCCTGTCCACACCTGGGGGCGCCGCTCGCCGAGGCGCAGGTCGATGACGCCGCACTGATCTGCCGATGGCACGGACTGCGGGTGGAAGCGACCGGATCCGCCCGATGGTGCCCGTACCCGAGTTACGACGACGGCGTGCTTGCCTGGGTGCGGCTGGACACGATCGGTGAGCAGACACCTACCGACACGCCGATCATCGGCCCCCGCCCCGCCGACACCACCGTGCACGCGGTGACCCGCTCGACCGGCGTGTGCGAACCCCGTGACATCATCGCGAACCGACTCGACCCCTGGCACGGCGCATGGTTGCATCCGTACTCGTTCACCCGCCTCGAGGTGACACAGACCCCGCCGCGGCACGACATCACCGAGGAGAATCACCGATTCCTGCTCACCGTGACCTTCCGAGTGACCCGCAGGCTCGGCGTGCCCGTCGTGGCCGAGTTCACCTGCCCGGATCCGCGCACCGTCGTGATGCGAATCGTCTCCGGTGAGGGAACCGGAAGCGTGGTGGAAACCCACGCGACGCCGATCGGCCCCGGCCCCGACGGCCGGGCGCGCACCGCGGTGATCGAAGCAGTGATCGCGAACTCGGAACGGCCGGGTTTCCGGTACGCGCATCGACTCCTGCCGGTGTTGCGCCCGCTGATGGCTCGCGCCGCGACGCGGCTGTGGCGTGACGACTTGGCGTACGCCGAGCGCCGGTACCAACTGCGTACTCACCGTCGATAGGGAGTGGAACCCCGGCGACGAACTGTTCACGCACGATCGATCACGAACGCGCCACTATCGCGACCGCCGATCCCACGGGTCCGCGGCGGTCGGCGTCATGGCCCAGCAGGTCCATCGACCCGCGGTGAACCGGGATCACCGCTGCGACCATCGTCGGGCTGATCTTCGGTGCCTGATCTCTTGCCCGCGCTCTTCGCGATTCGGCGCGGTTTGACCGTGCGCCGGATGTCGGCGGCGGGACTATCGCCACCAGCTCGTTTCCTGCGCAACGCGTCGAGGTCGACCACAGTTCCGTCAGGCTCGGCACCACCTGGATCGCTCTCCGGAGCGCGATGTCGCGCCGTGCCGGGGCCGACCGGCCACCAGCCTGTCTCCCGCTGCAGTTCCGATCGCAGGACGGGCTTGGTCGGCGCGGGGTCGTAGACGGAGCCACGGTCGGAGCGCCAAGTCTTCTGAAGACGCTCGCCGGCCTCTTCCGCCACGCGTCGCGGGCGGCGTGGTAGTCGGGTGACTTTCGACGTGCCGTCGTCGGCTCCGGGCATCTCCACAGCCTTCATTCCTTCTGCCTGCCTACTGCGCAACCGTTCCGGCTCGTCGAACCTCTTCCCGCCGGACTGCGGCATGGATTCCCATCCGGGCCCTACCCGCTCCGACATCGGGCTAGCAGCCGACGAGTGCCACTGCACCCGTCGGCGCCACGACCGCTGATACGTCGAGCTGATGTTCGAACGTGCTGCCGATTGCGTCGCTCACGCCCGTATTCTCCCTCAACAGATAACCGCCGAGCACCGGAGCCAGGGACATGGCAGCTGGGCGGCCATACGGGCCCTTCCGGTGTGGGCCGCGCTTCGGCCTCCCGCTGCGGTCGCGGACCTGCGGGCCAGCGGTCTCTCCACTGACGATCGTGACCATACCTGCTCTGCGTGCGTAGTGGGCGATCGCCTTCGTAAGCCACGAACGGCGGCGACTTGCGGCGGCTGGCTGTGCTATGCCCGGGGCAGGGGAATCTCGAGGTGCACTGTCTGGAATCCGCTGTGCGGTCCGCGTGCGTCGTGGACGATCCGGCCGAAGGTGAGCCAGAACTCCAGCGCGCCGGGCGTCCTGGCGTCGGTGTGCAGATACAGCCGCTCGAACGCCGGTGTAACCGAGACGTAGTCGATCGCCGCGTCGACCAACCGTGTGGCCAGGCCGCGCCGGTGGTGCTCGGGGCGGACGTAGACGCGGAACAGCTGTGCGGTGCTCTGGTCGGGGTACTGTTCGGCCAGCCACGCCGGGTGCGGTGGGTGGCGAGGGCCTTGTGCGCGGATCGCGGTGGTGGCGACGATGCGGCCGGAGTGCTCGACGACCCAGAGCCGGTTGCGAGGGTGGCGCAGATACACCGTTTCCGGGTCGATCACGTCATAGTGGTGCTCGGGGAGATAACCGATGCCGAACACGTCGTAGAAGGTGTCGAGCATGACACTGCGGGCGCCGGGAAGATCGTCTGCGCAGGCCACGCGCAGCTGGTAGCCGGTGGCGGCGGGCGCGCTCACCGGTGCGCTCCCAACTCGCGGTCCAGCACTTCCAGGCCCTCGACGGCGACCGGTCCAGGGCCGGTGTAGCCGAACGGGACGGCGATGATTCGGTTGGCGCGGATCGCGCGCAGTCCGGCCAGTTCGGGGCGCTCGCGCAGGGCGTCGCGGGCCGATTCGGGGGTCTGGGTGCCTTGGGTGAGCAAGATGACGACTTCGGGATCGCGCTGGATCAGAGTTTCGGTGTTGACGTCGAAGTTGCGTTTGGCTACGTCGCCGAAGACGTTGTCCAGACCGAGGATCCGCATCTGGGTGGCGACGGTGCTGGTGCTGCCGTAGGCGCTGAGCTTGGCGCCGTCGCGCGAGATGATCAGCGCCGCGGCGGGCCGGGCGGCCCGCTCGGCGCGGTGGCGGTCCGCGACCGCCGCTACCCGCTGCTTCAACGCGGTGACTTCGGCGTTCGCCGCCGCGGACGTGCCGAACAACCGTCCGTACAACTCGATGTCGGCGAAGATATCGTCGTAGTTCCCCGCGGCATCGCGGCAGTAACCGCGGGTCACCAGCAGCGGAATGCGCACCCGTGCCAGATCCTCGGGCGTGACCGCCGCACCCTCGAAGCTCACCACCAGATCGGGGGTTCGGTTGATGATTTCCTCGCGCGCCAGTTCGCCGGTGGGGGCCGTGATTTCGATGCCCTCGAGGGCGTCGGCGTATCGGCCGGGAAAGGGAGCGGTTTCGAATGTACGGGTGACGATACGATCGGCGGCGCCCGCGGCCGCGATGAGCGGGGCTGCGACGGATCCGACCGTCACCACGCGGCGGGGCGCGCTGGTGAAGGTGACGTCGCGGCCACAGCTGGAGATCGTCATCGGGAACCCTTCCGCCGCCTCGACGGTGGCGGGTGCGGGGCTGCCGCAGCCGGTGAGCAGCGCCGCGGTGAGCAGCGCGACGGGTACGGGTGCGAGCCGGGGGAGACCTATGGACACGATGATCGTTATTCCTCTCCTGCAGAGTTTCAGGTGGGTGAGTGCCGGAACCGGCGGATCAGCACCAGCAGCAGCGGCGCACCGACGACAGCGGTGACGATTCCCAGCGGTAGTTCGCGGGGGGCGAAGACCACGCGGGCCGCGACGTCCGCGACGACCAGGAACAGCGCGCCCAGCACCGCGGACAGCGGGATCAGTCTGCGATGCGTCCCGCCGCCGCACAGGCGGGCGACGTGCGGCACGATCAGGCCGACGAAGCCGATCGCGCCCGCGACCGCGACGACCGCGCCGATGCCGAGCGCGACGACGCCCAACGCGAGCATCCGGAGCCGGACCGGGGACAGGCCCAGCGCGCGTGCGGTGTCGTCACCCGCGGCGAGCACGTCCAGTCGCGCCGCCAGCAGCAGCAGCGAACCGGCCATGGCCGCGGTGACCAGCGCGGTGGTGGCCACCGACGACCAGCCCGCCGAACTGAGCGAACCCAGCAGCCAGAACAACACGGTCCGGGCGCCTTCCTGGTTGTCGGAGGCGAAGATCAGGAAACTGGTCGCCGCGGAGAACAGGTAACCGATGGTGACCCCGCCCAGCAGTAGCCGCAGCGAGGTCATCTGCCCGTTGATCCTGGCGATGGCGAACAACAGGACCGTCGCGGCGAGCGCACCGGCGAACGCGCTGGCCGCGAGCGCGCTCGCGGTGGCCGCGGTGACACCGAACAGCAGCGACATCGCCGCGCCGGTCGAGGCGCCTGAGGTGACGCCGAGGATGTGCGGGTCGGCGAGCACGTTGCGCACCAAGGTCTGCAGCACCGCTCCCGCGACGGCCAGCGCCGCGCCTACCATGGCGCCGAGCAGCACGCGCGGCACGCGCACGAGCCAGACGATGGAATCCTGGGCCGGTGTCCAGTCCGCCACTGCGGGCGTCCCGAAGAGGTGGTGGCCGACGATGCGCGCGACGGTGCCGGGTGGCACCCACACCGGCCCCAGCCCGGTGGCCACGATCAGCACCACGGCCAGCGTGGCGCCGAGCCCGCCGAGCCACAGCACGGTTGTCGCGCGGTGGCGCGCGTGGTCCAGATCGTCGGCGTCTTCGGTGCGGGGTGAGATCGCGGTCATCGAGCAGCCGCCTTTCCCGGATCCAGAACCTCGGTGGGCGACTCCGCGTCGCGGGGGCCGAACAGCAGTTGCATCGCGCCGAACGCGGCCGACATGTGGACGCAGACGCCGTAGACGGGTTCGAGGACGGCCGGAGTGAGTACTTCCGCCACCGGGCCTGCGGCGGCCACCCGGCCTCGGTGCAGCAGCACCAGGCGGTCGCAGTAGCGGGCGGCCAGATTCAGATCGTGCAGCACCACCAACGTGGTGGTGGTCGTCAGACCCCGGATCAGTCCGAGCAGTTCGTGCTGATAGCCGATGTCGAGATGGTTCGTCGGTTCGTCCAGCAGCAGGTGGTCGGCTTGCTGCGCCAGAGCTCGTGCGATGAGCACCCGTTGGCGTTCGCCGCCGGAGAGCGCGGTGTAGGGGCGATCGGCCAGGTGACGGGCCCCGACACGAGCCAGCGCCGCCGCGGCGGCGATACGGTCGGCGCGCGAGTAGCCCTGTAGCGCACCGGCCCACGGGGCACGGCCGAGCAGCACGGTTTCGGCGACGGTGATCGCTGTCTCGGCGGGTGACTCCTGCGCGACGACGGCCAGTCGCGCCGCCAGGGCCCGGCCGCGCAGCGCCTCGACCGGAGTGTCATCGATGGCCACCACACCGGACCGGGGCCGCAGCGCGCGATAGAGCAGGCGCAGCAGTGTGGATTTGCCCGAGCCGTTGGGCCCGATCAAGCCGACGGTGGTGCCGGGCTCTGCGATCAGTCCGACTCCGTCGAGCACGACCTGACCGCCATAGGAGAAGCCCACGTCATCGACCGTGATCATCGGCTCACCGCCGCCGCGGCACGCCGTGGAGACTCGGTCCAGTCCGGCGGCGCGGGCCGCCACGTGCGGTGCACGGTGACCGCCGTGGCGAAACCGGCGCAGACACGCTGTGCCGCCTTGATTCTCGCCGGCAGCGCCGGGTCGGCCTCGTCGAGCAGGATGCCGGTCGTGGTGCCGCTGTGCGCGACGACCACCCCGGCCGCGCCGAGTTCCCTGGCCGCGCCGATGGTCGCGTCCAGATGCGGCCGCGACCGCAGCATGGTGCTCAGTTCCGCGCTGCGGGTGGCCACCGCGCCGATCGCGGTCACGTCGCGACGGGCGACCGCGCCGGTGAGCTCGGCGAGCAACGCACTGTATTCGCGTTTGACGGCCGTGGTGAACGGGCGCTTGCGCCGGTTGAAGGCGACGGTGTCGACGTGGCCGCCTTCGTCTCCGGTGACGATGGTCAGCGGCGGCAGCGCGCCGAGCACAGCCAGCAGCCGTACTTCTCGGTGGTAGAAGGCGACCGCGCCGGGATACATCACGCCGTCGGAGGGTTCGATACGCCGTAGTTCGGTCTCGATCTCGCCGGGGCCGATCTCCCGGCCCTCGGCGTCGGCCACGGCGCGGGCGGTGGCGACCAGGTCGGCGGTGGAGCTGGCCAGGCCTTTGCCCTCGGGCAGGTCGCCGAGCAGGGTGAGCACACCGCCACGCAGCACCGGCGAGCGTGCGAGCAGCGCGCGGGCCAGGGCGGCGGACTTGGTCTTGTGGGCGGGAACGACGGTGACGGTGTGCCGGTGCGGGTCGGGTTCGAAGACCGCGACCGCGCCGCGCGCGATGGGCAGGGTGACCAGGAAGTCGCGGTCGTGCTCCGCGGTGACGCCTTGCAGCAGTTCCCCGCAACTGCCGAACGCGCTGCCGACGCCGACGCGGGGTGCGGCGGTCACCGCGGCCCCGTGGCGGTGCGGCGGGCGACCACGTGCAGCCGGTCTCCGTCGAGCCGCTCGGACAGCACGCCGTCGGCGGGCCACCCCGGTGTGGTCAACGGTCCCGGCGCGTCGAACAGCGCGAGCACCTCGAAGCCCGCACCCGCCAGCAGGTGACGCAGTTCCTGCGGGAACAGCAATCGCCAGGCAGTGTGCTGGACGACCGGCTCCCGACATCCCGGCCACGTCCAGATCCGTTGCCTGCGCAGCAGTTGCGCGGGCAGGTCCACGGTGAGCGAGGTGCGGGAGGTGTAGGTGATGCCTTCCCAGTCGACCTGCCGGACCAGTTGCTCGTCGAGTAATTCTCGTCGCCCGCGATCGGTGAGCAGGAAGGCGCCGTTGCGCATCTCGAGGATCAGAAGACCCCCGGGGCGCAGACACGTCGCGAAACGGTCGAGGGCCGCGACCAACTCGGCGGTGTCGTGCAGGTGCAGCAGCGTGCTTCCCAAGCAGGTGAGCACGTCCACCGGCGCGTCGGCGCGCAGGGCGCGGGCGTCGCCGACGCTGAAATCCACTGCCGGGTAACGGGTCCGGGCGTATTCGACCATGCGCGGTGAGATGTCGACCCCCCGCACCCGGTATCCGAGTTCGCTGAGACGGGCCGCGTCGCGACCGGTGCCGGACCCGACGTCGAGCAGGTCGGTGAGCGTGCCCGCGCCGAAGCGGGCGAGCAGATCGGCGACGAAGCGCGCGTTGCGGTGGCCGCTGTCGGGAAAAGTGCGTTCGTAGAGCGCGGGATTGTCGGTCAGCAGGTTCTCGCTGAGCAGGACCGGGCCCTGATCGTGAGCAGTCATCGGGCGGGATCGCCTTTCGCCGTGCGACTCGGCGTCGCGTCGATCGGTCGGGGTTGCGATGCGGTGGGCTCCGGAAGGCAGCCGCGCCTGCGCAACAGCAGCACGGCGACGGCGGACAACCAGCCGATGCCCGCGCACAGCAGGGCGGGCGGCCAGGTCAGCGGTCCGCCCGCATGGTCGACGGCGGTGCCGACGACGGTGGTGGCCACCACGGTGAACACACCGGAGGCCAGATAGAACGCGCCGAAGTAGGTGCCGGTCAGGTGCGGTCCGCTGAAGCGGGGAATCGCCTCGTTCACGAACGGCTGCACGGCCATCACACCGAGCGCGAGCGCCACCGCGGCCGCCACGACCGGCGCGACTCGCACCGCGACGGCGATCGGTCCGTCGCCGCCCGGCGACGCGGCGACTCGCCCGGCGGGCGCGACCAGGAATGCCGCGCCCAGCACCGCCATCCCCAGCGCCATCGCGGAGCCACGGTCCGTCCGCCGCGAGAGCGTCCTGGTGATGGGAACCTGTAGTGCCACCACCGCGACCGTCTCGACGACGAACAACGCCGCCACCGCCGCCGGGCCGGCGGAAGACCCGGCGAGGTCCTGCACCTGCAGGGTGAACAGGAAATAGATCTGGCTCTGCAGGGCGAACATGCCCATGAGCGCGAGCGCGAAAGCCCAGAATCGGCCATCGGCGAACACCCGCGCGAAATCCGCGCGCAGTGCGGTGTCCCTGCGCGGCGCGGGCCGGGCGGGCAGCAGGATCGACTGCGCGATGGTCAATCCGGCGAAAACGCAGGACGCGGCCACCGCGGTCAAGCGGAATCCGGCCGTGGCCAGCAGCGTCCCGACCACCGGCCCCAAGGCCGAACCGGTATTGCCGAAGATGTTGAACAAGGCGAACGCCTCGGCCGCCCGGTCGCCGCTGTCGCGGGCGATGTAGGCGCGCACCGCCGGGTTGAACAGCGCCCCCGCGAATCCGGTGAGCACCGACGCGAGCAGCACCACCGGCAGGGAGCCGCCGACGGCGAACAGCGCGAACCCCGTCGCCCGGATGCTCGCGCCGACGATGATCACCCCGCGCGCGCCGAGGCGATCCGAAGCCGAGCCCCCGACCAGGAACAGCCCTTGCTGACTCAGATTGCGCACGCCGAGCACCACACCGACCACCGCCGCCGACAGCGCCAGATCGGTGCGCAGGTATTCGGCCAGGAACGGCACCAGCATGAAGAACCCGATGTTCCCGACGAGCTGGTTGACCAGCAGTAAGCGCACCGAGAGCGGGAACGTGCCGAACAGCCCCAGCCCCCTCACGCGGCGGCTCGCACGCGCCGTACCCCGAGTCCGGGCCCGGCCGGTCGCCGCAGCGTGCCGTCCGCCCCGCCCAAACCCGTCCACGGGTCGTCGGCCAGCAACAGATGACCGTCCAGATCCACCCAGCGCGCGGCCCCGGCCAGCTGGGCCGCGGGAGCGATGCCCAGTGAGCTGCAGGCCTGGCAGCCCAGCAGCACCGGCAATTCTCGCGCTCTCGCCCAGTCGAGCATCGTGCGCGCCGCGTCGAGCCCGCCACATTCGGCGAGTTTGACGTTGATGCCGCCGATGCCGTCGGGCAGCCGGTCCAGATCGGCGAGAGAACCCGCGTCCTCGTCGGCGAGCACCGGCATCGGCACCTGCCTGGCGACCGCAGCGAGTCGATCGGGGTCGCCTGCGGTCACCGGCTGTTCGACGGCGGCGATGCCCTGGTCGGCGAGTGCGTCGAGCACCGCGACGGCGGTGCGGACGTCCCAGGCGCCGTTGGGGTCGAGCAGCAGTTGCGCGGTCGGCGCCGCCGCGCGGATCGCGCGTACACGTGCGATGTCCTCGGCAGGGTCCGGCGCACCCGCTTTGACCTTGAGCACGGTGAATCCGGCCCGCGTGATGCGGTCCGCGGTAGCCTCGGCTTCGCCTGGGCTCATCAGGCCGATCGTGTAGGCGGTGGGTGCCGAATCCCACTGCGGCAGGCCGAGATACGCACCCAGCGGCAGCCCCGCGCGGCGGGCGAGCACATCGTGGACCGCGCTGTCGAGCGCGGCGACCACCGGCAGCGCGAACTCCGAGCGCAGCGACGGCAGCAGCGCGCGGACCTCATCGGGATCGGCGCAGCCCGCGATCCGCCCGGCGAGCCCGCGCAGGGCGGCGTCGATCGCGGCGAGGTCGAGCCCGAGGCGGGGGCTGCCGACGACTTCACCGTGTCCGGCGTGCCCGTCGGCCGTCACCGTGACCCACACCGCTACTCGCTCCACCATCGTCGCGCGCGAGATGCGCAGGGGGCGAGCCAATTCCAGAGTCGTGGTCGTCCACGTCGTTCTCATGCGCTGACCTCCTTGCCCAACGGGTCGCGGACCACGGCGCACCGAGCCCACCCGTGCGCCTCTTCGGCGTCGGGCGCGGGCAGTTCCACCGGTTCGGTGACGGTCGATCCGAGCAAGCCGTTTCGCCGGCACCACTCGTCGTCGTAGATGCTGCGCAGGTAGCGGTGTGGTCCGTCGGGGAAGACGGTGAGTACGCGAACATCGGGCTCGCGCCGGGTGATCCAGCCGGCGACCAGCGCGGTCGCCCCGGTACTCCAACCGCCCGCGATACCTGTGGCGGCGGCCAGTCGACGGCAGGATGCCGCCGCTTCGGACGGGCCGACCCAGTGCACCTCGTCGAAGTCGTCGTAGGCGACGTTGCGCGGCAGAATGCTGCTGCCGAGGCCGCGCATGAGCCGCGGCCGGGCCGGCTGACCGAAGATGCGCGAGCCCACCGAGTCGACACCGACCACCCGCAGTTCCGGCCAGTGTGCGCGCAACACCCGGGTCAGGCCTGCGCAATGGCCGCCGGAGCCGATACCCGCCACGAGCACATCGGCGTGGCCGACTTGCTCGAGCAGTTCCTGGGCCATGGCCGCGTAACCGGCGGCGTTGTCCGGATTGTCGTACTGGTCGGGCCAATACGCGCCCGGGGTGGCGTCGAGCAGTTCGGCCAGCCGGTCGAGCCGGGCGCGCTGCCAGCCGCCCTCGGGATGCGGGTCACAGACCACTTCCAATCCGACACCGAAGGCGGTGAACAGCGCGCGCATCTCCGGCTCGAGTTCGTCGTCGACCACGAGCACGACGGGATGACCGAGCGCCTTGCCCGCCAGGACGAGGCCGAGACCCAGCGTGCCGCTGGTGGATTCGATCACCGTCGCACCCGCGGTGAGTTCGCCGCGGGCGCGTGCGGCGCTGAGCATCGACACCGCCGCACGCGCCTTCATGCCCGCGATGCTCGCGGCCTCCAGTTTGGCCAGGTAACTGCCCGCGCCGGCCGGGATGGGGACGACGGGGGTGCCGCCGACCAAACCGAGGAGCGCGGGTTGCGGTGCGGGGCTGGTCATCGGTTGCACGAGGTTCCCCCGTCTCGGTAGCGGAACAGGGTGCTGGGGCCGCCGTCGAGGGAAAAGAAGGGATACGGTTCGGCCGAGACCGCCGTGACGCCCCGGCCAAGAAACCAGGGCAGGACGGCACTGCCGGTCTGGGCGAACAACACCAGGGGGAGTGATCGGTCGTTCGCTCCGGCCAGCAGCGCGTCGAAGGTCCCGTTGCCCAGTGTCATCCCGGTGACCAGCAGCGCGTCGTAGTCCGGCGGCGTGTCGGCGACGGCGCGATACACGGGCTCGTCCCATTCGGTTCGCCCTCCGACCAGGTCGCACGGGTAGTAGCCGATGCCGCGGGCACGCAGTGCCGCGAGCAAGGAGCCGACCACGCCGACGACCAGCACGCGCCGCACGCCGGAGGGCAGCAGATCCACCACCGCCTCGGCGCGCTGACGGGACTTCTCCAGCGAGCTGCCCCCGGTCACGTCGACGAGTTCGGCGGCGACACCTGCCGCGACGGGGTGCGGCCGTAGATGCATCAGATACGCGTCCAAGGCGGCGATCCGGACCGTCTGTCGTGGATGGGCCAACAGCTGCGCCACTGTCGCTCCCACACAGTCGTCGAGCACGTCCGCGCGGCCGCAATCCTCACCCGGCTCGAGCCCGCAGGAGCCGACGGCCGCACCGACGCGAACGCTCAGCACCTCGTTGCGATACCCGCCGCGACGGCCCGTGTGCCGGGTCCCGTAGCGGGTGTGGAACGCCGTGGCCACCGCCAGGCCGGCCGGATCGGCGCCGAGACGAGCCTCCCGTGCCCAGTCGGTGAGTTCGACGACCGAGCGGGGCCGTGGCGCGAGGGCGAGATCGGCGGTGGTCATGACGCCACCCGCGCGACGTCGACGGTGAGCTTGTCGATGAGGTCGCGCGCCAGATCGCCCGCGGCGCCTGGTTGCTCGTCGACCACCATGACATGGCCCAGGTAGGTGTTGTTGTCGGTCGCGATCCGGACCTCGGTGCCCGGCTCGGCCAGGGTGTGCTCGACGACGCGCGGATCGTCGTCCCAGCGTTCGTCGCCCGATATCGCCGTCAGCACACCCGCGCGATCGGCTACCGCGAATGCGATGGCGGCGCTGCCCGTACCGGTCGGGCGGGGTGTCAGGTCGGGGGTGTCACCTGCGGCCACCTCGGCGTGCACGGCCGCGAGGTCGATCCCGGTCACCCGGCGCACCAGTTCGGTGATCCGATTGCCGGCGGGACGGGGATTCACCTCGATCAACCGAGGCCCGTCGGCGGTGCGTTTGATCTCGGTGTGCGCGACGGTGTCGTCGAGGCCGAGCGCCGTGATCGCGTCGCGGGCCACCGCGCTGACGGCCGCCTGCTCGTCGTCGGTCAGCGTGGCCGGGAACATGTGCCCCGCCTCGATGAACGCGGGCGTTCCGGTCAGCCGCTTGTCGGTCACGCCGACCACGGTGGTGTGGCCGCGCACGGTGACCGTCTCGACGCTGAATTCCGGCCCCGCCAAACACTCTTCGACAAGGATTTGTGGTGCGCGTATCTGCCCGCGCGCGTTCACCGGAAAGCCGGCGATCCGCTCGACGGCCGCGCGCAACTGCTGCTCGTCGTCGACGCGGCGGACGTACATGCCGCCGCACAGGTCCACCGGTTTGACGACCAGCGGGTAGCCGATTTCTGTTGCCGCACGGGCTAATTCGCCCCAATCCTCGGAAACGGCGAAGGCCGGGCCCGGCACTCCGGCGGCCTGGCAGAGCGCGCGGGTGCGGTCTTTCCGGCAGGCCGCGTCGACGGCGTCCCTGGCGGGGCCGGGCAAGCCCAGATCCGCGGCGATCGCCGCGACGGTGGGCAAGTAGTAGTCACACGAGGACAGCACTCCATCGAAGGCCAGTACCTCGTGCAGCCTGCGCACATACGCCACCAGTGCCGTCTCGTCGTTGGTTTCGGCGGTGAGGACGTTGGCCGCGCCCAGAAGCGGATGGGTGCTCGGCTTGCCGCGCAGGTAATGACTCAGATCTCGGGTGAGGAAGCTGAACGTATGCCCTCGGTCGCGTATCCCGGCCGGAAGCAGCGTGCTCATAGAGCCGACCCAGCTCTCCACCATCAGCAGATGTCCCACAAACCCTCCAACCTTCGAGCGGCACATAATGATAACCATTATCACTTGTGAAGCAAGAGGGTTCTGCGACCGACGAGCGCAGAGGCATTGTGGTGCAACATATTTCGCGAAAAAGTTGCTGATAACGATAATCATTCTCAATAATGACTCGTGGTCGCGCACCTGGCTCGACCAAGATCATGATGAGGAACCACCATGTTGCTGAGGACACTTGCCGTGCCCGCGCTGGCGCTGGCCGCCCTGACCGCCGTGACGGGCACCGCCCACGCCGACCCGGGCGACGACCGGCCCATCTCCTTCACCGCGCATGCCACCGACACGTCCTCGATCATCGAAATCGACTCCGGCGCCTTGGTGGTCGAGGACGGAGCGCTGAAAGTGAAGTCCCGAGACGGCGTCACCGTCGCGGGGACGCCGCTGCGGTTCACCGTCGACGAATTCGAATTCCCGATCGTCGCCGAGATCTCCGGCCGCACCGCGACCCTGACGCCGGACCTGTCGATGGATCGCGCGGTCTACAAGCCGGTGGCGCTGCCGTTCGAGGACAAGGCGCCGTGGAAGACCGAGTACGACCGTGAACAAGCCGCCTGGTCGCGCATGACCAGCACGATCAGCATGGGCGCCACCATCGGAACCCTGGTCGGCGGCCTGGGCGGCGCGGCGGTGGGCTGCGTGCTCGGCGGCCTTGCGGGCGCGACCATCGCCGCGGGAACCATCGCGGGTTTGTTCGGCCCGTTCATCCCGGCCGCGGGCGTCGGCTGCCTTGTCGGCATCGCCGCGGTCGGCGCTCTGGGAACCGTGGCGGGCCAGATCCTGGTCACCGCTCCAGTGGCGATCGGCGCCGCGATCCAGTACTTCACCACGATCAACACCCCATTCGCGACAAAGTAGCCAGCATGGCCCCTCGATGCGGGCGGCGAATCTCGGGCCGCGCCCCTGTCCGCCACCCCGCCGCGTCCAGGACGCCGCCCCCATCGAGCGCCATTATGGATCCAGCCGGTCGTTACCCGTTGGGTGGATCGCCGTCGCCGAAGCCGGTCTTTTCGTCGAGCGCGTGCCATCGCGTCAGCGCTCGGTAGCCCGCCGCGATGAACAGCGTCAGGATGAATTGGTTCTCGCGCCATCCTGACGCTGTTCTGCTGTACTGCGCGGCGACCGGGCTATGGGCGGGTCACCTCGGTGGCGTGGAGGTTGCGCAGGACGCCGTCTCCGGCCTCGTGCTGGGAGGGGTAGAGCAGTTGCACGGCCACGGTCAGGGGTGTGCCGGGCTCGATGGTGTGGGTGTCATCCGGCGTAGTGATCACGACCGATCCGTCTGTGCCGTCCTCGATCACGCGATACCACTGACTCTGCTGGGGATTGATGCGGGTTCGTGGCGGGACGTCGAATCGGATCTCCCACCACACCACCCGCTGCTCGTGTGCGGCCAGGGTGAGGTCATAGCTGATGACCCAGCCTTTCGCGTCGTCAGGCCAGGTCTGGGGCCACTGCCCGACGATCACGGGGGAGACGGTGACGGGGGGCCGATCGACGTCGGTGGTGACCGAGCCGGAGTGCCGTTCGGCGGTGTTGGCCCGTGAGGGTGAGGTGATGAGGCTGGTGCAGGTGAGTCGGCCCTCGAATTGCGGGTCGATCGTG
This sequence comes from Nocardia implantans, assembly GCF_035544775.1. Lineage (NCBI taxonomy): Bacteria > Bacillati > Actinomycetota > Actinomycetes > Mycobacteriales > Nocardiaceae > Nocardia > Nocardia implantans. The sequence continues at coordinate 91,657 of NZ_JAYKYQ010000007.1, read as the reverse complement.
CCGGTCAGGTGGATGACCGCCTTGCTGCCCTTGGGCAGGTCGATCGGCAGGTGCATGCCGTCGCGAACCGAAGCGGTGCCGCAGACGGCTCCGTTCTCGGCCTGGCAGGTCAGTTCCAGATCGGTCAGCTCTGTCGGAACAGTGCCGTCCAGCACGGCGTCGGGGGCGTCGTTGGGGCCGAGGTTCTGCACGCCGATGGTGTAGGTGATCCGATGTCCCGACTGTGCTGTCTGCGGGCCGCTGATCTCCAGAGGCATTTCCGCGGGCAGGGTCACCTTCAGGTTCCTGATCCGGTGAGAGGCGGTCGCGGCGCCGGTTCCGGCCGCGAAGCCCAACTTGAAGGTCTCGGGCACGCGGGACCGACCGTTCGCGCCGCCGAGATCGAAATTGTCGATCAGTAGAGTGCCGTTCGGGTTGCTCCTGTCGGCGTGCCGAACGGTCAGCCGACCGCCGATGATGGAGACCTGGATGTGAGCGCCGCGCTCCCAATCCGCGCGGAATCCGCCCGGCACCGCAACGCCGGTGAGCCAACCGAACCCCTCCCGCAGACTGCCGGCTGCACGTACCCCGGCGGTGTTGGGCCGTTGTGCTCCGCCTCCGGAACCGGCCAACGGTGTGGCGAAGTTGCCATAGTTGTCGAAGCCGACGCCGACGAACCCGGCAGTGACCCCGGGCGCGACGATCTGCCCCGACCCTGTTTTCGTCATCGAGTAGCCGAGTGCGGCGCCGATACCGCCGGGCTGGGTGGTGTGCGCACCGTCGATCACATAGACGCTGAAGCCGTCGCCAAGCGTGGCCCCTCCCTCGCACGCGTAGTCGAAGTCGATGGTGACGCCGAGCGTGGACGAGAACGGCTGATCGAGGAACGCCGTCCCCGCCTGGGAATTGGCGTTGGGCGTCAACTCCAGGCTGCCGTCGTGCAGCCGCGCGCTGCCCAGCAGTTGCCAGTGCGGGTTGGTCACGGTTTCCTGGGTGAACGATTCCACGATCGGGAACTGTGCCTGCTGGATGGTGACCGGTGCATACGTCGTCATAGTCGAACCCTCCTTGGCCGGATGTGCCATGAGATGAGCGATTGCGCCGTGCAGATCGACTTCGCCGCAGATCCAGCGGAGCCACGGTCTACTGATGCGGCTGCTGGCCGAGCAACCCAGAGCCACACAGTCGACTGTAGGAACATTCGAACGCGACCGATTCACCCCTTTCGAGTGAACCGGGGCAACCCGGCAGCTCGCTCAGCCGGCGAACCACAGTCGCAGCCGCCGTTGACAACGAGGGCTTTTCGACGCGGACGGAAGAGACCACGCATGGTGCCTGACAACAAAGCAGCGATGTGAACGGCGGGGTTACCTCTTCCTCAGTCCGTCCAGGGCCTGCTGGGCTCGAGTCCTGGCGACGGTGTCGAGTTCGTCGAGGTTCACCGAGGGCTCGCCATGCTGGCGCAGGATGGGGATGCGTACTCGTACCGAGACGTTGCTGTCCTGCACGCCGACGAGGTAGTCCATTCCAGTTGTGTAGCTGGATTCCGATACCGCGGTGTGCCAGTAACCCTGGGCGCCGATTCCGGTCATCTCGCCGGAACTCGATCCCGGCCCGGCAGTGGTGTCTTGGCGTTTCCAGTCGTCATAGGCGGGAGCGGCTCCGGCCGCTGTGAACTCGACGCTGAGCTCGACGGCCGCTTGATTCCAGTGGACGCCGTCGCGCGCGAGGCTCTTGTAGCTGAATTGGCATGACAGACGACCGGGGGTGTAGACGCTCGGTGGAGTTTCGTGGTGGGAGGGCGGCTGGTCCGGCGTGGACGACCACTGGAGCAACGGGGCGGGGTCGACCAGATCGCACGCGTTGGCTATCCCGCTCATCGAATAGTTCCCCGGCGCCGGCTCCGGACGTGGAGTAGTTGTGGCGGTAGACGATGTCGCCGCGGCGCTGGCGGACGCCTCGACAGGGACGGACCGACTGCCGCCGGCGCCGTCGGCGATGACGATGCCGATCACCACACCGGCGCCCAGCATCGCCACCAACGCGACCACACCGGCGGCGAGCAGGCCCGGCCTACCGAAACCGCCAGAGGAGGACCCACCCTGCGGCGCACACGGCTGAGACCCCTCACCAGGTTGGCCGTACCCTGCGACCGGCCGTGTCCAGTCGCCGGTCGACGAAGGTGGTTGTCCTAAAGCGGGATCGGAGTCGCCCGGGACCGGCTGGCTGGGTGTGTGCCGCGGGTCCGTCATCTCTCGCAGCCCTTCGATTCCTCGACGTGCTCACCGTCGACCCCTCCGTTTCGCGCCGATCGTACTGCGCCGGTGCCCGAGTAGCCACCGACCATCGGCATCGGCCCGTTCGAGTCGATGGCCGCTAGTTCTGTCGCAGTCCGGCCAGCACCTTGCGAGCTTGGGATCTGGCGACCGAATCGAGTTCGTCCCTGCCGACCACCGGTGCTTCCTTTTCGCGTGAGAGGTCGATCTCCACCCGCACCGCGACACCGCCGTCCCATACGCACATCACGTATCCGGCGTCCACGATGCCGCCGAAGTTGTCGTCTTCGAACTGCCAGTAGCCTTGGGTACCGATTCCGGTGAACTCCCCTGACGTCACCACGGATCCGTCATCGGCGAGGTCGGCGGCGCTGCGTTTGCAATGGTCGTAGGTCCGGGAAGCCGAGCCATCCACGACGTCGGCCCGGACCCTGACCGTCGCGGTGTTCATGGGGAAGGTGTCGCCGGTCGAATTGCCGTAGTGCACATCGCAACTCAGGGTGCCGAAGCTGCCGGATGACGGAGTTTCCTCATGTTTCGGATCGAGGTACGGCGCCGACGCCCACTTGGTCAATGGAGTGAGATCGACAAGGTCGCACGCATTGGTGACCGCCCTCATCGAATAGGTCGGCGGTCCCGGCGGCGCAATGGCCGAGGCGCTGACGCTGTCCAGGGACCGCACGGCGAAACCGATCACCACCCCGATCACCAGGAATATCACTCCCAGCCCGACGACACCGGCAACGATCAACACCGCCTTACTGCGACCGACCTGCTGCGTCGAATACACCGGTGGCAGAGGTTGTTGCGGCGCCCGGTGCCCGCTACCGGCGTGCTGGATTCCGACGGGATGACCGGGGGGTGAAGCCGACACGGGAGAGGAGAGGTCCGAATCAGGGATCGATCGGCCATCCGTCGGCGAATTCGGTTGCCACATAACAGAATCAGTGTCGAGCGCCGGTCCCTGGTCACCGGGTTCGTGCGCAGCGCCAGTCATGCCTGTAGCCCCTCCGGCCCTGGACGGACCCCGCCACGTCGTCGAGTCGGCCCTGATCAGAGCTGTTCCATCGCAAGCCCGGCATCGTCGACCTCGCCCAAGCGCGTGTCGTCGGTGTCGATGACGGCTTGTGCGGCGGGTTCTCCGGCAGTCGTGGCTATTTCTCCGCTTCTCGCAGATCCACGTCCAGTTCAGGCCAACCGCCTATCGGAAAACCGCCTCGTTTGGCATAGAAGTCGATGGCGCTGCACCTCCGCAGCCAGTGGCGCCGCGCGAATGGCGTCGAGTTCTCGTGCGACCTCCGAGCTGCCCACTTCCGGGAGGCGGTGGATGATATTGACCGCATACGGGGACGCCATGGCGGGGATCTCGGCGACGATGCGCGTGAGGGTGGATTCGTCCGCCTGGTTGAGCAATGGGCCGAAAATGCTCTTCCATGCGCCTGCGATGTCGCGCGGCGCGCGATTGGTGACCCCTGGTCCCGCGAGCCGCCTGCCGACCGCGATGAGCACTTCGGCACTGGCCTGCACCGGCACAGGACCCGCGGGTCGGTTCTTGGGGACGAACAACCCGGCCAGACCGGCCACAGCACTGGTCTCGATATCCGCGAGGGAGGAATGCGAGATCCACCATCTCGGTGTGATTCGATTCCTCGCCATGCATCGCCAGCAGGCTTACTTGCAGACGGCGGAGAATCCGGATCTCGTGGTCGTCGCCGACGGTGCCTGCTTCCATCGCGGCCGACAGCCGGGCCCGTAGATACGCGATGAGCGGCTGGGCGGCGAACACACCGCTGTTGACGGCGTGGTAAGCCATTTCGGCCAGATCGGCGCGAACCACGGGATCCGGGCTGTCGGACAGGGTCGAGCGCACTGTGGCGGACAGCGTCGAGGTCGATGGAGGTGATCGCGGGGCACGGGGTTGTCCCGGCTAGGTCCGGCACCTGAAGTCAGAGGGGCATGTACTTGCGGCGCAGGTAGTCGACCACGCAACGGGGGTGGATCCGAGTAGTCCGGTACTCGTGCGGGTAGCGAGCCCTCGCGAGGAATATCGTCTGCTATGGCGACGTCGCACTGTCATCGAGCACGGTCATGAACTTCACTACGCCGAAGTTCGATGCCGCGGTAGCCGCTTTCAAGGCCGACTTCGGCAGCCACACTCAGATGTTCACCGACGGTCAGTTCTACGTCACGAACAAGACGGTCGCCGGCATGATCCGGCAGATCGAAGCCGAACTGCGCAGCAATCTCCGTCTGCAGTTCTTTCCGGCTACCGAATTGACCAAGGCGATCGAGTTCTTCCGTAAGAAGCTCAATGCCGACCCGATCGATGTCGGGGCAATTCTGGCGATGCTGAATTTGCTCGAGGTCGACGGGGACATGTTCCCGATCCGGCAGCTGTTCACCACGGGCAAGACCGACGCGGCTGCCGCGCGCGCGGACTTTCAGCAGCTTTGGTCGACGCCCGACATTCCGCCGGCTCCGTATTGGTCGGGCAGCGCCGACACTATCGGCAAGGTGTTCGCCGCGCACGAACTGGAGAAGGACCGCTGCTTCGAGGTGCTGCGCGCTATGGCGCGCAAGCTGCTGGCCAAGCGTGGGGCGGTGACCTTGCCGCCGACGGCGGTGATCAGTAGCGGTCGACTCGCTGACGCGGTGGTGGTGCCGGGCGTTGCGGCCACGGCGGACGAGGTCGCCACACAGCGGATCCAGCACAACTCACCGGGGGCGCTGGCCGCCGCATACGCTCGCATGCGCGCCACGCTCGACGCCGGGGGGTTCGTGCACTGCGGCGTGCTGAGCGGCGCTGCTCATGAGCGCAGCAAGTTTCCCCAGCCGGAGCACCACGTGCTCGTGTTCGCGCACGACACGATCGCCGGTAAGGACGCGTTTCTGTTCTGGGATCCGGACGCAGCGCACACGGAGATTACTTCGACCACATGGGGCCGGGGGTTCGGCGTGCTGTTCGCGACCGCGACGCGATTGTCCACGGCGGTGGACGACGCCGACCTGGCCAAGATCGACCGGCACAAAGCCGCCAAGGAATTCGGTGACCATACCAACGACACCCGCCGGCACTGCTACCAGGTGTATTACCTCCAGTCGCTGCCGTTGGCCAAGGTCGTCAAGGTGCACACCAAGGTGCTCGCACCGCCGAAACGTGCGTCGGTGGACCAGATGCTGTACAACGCCATGACGCTGTTCGCGGCCAACGGCGTGGAACTTGTCGGAGTGTCCCAGGAAGACCTGACGGACCCGGGAGATCTCGACCGGTTCCGCACGCTGTACGTCGGGACCGCCGCCGCGCCGACAGCCGAGGTGACCGACCTGCATGCGACGTTTCGCTCGCCGGAGTACGAGTCCGGCCCCGGGTTGGAGGCGAGCGAGGTCCTGATCGCGGTGGTGCGGGACATGGTGCCCGCGGCGTCCGGATGCGCGAGCCACCCCGAGGCACAGCCGGGAGTGCTGCTCTCGGCGTCGCTGGCGAGCGAGTGGACGCTCGCGCATGAGCTCGGACACGTGCTCGGGCTCGGCGACTCCGCCGACTCGGACAATCTCATGTACGCCTCGACCGCCGCGATCACAGCCGACCCGCCGCAGTTGTCCGAGGACGACGTGGCCACCGTCTCCGCCAGCCCGCTCGCGGAAGGCTGAACGACATGCCCATATCACAGGAACGCATTCGCGAACTGCTCGACGCCGACGAACCGGACTATCGCGCCGCGGCGGCCGAGGTCGGCGGCGACGGTTTCGATGCGCTGACCATACTGGTGGCCGATCCCGAGCCCGCGGTTGCCGCGCGCGCGGCCTCGCTGCTCGCGACGATCGCTGTCGACCGGACCCACAGCGCCGCGGCCGTGCCGGTACTGACCATCGCCGCGCAGCACGCCGATCCAGGCACCCGAGCCGCGGCGGCGCTCGGCGCGACATCGGCCGGTGACGCGGCGAAAGATCTCATTGCCGAGTGCCTCGGCGATGCCGACGCCGGTGTGCGGCTGATCGCGTTCCGCGGACTGACTCCTCCGTTGGACCCGACGGTCGCCGCGGCGGTACAAACAGTCGCGGCGGCCGATCCCGCGCCCGCCGTGCAAGACCTCGCGATCGGCTTGTCCGCGCGCAACCCCGACCCAGCGCTGGCCACCGAACTGCTCGCGAGCGCTCTGGAGTTCGCCTTCGCGCGTCTGGCCGAGCTACGCGGCCTGCTCGCCGACGTCCCCAGTTTCGCCGCCGGCGTTGCTGTCCCCGGGTTCGCGGATGCGGGCGGAGCGGTCGCGAGCCTGCTCGTGGCCGCGAATGCGGCACTGGACCTGGTGCCATCTCGGATCGCGGCGCTCGACCTTGCCGGAGCCGCGCTGCAGATGGGGATCGCGCTGAAGGCGATCGGCGACGCCACGGCAGCGGTCGGTGGCCTGTCACTGACCGGTCTGCTGGCCACGAGGATCGGTTGGGATGCTGTGGTTCCACGCGGCCTCGCCGCCCAGCTCGGGCTTCCGAAGGCCGTGCCACAACTGCGGGTCGCGGACGGCGCCCTCGAGTACACGCTCATCGCCCCTGGACGCAGTCTGTTCGCCGCACCGGTCGGCGTGAGGTTCGACCAAGCGAAGGTGACCGTGCGGCTCGGAACGACCGGGCAGAAACCGGACTTCGGGATCAAGTTGGCGTTGACCGGGCTCTCGGCCGGTGTCGGAGGCGGCGCCCTCGCCGCGCTGTTCGCCGGTGCGGCAGGCTCATTCCAGGCTGACGCGGTCGTCGGCGTCGAGCTGGGCCGGGGCGTGACGATCGGCGGCGGTACCCGCGTCGTATTGCCCGCCAGGGCGAAGGAGGGCCCGATCGACGTCCGCGAGATCGCCGTCGAGCTGCCTGCGGGTGTTCCGAACACTGTCGACGTCGGGGCAGGACTGACCACCGAGCTCGGCGTTGTAGTCGCGACCGTCGACGGGGCGGGCGTGCACCTGCGCATAGATCCGGCGGCCGTGCGCGACGGCGTGAACCCCGTGTCGGTCGCCGTCCGCGAGCCCACCGGGATCGGCCTGCTGCTGGACACCGGGATCGTGCGCGGCGGCGGGTATCTCGGCATCCGTCCCGGTGGATTCGGGGGCGCGCTGCAGCTGCGCATGGGACCGGTCGAGATCAAGGCGGTCGGGTTGCTCACGCTGGATCCGGAATTCGCGCTCGTGATAGTGATGTCGGTGGAGTTCCGCCCACCGATGGACCTGACGTTCGGGTTCACCCTCAACGCGGTCGGCGGCATTCTGGGCATCCAGCACAGCCTCGACAGCGATGCGCTGCGTGTGGCCATGGCCGACGGCGCGCTCGACCACATCCTGTTTCCCGCCGACCCCGTCGCGGCGGCACCCGCCATTCTCAGCACCCTGGAGCGGGTATTCCCGACGTCGCCGGGATCGATCGTCGTCGGGCCGATGCTGGAGCTGGGCTGGGGCCGGCCGGTCAGCTTCCTGACCGCCCAGGTCGGTGTGATCGTGTCGCTGCCCGATCCGCGCATCGTGCTGATCGGGCGCGTGCGCGTCGCGCTGCCGACCCCCGACGTGCCGATCGTCGACCTGCGGGCGCTCGTCTACGGCGAGATCACTGCCGACCACCTGCTGGTGTTGGTATCACTCAACGGTTCCAGGATCGCCGGGTTCGCCGTCGGCGGCGACATCGGCCTGTTGTTGCGATGGGGCGGATCACCCGAGATCGCGATCAGCGCGGGCGGATTCCACCCGCGCTACCAGCCGCCGCGAGAACTCGCCGGAATGACACGGCTGAACATGGATCTCTCGCCCCCGGCGATCCTGTCACTGCGGGCGGAGGCCTACTTCGCGGTGACAACGAACAGTGTGCAGCTGGGTTCACGGGTGGAGATGTCGGCCGACGTCGGAGTGGCCGATATCAGTGGGCATTTCGCGTTCGACGCGCTGGTGCTGTTCTCGCCCTCCTTCTCGTTCCTGATCGACGCCAACGCCGGTCTCACCGTGCACGTGTTCGGAACCACCCTCGCGGGCGTTTCGCTGACGCTGCATCTGTCGGGCCCGGCGCCCTGGCGGGCGGCGGGCAGCGCCGAGGTGGAGGTCCTGTGGACGAGTGCCGATATCGACGTGGGCCCGTTCACCTGGGGTGACAACGACAACCCGCCGCCGACCCCGGCGGAGCCCCGCAAGCTCGTGCACGCCGCGTTGCATCGCAATCCCGGAGCGTGGCAGGCATTGTCGCCACCGGACTCCGACCGCGTGGTGCGGCTGAAGACCGCGCCGCCGAGCGAGGTCGAGGTGACGGTGCACCCGATGGGGCTGTTCGACGTGCGCCAGCACGCGGTGCCGCTCGAGACGATCGTCACGCGGGTGAGTGCCAACCCCGTCCCCGAGGGGCAGCGCCGGGTACACCTGGGGGTGCCGCTGGTGAACAACACACCGGTCGGCGCGGTGAGCCAGGTGACCGACTCGTTCGCGCCGGGTTCGTATCTCGACCTCGCAGAAGATCAGAAACTGTCGCGGCCGAGCTTCGAGCAGATGCCCGCCGGTGCGCGCATCCGGCCACCCGGTGAAGGCGCGAACTTCGACGCTGCCCGCGAGACCCAATCGCGCTACGAGACGTTCGTCTGCGACGACGACGAGTTGCTCGGACTCCACCTCATCGGCACAGACACGTTGTTCGCCTCGACCGCGTCCGTGGCGTTGCACGCAGGGGCCGCGGCGCGCAGCGAACTGCGCGCGCGCAGCCGGTATTCCGCCGCCCGCGATCCGATCGTGCTCGCCGATCCAGCCGAGGTCACGGTGGTGTCCAAGGCGACTGTCGCCACGGACGGGCAGTGGCAGACCTATACCCACGCGGCGGAGCAGCACCTGGCCGCTGACACCCAACTCGCACGGCTCGGAGTTTCCTGATGGCCGACACCCTGGAATCGCTTGCGGGCGCGAGGTTTCGCGCCGACGATGTCATCGCGGCGCTGCAGCAGCCGCTCCCCCCGGAACAGATCGTGCTGGACCGTTACGTGTTCATGCCGCACGCGCGCACCGGCATCGCCGCCGCGCTGACGACGCCGTTCGACTGGAACCTGCCCAGCCGCGCAGCGGTGGAGCTGAAAGTGCCGGTCGTCGACGAGCGCGGCTCGGTGGACGCCGAGATGCGTGTGCGCGTCTACGGTCCCGCCGACGTCCTCGAGGTCGATCCGCGTCAGGTGATCCGGGCCTTCCCGAAGGACGACGCCGTCGACGCCGAGGTGGACGACCTGGTGCACGTCGAATTCGATCGGCCCGACCTGCCGTGGCTGTTCACGCCCGCGGGGCCGGACGAGCAGGGCCGGCTGGTGCCCTGGCTGACACTCGTGGTCGCACAGAAACGACTCGTCGAATTCGGCGAGCAGCGCGGATCGGTGCGGGTGGCGCGGATCCGACGCGACCAGTTGCAGCCGCTGCACGACGCGTGGGCCTGGGCGCACGCCCAGGTAACGGGCGCCAAGGCCGCTGACGCCGAGACCGAACCCACACTCGAACGCCGCCTCGGCGAGGCGAACGCCGCGCACAACCTGAGCCGGCTGGTCTGCCCGCGCCGGCTCGATGACAACACCGCTTACACCGCGTGCGTCGTGCCGACGTTCCTGGCCGGCGCACAAGCAGCGCTCGGGCTTACTCCGGTGACGACGCTCGCGCCGGCGTGGGGCACAGCGGCCGACTCCACCGCCGGCGACCCGCTCGACATGGTGACGCTGCCGGTCTACTACTCGTGGAGTTTCGCCACCGCGCAGGACGGCAATTTCGAGAGCCTGGCACGGAAGTTGCGGCCTCGGGTGGCACCGCCCGGGGTCGGGCGCCGCCGGGTCGACACCACACATCCCTGGCCCGAACTCCAACTGACGGCCGAGTCCCAGGGCGCGGAGATGGTGGTGGCCGGTCCGGTCGTGTCGCCGCAGAAACCGGAGTCCGTGCCGGAGGAAGAATGGCCGACCGAGGCGGACCAGCAGTGGCCCGGCGATGTCACCGACACGCTGGTGTCGACGCTGAACCGGCCGGAGCGACTCGCGCACGCCGAGGACCCCGGGCCGCCGCTGGTCGGACCGCCGCTCTACGGCGCGATGCACGCGCGCCAGCCTCGGATCGAGATGGCCGAACCACAGTTGTCGAGCCAGCCGCAATGGTTCCGAGAGCTGAACACCGATCCACGTAACCGGATCGTCGGCGGGCTGGGCACGCGGGTCGTCCAGGCCGAGCAGGAGGATCTGATCGCCGCAGCCTGGAACCAGATCACCGGCATCGAGGCGGCCAACCGGGCGCTGCGGCTGGCGCAGCTGGCAAAACACGTCACCGCTTCGCTGCACCGCCGTCACTTGTCCCGGTTCACCGACGCCGCTGTCCTCGCGACGACCGAACGGGTGCATGGCAAGGTGCTGGACTCGCCTGGTCGCAGCGTGTGGGCAGTCCTCGGCGCGTCCAGCCTGCCGCACGCGGTGACGGCAGGCGCCTTCCGTCGGCTGTCGCGGGTGCGCGGGCCGATCGTGAAGACGGCGGTGCGCGAGGCGGCGCTGCGCCGAGCCCGTGTCGACGCGCTGACCGTGCTGCCGGACCGATTCACCCGCAACTGGGTCGCGAAATACGTTGCGCCGGACGGTATCCGCGCGTTGAGCGCCGCGGCCAGAGCGCGGCTCACCGCCGGCCTCGCCCAGGCGGTCGACCCACAGGTCGACCGCGACACCCTGCTGGCCCGTTGGCAGGAGTCGTTCACCCAGCCGACGCCGTCGGAGCTGTTGACGCCCGAATCGCTCGATCAGATCCCACAGGACCCGGTCCCGCTGGGCCGACACATCATCGAGTCGCTCGGCGCCCGCTTGGTCCGCACCGCGCCCGATGATACGGAGATGGAACACAGCGCGGACGCCGCCGCCAACGGGCTGGCATTCGCGACGATGCTCGGCGAGATCGTCGCAGGCGCCGACATCGTCGGACTGCTCCAGTTCCCCGTCGCTCGCGCGGACGCCGAGCGGCTGCAGCTCGAGCCGCTCGGACCGGCACGCGAATCGGACCAGGTATTCGTCTCACCGGTCGCACTGCGAGACTACGCAGCTCGCGCCAGGGAGTGGGCAGTGCGGTGGGAGGCTACCGCGCTGGACGAAGAGTTCGCGCAGACCGCAACCCGGTTGACCGGCTTGATCGGCGACAGCATCGACGTCGGCGGCGGCCGGATCTCGGCGGCGCTGCGCGCGATCGCGACCAGCGTGGTCATTGATGATCGGTTCACCGCACCGGCACGGGGGCGGATCAACGCTCCGGCGCTCGAGCTCGTCCGCAAGCTGGATCCCGCCCGCACGATCCCGGCCCGGGTCTCGGCGCGACTGCACCTCGGCAGCGGCCGATTCCCGAACTGGCTGCGGCCGGACTGGTTCGATGACCTGCTGGTCGAGCCGGTGATGGCGCACCCGCGCTTCACCTACCCGATGTACGAGCCGCTGCACCGCTACGACCGCGAATGGATGGTCCCAGGGCTCGGGCTGATCGAGTCGCCGGATATGGCGACGTTGCTGCTCACCAACAACCGGTTCATCGAAGCCTATCTGATCGGCCTGAACCACGAGATGGCGCGCGAGCTGCTGTGGCGCGAGTTCCCGACAGATCAGCGCGGCACCTACTTCGACTCGTTCTGGACCGGCGCCAAGGAGCTGGTGGCAGATCTGCACGAGACGGCTTGGCATAGTGGCGGTTTGCGGTCCCATGTCGATCCGCACCTCGACGGGCAGCTGGTCTTCTTGGTACGTGGCGACCTCATCCGCCGCTACCCCGGCGTCGTCGCGCACGCCGCGCGCGAAGCCGCCAGCGACCGCGGCATCCCCGTCTTCGAGGCCGACTCTCCGATCAAGACCCTCTTCCACGTTCATCTGCCGCCCAACCTGCTGCTGGTCGGGTTCGCGATGCCACGCGAACGCATCGATACGCCAGGCGAGAAATGGTGGTTCACCTTGTCCGAGAATCCGACAGAGCCGCGCTTCGGCCTCGACCCGTCCCGTGACGGGCCGATCACCCGAGACAATCTGGTGTGGACCGACCTCGGCGTCAACCGGCCCGGCGGGTTCCTCGACGCGACCACGCACACCGACATCGCCTTCGACAACTGCCGCTGGGGTGCGTCGAGCGCGCAGACGGCGTATCTGCTCTTCCAACTGCCGGCGCGAGCCGCGTTCCTTGCCAAGAAGATGGTCGCGGGGGCGGTGCTGTGATGGCCGAACTGGGGCGAGCGCGGATTCGGCTGGCTGCCGCCACGGCCGAACGGTCGAAGCTGATCGCTTCGCTGAACGAACAGGTGGCGCAAATCTCCTCGGCACGAGGATATCTCGGCGAGATTCAGGTATCCGGCGCACCGGGCGACCGCGACGCCGCTGCCGCTCGGGTCGATGAACTGGTCGAGCAGCGCGCCGCGGCGGCTCGGGCGATCAGTGAGCTCGACGAGCGGGTGCGGCTCGAACTGGGTGGATTGCTGGGCAACACGTTGCGGCTCGACGCCGACCTGCCGTTGGCGCTGCTGCCGGTGCGGGTGGAGACCCGCTCGACCGAGGACGGCGCGCGGCTGCGCGTGCGGATCTACCACGACACGCTGCACTCGGAGTCGCTGGACGAGGGCTTGTCGGACGTTGAGCGCGAGGCGGGCATCACGTACTGGACCGCCGTGTGGCCGGATCCCGCCGCGACCTCCGCCGCATGGCAGACGCTGCTGGCCGCGACGGGGAGACGCCGTGCCACGTGGGTGGCCGAAGCGCTGCGCCCGCGCAACCTGGCGCGGCGGCCCGCCGACCCACCGGACTTCCCGGCGACGCCGCCGCGCACCGCCCGCCCACCTGCGGCGCGCACCCTGCCGGACCGGTTCTATGTCCGGATCGAGCAGGACGGGGCAGCGCCGGTCACGGTGGCGGGCAACGCGATACCGGATGAAGTGCCCACCGGCCTGACCGACCGCGACGAGCTGAGTGCGCTGCGAATCGAGGGCCGGGACCTGCCGCCGATCGATGAGTCGCTGCGCTGGCTGGTCGACTACGACGAGGCGGTCCGTATCGGGATGGCCGTGACCGTCACCCTGCCGCGGCCGGGGGTGACCGTACGCAGGCTGCTGGTATTCGGCGTCCGCGCCGCTCTGGACGGCGCGGCAAGTGCGCAACGGCTCGAACAACTCCTGCGCTCGCACCAGTTCACCGACGGCGCCGAATTCGTTGCGCAGGGTACGCCGACGAACAACACCGAGTCGGCGCGTTCGGGGTGGAGCAAATCGACCCCGCCCGCTCCGCCGGACACCGACATCTCCGCTGCCGCGCCGGGCTCGAACGCGGCGGTGTCGGCAGCCGCGCTCGGCGTCTCCCCGTCATCGACCATGTCCTTGGCCGGCGCCGATGGCCGCGAGCAGGCGCACGCGGCGGCGTTCAACACGGCTCTGTGGGCGACGACCTGGGGTGAGGCGATCGAGCACCTCACCCCGGCCGGTCGCGCCAACGGTGATCGGCGGCTCGACAGCGCCGCGCTCGATGCCGTGCGTAACCATTGGATTCACCATGTCCGCGGGCGCGGGCCGCTGCCGGTGCTGCGGCTGGGCAAACAGCCCTACGGGCTGCTCCCCGTCGTCCGAACCGACGAGGCATGGCAACCGCTACGCGGTGGCTTCGTGGAGAACCGGCTGGTCCCGTTCATCGACCAGCAGGTTCGGCGGATATGGGAGGACGGGCTTGGCGACGTCGCGACGGTGATGAACCAGCCCCTCGACGACGCGTTACCACGGATCCTGGGCACGGACGCCGTGCTGCGCGGCCTGCGGGTGCGCACGGCGCTCTCACCCGACCCGATCGTCCGCGGCGCGATGGCGTTGACGCTGCCGGATCTCGGCGATACCCGCAGCGGCCGCGAGATCACGAAGACGCTGCTGCTGCTCGCGGGCGTCGCCGACAACGCGCTCGACGACAACGATCTGCTCGGCGCCATGACCCGGTCGCTGGCCCTGCCGCTGGCGCACGACTCCGATCCGGCGTTCGTCGAGGCGCTGCTGCGCGGCGAGCCGCCCGGCGGGCCCAAGAGCGTGCTGCAGGTGCTGCTGGCGCATGCGGCAGCGGTCGAACAGCACGCCCGCGACTCGGTGCTGCCAGCCGGGCGGGCCGGTCTGCTGCACGAGATCATCGGCGAGAGCCGAACCGATTTCGACCGCGACCTCGTCGGGGCAGCCGTCGACTCGCTGTTGGAGGGCCGCGGCTGGGACGACCCGATGGTATCGGCGGCGGCAGTGCACATCGAGGAGCGCGTCGGACGGCTGGATCCGCGAACGATCGCCGATCGCAACCCGATCCCGGCGCTCGCGCCGCGCTCTACCGTGCAACGGGTCGCGGGCAGACAGGTGCGGCTGGAGCTGTTGACCGGCGCGGCGGGCCTGCAGGTGATCGGCGAGCTGCTCCTGCGGACCGGCTGGGGCGCGCGGTTCCGGTCGGCGCTCGAGACGATCGCGGGAATCGACTCGCTCGATGAGCGCCGGCTGTTGCTCGCCGAGACGCTGGACTGCTGCTCGCACCGCCTCGACGCCTGGATCTCCGCCGCGGCCGCGCGTCGGCTCGCCGACGTGCGGTCGAGCCGGCCGCGGGGTGCGTACATCGGCGCGTACGGATGGCTGGAGAACATCGAGATCCGCGTGCCGGCCGACGCGGGGACCGTCGACGGCCTGGATGTGCTGCAGGATGGGGCGGACGGCGGATACGTGCACGCGCCCAGCCTCACCCACGCCGCGACCGCCGCGGTACTGCGCAGCGGCAGGCTCACGCATCGCCGCGGCGACCCGAACACCGATGCGCTCGACATCGACCTGTCGAGCAACCGCACACGCGACGCGCTGTCGTTGCTGGAAGGGATACGCAACGGCCAGTCGCTGGGCGCGCTACTGGGCTACCGGCTGGAGCGTCGGCTGCACGAACGCTCGGGCGGTGAACTCGAACTCGACCGTTTCATCTATGTGCTACGCACACTCGCTCCGCTGCGGTCAGGCAAGCTCACCGAACCCGGCGCACCGGTACAGGAGGGCTTGGCAGCGTCGGATGTGGTGGACGGCCTGCGGCTGATGGCAATCGACCCGCAGCTCATCGCGCAGAAGCTGGAGGAAGGCCCCACCGACAACCGGTACATCGACCAGTGGGTGCCGCCGCTTCCCGACGAGTCGAAGGCGGTGCTCGCCGCAATCGCCGAACTCGAGCACACCCACGACGCGGTCGCCGACTTGCTGCTGGCCGAGTCGGTGCACCAGCTGGTCTCCGGGAACCCCACCCGGGCCGCGGCCGTGCTCGATGTGCTCGGCGCCGGAGAGGCCGTGCCGCCCGACCCCGACGTCGTCCGCACGCCCCGCACCGGGGTACCGATTCAGCACCGGATCGCGATCGTCGTGCCGGACCCGTTGCCGTCCCGGGTGCCCGGGTGGAGTCCGATGAGTCCACGAGCAGCGGCCGAACCGCGACTCGAGGCGTGGGCGCAGCGGGCACTACCGGACCCGTCGACTATCCCGATCGTGCCCGATCGTGCGTTGAACGTCGCCTATTCCGGCCTGTCCGCCCTCGACATGCTCTACGACAGCGACGGCGACAACGTCGGCGCCTCGACACTGGTCCGCCGGCTACGGGTGCGGTTCCCCGATCTCGGCGACGACTTCTCGGCACTCGCCCCCTACTGGGAGCTGGCCTCGATGCTGCGGGCTTTGTTGACCGGCGGGCGCGCGCTCGACGTGGCCGACCTCGGCCGCCCGCTCGCCGCGGCGGACGTGGGCCGAGCGCCTGACACTGCCGAACTGCTGGCCCGGGCGCGACAGGCCACCGATCAACTGAAAGCGGCTGCGACAGGGGTCGATCCGGAACCGATGCTGCTCCGATTCGGTGTGCGTGCGCCGGTCGGGGCGGGTGCGGCCGACGTCGGCGAGCAGGCCGCGACCCGGCACGCTCTGGTCGAGGAAGCCGAGCAGCGAGCGGCGGCGGCGGCCGCTCTGCTGGCGAGGGTTACCGTGGACATGCCGGCGAAGTCGGTGGTGGAACTGGCGACCGAGGCGCTGCGCGTGGTGTTCGGCGGCGAGTTCCGGGCAATTCCTCTGCTGTTCGCACCGAGGGCCGGCGAAACCGACCTGTGGTCGGGTGCGGTCGGTACCACCGCGGTGAACCCGCGGCCCGGGGCGGACCTGCGGCCGTGGCTGGAGCGCGCCGGGCGGATGCGCGCGCACACCGGCACATTCGGCGAAACGCTGCTCGTCCGTGAAGCATTCGGCATGCATCCCCGGTTACGCGCAGTCCAGTCGCCCGCCGGGGCCTATGGGTCGTGGGTCGGCCTACCGTTCCCCGAAGGCCGTCCGCCGATGGTGCCGCTGACGAACACGGTGGTCGAGGTGGCCGGGCCGCCTGGCGCCGACCTCTCCGGCGCAGTGGCGGGCGTCGTGCTGGACGAGTGGACCGAAGTGCTGCCGCGGCGGCTCGAGCGGCGAGATCCCACCGACCCGGACGCCGCACCCGAACTGGTCGACGTGACGACGACCGCGATCGCGCTCAATGCCAACGCACCCGGCTCCCGTCCGCCGCAGGCGATCCTCCTGGCGTTGTCCGCGGACGGCTCGGACTGGGACGCCGACAAGCTCGTGGCGGTGCTCGACGAGACGATGGCCTTGGCCAGGATGCGGCTGCTCACCCTGCAGCAGCTGCCCTACGCCGGGCGATACCTGCCCGCGCTGTACTTCCGTGACTGGTCGCTGCAAGGTGAGCCGGTGATCGAATGGGCGAAGGTCGCGACCGAGTTCGACACAAGAAGCGTGCTCGACTATCTCGAGGCGGAGCAGTAATCATGGCAGCCGACTTCATTTCCGCTCGGGAACTGACCGAGATGCCGGTCTTCGCGCTGGCGGACCCCCCGACATGGACCCGGCTGGAGCCGCAGAGCAGTTCAGGTGACCCGAGTCCAGGAACCCAAGCGCGCGTGCACGATCCGCTGTGGCTGATCGGCCGGCAATGGCAACTCGGTGAATTCGAGGGAGAAGACGCCGGTACGCCGCTCACCGTGCGGGTGGTTACCGCCACCACGGCGGTGGATCGGTGGGCGGCGCGTGACGACACCGCGGGCATCGCGTTCGGCCGCGAGCGTCAGGAGTTGTTGGAGCCGTTGGTCGAGCGCGAACCGGTGGGCGAGGTTTCGCCAGGCCTGCGGGCACGTGCGGAGGCGGCGGCGGCGTTGCTGGCCGCGCTCGCCGACGCCGGGCTCGGTGGCCTGCGCGCCGACGTCGTCGTCAACTGCCCGCTGGATCTGGACCCGCTGCATCACCCGGACGGCACGCACGCCGCGCTCGATCCGCACTGGCTGCGGCTGGCGCGGCTGCTCGATGGCCGCGGCATGGCCGATGGGGAACTGATCGCCGACGCGTTGGGGGCGGCGGCACCGGCGCTGCCGGCTTGGCTGACGGGAGCCGATGAGGCGGGGGTACGGGCAGTGACCGATCCCTGGCTGTCCTGGTATCGCGCCGAGGTGTCGCCTCCGGCGGGTGGGACGGATGCCTGGGTCGGGCCACGGCTCGAACATTCCTTCCGGATCGGCGCGGGCGACGTCGTCCTGGATGCGCCTTCGCATACGGGAGGCGATGTCGACTGGTACAGTTTCGAACCCGCCGCAGCGGGCGCGACGCTGTCCGAGCCCGTCGGGGCGCGCGCCGCTGCGCCGCCGCAGCGCCGGGTGCATGCGTTGCTGGCAACTCCCTTGCGCTACCCGGGCATGCCCGCCGATCGGCTGTGGGAGATGGAGGACGCGGCGGTCAGCCTCGGTGTGGTGGAGAGCGAGCCGTGGGATCTGGCCCGGTTGTTGGTGGCCGAGTTCGCGCTGACTTACGGCAACGACTGGCTGGTGGTACCGGTCGACGTGCCGTTCGGTTCGTTGACCACCGTCGAATCCGTGGTCTACACAACGACCTTCGGCGAGCACTTCGTGGTGCGTCCGACCGACGTGACCAGCCCCGACAGTCGCTGGCGCATGTTCACGATCACCTCCGATGACGGAGTGACCGCGGACGGATTGCTGGTGCCTCCTGGCGCGGTCGCGGTGCAAGACGGACCGGCGGTCGAGGAGGTTCTGTTCCTGCGTGACGAGATGGCGAACCTGGTATGGGCGGTGGAACGTTCCGTCGAAGGGCCCAGCGGGCTGGCCCGCGATCGCTCCCGCGAACACGACGACCCGCCCGCACCCACGCGCGGACCGGTGACGCGGGCCGCACTGGACTATTCGCTGCAGACGGGGGTACCAGCGCGCTGGATCCCGTACGTGCCGCGCTCCACCGGATACCGGTCGGTCGAGCTGGTGCAAGGTCGCATGCCGCGTCCCGACGGCACACAGGCCGAGCCGCAGGGCCGCTTCCTCGCTCGGACCGACACCCGCGAGATCGCCGATGCCGAGATCCCGCGCGAGGGCTTACTCATTCGCCGCCAGCCTAGCATTACGCGCCTACCCGACGGCAGCTACCTGCGCTGGACAACTCGGCGTGTCGGTGTCGGTCGCGGCGAAGGCGCAAGCCAGCTCGCGTTCGACTCGGCTATCGCGCGGCGCCCGGCTCAGTAGGGCGACTAGCGATGACGGCTGGAATGTTCGCAGGTATGTCCGGACTGCCGCAACGGTATTCAGCAACTGCAAATGGTGGGCGGCGACAAACGGGAGCCCGAGGCTCCCCGCGATTCGGGCGGTGTGGTCACCGCTGCCGAGCATCCAGATTTCCGGTCTGTTGCCTACGGCGGGCACCGCCGCCGCTCGGCCGCCGTCGTTGTCCGCCTCGAACAGCGCGAGCAGTTCCCGTACCTGATCGTCGAATGGTGTGGCCGTGCGTTCCTGTTCGCTGCGCACGCGGTCGGCGATGTCGCGAGGTCCGCCGAGGGCACGCCCGAGACCGAGATCGATACGTCCGGGGTGGAAAGCCTCCAGCGTGCCGAACTGTTCAGCGATCACGATGGGAGCGTGGTTGGGCAACATCACTCCGCCGGCTCCGACCCGTATCCGCTGTGTCACCGACGCAATGCGTTCGGCGACAACTGCCGGTGCCGCGCTGGCCACGCCTGGCATTCCGTGGTGTTCGGGCACCCAATATCGGTGGTAGCCGAGATCGTCGGCCAGCTGCGCCAGTTCGATGCTGTTACGCAGCGCCATGCGCGCGTTCGATAGCTGCGTGATGGGAGCCGTGTCCAGAACCGAGATGTGAACCTTATGCTGATGTTTCATCGTCGAGGGTCCCTTCCGCGGCAGGATCCCGCGCTTGTCCAGTTCCGACCGACATGCACCATCCATCGTGCGCGAGGTCTCCATCCTCCGAGTTCGGGGCTCGATCGGTGGATAGCGGGAGCGGGATCCACTGGGACGGGCACACCGACACACCTCTGCGGTACTCGGGACGGATCCACGACCCGAAAGCTGAGAAGCCGTTTCGAACTCCGACAAGAGGTGATGGCGGCGGGCAGGACGAGCGGGGCGGTGGAGTGAAGGTCCACTAGCCCTGCGCGGGAGTGGTGTCGAGAGCGCGCAGCTGGCCAGGGTCGATCGCGCGCAGAACCGCCAGTGAGGCGGTGACGGCCAGGTCGCAGGCCGCGCCGATGTCCGCGCCGTCGACGATGACCGCCCGGTAGGCGATGTCGAGGCTGATGCCGAGCAGCATGGTGGCGAGGGTGTCGGCGCCGCGGCCGATGGGCGTTCCACGCTCGGCGTAATTGGCGCGCAGTTCCTCGGCGACGCGGGGTTCGAGAGCGGCCGAGAGCCGCCGCCCGGGATCGGTGTCGTCGTATCGGTTGTCCAGCAGCACGCGGAAGCCGCGGGGGTGGCGGCGCGCGTATTCGAACAGCGACTCGATCGAGTACCTGGCCCGCCTACCGTAATTCATCGTCTCGCCGTGATCGTAGATCTCGAACATCCAGGTGGTGAGTTTGTCGAGTTCGCGTTCGATCACGGCGTGGACCAGGGCGTCGCGCGAGCCGAAATGGGCGTAGAGCGTCACCCGCGAGGTGTCGGCACGGCTGGCGATGGCGTCCATCGTGGCGCGATCGACGCCGACCTCTGCCATCACCGCACACGCCGCGTCCAGCAGCTGTGTGTCGGTCGGACGGTTGCGAGTGCTGCGGCGCGCGGGCGCGCCTTTGCGCCGATCCCGGTGCCCGCTCTCGGTCACGTTCCTCCCCTCTTCGCCCGACGAAGCTCTCGATGCGGCGCCACCTCCGCAGGAGTCGGGGGCGTGGCATCGCGAGCGTCAGTTCCGCGCCGGATTCTCCGACGCGTCCTCGAGGTTACCGAAGTAGGCCGCTTCGACCTTGTCCCGGCGCTCCCGCAGCTCGGTCGCGGAACCGGTCAGCGCTGCCCGGCCGTGGTGGAGCACCACCGCCGAGTCGGCGATCGACAGCGCGAGTCCGATGTGCTGCTCGACCAGCACCACGGCCATGTGCTGGTCGTCGGCGATCTCACGCAAGCGAGGCAGCAGCTCTTCCACCGCGATGGGGGACAACCCGAGGCTGAGTTCGTCGATGAGTAGTACTTTCGGCCCGCACAGAAGGGCTTTGGCCAGGGCGAGCATCTGCTGTTCACCGCCGGAGAGCGTGCCGCAGCGGCGGGCGCGCAGCGTGCGCAGCTTCGGGAAGTAGTCGAGCACGTCGTCGAGAGCGGGACTGTTCTTGCGACGGGAAAGACGTAAGTTGTCCTCGACCGAGAGGCGGTGGAACACCCCGCGGCTGTCGGGCACCAGGATCACGCCGCGGCGCGCGTTGCGTTCCACGCGCCGGTCCAGAGGTTCGCCGAGCGCGGTGACGGCGCCGGAGATGATCGGCAGCGCACCGACCGTCGCCAGCAGGGTCGTGGTCTTACCCGCGCCGTTGGGGCCCAGCAGGGCGAGGATCTCACCCGCCCTGACCCGCGCGCTCAGTTCGCGCACCGCGGGGACGCCGCCGTAGCCGACGGTGAGCCCTTCGATACTCAGGACGGGCTCGGTCCGGGACTGGACGGGGCGGGTCGCGGCGGGGCTGGTCATTCGTTCTCTCCTGCCGGCCGGTCGGCCGTCGCCGGTGGTCGCGCGTCCTCGCCGTGTGCGGCGGTGCCCAGATAGGCGGTGATCACGCGGGGGTCCTCCCGAATCCGAGCTGGTTCGCCGCTGGCGATGACGACGCCGAAATCCAGGACGTACAGGCGGGCACAGATGTCGAGCACGAGCTGCATGTCGTGGTCGATGAGCAGCACGCCGATGCCCGAAGCCGCGATCCGGCGCAGATGCTGCCCGAATTCCGTGCTTTCGTGGGTGTCGAGCCCGGCAGCGGGTTCGTCGAGCAACACCACCCTGGAGCCGCCGACGAGGGCGCGGGCGACGCCGACGAGTTTCTGCTGCCCAAGGGTGAGTTCGGTGGGGCGAAAGCCGCCGACACCGGGCACACCCACCAGATCCAGTGCGGCCTCGATGGTCTCGCCCGGTGGCGCGGACCGCCCTACGATGTCGGTCAGCAGGGAACGCAGACCGGTGCGCTGCAGCGCGACGGCGAGGTTCTGCTTCACGGTCAGGTCGCCGAACAGTTCTCCGGCCTGCCAGGTCCTTGCCAGTCCGGCGCGGCGGCGGCGATGCGGTCCGAACCGGTCGAGCGCGACGCCTTCGAGGGTGACGTGCCCGGTCGCATCGGTGAAGCCGGTGACCGCGTCGACGAAGGTGGTCTTGCCTGCGCCGTTGGGCCCGATCAGGCCGACGATTTCGCCGGCGCCGACGGTGATGTCGATATCGGAGTTGGCGGCGACGCCGCCGTAGCGCACCGACAGTCGCTCGGTTCGCAGTAGGGTCGTGGTCTCAGACATGTGCCGCCGCCTTCTCCTGTGCGCCCGGCGCCGGTGCGGCCGCGGGTTCGCCGCCTGATCGGCGGGCGATCACCGCCTTCAGACGGTGTGTCGTCCCGGTGATCGCCCCGGCCACGCCGACCGGGTTGAGCACCGCCATCAGCAGCAGCACGCCCGCGGCGATGAGCTCGTAGTACTCGCCGAGTTCCAGTGTCTGGTTGAGGAATACGTAACCGACGCCGAGCGGGCCCGTGATCCCGGCGATGAACGCGCCGGTGACGGAGGTGATGCCGCCGACGTAGGTCATCGCGAGCACCGTCAGGCCGATCATCACCGTGAACGACCCTGCCGAGAGCTGCCCGCGGCTGTAACCGATGAGGCAGCCTCCGACGCCGGCGAGGAAGGCCGAGACGGCGAAGCCGAGCAGCTTCGTCTTCGCGACGTCGATGCCCACCGAGGCCGCCGCCCGCTCGTTGGAACGCACCGCCAGCAGCGCCCGTCCGGTGGCGCCGCCCATGATCCGCATCACCCCGAGCGTGCAGATCGCGACCACCGCCAGCACCATCAGGGCGAACCGCAAGGTGACCAGGTCGGTACCATCCCGGACTCCGAGATCTACGCCGAACAGGGTGGGGTCGGCGATGAGATTGCCCTGCGCCGGTGTCAGCGACGGATTGTTGAACACGAAGCCCTGGATGGCCAGTGCGGCCGCCAGGGTCACCACCGCCAGCTGGGCGCCGCGGATGCGCAGCGCGGGCACGCCGACCAGGATGCCGAGCGCGGTGGCGACCAGCGCCGCCGCGATCATGCCGAGCGGGAACGGCACGTGCCAGTTGTTCGCCAGCTTCGACAGCGCGAATCCGGAGGTGCCCGCGAAAGCCATACTGGCGAGGGAGATCTGACCGAGGTAGCCGGTCAGCAGCACCAGCGAGAGCGCGATGAGCGACAGGATGATGGAGGTGACGACGCCGAACCGCCATGTGCCCGTGGTCGAGACGATGGCCGCGAGGGCGATCGCGACGACGGTCAGCGTCGGCGCCAACCGGATCCGGGGGATCGTGACGGCGGGCATCTGCACCGACCCGAGCGAACCGCGCGCCGGGATCCTGCCGCCGAGCAGGAACAGCGCGATGATGATGATCACGAAGGGCACCGCGTCGCCGAGCCCGGCCTGGGCCCAGTTCGGCCAGAAGTCTTTGGTGTCGGCCCACAGGATGACTGCCTGGAACGATCCGAGCACCAAGCCGGCAGCGCAGGCCACGCCGAACGACGCGAGCCGCCCGACCAGTGCCGCGGCCAGCGCGGGTATCACGTAGAAGGTGTAGCTCGTCTCGTTGAGGCCGATGGTGTAGGCGGCGAGGACGCCGATGAGCCCGCAGGCCGCGCCGGTCATCACCCACACGATCGCGGCCAGCCGGTCGGGCGAGTAACCGGTCAGCCGTGCCGCGAGTTCGTCCTCGGAACCGGCGCGAGTCGCGATCCCGACGGTGGTGAGCGTGAAGTATGCGCGCAGCCCGACCGCGACGGCGATCGCGACGCCGGCCAGGATCAGATCCGACACATTGACCGTCGCACCGGCCACCGTGACGGTGTTCTCCGGCAGAAGCGGTGTCGCGAAGAGGTTTTCGGTGTCGAACCGCAACCCGACGAGGGCCTGGAGGAACAGCATGAGCCCGACCGATGCCACCACTTGGGCCAGCACCGGCGCCTTGCGCAGCGGCCGGAACACCAGCAGGTGCGCCAGCAGCGACCAGGCCGCCGCAGAGCCGACGCCGAGCGCCGCGGCGACCACCATCGGTGTCGGATGGTCGGCGGTGCCGAGGGAGAGACTGCCGACGGGCAGGACGAAGGTGCCGTCGGTGCGCAGCGCGGCCACGACATATACCGCCCACAGTGCGAAAGCGCCCTGCGCGAAATTGATGATTCCCGTGGCGGCGTGCACGCCGACCAGCGAGGAGGCGAGCACCGCGTATACCGCGCCGGTCGACAGACCTAAGAAGACGAATTGCAAGAACTGGGCCATGTGATCCCGATTTCTCTTGAATGGCCGAGGTGGAAAGGGGCGGGCCGCTCGAGTTCGAACGGCCCGCCCCCGGTCACTTCGGTCGGCTACGCCGCACCCGGAATCAGCTTCAGAACTTCGGGGCTCGGCGTGAGGAAGCCACCGGTCACCGGCGCCTGCTTCTTGTCCGCGGTGACCTCGAACAGCAGCATGTCCGTGGTGCAGTTCGGGCTGGTCGGCTTACCGCAGTTCAGCTTGGGACCGAGAAAACTCTGGTAGTCGGTGAGTCCCTTGAGCGCGGCCGTGATCGCGGGTCCGGTGAGTTCGGCCGGCTGCTTCGCGGTAAGTGCCTGGGCGAAATCGACCAAGGTGGCGAAGGTGCCGTAGGCGTAGAAGCCCGTCGTCCCGCCGGCGTTCTCGATGAACCGTTCGGCGATCTTCAGATTGGATTTCGCGGGCTCGGGAGCGGCGTCGACGGCGGGCGGCAGCCAGACCGGCGAATAGGCCTGCGAGCCGACAGCCTGCGGACCCAGCACGTCGACGAAATCGGTGCAGGCGGCGAGGAAGATCGTGCCCGTGTACTTCACCGACTTCAGCGCCTGGGCGAGCTTGTTGCAGGTGTTGTCGTTGGGTGAGGTCATCAGGCCCCCTGCGGCGGGATTGCCGTCGGCGATAGTGGAGGCCAGCGCGGTGAAGTTGGGGGAGGCGGGCGGGTAGTAGGCGCTCTTGACGTCGATGCCGAGCTGCTTTCCCAGCGGGGCGAGGAGCTGGTCGAACACCTGATGCGCTTGGGGCAGATCGGAATTGACCAGAGTCAGCGAATTCTTGCCGGCCTGCTTGAGCGACTGCAGGAAGCCGACCAGGAAGGCCGCCGGGGGCGGGCCGAAGAACACCCGGTTCTCGGTGACCGCTCCGGTGGCAGTGTTGAAGGGAATCTGGCCGATCAGCGGGATTCCCGCCGAGCTCAGGATCGGCATAGCGGCCGCGGATTCGGCGTTGTAGCCGTCGATGGTCGCGACCACCCCGGCCTGCACGAACTGGTTGGCGCAGGAGATGGTCGATTCCGGTGAGGTGTTGTCGATTCCGCAGTCGACGACTTCGATCGGGCGGCCGTCGATGCCGCCGATCTGCTTGTTGATGTATTCGATCGCGGCGTTCTTGCCCGTGGTCACGCCCGGCTGGGTCGCCGGTCCCTTCGACGGGTTGAACAGGCCCACCTTGATCGGTTCGCCGTTCGCCACGACCCCCGGCGGAATGGACGATTCTCCGGTGGCGGACTTGCTGTCGTCACCACACGAAACGACGGAGAACGCGCATGCCGCAGCCAATGCCGCAGCGGCGATTCGACCGGTTTTGATACTCATAGTGAATGCCTTTCCAGGCCGGTCGCGGTTCCGGCGCGCATGCCGAACCGCCCCGTCGAGCTGCCAATTCAACGCCGCACCGCACCTCGCGCGATTCCGACGACCCGATCTGCTCCTGTGATCTGGGCCACCTGAAGCTAGCTCAGCCTTACAGGGGTGTCAAGCTTCGATTCCGGCAGGGTTTCGGCAGGAGAGCGGCACATTCCGACCGGACCGACCGAAGCCGGTTCCGGCAGGACGCCGGCCCGTTCGGCGACGATATCGATGTCGCGGTGCGCGCGGAGGCCGGTCTCGTCGCAGGCATGACGCCGGCTCCCGGCAGACTGCCGATCAGCGTGAGGCGGGCGGGATACTCTGCTCGTACTGGAAGACGTTGTCGGGGTCGTACTTCGCCTTGATTTTTCGCAGATGTTCGAAGTGCCGGCTCCCCCAATAGGCGGTTTCCCATTCCTGCATTCCGACGTTCGGCACGTTCACGTAGGCGCCTTCCACGTAGGGCCGCAGCGCCTGGCTGAACTCGGCGATCCAGGCCTGGGCCTGCGGGGTCAGCGGGTCGCTGACGCCTGGTTGAGTCGAACGAGTCCCCCAAGCTGCGCCGATCTCACCGTAGAAAAGCGCGTCGCGATGGACGAACGCGGTCCCGCCGCGCGGCTCGCTCTTGATCGCGCCGCCGAAAGCGTCGACGAAGTAGTTGCTGTCCTCTGTGGGAGCGTTGCGCATGAAGGAGCCGATGATGTCGATCGCCATCTTCGGCAACGGCTCTTTGACGAACTGCGAGAAGAATTTCCAGTTCGCGGGCTCTTGCGCGAGCGGAATCTGCGCTCGCGCGAAAATATCGCCCCAATTACCGACCTGCACCGTGACGTCGGGCGTGCCGACCGAGAGGATCGGAGCGAGCATCTCTCCGGCCTGAGCCGCCTCCCCCTCCACAAGCCACGCGGACAGCAGGATCTGGGACTTGTGGATCTCGAGCTCGGATCCCAGACGGCTGTCGGCGGACGGCACCGTCCGCTGCCATGCCTCGAAGACCCCGTCCAGGTCACCGAGTCCATTCCAGGTCGCCTGCACATTGGCCAGCCGCGTGAGTGAATACACCTGGTAGGTGAGTTGTGTGACGATCCCGAAGTTGCCGTTTCCCGCGCCGCGCAGCGCCCAGAGCAGGTCCGAGTGCTGCTGCGAATCCACGTTGATCACCTCGGCGCAGTCTCGACCCGACGCGACGACGACCTCAGCCGCCATCAGGCTGTCGCAGGCCATGCCGAGCCAGCGGTTGAGGGGCCCGAGGCCACCGCCGAGCGTCGCCCCGCACACGCTCACGCTGCCCTCACTCCCGGTCGTGATCGCAAGGTTCTGCTCGGCGAGCGTCGTCACCGCCTCCAACTGGTTCAGCCCGGCGCCGACCGTCGCGATACGAGCGCCGGGATCGATCCGGACCGACTTGAGCCGGCTGACGTCGATCACGATGCCGTTGTCGACGTTCGACCAGCCCTCGAGGGCGTGGCGGCCGCTGCGCACCCGCAACGCGACGTCGTGCTGCCGCGCCCACGTCAGGGCGTTCACCACGTCCTGAGTCTCCTGCGCGAAGACGATGACCAGCGGGTAGTGCGAAAAGAGCTGGTCCCAGCCGAGGCGTGCGTCCGTGTAGGACGCGTCACCGGGACGAACGATGTGACCGGTCAGCGTCGCGGGCGGGCATTCCGGACTCGCGTACGCGATATGCGGAGTGTCTGCGGCGGTGAGGCCCGAAACGGCGACCGCTCCCACGCCGGCGGCCGCCGACCCCCTGAGCAGGTCACGACGAGAAAGATCGCTCAAGTCCAGGTCCTCTCGATCGGGCTACGCCACCCGGCTGCTAAGGGAACTCTTACCCGCCGATCGCCGGGCAATCCGCCGTAGTCGATTCCCGAACGGTAACGGTGTGACGTGGCGGTGTCCGGGCCGCGTTGTTGGCGGATCGTTCCCCTGATGGCCGTTGCGCTCCGGCGCGGCCGAGGCGGATGCGCTGATGGAGAACCGCAAAACTGGATCATCGGGGAAAACATCGCGCGCCCAGCGTCGCCGCGGCGACCATGACGTTCGATCAGCCCGCCGCGCAGGGCTCATCGATCGAAGCCGTTGGGAGACAGACGTGATTCGGCACGTTGATTCGGTGCCGAATCATTGGTTCCAGGGCAACAGCAGTCGGGTGAGGACTTGGCGGAGCTCGGCCGGCGGTAAGGGGGCCGCGCCGATCATGACTTGGCGTTGGATCAGTCCGTCGACGACGACGGTAACCGTCTCGGCGGTCAGAGCGGGTTCGGGGACCTCGAGCGTTTCGAGTAGCCGTTGGGTGAACTGCACGAAGGCGCGACGTTGCTGATCGAACAGGTCCCGCAGCTGGGGGTGGAACTGGGCCTCGCCCAGCAGCAGGTGTCTTGCCAGAGCCCGCCGACGTGCCGGTCCGGTGGTCATAGCCTCGATGAAGGAAGCCATGAGCTCGGCCAGTTGGGGAATCGAGGACAGGTCGAGGGCCGACACATCGGTGAAATGAGCGACCACGAGCTCGTAGTCGCGGGAGAACAGCTCCTCCACAGCCATGGCGACGAGCTTGCCGCGGGTGGGCGCGTGATAGTTGACCGCGCCGGGGCTCATCCCGGCCGCAGCGTCGACTGCCCGGTGGGTGAGACCGCGCACGCCGTGGTTTACGAGCACATCGATCGCCGCCGAGGCGATGCTGCGGCGGCGCCGGGCCACGTCCGGACGGGGGGGCTCGCTCATGACGGCATCGTAAAGCGCGGGTCCGGCGCCGCCATCGCCGCTGGTTGTCGAAAAAGCTGGAAGCCAGGGGCGCAACCAGCGACCGGCGCTGGCGGCCGAAGTCATGTGGGGTGCCGACCAGTGCGCGAACTCAGGGCCCTGTGTTGTGTCACAGAGCTGGGTCGACGGCCAGCCATGCCGACGCACCTCTTCTAATCTCAACACATGTTGAGAAGCTGGTGGATGTCGCGGCGCGCGATGCTGTCGATGATCACGAATGTGGGGGCGATATTGATGATCGAAGAGTCGACGGGCGCCGGGCACGCCACCCCTGCGGGAGAGGCGCGTTATCGGGGGTATTCCGCCGAGGATCGGCTCCTGCCCTTTGCGCGGTTCTTCACCGCGCGCACGCTGCCCGCGCCCGCGGAGGTCGCCGTGGCCTATGCGGGGCCTCCGACCGATCCGCAGCTGATCCCGGAGTTCGACTGTCTGCCCAGCGATTTGAGCCCGAGCGGATACTCCCCGGTCGAGACCGGATACGGGCATACGCGATCGGGTGTGATGTGGGTGGCGGTGCGGACGGCTATGCCGAGAGTCAGTGCGGCGATGTGGGACTGGTGGTTCGGTTGGCATATCGCCGAGTCGGCTCGGTATAAGCTTTGGCATCCCGAAGCGCACCTGTATGTCGGTGCCGCCCAATCGCGAACCGAGGCGGGGCTCGGTGACCGCGACAAATACATTGGCAACACGGTCTATGTCGATGAGTACATCGGCGTCAAGCTGCAGCAATTAGCCATCAGCTTTCACGACCCGGCGTTGCTCGGCCTGGAAGTACCCGACGGTCACACGATCATTTCCGGCCGGGTGGGCAGCAGCGTGGCTCCGCTGGATGTGGGGTGGCTGACGCATCAGGTCCGACCCGTGGCCGGCGGATGCGAGATGCGCAGTCGGTTCTATCTGAATCTGTACGGCCCGCGAGTTCCCGATGCGGGTCAGGCCGCGCGGGCAGTAGCGCGCGGAGCCGCTGTCGATCCCGCCGATCTGATGCTCGGGCTGGATATGGCCCGCGAGCTTCTCCTGCACTGCGGACAGGAAATGAACCATCTCGCCACGTTCCTTCCCGAACTCCACCGCGAATTCGCAAACTAGGCCCGGCGGGGTACGGCCTGCGGTCGAACTGGCCGCAGAACATCCAGGCGGCCGGTGGCGGTCGGCTCCGCCGATACGGCCGCACGGTGGAGATCATGAACCCGCTACTGATCACCAAGGCGGAGGCGCTGCCGGTGATCAAGGCATCCTCACGCCTGTTCTACCGGCTGTTCCCGTTCGACGAGGCTGCGCTCATCCTCACCCGCGTCCAGCCACCGTCCCGGGCTGGGAAGGGGTCCTCCAAATCGGCGACCCGATCTCTCTGCAACATTGCAACCATCTTTGTTGCGATGTAGTCTAGATTTCGATTCCCGCTGATGGCACGACCAGTACCCCCCGGACTGTGAGACCTCATGGCACTGACAGCGACGCGACCTATCGCCCTTATGGGCCCAGTTTCTTATCCGCCCACTACTGGTCGGCAGACCCCATCCGGCATACAGGCCGAGCCGTCGGGGCGGCACCCACACTCCGCGTGCGGGAAGGCCACCTCGGCGCCGTCGGCGGATGCCGGGCGCGCGGCGCCGTCGCAAAGGAGCCGCAAGTCCCACGAGAGCGGCCCGTTGGCCCCTGGTGGTGATGTGTATCTGCGGCTGTGGGTGAGCGGCATCGCTTTCGACTACGTGGTCTCGGCCGCGGCAGTGGGCAATCTCCTGCAGGATTGGGCGAAATCGCGCTGGTGCACGATCGAAGTGGTCCGCAACCCGAGCATCGAGCACCGGCCGCCGCGTCTGCCGTGTGAACGGTTGTTCCTGGGCCCGTGACAGGCAGCGCGGGGTCCCGCCGCCTGGACGGTTCAGCTCGGCGTGCTGCACCCGGTGCACCGCGGCACAGCGATCGGCCATATCCAGCCAGTCCCGCGACTGCAACCCGGGCTCGATCGGTTCATCGGACTGGTTCGGTGTGCATCGCCTGTGTGCCCACGACGGTCAGCAGCGAGAGCTTCTCGGCGGTGTCGGTCCCGGCGCGTGGGGTGAACCACAGCAACCGCTGGCGGCCGTCCTCGCTGAAGAGGCTGAGGCAGTTGAGGTCGAGCATGCCGACGGTGGGGTGGAAGATCCGCTTGCGCTCGTCTCTGCGCACCTCCACGTCCTGGTCGGCCCAGAGCGCCTGGAACTCCGGCGACTGCTGCAGCAGCTCGTCCACCAGTTCGGTCGCCTCGGCGTCGCCTGGACTGCGTCGCCCGACTGCCGCGCGCAGGTCGGCAACGAACGAGCGTGACTGCGGGGCGAGGTCCTCGTGCGGGTAGATCTGCCGCGAAGCCGGGTCGGTGAACTATCGGTAGATGAAGCTCGCCGCGCGGCCGTGGCGCGCGGACAGGTCGCCGAGCATCGCGATGGCGAGCGGGTTCTGGACCAGAACGGTGTGCAGGTCGGTGCTCACCATCGCCGGGGTCCCGTCGATTCGTGTCAGCAGGTCGAGCATCGCGGGGTGCGCGTGTGACGCCGTCCCGCCCTGGTGCGGGATCGGTCGGTTCGCCAACCGGTACAGATGGTCGCGTTCATCGCGACTGAGGCGCGGCGGTCACCAGCACGGTGGAGCGCTTCGGGTCGCTCGACGCGGCAATCGCGAACGCAGGCGGCGCGTCCGCGGATCACTTCCGGACCGGCGGTGCCGGCGTCATCGACGGCGGTGATCCGCAGCTGTGAACCCAGGCATGATCGACACCGCGTTCTGGCACGGCCAGGCTCCCCCCATCGCGATGAGCCCGGATTCGGTGGCCGAAGCGATCGGCTTCGCGCTCGACCAGACGGCAGGCGTCGACCTCAACACGGTGACGATCCGTCCGATCGGCCAGCCCGTCCGACTCCGGGCGGACAGCAATGGTGCACCGCAGCACACACGGCTCGACCTGATCTCCTACATCGAGACGTACCGACGACGAGTGCGCACCTTGTACCTCGCCGTCGATGAATACGGTTCGCGCGAAATCGTCGCGCTTCATCGCAGTTACAACATCGACCTGAAGGAGCTACGAGTGCTCGAGGCGGACCGGGTCGGCCCCTGCTTCAGCCGCCCCGATCGCTGGCGGCACGAAGAAGTCTTTGGGTAAGACGTTCGCTCCGAACGTCTTCGGTGGCCGGTGGACTTGCCACGGCTGGTGAATACCGGCATTGCGGCGGGGCGCGAAGTGCGAAATCTTCGCCTGAGAACACTTCGGATCCTGACGACGAACCGATTTCAGGCGATTTGTGGGAACTGTTCATGCACTGCTCGCGGTCGAGGTCGTGCGCTGGCCCATCCAGGGCTTCGGCGCGTTCGTCGTTCCCGGAGCGCGGAGAGCGCCGTGACGTGGGCCGAGGATGAGGATCTCGCCGGGTCGGTCGAGCAGAGTGGCCGAGGCAGTTCCCCGCGAGTATCTCCGGACGACGACGAATTCCCCGATCCCCGGTCGGACCGGTTGCGTCCTCCCAGGGACTGGATCATAGCTGCTCACACGAGTAGGCGACTGTCGCGGGCGCTGTTCTGGTGATCAGATCCGAATTGATTGCGCGGGCATACGCACGCTTCGCCCAACACTTGAGCAACGAGATCAGAAGGATAGCGAGGGCTGATGCCGAACACGGCGTCAGGCCCATCGCTCGCGAAGCCAGGGACGCGGCGCAGATACTTTCCGACGCCGACAGAGGTTTTCGCCACGCTTTCGATCCCGGCGACCCATCGTTCCCGCGTCCGCTGGTGGGATCCGGGTCCACGATGCCGGATCGTTTCTATAACGGTGCACGCCTGTGGCAGGTCGATCAAGTGTTTCCCAGGGCATTTCGCGGAAGGGAATCCGCACCCGAGGAAGGCTATATCCGCACCGCGTCACACAGCACCGCCGGAGACGTGGTGTACCTGACCGACGGCAGCGACATCGCCGGCGTGTACGGCACGATCACGAGCTGGACCGATGTCCGCGACGGAACGATGCGGTTCCACCCCGCAGGCATGGTATTGGGTGTCGACGCCAACCGCATCAGGGTCGATCCGATGCTGGAGGAAGGCCATTCGGCGGCCAACTACCTCGAAGGTGTCAGCGACCGCGTCTTCACCACCCCGGGCCGCGTGGACACATCCAAGATCGTCAGCGTGGAATTCCAGACCTACGACGACATCATCGACAATCCCGATGTAACCCTGGTGGCCGACGGCTTTCCCGGATTCGACGGCCTCCGGCAAGAGTCTCTACGCGACCCCGCGGTAGTCGCCGAGCGCCTCTCCGCCATCGCCGACGCGGTGCGCAGAAACTACCCGACGATCGACGTCACCGTCAGCGCCAACCACCTCTCCAGCGAGGAAGCCATCAGAACCTTCCTGGCAACATGAGCAAAGCGCCGGCAGCCTCGGTCCGGTCGCTCCGGTCTCTCGTCAGTCGCTTCCTGGCGCGGGGTGGACGACCATGACGGGGCAGGAGGCGTGTTGCACGAGGTCGTTGGCTGTGGAGCCGAGGAGCATGCCAGCGAAACCGCCGCGTCCGCGGCTGCCCACCACGAGCAACTGCGCATCTTCCGACCGCGACAGCAGATGCGCACCGGGGGCGGCCATCTCCACCTCGCGGGTCACGCGCACGC
The DNA here is from genome assembly GCF_035544775.1 of Nocardia implantans. Taxonomy (NCBI): domain Bacteria; kingdom Bacillati; phylum Actinomycetota; class Actinomycetes; order Mycobacteriales; family Nocardiaceae; genus Nocardia; species Nocardia implantans. Next base: position 58,807 of record NZ_JAYKYQ010000007.1, on the reverse strand, counting down.
TGGGGTACTTCTCCTGCCAGCCCGCCAGTCGCTCGGCGAGGACCGCACGCTCGACGTCCTCGCGTACGGCGTCGAGCCGGCCCGGCTGGCCGGCGAAGCGGCTGGCATCCCAGTCGCTCCAGACGTGTACGGCGACCAACTCCGCATCACGCGCGGCAGCCTCAGCGAAAGCAGCCGCGATAGCGGATTCGCCGACCGGGCTGCCGTCCACGCCGAGGACCACCGGGCCGGTGCGGTGGCCCTCACCCCGGGTGCCGGAATCGGGGCGCACGACGATCACCGCACCCTCGGCGTGCGCGGTGACCGCCAGCAGCGTCGATCCCAGATGCGCCATGGTCCCGGTGTTGCCGGTTGCCCCGAGCACGATCGCGTAGGCCTCGCGGCTGTGGTCGATCAGCAGCTGCTTGCCGGTGTCGGTGGAGGTACGGATTGACACCCGCAAGCCCGGCGCCACCGAAAGCGCCACTTTCTCTGCGCGGGCGAGCATTTCCTTTCCCTGCTCGCGGACCGCGTCGACCACCGACGGCATCAGGACTTCGTAGCCGCCGAGCACCCAGCTGGTGCCGACCAGGTCCAGCCCGTGCACGATCTCGAGTTCGCGCCCGCGCTCAGCGGCGAATCCCGCCGCCCACCGCAAGGCTGTCCACGAACCATCCGATCCGTCCACGCCGACGACGACCTTGGCGGCGGCGGCATGATGCGGATCGTCGAATTGCTGCTGGCCCATGAAACTCTCCCTCTACCCTTGGTGACGTACCCGATGGGCACCGTACGAAGCGTACGACCGGTGCGGCGGCCCTCGGCGTGGCTGATGGTCACCTCGAGTCGGGCCGAAAGACCATGAACAGCAATGCGGCGGCGTTCAGATCGATGTCCTTGGTGTCGGAGCGAATCTGCTGTGCCGCAGAAGATCCAGTCCAAAGCCATGCGGACGTGCTCGAGTGGCATCCGGCTGGGGTCGGTCGCTGTCATGATGTGATTCCTGCGGGTATGGCAGCGCGCAAGCGCCGAGCGATGGTGATCGATGAAGCCTCACCCCGGCTCCGACTTCGGCGAGCGCGGTAGCTCGGCGCCTTAAGGCGATACCCAGCGAGCGGGGAACCGCAAATGTGCGGTAACACGATCCGCGACCCTCGCCGCTAGCTGGTCAGCGCGCGAAATTGCGATGAACGTGTAGCTCATCGTCCCGAGCCGCGTCAGCAGGTGACGGGTACCGTGTCGCCCGCCAACCGGAACTCGAACCGGATCGCGCCCGGACTCTGCGCGGGCAGCACTATGGCCGCGCCGTGCCCGGCCCTCCAGCTGCGGGGGACCAAGACGTAGTGGTCACCGATGCGGCTCAGTGGCGCCAACCCGTCGTAACGGAACCGGTAGGCGGATTCGGTACCAGGATCGGTGGCGCAGGTCGTCGTGCGGACGTCGGGGCCGGAAAAGTGCAGCTCTTTTTCGCTGTAGATGATGACCTGGGGACTGGTGGGCAGTTGCGCGGCCCATTCCCGCGCCCGGGTCTGACCGACCGCGACCGAGTAATCGGTGGCGATCCAGAACAAGTTGATGCCGACCATGAGAAACAGGATCACCCACTCCACGACCGCTGCCGCCTGCGCCGGTGGCGGCACCGTGCTGGGCCTGCTTTCCCGCAGACGTTCGCGCCGAAGCACGACCAGCAGCCAGAACGTCAACACACCAGCGATGATCGACACCGGTGCCACGCACAATCCCTTGTTGAGCGGAGTCACCACATAGATGCGGGAGACACCATTGACCAGGACCGCTCCGGCGATCAGCGCGATGGCGAGGGTGGCCCACCGCCCCGGTCGACGCGCACGCACCGAATCCGGCAGCGCGATATATCCCCACAGCACCGCCATGCCGGTGAGACCGGCGAGCGTCAAGGGCACGAACAGCGCGTCGACGGTGCGCATCAAGTACTCGCGGATGCTCGGATTCAGCGTGGTCGAGTCGACACCGAAGTAGTTGAAGTACCAGTAGACGTGCGCCCAGCCGAAATAGAACAGGACGGCGGTCAGTAGCGTTGTCGGGGCGGCCAATTGCCCGATGGATCGTGCGACGTGACCGAATCCGTCGAACGCCGACCCCGCCGCGGGTGTCGGTGCCTGCTCATCTGGTGGTTGTGGCACGTGGCTTGCTCGTCACCGTCTCGGTGGGCGTTTGTGTTCGGGTGGTCGAGTTGGTTCCGGTATGGGGAGCCGCCCCGGTGGTGGAACCGGTCTTCGGTTCGAAGCCTTCTGTGCGGCAAGGCGATTCCTGCGGGGGCAGTGTCCCGGTGAGAAGGGTCAGCGTCGAGCCGGACGTGAGGATCAGCGACCCGTTCGCCGACTGTTCGGTCGGGGTCGAATCCTGCTTCGCGCCGCGAAATCCGGAGTATTGGCAAACGCTGCGCTCGGTGTCGGCCTTGTCCTGCGCGATGGCAACGCTCACGCAGCCACCGCACGCCGCGGCTATGCGCCGCACGGCCAAGTCCTTGACGTCGACGATCGGTGCCCCCTGGAGTTCGGTGAAAGCCGGGATGCGAAACGGGGCGCCCGCCGCATTGCCGGCATCGGTCTTTCCCGGCCTTCCCGGCACGTTGTCGTCTGGCGGGGTATCGGTTCCGGACGGCAGCTGGGTTGTCGTCGCAGTGACCGCTTCCCGGTCGGGTATCGACGTGGCACATGCCGAGATCGCGACTGTCACCGCACCCACGATCATCATCCCCCGAATGAACATTTCCCTCCCTCCGGGCATGATCACCATCGAGCGTTGGTGTACGCACACGTGACCAGCACCCGTTGCACCAACGATCATCGCGCGAAAAATCCGAAGGGGTGGGGAAATCCCGACATCCTGAGTAGCGGTAGAACCGGCGGGTGAGGTCCGAGGCACCGGTGAGTCCGATGCGGTTGCGGCTCACCAGCCGGGTGGATTTCCCTGCCGGATACAGTCCGAATGCCCAGACCCAGTGGCCGTCGTCGGAGGCGAAGACCAGAGCGCGCTCGCGTTCGACGGTCGCGGCGCGCATGCGCGGGCCCGACTTCCCGAGCACGAAGCCACCGCCGACCTCGAGGTTCTGGAACTGCGGCAGGATCTAGTCTGCACTGTGCATGTCGAGGCCGAGCAGGTTTCGATCCAGTCGTAGGTGTAAGCGCCGCCTCGGCCTGGTCCCAGCTGAACCAGCCACGGCCAGATGGCGTCGGCGCCGGTGCCGGTCGTGATCGCCCGCGTCGTGACGATGTCGGTGTCGGCGAGCAACTCGTCGCGTGCTGCGGCATCGCGACACGAACCGCATGCCTGGCGCTTCTATCCAGGATGTGCGACCAGTACCGGGCAATACGCGTGCTGGACCAGGAAATTGCTGGTCGAGCCGAGCAGCAGGCCGGTGAAACCGCCGCGGCCGCGGTTGCCGACGACGATCAACTGGGCACTGTTCGACCAGTACTGGAGGCGATCGACGGCCCCGCTCAGATACACCTTGCGGGTGACGCGCACATCGGGATACTTCTCCTGCCACCCGGCCAGTCGTTCGGCCAGAATGGCGTCTTCAGCGGTCTCCAGAGCAGGCCCCACCATGTCTGCTCCGAGCTTCTCACCCGCGAATTCGCCGAAGTGCCAGTCACTCCAGGAATGGGTGGCCACCAGCTCGGCGCCGCGGTCGGAGGCTTCGGCGAACGCGGCGGCGATCGCGGCCTCGCTCACCGGGCTGCCGTCGATGCCGACGACTACCGGACCGTCGTTCCTGAGGCCCGATTCGGTGCCGGCGTCGCGGACCACGACGATGGAGCCGTGCCCATGTTCGGTGACCGCGAGCAGTGTGGAGCCGAGGTGAGCGAAGGCGCCCGCCGTGCCGGTCGCGCCGAGTGCGAGCAGACCAGCGGATCCGGAGAGGTGGATCAGCAGCTCGGACGGGCTCGCCTCGGAAATCTCGGTGGTGATCTCCAGGTCGGGTGTCATTTCGCGAGCCACCCGGTGCGCGTCGGAGATGATCTGTGCCGCCTGTTCGCGTACCGCTTCGACGATCGACGGCGTCATCGCCAGACGGCCGCCGGGCATCGAGCGCAGTGCGGCGATGTCCAGCCCGTGGGCGAGGTGCAGGGTGCGGCCGCGCCGCGCCGCGACCTGCGCGGCCCAGCGGATGGCCAGCTCGCCACCTTCGGAACCGTCGACACCGACGACCACCGGCGCGGACGCCAGCAGGTGCGGGTCGTTTCCAGGTGGCATCGTGTTCATGACTGTCGCCCTTCGGAATTCGATGGATCGGCGCTGCGCTCTTGGACACGGAGGCGGCGGCGGAGGTTGGCGAACTGCCGAGTCTGCATGATCAAGTGGGCGGGCTGACCGAACAGGAAGTCGGCCACCGCCATGATCGGCCGAGGCGCATCACGCCCGAGGGTGCGCACCACCAGTCGAGTGCGTCCGCCGGGCAACTCGGTCAGGTGAAAACCCCACACTCCCTGCGTGAACATCCGGGGGAGTGGCCCGCGTGGATCGAAGGGGCGGCCGCTGGGCAATGCCAGGTCGCTGCGCAACACCAACGTCGTCGGGCGATCCGCGATCGCCACCGTGAAGTAGGCGCGCCCGCCGACCGTCGCGTCGACCCGGTCCCCCTCGCGCAATTCCTGCCACTCCGGTTCGATCCGCATCGAACTCGGTCGGCCGCCGTTGTCCAGACGATCCCAGCTGTACCAGCCGGCGCGGTCGGCCCCCATTTGCACGAGCCAGCTCCAGACCTCCTCCCGAGGCGCCTCGAAGGTCGTGGCCATGGTCGAGCAGGCCGTCGGAGCGGGTACGAGCGTGTCACCGGGGTACTCGGCCGCCGCCTCTGCCGGGGTGGCGCCCCAGCGCAACAACCGGTGCCGCAGTCCCAGCGCTGCCGCGCCCGCGGACAACAGGGGAACGGTCCATCGCATGTGTCGTGTCCTCCCGTCCCGATCTTCGCGCATTCAGCTCAGCAGACCGAGCGTCGTGCCCGACAGGGCCGATGGTCCCGAGAAGTATCGAGCGTTGAGGAAGAAACCGGCTCACCCGATTGCCTGTGCGCAACCGGGGCGGGCCTACCCTCCCAGGGAATCACATCTTCATCCGAGCGATGCGCGCACCCACGAGCAACGCCGTAACCGCAACGACGCCGACCACGGTCATCAGCCGGTTGACGTCGGTCGCCGGACGCCAGCTCACTCGGCCGTCGCGCAACACGTACACCCCGACCGGTCTGGCGCCAAGACCGTATCCGACGCCGGATCCCGCCGGACCGTCCTGGCCGCTGCTGCTCCCACCGCCGCCACCGCCGGACACCGCGGCGACGGCGATCACCGTGGTACCGTCTCGCTCGACCGGCTGGGCGTAGACGCGCTCGACCGTCATGGTGCGCAGGTTTTCCGGCAGCACCGCCAGCGCCGCGATCGGCGACGCCACTTGTGCGGGTTGGGTCGCATACGAATCGGCGAACTCGGCCACGCCGGCATGGATCCACCGCATCTCCGGACAGATCGCCGCGACGCCCGCATACGCCGCGTCATACATTTCGTCGATCAGGTCGGCAAACGGCTCGCCCAATTCCGGTGGCGACGAGAGCAGTTGCGCACGCACCGCACCGGGCGGCACCGTCGACAACACCGGCAGCGACTCCACCCGCTCCCAGTAGTCGGCCACCCCGATCCACCACCGCGCGGTCGTGTTCCCGAAACTCCGCCGCGGTCATATGCCGAGGCGGCGCATCGTCCACGGGCTGCGCGCCTGGGGCGCTGGCCGACGACATAGCGCGTGCCTTGTACCGACGGCCGACGGCGTGGATCGATCGTGACCGGTATTCGGGCTACCTGGAGCGTTCCGCTCTGCCAAGCCCTGTCCGCCTTCTCACGAAGGGACGAAGCGCCACAGCTGGGTACCGTCCCGTGTGTTGTCGACGACCGTGAGTCCGTAGTGGGGTCCTGCTGGAGTGAGGGCGAGAGCGGTGTTCAAACCAGGCACGAGGACGGCCGCTTCCTCCTCGGCGTCGCCGTCGAAGCTCCATGGCATGGCGCCGTGTGTTTCCCCGCCCCCGCAGACGACGGGATCACCTGTGTGTCCCGTCCCGGCCAGGAGCAGCATCGTGTTCGTTTGTTCGTTGGTCAGATGGACTGTCGCATCGTCGTCCACCTCGACGAGCCAGAGTTGACCGTAGTCGTTGCGGTCCGGACCCACCAGCCCGACGGCCACGCCGCGGCCACCCGTGTCGGCGCCGGTGAGCCCCATCGCGGCGCCGTCGAGTTGCAGGTTGACAATCTGGTACCGGCCCTCGCGGGGAAACTTGGTCATGGTCTGCTTCTTTCTGTGTGGATATACCGTTACCGACGATCACCCACGCTGATCCACTAGCCGTCGTCAGCAGCGTAGGAGCTCCGCAGTGAGTTTCTGATCGCCCAGTTCGGGTGATCTCGGGGTGCGCGCCGGACAAACGGGTCGCCCCTACCGGTGTCTCGCGGACATATGCAGAGACCGCAGTGCGATCCTTTTGGCGAATTCATCCGGTAAATGTGAAGTCGCTCGCGACCAGGTCTTCATAGGGTGTGCCCGGTGGCGATGTGCCGAGCCTTGGCTGAAGCCACCTCTGGGTCGCTGCATGGGCCGAGCTGGCCTGGGTTGAGCTGCAGGGCGGTTTCGGCTCCACTCGGATCACGCGGTCGTTCGCCCGCTGCTCCGCCGCGGCCACCACGTCAGGTAGCTGGACGGTGGTCGCGCGGGCCTTGATTCAGCCTGTGCGATCGAGCAATTGGTGTTGGAGAGTCAGGTCACCGAGCAAGGTCTCATCGAACGGCACGGCCTGGTCCACCATCGCCTTCACGGCCGCGGCGGCCTGGCCTGGAACGGCGGGCGAACTCCGCGACACCGTCCAGCGCGCGGATTGCGGCCTCGACGGGTGGGCTTTCTCGGTGTTCTCGGACTTATCCTGCCGCACTGCCTCGGTGGGGGCTCGCGGAATACACCTGCCCTCCGATAACACGTACGTGGTGGATCCACCGGTCTCGCCTTCGAAACAAATGCCGGACCCGCCGAGTACGGCACGTCGCTGATAGTCAGCCGCCCATGTGCTGCCGTTGGTAGTGCATCTGCACTTGCATCCACACGCATTGGGGCAGAAAACCTGCTCCGGGAAGCATGCGGACATCCGCACAGGGTGTGTATCGGCGATCTTGGCGGCGAAAGTAACGAACTATTCGCAAACTTCCGCAGAGTAGACCGCGAGTTGGGTATCGAGGCAAGTCCGAACCGCGGAACGGTAGCTGATTTGTTAGTACTGTTCATGCGGAATATAGGCAGTCATGCCCCATACTGGGCTTATCCGCAACCAGAGAATTCAAGGGTGCCCGAGCCGTCTCGAAGAAATCGTTCGGCCGCCTCCGGAATAAGCAAATCGAACAAGCGCCTTCAGTGCACGGCACGGGCCGAATCGGCAGATATTGCGTACCGGGCCCAGCGGTGCGGAGATCCCGACCGACAAACTCGGCGCTTCACCTGTCCGACCGCTCCATTTCTAAGTAGAGGAGGTAGCCGATGACTCGCTTGGATATCGGCCCCCGAGAATTGCGGGAGCCCGGTGAGCAGGGCGGGCCCGGTTTTCTGCTCAGCCGGGCCGAGTGGATCAAGATCCAGGTCTTCGTCAAGGACGCGCTGGTCCTTCCGACGACGCAGTCCGAGTTCCGGAACTCCTTGGGCCCGGGTGCGCCCAGCGACCTGTCCGACTTCACCAAGCTGATCAATGTCTACCGGCTGATCAATGACGATGGCAAGAATTGGCGTGACTCGATCTATCCCAAGGCGATCAGCCTGGCCGGCAACATCCTCCAGTACGGTCGCGACAAGGTCCCGGTCTACTACCCGCCCATCAAGGACCTGGCCCAACGGCTGATGGACAATCCGAACGATCAGCAGGCGAAGAACGACCTGAAGTCGATTCTCAAGACGGTGAGAAGCGAGGCCGACAAGCAGGTGCAATGGGCGCGCTTGGTCTCCGGAACAACCTTTCAGTTCGCGTATGACATCGAAACCGACAAAACGACATTGGCGGGTACGGACGGCAACGGCGGCCTGGTCGCGTACTACAACAAGAAATACGGCGAGGCAAGCCAGGCCGTCGCCGACGTCACAAAGCAGATTGCCGACGAGAAGGCTGTGCTGAAGGCAGCGAACGACGAATACAACCACGATGTCGTGGTGGCTTCGACCACGCCGGCCTACGGGTGGCTGGGCCTACCGGGGTTCATCGCCGGAGCAGTCGTGGCGGGTGAATACGGCGCTCGCGCTGTGGAGGCCTTGAAGCGTGTGAATGCCGCGAAGGCACAGATCAACAAGTTGGAAGCCACATTGGCCGCCGACGCGAATCTGATGAACGCCGCTCGATCCGCGAAGCAGAGCTCCTCGACGATCACGCAGGACATCACAACAGTCCTGCCGGTGCTCCAAAAGGTCGAAGGCGTCTGGGGTGCCTTGTTCGACGACCTCGGGTACATCCTCGACTTGATCGACAACAACATCGCGCAGGCCCCGCCGATCATCATGGACCTGGGTGTGGACGCGGCCATCGCCAAGTGGGCCGCAGTGGCCGAGGAGGCCGACAACTTTCTCAGAAACGCTCACGTCAGCGAGCAGTCCTACGGTTTCGAGCAGTGGACCGTGGAGGGATGGCGGCTGGCGACCCTCATCACACCGAACCGCGTTCTCACCGGCGCGCTCCGGTGACAGTCACCGCATCCACCTGAAGGAGATCTTCCGATGACCGACTTGAATATCGGGCCCCGGGAACTGGCAGAACCGGGTGAGCAAGGCGGGCCGGCGTTCACGCTGAGCCGGGCCGAGTGGATCAGAATCCAGGCTTACGTCCAAGAGGCCCTCGTCCTGCCGACAACCCAGACCCAGTTCCGCAACAACTTGGGCTCGGGCGCGCCCAGCGACCTGTCGGACTTCACCAAGCTGATCGACGCCTACCAGGAGATCAACAAGCACGTCACGACGTGGCGTGAGTCGATTTATCCCGCCACGATCAGCCTGGCCAGCGACATCAACGACTACGGTTCGAACAAAGCGCCCATCTATTACCCGCCCATCAAGGACCTTGCGCAAAAGCTGACGGACAACCCGAACGACCAGCAGGCGAAGGACAAGCTCAAGGCGATTCTGGACGTGTTGAAGAAAGACGCTGACACGCGGGTGCAGAAAGCGACCGCGGTCACCGCCCAAATCCATCAGTTCGCCAAGGACACCGAGACGGACAAGACGACGATGGTGGGCCAGGGCGGTGACGGCGGCCTCGTCGCGTACTACACCGACAAGTACGGTGAAGCCAGTAAGGACGTCGCCGAGATCACCAAGCAGATCGCCGACGCGAAGGCCGTGCTGAAGGCCGCGAACGACGAGTACAACCACGATGTCGTGGTGGCGGCGACAACGCCGACCTACGCGTGGTTGGGACTGCCCGGTTTCATCGCCGCATCGGTCGTGGCCGGCGTGTACGGCAGTCGCGCCATCGAGGCCCTCCACAAGATCGACGCGGCCAAGGCACTGATCAATTCGCTGGAGTCCAAGTACGCGGCCTACGCGAACCTGATGCATGCCGTCGAATCCGCTAAGGACAGCTCTACGACGATCGGGCAGGACCTCACCGCGGTGCTCCCGGTGATCCAGAAGATCGAGGGCGTCTGGGGGGCCATCTCGAGCGACCTCGAGACGATCCGGACGATGATCGACAAGAACATCGAGCAGGTCCCGCCGATCATCATGGACTTGGGCGTCGACGCGGCTATCCGGAAGTGGGCGGCGGTGGCCAGTGAGGCCGACAGCTTCCGGGTGAATGCCTACGTCACCGAACAGCAGCGCACCAGTTTGGATCAGTGGACGGTGGAGGCATGGCGGCTGGATACCCTCCTCACGCCGAACTGCGTCCTCGCGGGTGTGTAGGAGCGCGCCATGAATGTCGTTGCGGCGCAGTCCTACGATTGGCGCACGCTCTACGGTGACATCGAGGCGCAGGGCAACGTGCCCTGCGCCTCGGCCACCGTGATCGATGCGACCTCCGCGGTACTCCGGGCCATGTATCTCGATCTGGGCGAGGTACAAGCCACGTTGCGCAACTCGGGTTTCGATCCGGTGCTGGTGACGCTGGTAGCCGACGTCGTGAACGTGCCCGCCGGGATCTCGTGGCAGCTCCAGCAAACTGTTCTATGGATCCAGGCGCGACGGATACAGAGCGACGAGCCGTTCACCGTGACCCTCGACTACCAAAACGACCACGGTGCCCGATTCGTGCTCTTCTGCGACGAGCTGGCAGGCAGCGTACAGGGGCAGGCCGTGGTCGCCTCCCAGCAGACCGTCGCTCTACCGGTCATCGATGCACCACCGCCGTCCGGGGGCGTGCTGATCAAGTATGTCGAGGGCAGTGGTCCGGTCCAAAGCCCGCTGGACCGGGCCCACGGAGTCGCGGCCCTGTCTGCCCCGGAATACTTCCAACAGGCGCTGCGCACCGAGTTCCTGTTCGCCTCGCTGCTCTACGACACCCACCCGGACCTGGCGCTACGCCAGCTGACCTGGCTGAAGAACTGGTCGGGCTACAACGTCGAACTGCTGGGCGTGCTCCTGCGCAGCTCGTCACTGGCGACGTTGCTGGCCGCGCAGATGAACGCCGAATCCGATGGCACGATCTTCGTCCCGTATCTGAGTCGGCAGGTCTACACCGAGCTCGCGCAGGCGTTCGTGGCCGAAGCCAAACAGTACGAGGCCGACTACCAGGCCCTCAGCACCCAGACCGTCGTCACCGACAACTTCATCCAGCTCGCCAAGACACTGCTGGCGAACAAGACCTACGAGACCCAGTACACCACTCAGCTACTCGCCCAGGCGAAAAGCAACTTCGACAACGCCAGCGCCGCGGTCGCCGCGGCACAGCAACGGCTCACGGCGGCCCAAGACATCGCCCAGGAGACCCAGATCGATTTCGAGGAAATCGGCGTACCCGAATGGAAGCGCGCACAGATCCTCAAAGCGATCATCGACCTCAGTACCGCGGTCATCACTTTCGGCGTCGGGATCGGCGCCATGTTCGTGGGCGACCCCGCCGCGGGCGCCGCCGCGGCGGGCAGCGCGATCGAGGGAGCGGAGGCGGTCGAAGCCGCCGCCGAAGCCGGCAGCCAACTCGCGAACTTGGCCAAAGGGCTCAAAGACTGCATGGACCAGCTCAAAAAGATCGCGGAGGCGCTGAAGAAGGTCTATGACCTGTCGAAGGAGATCGTCGACGCCGTCGAAAACTTCCGCGACGCCGAGGAATACGCCGCCAAGCTACGGGACATGAACCTCGACACCGGCGGGGCGGATCTCACCGCGACCTACCAGTGGCGGATCTACCAGCAAAACACCGACGCCATGCTCGCCGACCCGGTCGAGAAAGGCATCCGCTACGCCCGCGAGCTCGAACTCGCCGTCGATGCCGTCGCCATCCACGGGCAGGAATTGGCCGCCGCCCAAACGGCCGCCGTCGCGGCCGGCCAGCAGTACGCCGCGGTCAGCCTGCAAAAACAGTTGGCCGAACAGGAACAGCAGCAACTGCAGCAGTACGTGGACTCCCTGGTCCGGGGCGAGGCGCCCCTCGCAGCTCTGATGCAACAACTGTACCTGCGCTACCTCGACACCAAGAGCTCGCTGTTCACCGCCCTGCAGGGCTACCGTGCGTCGTACTTCTACTGGGCTCTCGCACCCTCGGTAGTGCGCCCACGCATTCTCGACAACGTCGGCGAACTCGACGCCGGGCTGACGAACCTCACCAGCATCACCATGGACTCCGCGACGGCCCTGGAACACTTCTCCCCGCCACCGCAGATCCTCACCGACAAGCGATACACCATCGACAACACAAACGCCCCCGACGTTCTCGCGCAATTCAAGAAATCAGGAACCGCCCGATTCGAGGTATCACTGGACACCGACCAGTTCGCTGGTTTCGGCAGGGTCCGGCTCACCCGGGTCCGTGTGTGGGTGGAAAACGCCATACTTCGCAACGGCACCTCGGTCAACCTACAGATCAGCACCCAGGGCAACTATCTCGACCGCTACCGGGGAAGGATCTACCAGTTCACCTCCAAACCGCTGGACCTCGACTTCGAATACCGGGTATCCCCAAAGCAGAACGGACCACCGGACTGGACCTTCGACGACGGCACCTACGGCTACGTCGAAGTCGACGGAGCCCTCGACCACGAAGTGAGCTACGCCTACTTCGAACCGACCCCGTTCGCCGGATGGAACATCACGATCAACCCCTCGACAATCGACCTGACGAACGCCACCTCGATCACCATGCAGTTCTCCGGTTCGATAATCCATGACGCCTGACGAACGAACTGACGGACCCGATCCGGCTGAACTGGGCCAGCGCCCGGCCGTGGCCGCGCACCTACTGATGCCGCGTTCCGGCAGGCGGACGAGCTGAAGGCGACGCTGTGAATCCCTTCACCGGTCACGGATTCATCGCCAACGACGAGGACTTCTATCTGCTCGCCACCGATTCCGCGTTCCCGCTGGACTCCGATTCAGGCTTCCAACTTTGGCGCGTAAGTAAAGCCCGGCCTATGCGGCATCCTGTCGCCGATCGTTACCGATGGCGGCACGGACCTCGGCTATCAGCCGCGTGATCAGGGGCTCGGGTGCCTGATCGTTCCATACGACAGCCAGGTCGAAGGGTTCGGCGTCGGTGAGCTGGACCCAGCGCAGGTCGCCGATGGGCATCGCGGCGCCGAGCGGCTGGGGCGCGATCCAGATACCGCGGTTACGGCCGACCTCGAGCAGGCAGTCTTCGACGGTGGGCACAACCGGGCCGAGGGGAGCTGAGCGGCCGTCGGGTCTCGGGTCGGCGGTCCAGAACCGTTGTGCCTGTTCGGAGGTGAGGATGTCCGGACGCAGGACAGGATCCTCGGCGATGTCGGCGAGCGTCACGCTCGTGCGGTGTGCCAGAGCATGCCGCGGCGACAGCGCCACAGTTCGGGGATCTCGGCGCACCGTCGCGTGGTGCAGACCGACGTCGGCGATCGGCAACCACATGAAAGCCGCGTCGGCGCGACCGGTCTGCAGTAGTTCGAGTTCGTGCTTGGGGTGTTGGGCACTGCTCAACGTCACCCGCAACCCGGGAACCATGGACTCGAGCGCATCGGCCACGGCGACAGCGAACAGCGCGGTAGCTGCTGGGCAGCAGGCCAGACGGAGAGTGCCGGTTTGGGCGTCGGCGACTGCGCGCACTCGTTGAACCAGGCGGCTGAGGTCGTCGACGACCGCCGCCGCGCCGAGCGCGAGTTCCTCACCGGCTGGAGTGAGGAGAACCCCCCGTGAGGTGCGCACCAACAACGACACCCCCAGCGAACGTTCCAGCTGTTGCACATGCGTCGACACCGCTTGCTGTGTCAGGTGCAGCGCCACTCCGGCGCGTGTGATGGACCGCTCCTGCGCCACGGCCAGAAACGAACGCAGATGCCGAAGATCGAGCTCGCTCACGGCATCACCCTAGCTGTCACAACGATTCGTTGTGCGCCGTCACAGGAGATCGCTGTTTCCTTCTCGGCGCCGGTGTCGCCAAGATCTTCGTGGGGCAGCGCCACACCTTCGAGCCGGCAGCATGGGCGTCCGCCCAAGGCCCGACCTGCCCGAGACGAGTCGGAAAGAACAGGATGAGAAGTATTCGGAATGACCATAGACCGGTGAAGGCTGCTGCTCCGCCAACCGCAGGTGTGCGGCCGACAGGAGTCGCACGATGAGCATGATCGACGAATCCGTCGGGGCAGAGATGCGGCGGCTGGCCGATCGCCAGGCCGTGATGGACCTGTGCACGCGGATGGCCTGGCACACCGACCACCGTGAGTGGGATCTGCTCGAGACTGTGTTCGCCGATGAGGTGCATCTGGACTACACGAGCCTCAACGGCGGGGAACCCTCGACGCTCTCACCGGAACAGATCGTCGAAGGCTGGTCTCGGGTACTCGGCGGCTTCGACTCCACTCAGCACCTACTCGGCAACTCGCTGGTCAGCATCATCGATGACACCGCGGTGTGCACTGCGCAGTTCCAGGCCACGCACCGTTTGGCCACCGAATACGGCGACTCGTTGTGGACGCTCGGCGGCACGTACCGATTCGACCTGCGACGTGTCGGCGACAACTGGCGGATCACCGGCGTGGTGATGCACGCACGCTGGGGTGACGGCAACGAAAAGCTGATGGAACGTGCCTCCAGCCGATCCACACACTGACCGGCAGAGGTGCAACCTCGATAGCAACCGACGTCCGCGCGCGACCGTGCGCTGCGTCCTTGTTCGCCTGAAAGGCATTTCTTGACGACTCGACACAAGGTCAGCTTCCCCAGCGGGGATGCCACCCTCATCGGCACATTGTTCCTCCCCGACAGCGACGACCCAGTCCCCGGAATCGTCGTGGCTGGGACCTGGACCAGCGTCAAAGAGCTCATGGCCGACCGCTACGCCGAACACCTCGCCGACCGCGGGTACGCCGCGCTGTCGTTCGACTTCACCGGCTTCGGCGAATCCAGTGGCACGCCGCGCGAGGTGGAGAACCCGGCCCGCAAGATCGACGACATCCACCACGCCACGACATTCCTGGCCGCACAGCCGTCGATCGACTCCCACCGTCTGGGAGCGCTGGGAATCTGCGCGGCCGCGATGTACATGGCAGGCAACGCCGCCCGCGACCCGCGTATCGGATCGCTCGCCCTGATCGCACCGTGGCTGCACGACGCGGCCATCTGCGAGGCCGTCTACGGTGGCGCGGACGCCGTCGCCGAGAAGATCCAGATCGCCGAACAGGCCCGGGCGCGCTTCAAGGAGACCGGCGAGATCGACTACGTCCCCGTGGTCAGCACGACCGACCCACGCGCAGCCATGCCCTACGACATCGACTTCTACCTCAACCCGGCTCGCGGCGGAATCGCCGCCTGGCCCAACCGCTTCGCTGTCCTCGCCTGGCGGGACTGGCTCACCTTCGACTCCATCGCGTTGGCACCCCAGATCACCCAACCCACCCTGCTCGTGCACAGCGAGGACGCCGCGATCCCCGACGGCGCCCGCCGCTTCCACGCCGGACTCGCCGGCCGCAAGGACATCCTGTGGACCCAGGGCAGCCAGTTCGACTTCTACGACCAAGACCCCCAAGTCACGCTGGCCACAGACACCGCCGCCGCACACTTCGGAAGGACCCTTCGTTGATTCTCGTCACAGGCGCCACCGGAAACGTCGGCGGCGAAGTCGTCCAAGCACTCCTCCGTGAACAGCAACCGGTCCGCGCGCTGGTACGCGAGCAGACCGACCTGCCGGTCGAGCAGGCCGTCGGCGATTTGAACGAGCCGACCTCGCTCGCCGCCGCCGTCGACGGTGTCGATGCGGTGTTCCTCCTGCCCGGCTACCGCGACATGCCGGGCCTGCTCGCCACAATGCGGTCGGCAGGAGTGAAACGGGTCGTGTTGCTGTCGAGTCTGGCCACGGTCGCCACCGACACCCGAAACGCTGTCTCCGAGTTCATGATCCGCTCCGAAACCGCCGTGCGGGAGTCCGGTCTGGCCTGGACTTTCTTGCGTCCCAACGCCTTCATGTCCAACGCACTGCGCTGGCTGCCCCAACTGCGGTCCGGTGACGACGTGCGAGATGGCTTCGCTGAGGTGCCCATCGCCTCCGTCGACCCCTACGACATCGCGGCCGTCGCGGTGCGGGCACTGCTCGATTCCGGACACGAGGAACGCATTCACAAGCTGAGCGGCCCGCAACGGCTTTTGCCGGCCGAGCGGCTGGCGGTTCTCGCGCAGGTGCTCGGGCGCGATCTGCGCTTCCATCCGCTCACCGACGAGCAGGCCCGTGCCGACATGAGCGCACACATGCCGGAGGAATACGTCCACGCCTTCTTCAGCTTCTACAGTGACCGGACGCTCGACGAGTCCCAGATCTATCCCACGGTCGATGAAGTGACAGGCCATCCCCCTCGCACCTTTCATCAATGGGCAGTGGCTCACGCAAACGACTTCCGCTGAATCCTGCGCGCCATGAGACTTCTGAGCAGATCACGCTCACAGCGCGACCCGGTAGGCTCACCTGATCCCCAAACTTCCACGGTCTGTGGGAGTTTCAGGGTCTGCGTGGTTCGCTTCTGTTGTGCCCACTCTGCCTCGGGAGGTCGTCATGCGTGTCGGTCGGTTGGTATCGGTTGTTGCCGCGGTGATGCTCGCCGCGTTCGTCGCCGGCGGCGGGCCGGCCGCCGGGCAGAGCAATTACGCGCAGACCGGGCTCACCCTGCACAACCAGTACCGGGCCAAGCACGGTTCCCCGGCCATGACCTTGACCCAGAACCTGAACAACCTGGCCGACCAATGCGCGAAGTACTACGCCCAAAAACGCACGATCGACCACAGCTGCCCCTACAAGAACGGAGCCGGGGAGAACCTCGTCGGAGGGCAGAGCACCTACGACGCCGTCTCCCTTGTCCAGATGGGCACGAAGATGTGGTACGACGAGATCAAAGAATACGACTTCAACAACCCCGGATTCAGCATGCGGACCGGGCATTTCACGCAGGTCGTGTGGAAGGCCAGCACCCGACTCGGTATCGGGTACGCCTCAGAGGGCGGCTGGACTGCCGTCGTCGCCCTCTACAACCCGCCCGGCAACGTGCAGGGGCAGTTCCCCCAGAACGTGGTGCGCCCGCGCTGAGCCGAGCCTGTCCACGGCGCTCCCTCGGCCATAGCGTGACTGCTCTGGTGGATGCTCCCCGACCCCTGCGCGCCGCTGTCTCGACGGTGGCCGAGGTCGCACTTGGTCTCGGTGAGGGTGGCTCCGTGGCGTTGCCGGCAGGTGGAGAGCAGTGGCGGGCGTCGGCCCCGAACAAACGAGACGGCGTTCCTGGTCGACTTCCTGCCGGTGATCCGCCGGAGCTTGTCGCGCAGCGGGTTCACCGTCGACCACGTGCAGTACTACGCGGATGTGCGTGCGTTGATCCCCGCCGCCAGCCGCTGGCCCGGTTCGTGCCGCGCCGCGATCCCCGTGCAATCTCCCGGATCTGGGCGCTGCACCCCGAGACCGGCGACTACCTGGAAATGCCGTATCGCACGGGTCGCGACCGGCGATCAGCGGGCGCACGGTAGGGGGAACGGCCGCGGCAGACAGGAGATCGGAGTAGGCCGAACGGATCGGCCCGTATCAGATCGCGATTGCGAACCTTGGTGGTTCGACCGAAGGGGGATCGTCTTCGTCTGGTCTCAGAAGGCGCCGTCGGACAGGTCCATCAGCGTTGCCGTCACAGATGCCACGAATCGCCTCGCGGAGGTCAGATCCGGCAGGACAGTTCTGGCGAAGAAGTCGGCAACCGCCACTTTGCCCTCGTAGAAGTCGCGATCCTTGGAGGATGGTTCGCCAGAGAGAGCGGCGAGCGCGACTTCGGCTTGCTCCAGCAGTCGCCATCCGATCATGAGGTCGCCGAATGCCATCAAGAAGCGCACCGACGCCAGTCCGATCTTGTACAGCTCGCTCGGCTGTTCCTGGGCGGCCATCAGGTAGCCGAACAGGGTTTGGTTCATAGCCTGTACGTCACCGAGTGCTGTTGCCAGGACAATGCGCAGATCGCTCAGGCGTGCGTCACCGTTGTCCCGTTCGAGGAAGTCGGAGATCCCGCCCAGCAGATAAGTCATGGCGACGCCCTGGTCGCGTGCGATCTTGCGGAAGAAGAAATCCAGGGACTGTATAGCGGTGGTGCCCTCGTACAACGAGTCGATCTTGGAGTCGCGGATGTACTGTTCGATCGGGTAGTCCTGCAGGAAACCGGAACCGCCGAAAGTCTGCAGCGAGTCGGTCAGAAGCTGGTACGCACGTTCGGAGCCGACGCCTTTGACGACTGGCAGCAGCAGATCGTTGACCCGGCGAGCAAGGTCGGTGCCGACGCCGGACACCTGCGCGGCGCTGGCGGGGTCTTGGTGTGCGGCGGCATACATGTAAACAGCGCGTAGCCCCTCGGCGTACGCCTTCTGCATCATCAAGCCGCGACGTACGTCGGGATGGCGGAGGATCGCCACGCGCGGGGCGGTCTTGTCGGTCATCTGGGTCAAGTCAGGGCCTTGCACTCGGCTTTTCGCGTACTCGAGCGCGTTGAGATAGCCGGTGGACAATGTAGCGATCGCCTTCGTTCCCACCGACATTCGCGCGTTCTCGATCACTTTGAACATCTGGGCGATCCCGTCGTGTACGTCACCGACCAGCCAGCCCTTCGCCGGAACGCCGTGGCCGCCGAAGGTGAGTTCGCATGTGGCGGACGCCTTCAAACCCATCTTGTGCTCGACATCGGTGACGAACACTCCGTTGCGGGCGCCCAGCTCGCCTGTGTGCGAGTCGAAATGAAATTTCGGCACGAAGAACAAGCTCAAACCCTTCGTGCCCGGCCCCGCTCCCTCCGGCCGAGCGAGAACGAGGTGGAAGATGTTCTCCGCCAGATCGTCCGATTCGGCTCCGGTGATGAACCGCTTCACGCCTTCGATGTGCCAGCTGCCGTCGTCTTGCTTCACCGCCTTCGTGCGGCCGGCCCCGACGTCGGAGCCTGCGTCCGGCTCGGTGAGCACCATAGTCCCGCCCCACCGTCGATCGATCGCGATCTTCGCCCAACGTCGTTGCTCGTCATTACCGACCCGGAACAGCACGTCGGCCATCACGGGCCCCAGCATGTAGAAGAAGACAGCGGGATTGGCGCCGAGCAGCAGCTCGTTGATCGCCCAAGTCACCATCCACGGCGCCGGAGTTCCCCCGAGTTCTTCGGGCAGTCCAAGGAGGAACCACTCCGCGTCCTGCCAGGTCCGCACCGACTTCTTGAAGGCGTCCGGTAGCGCGACCGAATGCGTGTCCGGATCGAAGATCGGCGGATTGCGGTCGGCATCGGCGAAAGAAGCGGCGACCGGACCCTCGGCTTGTCGCGTGGCCTCGACGAGCATGGAGCGGACCGTGTCCGAATCCAATCCCGCGAAGCTGCCGGATCGAAGGATTGCATCGAGACCCAGGACCTCGAACATGTTGAACTCGAGGTCGCGGACGTTGCTCTTGTAGTGACCCATAGGGGACCTTTCGTGGCGCATGGGCGACTCCGGACGGCCGAAGAAGCATTTATGAGTATTCAAAAAACTGACTATGAAACTAGTGACCTATATGGCCGTCTGCAAGCAGCAGGGCGGAGCCTCGTCGACATGCCGGCTCGGCGCGGCCGACCCTCGGTCCTACTGCCGGCAGGCCGAGACCGTGGGGTGATCTGAGCTGTGGGACGTGGATGGTGCGGTCATCGCGCATCCACCCTGTCGCTCCCTCGCATCGCGCCGACGACGGTGTGTCCGCTACCCTCTCAACCGTACAGTCATAACGGCAACGATGTTGCCGATAATCTCGGCCCGAGGAGAGGGTGATCGGCATGCGTACTGTCGAAGTGAACGCCAGATACGGGGCGCGACCGGAGGAGGTCTGGGCGATCCTCTGCAATTTGCCCCGCTGGAGTGAATGGCTGGCGATTCACAAGGCGTGGAAGAGTGACGTCCCGAATCGGGTCACCAGAGGTGATGCGGTGACGGCGGCTGCGATGGTCATGAATATGCCGATCTCCATCGATTGGACGGTCGAGGATGTCGTGGAGCCGCACTCCCTCGTGCTGGTCGGAACCACCAGGGCCGGCGTCAAGCTGGCCTTGGCTGTCGATCTTCGGGCCGAGTCGGGGGGCACGACTGTCGCCATGACGGCGAATATCGAGGGGGGAATGATCGACGGACCGATGGGGGGCATGTTCAAGCGATCGCTGGTCGGCGCGCTCGACAAGTCCCTGAGGAAGGCCGAGGCGCTTTTGTAGCAGTGCAAGGTGCCCTCGATGTGGCCGCCGGGCGAAGTTGCCACCCGGTTCGGGCGAGGACTGCGTGGGCGGGCGACCTCGACGATCGTGAGCGGCGGTTGTGGTCGACTTCCTCGTTCGCGCCGAACTGTTCTCATCGCCGGTACTTGTATCGGTAACGCTGTTGCCGATATAGTTGGCCTGCGCTCGCGAGGACGACCGGAGGCCGAGGTGTCGTGTCGGCGAGTCGCCGCATCAGCTGTCCGGTCGGGGTAGCCCGCCGGCGCTGGTCGGCGTGGATGACCTCCGTTGCCGCCGCGAACTGCCTCGCCCTTTCTTCGGCCGACGCACGACTCGGCTGAGGGGCCGTGGAGCCTCACGCGAGTGCTCTGCCGTAACGCGAACTGAAGGAGAACTTTTGGACGGCCGCACGCTATCGCTACACCGCTTGCCGTACGGCACGCCTGGTCGTCGGCGTTGGGCTTCGGGCGCTACCAATAGCGGCTGGGATCTGGCGAGGGGGGTGGACAAGCGATGACAACCGGGAATCGACTGCTGTTGCGTGGCGGGATCGTTCTCACCATGGATGCCGATCTCGGCGATTACGAACGCGCCGATGTGCTCATCGAAGACGGCAGGATTGCAAGTGTCGGAATGGATCTGGTCGCCGACGGCGTCACAGTGGTCGAGTGCGAAGGGAAGATTGTCCTTCCCGGGTTCGTGAACTCACACCATCACATGTTCCAGACCGCCTTGAGGTCGTACTGGTCGGATGCGCTCGACTCCGACTATTTCCTGCAGTCACGCTTCGGCGCCGACGGGCTGTTCCATCAGTACACGCCCGAGGACGTGTACTGGGGTGAGTTCGGCGGGGCTTTGGAGAATCTGGCAGCGGGCACCACGACCGTCGTCGATACCTCGCAATGCTCCTACACTCCCGAACACACCGACGCGGCGCTGGACGGCATCCGCCGCTCCGGCATCCGTTGCGTTTTCAGTTTCTCGCCGTGTTTCGGTGACCATGAACCCTCGCCGTCGTACGCCCATCCGGAAGACATTCATCGCCTGCAACAGACCGTCGCTACAGGGGATGGAGACCTTGTTCGCATGGCGTTGGGCTATCACGTCGATGAAGACCTGTTCCAACTCGCCAAGGAACTACAGCTGCCCGTCTTCGCGCATGTCAACGATGTCAACTGGGGGCGTGCACTCGAGGAGTTCGAGACGCAAGGGCTCCTCGGGCCATGGATCACCTACATCCATTGCCTCGGCCTGGAGGATTCGGCGTGGCGGGTGATCGAGCGTACCGGTGGCAAGGTATCGGTCTCGGCCGTCGCCGAACAGTCCCTCGCGATGGGACGGCCTGCGCTGCAAGCCGCACTCGACCACGGAATTGCGGTGAGTTTCGGCACGGACGCCGTCAGCATTGCGCCCGTGGACTTCTTCTCGCAGATGCGCGCGGCGTACGTGCTGCAGCGAAGCGGAATCCCGCCAATGGTGGATGAAGCGTCGGAAGCGATGTCGCCGGTATCGACCCGCGACATCCTTCGGATGGCGACGCTCGGCGGAGCCCAGGCGGCTCATCTCGACCATCTCGTCGGCTCGCTCACCCCGGGCAAACGAGCCGACGTCATCGTCTTGAACGCACGTACGCTCAACGCGGGCCCGATCAACCACGCACCCGGCGCCATCGTCCAGTTGATGGACACAAGCAACGTCGACACGGTCATCGTCGACGGGTGGATGGTCAAACGGGGCGGCCGACTGGTCGGCGTAGATGTGGAGGACGTGCTCGAGCACCTACATCGTTCGGCGGCCGGTATCGTGCGCCGCTCCGGCACGGCAGACGTCCTCCTAACCGGTTGCCGCCAGCGTTAGGCTGCACTCGCACGACCAGCGGCGAACGGCCGGGCGCCCGGCATGCTGCGTATACGCGCAGGGCTGATGCGCCCTGCGCGACAGCCTGTACCCGCGAATCGGCCTCGCTGATCCGACGCAGGGGCGCCGCCGTCGCGCGATCTCGAGGCGGAGAGCATGGACGCACCTCGTCGACTCTGGCATCGCAGCGGTTCTCGGCGTCTTCGGGGGTCGTTGCGGGCTTGCTGCCGAGCCTATCTGTCGGCGAGCACTGCTGACTCGGGCCTGACGTTCGAACGCGGAAACGAGCACTCGCGTCAGTGTGAGCCAGTCGAGTCCCTTCCTGTGGCGTGCAGGTCCACAAGGCCTGCGACGAGCAATCGCAGACCGAAGCGAAACTCGTCTTCCAAAGTCTGCGTGGGTAGGCAGTCGGCGACGGCGACCGTTGCGGGGAACTGCGCAGGATCGAGCCGGCGATACAGAGCGGTGAGGTCGGCCGGCTCGATATTGGCTTCGGTGTTGTGGCCCTGTAGCTGGGCGGCGAACCCGATGACATAGCGGGCCACGGTGGTGTACACCAAAGCCGCGCGTTCGGGGGAGAAGTCGTTGGCGAGCAACATCGCCAGGATCCGCTCACGCAACATCAGCGCGTTGGGGCCGGTCGGTACCTGCTCGATGAGCAGGGGTGCGACACCGCGATGCCGGTGCAGGGTCGAGAACATGGCTTCGGCGGCGGCCGCGCACGCGCGCTGCCAGTCGCCCTCGGGTGCGTTGTCCTCGATCTCCACCTCGCCGAGCACCCGGTCGACCACGTGGCCGATGAGCTCGGCGCGATTGGCGACGGCCCGGTACAGCACCGCCGTGCCGGTGTCGAGACGTTGGGCCAGGGTGCGCATCGACAAGGCGTCGGGCCCTTCCTCGTCGACGATGCGCGTCGCGGTGGCCACGATGCGGTCGAACGGCACCCGTGGGCGGCCGGGGGAGCGGCGTGCCGGAGTCTCGGCGGTATCTGAATCGGAGGCGGTCACAACCTCATTCTCTCGTACCGGCGGACCGGCGCATCCGACCACCATAATATCGGCCACGTCGTTGCCGCTAGGGGTTGACCCAGGAAAGATTATAGGCAACACTGTTGCCATTATGAGTAGACGAGTAGCCGTCGATGACTACATCGACCCTGATTCGCGCTTCGCGCTCGTCGAGGGCCACAAGCTCCACTACAAGCGGGCTGGTGCGGGGCCCTCCGTGCTGCTGCTCCATGGCAGCGGCTCATCACTGCACTGCTTCGACGAGGTGGCCTCGGCGTTGTCCTCGTCCTTCGACGTGATCCGACTGGACCTGCCCGGGTTCGGCCTTACAGGGCCGCGCACAGACCGCGACTACAAGGTGCAAACGTTCGCCAGAACTGTCGCCACATTCTTGGACTCGCTGGGGGTACCGAAGGCTTCGCTGGTGGGCAATTCGCTGGGTGGCAACATCGCCTGGAACTTTGCTCTGGATTACCCGGGACGGGTGGATCGTCTGGTTTTGATCAATGCCACGGGCTATCCGGGTAAATCGCTTCCGCTGGCGCTGCGTCTGGCGAGGAACCCTATCGGTCGGGTGCTGCTGCGGCGCTTGTCGTCTCGCGCGGCCACCGCACGCAATCTGCGCTCGGCGGTGGGGTCGCGGTCGTCGGTGGTGGACGACGCGATGGTCGACCGGGTGCACGCCATGCTGACCCGGCCGGGTAACCAGCAGGCATTCATCGACTTCGCCAATACCGACCAGATCGACCGCACCGCCGAGATCCCGGCCATCACCGCGCCCACGTTGGTACTGCGCAGCGCGTCGATCGACGGTCAGCATTTCACCCGTGACATCCCGGGCTCCCGCGAACGGGTGCACCCTGGCGGCGGGCACCTGCTTCCCGACGAAGACCCGGGATGGGTGGCAGGCGCGGTCCTCGACTTCTTGACCACGGAGCCGACCTCGCGGACGGAAGGCCTGCGATGAAGTACTTCGTGGCCCGCGGCGAAACCCGCCGCTTGAACCAGAACAGCCGCGCCGGACTGCGCGGTGACTTCCTCCGATGCCGCGACGGAGTCACCCACTACGAGCTGACCGGACCCATCGGAGCTGAGACTGTCGTCTTCGTGGGTGGGCTGACCATCCCCCTGTTCTACTGGGACGACCTTGCCGCCGAACTCTTGCGGCGCGGATTTCGCACCCTCACCTACAGCGCCTACGGACGCGGTTACTCCGAGCGTGTGCGAGCTGCCTACGACGAATCACTGTTCGTGCGGCAACTGACCGATCTGACCGAACGACTGGGACTTCACGAGCCCTACCACCTCGTCGGAACCTCGATGGGGGCGCTGGTCGCCATGGCCTTCGCCGCACAGCAGACCGACCGACTGGCGACATTGACCTTGGCGGGCCCGGCTGGCTTACAGCCCGAACCTGCCGCCGCACGGCTGCTGCGCCACGAGTGGTTGGGGACCGTCCTGGCCCGAATTCTGGGCAGCAGAATGCTCGACCGGCACCTCTCGCACAATGTTCGCGACCCGCAACGATCCGCGGCGCTGACGGCGATGGTGCGGGAGTGCTACCAGTTCGAAGGCTCGATCTATGCGTTGGCGGCCACGCTTGCCGATTTCCCGCTGTCCGCCCGCCACGACCTCTACCGGAGTACCGGACACCTACCGGTGCCGCGCATGTTGCTGTGGGGCGACGAAGACCAGGTCACACCCATCACCAGTTACGAGGACGTGTGCGCGTTGCTGGCTCCCACCGAGTCGCACATTCTCTCGCCGTGCGGGCACATGGTCCCCTACGAGGAGCCCGTCGAAATGAGCAAAAGGTTCACCGCTTTCGTCCACGGAGTCAAGGATGGGGTACGGCGATGACGACACCGCCTGATACGGAACTCGTCGACGTTCTTGTCGTCGGCGCCGGGCCCGCCGGCACCGCTTTGGCGATCGATCTGACTCGTCGCGGGCTGGCGATACGGATCATCGACAAGGCCGCGCACGCTTTCGACGGTTCGCGGGCCAAAGGCATCCAGCCGCGCAGCCTGGAAGTCCTCGAGGACCTGGGCGTCCTCGACGACATCCTCGCCGGAGGAGCCACCTATCCACCGTTGGGCATCCATGCCGGCCCCGTGACCATCCCTTGGCACATGCAGTCGCGTAACGAGGTGACATCCGATGTGCCACATCCGAACACGTGGTTAATCCCCCAGTTCCGCACCGACGCCGCGCTGCGCGCCGGGCTGCGGCGACTCGGCGGAACTGTCGAAACAGACTGCGAGCTGCTCGGATTCGAGCAGCGTCCGGATGCGGTGGTGGCGACCGTGGCCGGACCCGGCGGCGTGCACGAGATCGCCGCCCGCTATCTCGTCGGCGCCGACGGCGGCGCCAGCGCGGTCCGCAAGAGCTCGGGTATCGCGTTCGAGGGCTCGACCGACGAGTCCGATCGGATGATCATCGTCGACGCCGTGGTGGAAGGCCTTTCCCGGGACCGCTGGCACGTGTGGCCCAGGCCTGGTGGTCGATTCGTCGGTGCGTGCCCGCTGCCGCATTCCGAGCAGTTCCAGTGGATGATACGGCTGGCGCCCGACGAGCAGCCATCCCTCGACGACGACGACCTGAACACGCGAATCCGCGCCCACACCGGGAGCACGCGTATCCGCCTGTCGCAGATCAGTTGGAAGACGGTGTTCCGCCCCAATATCCGTCTGGCCCAGCAGTATCGGTCGGGACGGATACTCCTCGTCGGTGATGCCGCTCATGTACACACCCCGGCGGGTGCGCAGGGACTCAATACCGGCCTGCAGGACGCCTACAACCTCGGCTGGAAACTCGCTCAAGTGCTCGCGGGGGCGCCCGACAGCCTCCTCGACAGCTACGAGGCCGAACGGCAGCCTATCGCGGCCGGTGTACTGGGCTTGTCGACCAAAAAATACGAGGGGCTGTCCAAACTCGACCCGTCGTCCATCAAACGCGGCAACGACGAACGCCAACTCGGCCTGCATTACCGTGGTGGACCGTTGACAACGGCCGAGGCCGAACGGACCGCGACCCTACAGGTCGGTGACCGTGCCCCGGACGCGAGATTGCTGAATGCGACGGGGGGAGCGCAGCGGCTGTTCGACCTTTTCTCCGGTCCGCACTTCACCGCGCTGGCCTACGGTCCCGCGGCGGCCGCGGACCTGGCAGCACTACCCTGGCCCGCGGCCGGTGCGGAACTGAGACGAGTCGCCATCGACAGCGGGAAGCAGGCGGCGGTCGATGTGGCCCTTGTCGACATCACCGATTCCTTCGCTCGGATCTACGGCGTGAGCGACTCCACGCTGCTGTTGATCCGCCCCGACGGCTACATCGGCGCTATCGCCACCACCGACCGGACGTCACGGACGCTGAAGGCCCTCAGCGCGATGACCCCGGAGTTGGCGGCTACCTCTGCGCTGCATACCCCGGAGACGCAGGCATGACTCGCAACGTCCTTCGCTGGAATCGCCCTCTTGCCAGCCGGGAGTGCGAGGACGGCGATACGGCGATCATTTCGGCCAGGGCTGATGTTCGAACGTTGGAGCCTCGATGCTGTGGCATCTAGCGGTGGACTTCGGACTGGGTGCACCCCTGCATTTCGTCGCCTCGCGCGAGGCGGCCATCGCATTCGCCCGCGAGTCCACCGAAGGTGGTTGGGCGCGCGCGGCCGCGGTCGACCAGCAGGTGGACGAAAGCTACCCAGCGATGCCGTGCCAGAGACTGTACCCGGTACCGAGCGCAGCGGATCGCACGCGCAGCACCCATCGTCTCTGATACCTGCGCGAGATGGCATACGGGATCGTGGGCTGTGCGCGCCCAAGTCCCGCGCGAAATTCAGTGGCCGGGAGGCGGCCGCTGGAGTCGGCCTGAGCTGACCGCTGCTCGTTGGCAGACCTGGCGGCCGCGGCTGCATCGGTCTGGTTGTCGACGTGCATCGGCATCCAGGTGACTCGACGCATTCCCGGCGCCGAGCGCAGCGGCCGGCGGGCTACGACGTCGGGCGGAGCCGGCCTCGGTCGCCACCGTCCGCTGACTGTCCTGTTTTGGAGGAGTTTCGATGCGTAATCGCAGTGCGACCCCGGCTTATGAGCCCGATCTCTACTCCCGGGCGGCGATACACGACCCTTATCCGCACTATGCGCGGCTGCGCGAGCTGGGGCCGGTGGTGTGGCTCGCGAAGCAGCGTGCTTACGCGTTGCCTCGTTACGCGGAATGCAAAGCCGTGCTGCTGGATGACAAGACCTTCGTCTCCGGCGCGGGCGTCGCGTTGAATCCGGTGGCCAACCGCCTCGCCCGCGGCACCACCCTCAACAGCGACGGCGAGGACCACAGCCGTCGGCGCGCCCTGCTGGCGCACCGACTCACACCCAGGGCGCTGCGCGCGATGCGGGCAACGGTCGACCAGCAGGCAGTGGCGGCGGTCGAGGCCGCGGTCTCGCGCGGTGCGATCGACGGTGTCGAACTCGCGACGGCCCTCCCGATGTCGGTCGTACCGGATCTGATCGGCTGGCCACAACACGGTCGCGAGCACCTACTGCGATGGGCCGGTGCGACCTTCGACTCGTTGGGTCCGATCAACGGCCGATCGATCCGGACCGCCCCGGCGAGTGCGGAGATGATGCGCTTCACCCGGCGGATCGCCCGCGATCGAGACCTCCTCCCCGGTAGTGCGGGGGAGGAGGTCCTGCGGGCTGCCGATGAAGGCAAGGTCCAACACTCGGAATGCCCGGCGTTGCTGATCGATTACCTCGCACCGTCGCTGGACACCACGATCGGCGCCATCTCCAGCGCGTTGTATCTCTTCGCCACCCACCCCGACCAGTGGCAGATGCTGCGGGCGGACCCGGCCAAGATCCCGAACGCGGTGAACGAGGTGGTGCGGTACGAGTCACCACTGCGAGCCTTCTCGCGCAAGGCGATTCGCGATACGACGGTGTCCGGCACCACGATCCCGAGAGACGCGCGGGTGGTCGTCATCTATGCCTCCGCCAACCGAGACCCATGCGAGTGGAAAGACGCGGACACGTTCGACATCCGCCGCGACGCCGCCCGGCAACTCGGCTTCGGGCACGGCACCCACGGGTGCGCCGGACAGGGCCTGGCCCGGCTTGAAACCCAAGCCGTTCTGCGTGCGCTGGTCGACCGCGTCGCACGCATCGAGATCGCCGGCCCAGGCGAATGGGCGACCAACAACATCATCCATCGCTTCGAAAGCCTTCCCCTCCGATTGATTCCCGCCTGAAGGCACTCGCGATGAAGATCTCCGTCGACTACTCCCGCTGCGAAGGTCATGGCCTATGCGCCGCACAGGCCCCCGCTGTATTCACCCTCGATGACGACGCCCAACTGATCTACCGATTCGAGGGCGCCGATGTTCCCGACGAGTACGTCAAGGTTGCCAGAGCGGCCGTCGACTCCTGCCCGGTAGCCGCCCTCCGAGAACAGTCATGAAACCGCTCGGCTGGAATCTCGGCAATGCCGGATCGACTGTCATGGCTGATGGAAGGCGAGGATCGCGACGCTACTTCGTCAGTCCGAGCAGCGCGGCGGTCAGACCGTAGTCGGGGCCGAAGTCCTGCATGTTCCCGGTACGGCAGCCGTCGGCCTTCATCTGTATGCGCTCGCAGAACAAGCTGATGATTTCACCGTTGAGGGCGGTGGGAACGATGAAATGAACTCGCGCTCGACGGTTCTCGCGGTCGACGAGATTGTCGATGTTCTGCAGCACCATGGGTGCGAGGTCGGCGACTTCGGTAAGACCGGAGGCGTTGTCGCGAAGCTGGCGGGTTACGTTCGTAAGTCCGGTCAAGGTGCCCGCGAGTTGGTCTTGGTACTGCCCGAGCGCGCCGGAGGTATTGGCCAGGAAGGCGGTCAGCTGGTCGAGGGTCGCCTGCAAACCGGAGGATTGCTCGGCGAGCAGACCGGACATCTGGGTCATCCGGTCGCTGAAATCGCGGATCGTTTGGTCGTTCTCGGCGAGTATCGTGGTGAGCTCGTTGAGCCTGAGGACGATGTTCGAGACCGCGTCCTTGTTGTCGACACCGACCTTCAGTGCGGCCGATAGCGCTTCGAGGGTGTCCCGGATCTTTGCGCCGTTGCCATCGAGCATGGGGTAGAGGACCCGACCCGACATCGGGCCGAGCCCCTCGGCTCCTTCCTGCGGCTTCAGTGCCGCCGCGAACTGATCGATTGTCTTGATCATGGTGTCCAACTCGACGGGGGTCTTGGTCCGCGACTTCGGCAGGTGAGCACCGTCGGAGAGAGTTTCGCCCTGGGTGTAGACCGGAGTGAGCTCGATGTGGCGATCGGTGACAATGGACGGCGAGATAATCGCCGCCACTGCCTCTTCCGGAATCTTCACCTGAGGTTCGATCGACAAGCGCGCCTCGATGAACGTGCCTTTCGGGGTGACCTTCTCGACCTTGCCGACCTCTAGTCCGAGGACGGTGACCGGGTTTCCTTCGTAGATGCCGGCGATGTTGTCGAAATCAGCGGTGATGTGCGTGGTGTCCCGCCACGCGTCGTCGGCCGCGTTCGGCAGTAGCGAGCAGCTGCCCATCGAAATCGCCGTTGCGCTGATCGCGAGAATTTTGACCGGTCCGAACTTGATCGCCGAATGGAACTTCAGCACACACGCCTCACTGTCTTGCCTGATACTGCACCCCCTTTGGGGATGAAGATCGCTCGGTTGTAGGGGAGCGATCTCGCGGAATCCCGCCGGGTGCCTTCTCCTGTGCTCGGACACGCGGGGCGGAAGCGTTCTCTCGCTCGACGGTCCAACTAATTCGGCTACACCGTATCCGAATTAGTCGGTGTTGCCAAGCCGCCGACGGCTCCGTCGACGCATGTCGAAGCAGCGGGTCGCGCCGTCCCCCTTGTGGCCGCGGCCTCGCCGGTGGAGCGGCGATCGAATCTCGTGCGCTCGCCGAGTCGGGCGGCAGCGTTGCGGGGTCGTCCATTGACGGCCGCGATTATAACGGCGACACTGTAACCATTATGAGTGGACGCGTTGCTGTCGGTGAGCAGATCGGCCCGGAGTCAGTCCGGGGCCGGCCCCTCGACGGGGGTACCAGCGCGCCGTCGCCGCAGCCGATCACCGGTCGTTTGGACGCGCGGGCACGCAGCGCTCTTCGCACACGTGCGGCACTGATCCGCTCCGGGCGGTGGGCATTGGCCAGCGATCTGGCCGGGAGGATCGGCATCGCCGGTCTGGCGCGGGAGGCCGGTGTCGCGACCGGATCCTTTTACAACCACTTCAATAGCAAAGACGAACTTTTCGATACAGTCATCGCCGAGGTGATCGAGGAGGTGGCGCGGATCCTCGACAGCGCTGCCGCGGGTATCGATGACCCTGCCGACATAGTCCTCGCGCACTTACATGCGCTCGGCGAGGTCGGCATCGGCCACCCTGATATCGCCGCGATCGTCCTTTCGATGAGATACCGGATCCTCGAAGATCCGGACGTCAGATCACGTCTGGCCGCGGGCATTCGGTCCGGCGTGTCGGCGGAGCGCTTCCACGTGCACGATCTGAGCGCCGCTCTCGATCTGCTCGGCGGAGTCGTCCTGGCGATGCTGCGAACGTCGCAGCGCGATGCGGCCGCCTTGACAGCGACATGGATGGATCTCCTCGCGCAGCAGGCGCTCAATTCGCTGGGCCACCGTTGAGGGCACAGCGAACTGGCGTCACGCTGAACGGATCAGGCGGAGCCCATCGACCGGTCTCCGCCGCCGTTCCTGCCCCGCATTCCCCGCTGCTCTTCTCAATGCGCGGAGCGCCGGCGATGTTCGGCCAGACTGTCCAGCCCGAAATCCGAGCGCAAATCTCGCCAGACCGAGTGGGCATGGTTGGCCTGGCGCTGGGTGTTGTCGTATTCGATGAGCAGCTCGGGGCCCTGGATTCGGTAGTAGTGCGGTTCCCCGGCCTCGAGGCTGCCTGCCCATCCGAAGTGAACCTCGTCGAGTACGTCGTCGGCTGCATAGTACGCGGCGTGGACTTCGGCGAGTGCGCTCGGCGCACGACCGGTGTACAGGCTGATCAGCTGCCGTAATACATGCCGATGCTCTGGGTCGAGGTCGCGCGCGGACAAACCTCGGGGGGGAATGGAGATCGCCATGGCCGCATGGTCGGCTGCGGTGTATCCGCTCCCGCTTTCGGCGCGCATGTCGATGTCGTCGACCAACTTTCGCAGCGCCGGATCGGTGAATCTGCCGCGCCAGAGATCCTGCATGTGCATCATCGCGTCGCCGTGAGCGATCGTCGGTCGGTTGCCGGAGACGATGTCGGATATGGCACTGGTGTGCAGTAATGCCGTGTGGTATCGGTCGGAGTCCAGTGACCGAGCCAGGCGCCGCGCCGTTTCTTCCGGCCCGCCCAGCGGCCGTAGCGTGCCGCCGAGCAGGGCGGTGCCGGCTGGATCGGCTCCGATGAAGCACGGTGTCGTCGAGACGATGCGTCCGCCGATGACGAGGTTGTTCAGCGAGATGTGGTGGCCGCCGAAGCGCCATGCCCAGACCCGGTCACCCGGTCGGCCGAACAATCTCAGCCAGTACAGGCCGGGATCCCGGCCCCGTTGCCGTCCCCAGCGGACTTGCCATCCTTCGACCCGATCGAGGACGTTCTCCAGGCCCATCACGGTGGCGACGGTCGCGTACCCGGCCTCGGACAGTCCCGAGGCGACCAGTCGCATCGCCAAGCCCTGCTGACGTGCGGTCTGGTCGCGCAGCGCGAGTCCACCGTGGTCGGTCGGGGTGTAGAACCAACGAAGCCGCTCGGCCTCCGCGTCCGGAGCCAGAGGCGAGTCGAACTGCGCTCGAGTCAATTGATCCGGGGCGAGCGATTCCAGCCATGCTGCCGCGCAGGCAGCCATGTTGGTGGCGACCAACTCGCGGACCGGAGCAAACGTGGCCTCATCCGGCGACATCGAGCATGACCTTGATCGCGTTGTCTCGCCGTTCCGCGTAGGTGTCGAAAGCTTCGGCGATGTCTTCCAGGGGGAAATGATGGGTCACCAGGGCGCTGGTGTGCAGTCGTCCCCGCGATGCCAGCGACAGGGCCCTGGCTACCGAGCGTGCACCTTCGCCGCGGACGGTATGGATCGAGATTCCGTTCATGACAGCGTGATTGAGGTCGGCGGTCACCGGCTGTTCGAAGAATCCCGCCAACACGATTCTGCCGCCGCGCTTGACCATGTGGATCGCGTCGTCGACGGCGCCCGCAGCCCCGGAGCACTCCACAACGATGTCGGGGCCGAGTCCGCCGGTGATCTCCCGAACCGCGGCGACGGCGTCCTCCTCGCGGGAGTTGATCAGATAGTCGGCATCGAATTGCTTCCCGATCTCCAGTCGGCTGTTGCGGGTGCCCACGAGCATCACCGGGTCGGCTCCCAGTTCGCGGGCGACCTGGACGGCCATCAATCCGATGGGGCCGGGACCGATCACCGCGACGCCGGCGCCGACCAGCAGCGAGTCGAGTGCGTCGAAAGCATGCATCACGGTGCCGACGGTGGTCAGCACGACGGCCGAGTCGAAGTCGATGTCATCGGGAAGCCGGTACAGCGTGGAGACGTGGTTGACGACATATTCGGCGAAGCCGCCGTTGACCGTCATCCCCTGTACCCGATGGCCTTTGGCGTGGTTACCGTAGTTCAAGCAGTCCGTGTAGGAGCCGGACAGGCAGTTCACGCATCGCATGCAGCCCCGATGCGCCTCGGTGACGACGCGATCGCCGACGGCGAACTCGTCTACGGCGCTGCCGACCGCGGCCACGACGCCCGCGTACTCGTGCCCGGGGATGAAGGTGTCCGGCGCCGGGCCGGCTCCGTGGAAGAAGCGACGGCTGCGGACCTTGAGGTCGGTGCCGCACAGTGATGCCCGATGCACCCGCACAAGAACGTCGTCCGGGCCGGGGCGGGGCACCGGCATGGTTTTGGTCTTGATAATTCCCGGCTCGCCGATCACTGCCGCGAGCATTGTTTCCGGAAAGGACATCACATTGCTTTCGTTGTCGTTTTGTGGTCCATCGGGAGGCTATGTGAGCGATTTATTTCGTGTCCAACGGCGCGGCGGCGGTCATCGTTGGACAACCGTTGCCGATCGTGCCGGATGCTGCACGTATAAGTTTTCCCTATAGGGTGTGGCGGATATTCGTATTGGGCACATTCGGTGGCCTGGTGTTACGGTGCGGAATATCTGGAAATGCCGGAATCATCGGCGTTCGTTCGAGGAGTGGACTTTTGGATCTCGAGATTGCCGGTCGAACCGCACTGGTTCTGGGCGCGGGAGGTGGCCTGGGTGGCGCCATCGCGGAGAAATTGGCGGCCGAGGGCGCCGAGGTGGCTGTGGCCGATATCCATCGCGAAGCCGCCGAATCCCGCTGCGAAAAGATTGTCGCGGCCGGCGGCCGGGCCATAGCGGTGGCATGGGACATCGCCGACCTCGATGCCATCGAAGGCAACGTCACACTGATCGAGCGAACCCTCGGCCCGGTGGACATCCTGGTCAACAACACCGGCGGGCCGCCGCCCGCGCCGATCCTGGGCCGGCCATCCGCGATATGGCTCGAACATTTCCGTTCCATGGTGCTTTCGGTGATCGCCATCAGCGACGAACTCGTCCCGGGTATGCGGACGCGCGGATGGGGCCGCGTCATCACGAGCACCAGTTCGGGGGTCATCGCGCCGATTCCCGGTCTCGGCCTGTCGAACAGTCTCCGTGCCGCATTGCTCGGCTGGTCCAAGACGCTGGCGCGGGAAGTCGCCGCGGATGGTGTCACCTGCAACATCGTCGTGCCGGGCCGGATCGGCACCCGTCGCGTCGAGCGTCTCGACCAGATCAAATCCGAAGCGGAGGGCCGAACCGTCGAACAGGTCGTGGCCGACAGCGTCGCCACCATCCCCGTCGGCCGCTACGGCGACCCGGACGAATACGCGGCGACGGTGGCGTTCCTGGCGAGCGTTCCGGCGTCGTACATCACCGGCACGGTGGTGCGCGTCGACGGCGGTCTCATTCCCAGCCTCTGATACTCACTGCGACAAAGGATCTCAACAATGGCCGTGCTCACCCGTGAGGCGAGGGGCGTCTTCGCCATCGCGCCCACCCCCTTCGACGAGGAAGGAGCGGTGGACTTCGACTCGCTGCACCGGTTGGTCGATTTCTACGAATCGGTCGGCGTCACCGGGATCACTTTGCTCGGCCAGATGGGGGAGGCGCCCAAACTGGCTCATGACGAGGCGACCCGAATCGTGCGGCACGTGCTGCGGAGGACTCGACTCCCGGTCGTCGTAGGGGTCTCCGCTCCCGGCTACGCCGCGATGCGCGCACTGACCGGTGAGGTCATGTCGGCGGGCGCGGCAGGCGTCATGGTCGCACCGCCCAACATCTTGCGCACCGACGACCAGATCGTCGGCTATTACGAGGGCGTCGCGGCCGCGCTCGGCGACTCGGTTCCCCTCGTCGTGCAGGACTATCCCTTGTCGTTCTCGGTTGTCATGAGCGCACCGGTCATCGCGCGTATCTCCCGCGCCATACCGAACTGCGTCATGCTCAAGCATGAAGACTGGCCGGGTCTGGAGAAGATCAGCGCACTGCGGCAGTTGGAAGCCGAGGGCGAAATGCCGAGGCTGTCGATCCTGTGCGGCAACGGGGGACTCTTCCTCGATTTCGAGACCGCGCGGGGCGCTGACGGCGCCATGACCGGATACTGCTTCCCCGAGATGCTGGTCGATGTGGTCGGTCATACCGCGGCGGGCCGTTGCGAGGAAAGCCATGACATCTTCGACGCGCATCTGCCGTTGCTGCGATACGAACAGCAGCCGGGTGTGGGCCTGGCGGTGCGTAAATACGTCATGCAACGGCGCGGCCTGCTCGCCTCCGACACTCAGCGCGCGCCCCGCAGCGTGCTCTCGAGCCGGGCGCGGTCGGAAGTCGACCATTTGCTTGCCCGGCTCGCTCGCCGGGACAGTCGGGCGAATCGGGTCGCATGACGCGCTCGTTCTGCGTCTGCGGCCAACGGCGGTAACCTCCTCCGATGCGACTGCGCCAGCTGGAGTACTTTCTCGCCGTCTGGGAAAGCGGATCGTTCAGCGCCGCCGCGGCACGGCTGTATGTCTCACAGCCGTCGCTGTCGCAGCAGATGCGTCTATTGGAGAAGGAACTCGGCGCGCAACTGCTCGAACGGGGCCGCCATGGCCTGGCCCTCACGCCCGCGGGACGGGCCTTCCTGCCGCACGCCGAGCGTGTGTTGCGGGCTGTCGGCGAAGCCGCGGATGCCGTGTACCAAGTAGTCGAGGGGCGAAGCGGCGACGTGCATGTGCTGACCGTCCGGTCGATCGCCTCCGGCATCCTGCCCCCGAGCGCCGTGCGGTGGCACTCCCTGTTCCCGACGGCGGTCCTTCGGGTGCACGACTTCTCGCACCGCCGCGCTCTCGAGGAGGCGGTTCGCAGCGGGCAAGGCGACATCGCGGTCGGACCGCGGCCCGAACTGTGGGAGGGGCCCGTCGTCTCACTCGGTTATGAGGAGATGGTGCTGGTCGGCCCGGCAGGGCGGCACACGGGTTCCTCGGTGGAGCTCGACGAACTGGCCGCAGCCGACTGGATTCTCTACGAGCCCGAGCAAGGCATGAGCGAGATAGTGGACCGGACGGCCACCGCCCTCGGATTCACCCCACGCGCCGTCGCGCGTACCGGACAGGTGGCGGCCGCACTGCTCTTCGCCATGGAGGGCTTGGGAGTCGCGCTGGTGCCCAACAACGCCGTACCCGGCGGCTGGATACAGCACGCCAGAAGAATTGGCAACGGGGTCTACCGGGAGATCGTCGCCTACAGCCGCAACACGCCGACGCAACTCGCGCAGCGGTATCGAGACCTGCTCATCGCCCTCGAGTTGCCACTCACCTCGGCCACGGATCTTCCCGCGGGCGCTTTGCGCTGCTAGTAGCCGGGCCATCGTCGGGGTCGGCGCGTTCCCGGAATTGTGACGAAGAGATGAGTCGCCGAACAGCAGCACCGCCTCCCGCCACGACGGCTGCGGTGGGGCGTGCGGGAACACAGGGCATCCTGCCTGGTGTGGCATCTCAGACGTCGGCGAGGACGCCCGAGCGCCTTCGGTGACCAGCGCTCAGCGCGCGAGTGATGCGACGACGAGGTAGGTCACCGCCAACAGGGCGGTGACGATGGCCGGGATCATGTCGGCGAGCTTGTCCTTGGTCCGGACGTGGGTGATGAGCGCCCCTACCATCAGCAGCACGATTGCGACCCCAGCGAGCCGGCCGATCGGATGCCAGCCGATACCGATCAAAAGCCCTGCCGCACCGACGATTTCCAAGGCTCCGAGGACTCGGTAGCCGGACACGGGGATCCCGGCGTGGGCGGCGCGTTCACGCATGGCCTGCACGGCGAGCACCTTCGGCGCTCCCACGGCGATCATCTCGAGCGCCAGCAAGGCGGGCAGAACAATTGATGCGATCGTCATCGATCGCTCCTTTTCTCTCGGAGGTGTTGTAGGCGTTCGTGCCGAGGACCGACGACGCGCCTTCGTTGACATGTCCCAACACCACCTCAAATGTTGACGGCCATCAATATAATGCAATTTATTGATGGCCGTCAACATATAATGGGCCCACGCATCGGGTGCCCATCGCGGGGCATGGCAGCGTGAGCGAGCAGCGCGCGACCACACCGGGATCGAGTAGACGAAGTCATCGGTGAGTGCGCTGGCGCAGGTCGGTCGTGAATCCTGTCCGGATGCTCAGCTGTCGGGCGCGGTGACCAGGTGATCGAGCGATCCCTGCAGGCGACCCCGCCGGATGGGGACGCAGGATTCGGGGAATTCTTGGACGATCTCGACATCGAGGGCATCGAGCCGTTGCAGAAAACGGGGCAGGTGCCGCATGGCGCCGGTGGGCAGGTCGTGCAGGACGACCAAACTCCATGGCCGCGACCTGATGTCGGCCAGGCATCGCTCGACCCAGTCGTCGGGGCGGTCCCAGTCGTGGGGAATGCAGTTCCACAGCACGCACGTGTAGCCGTGTCGGCACAGGTAGCCCACCGCGTTCGGCGAGAAAAGCCTCCGATCGAGGACACCTCCACCGCCGAAGGGCCGAAACAGCTTGTCGGGGTGGGTAAGCCTCCCGATGACCTCCTGCGCGCCCTCGATTTCCCGGATCGGCAGATCGGGGGCGCCCGCGTCGTCGCCGAACTGGATCGAGTGAGTCATGGTGTGATTGCCGATCCAATGTCCCTCGGCCGCAGCACGTTCGGTTGCTCGCCGCGCGCCCGATCGCGCGAGCTCGGCGCCGACGACGAAGAAGGTCGTGCGGATGCCGTGGTCGGCCAGTGCATCGAGCACGGTGGCGGTGGCCGGGCTGGGTCCATTGTCGAAACTGAGCGTCACCTTCGTCACGGTCGCCCTCGCTGGTCAGGCGCCGCGGGCGCGGAGCCCGGCCACGACCATGCCGGCGACGAATTCGGCGTGCCGGCGAACCGCCGCGGGGTCGAGTGGATCGAGTGGGTTCAGCCTCGCCGCCAGAGGGACCAGACTGAACGGCGCGGTAGCGCCGTGCGCAACCAGGAAATGCACGGTGCGAATGTCTTCCTCGGCCAGCACCCCGCGGTCGACGAGCACCTTCAGCGGCGCGGTGATCCGGTGATACAACGGTCCGACGTGCGCGTCGAACAGGTACGTCAGCCGAGGCCCCTCGGTGGCGCCTTCTACCGTGACCAGCCGCAGGATCTGTGGGTGGGTGGCGTGCAGTTGAAGGAATTGCACGATCGTCGCGCGTACCGCTTCGAGTAGGTCGCGCTCGGCCAACTCCGCATCCACGCTCATGTGGTCGGCGATCTCGCCGAAAGCCCAGTCGACCGTGGCGTACCACAGCCTCTCCTTGGAGCCGAACCGCTGATGGACGAGGTTGTGGCTCACTCCGAGCTCGCGATTGAGCGCCGCCACCGAGGTGCCGTCGAATCCGTATTCGGCGAACACTCTCAACGCCGCGGCCAGGATGTCGGTCAACGAGGCTGGTGACTGCTCGGCCGGTGGTCGTCCTTTTCGTGTCTGCGTCGCCATCCGCCCAGTTTAGGACAACATGTTGACGACCATCAACTTGTGTGGTTTATTGATTGTCATCAACTTTTATGACGCGGGACACAGGGAGGTGGCCGATGCGCAGAGAAGAACAGATGGTCGGCAACACATTCGCGTATCGATTCGCTGATCCGGCCGCGGATCATGTGCTGCTGGTTCAGCACGGAATCGGCGGCCATGGCGGCATCTACGACAATTTCGCCGCACACTATGCCCGGTTGGGAGCCGAGGTCTGGTGCATGGATGCTCCCGGCCACGGCCGCTCGTGCGTGGACCGACGCGCCGGCCAGTTCACCATCGAGGAGTGGATCGAGGCGGCACTGCAGCTGACCGACCACATTCGTGCCGCCACCGGACTGCCGGTATTCATCAAGGGCTCCTCGCTCGGCGCGTCCGCCGCCTACGGCGCCTACGCCGCGTCGCAGGATTTCGGGGGCGCGATTTTGATGGGATTCGCCATCCCGTCCTCACCGCTGATCCCGACCGACAACGCCTTCCGCACACAGGCGTTCGATCAGATGGTCGCCCTGTTCGGTCCGGCGCTGCGCTTCGATATCGACCAGTACATCGATTTCGACACCGACTACGGGTTCCGCGGCGCGGGCAAGCAGAAGCATCAGGATCCGCTCAACACCTGGACTTACGACCTGGCCTCATGGGCGTCGATCCTGCGCTACGACCCCGCCGTGCCGTTGTCGGCCAACACCAAACCGATCCTGTTCGCCGTCGGGGAGAAAGATCCGATCTTCCCTCCCGCCGCGGCCCAGGCCGTCGTCGACGCCACCACCGGCCCCGTCGAACTGCACATTCAACCCGAAGGGGTGCACCAGCTGATGTTGTTCCACACCGCCGACTACGCCGATGTCGTGCGGACCTGGTGCCACAAGCAGTTGCTCGACTCCGCCACCGAAAAGGACTGACCATCATGACCGCCACCCAACCCATCGGCGTGAACCACCTGGCCATCGCCACCCGCGACATCAAATCTCAGATCGCGTTCTTCACCGATGTCCTCGGCCTGCCGCTCAAGGCGCTGTACCGCATGCACGGAGCCGAAGGCGCCTGGCACGGGTTCGTCGAACTCAACCCCACCTCCTACATCGCGTTCGTGTACCACCCCGACAACCCCGACACTCGCGAGCTCGGCGTCACCCATGCCGCCGAACCGACCGGACCGGTCGCGCCCGGTGCCATGCAGCATGTCGCACTGCATGTACGCGATCTCGACGAACTGCTGAGTTTGCGCGACCGCATCCGCAGTCGAGGGATCGTCGTGCTCGGCCCGATCGACCACGGGTTCTGCCGGTCGCTCTACCTCGCGGGCCCGGAAGGTCTGCTGGTCGAACTCACCACCGGCGACGCCATCGACGACCGCGCCTGGATCGACCCGGAAGTGGTCGAGATCAACGGCATCAGCGCCGAGGAACTCGAAACCTACAGGCACCCAGCACCATTCACCCGACCGCTCGAGCCGGTGGCCCAACCGGCCTACGACGAGACCAAACCCCATATGGCCTATCCCGACGAGGTCTACCGGCAGATCATCGCCATGCCTGACGAGCTGGTGTGGCAGATGGCCAGCCAGACCGATCCGCCGGTCCGCCTCGACTGATCCCAGCGACCGATGGCCGACCGTGCACCGCACCGTCCCGGCGGTGCACGGCCCACCCGACCGAAAAGGACAGCCGCCCCTCTCATGAAGCTCGCCAATCTCGACGGCCGTGCCACGCTCGTCACCGATACCGGCATCATCGACCTCGCCAACGCCTCCGACGGCGTCCTGCCCAGCGATCCCGATCAGGCCGTGGCGCACATACGGCAGATCCGCGCCTGGTTCAGCGGCAATCGGCCCCATGTGGATGCCCGTGTGACGGGCGCGCAGTTGCTCGCCGATCTGACACGGCTCGGTCCGCCGGTGCGTGCGCCACGCCAGATCTTCGCCGTTGGGCTGAACTACGCCGACCACAGTGACGAAACCGGGCTCGCACTGCCCGAAAACCCGCTGGTCTTCACCAAATTCGCCTCCGCGATCACCGGCCCCGGTGACGCGATCCCGTTGCCTACCGGCACCTGTGACTGGGAGGTGGAACTCGTCGCCGTGATCGGTGTCGGCGGACGTCACATCGCTACCGAGCAGGCCATCGACCACGTCGCCGGATTCTGCATCGGTCAGGACATCTCCGAGCGTCGATCACAAATGGCCGGCACCGCACCGCAATTCAGCCTCGCCAAAAGCTACGAGCGGTTCGCGCCGATCGGCCCGTGGCTGACCACTCTCGACGAACTCGACGACCCCGACGATCTGGCCATCGAAGCCGTCCTCGACGGCGAGACCGTGCAATCGGGCCGCACCAAGCGGATGATTTTCGACGTCGCCGCGCTGGTCTCCCACCTGTCGGGCATCTGCGAGTTGTTCCCCGGCGATCTGATCTTCACCGGCACCCCGGCCGGCGTCGGCTACTCCCGCACCCCGGCACGGTTCCTCGCCCCGGGCAACATACTGCGCTCGACGATCGAGGGCCTCGGCGAGCTGCGCAACCCCTGCACAGTCGCATAACGACGCGAAGACCTCGACAGACCGGCAACACGGGAGGTAAATGCGGCGTCAAATCGCGCCGCGAACCTGTGAAGCGTCTCCACCTCTCCGTCGCGGATGGCGTAGTCGTCCTCGTTGTCGATCGCGTGACTGATCAGACCGTTGAGCCCCCGGCCGTGGGTATGCATCGTTCGCCAGCCGAGACCGCTCTGGATGAGGATGTCGGCGATCTCGGGGCCGTACAACTTGGTCGACTGGCTGACCGGCAGCCCGGCGCTCATGGTCACACGCTGCTCGGGTTTCAGCTCGGCGCTCTGCGGCCACCACAGTGCCAGCATGACCAGTTTGAATCCGATCATCATGTCGGCGAAGGGGACGAAGAACATCAGCAGCATCACCAGGTAGTGCTCGGGGCGGGCGGCCAGGAATACCGTCTTGTCCCGCAACCCCAGCGCGCAGAGGGCGACGACCAGAGCGACGACGACCTTGGGATCGAGCAGACCTACGTGACCGCCGTCGACCGGGGAACGCCACGACCGGGCGCGAGCAACGCTTGGATTCCGGAGCCTGCACGACCGCGTACAAAGCCACGTCGACGACTCCGCGTTCGTCCTCACGGGTAAAACGGCACTTTGGCCGCGCGCAGCTGGTCGGCGCGCGCGTCGGACCAGACAACCGTGCCCAAGTGGGTTCGGTCTCGCCGATAGCCCAGCGCACGCTCGCTGTCGATCGGGTCGACGTGCTGTCCGGACAGGATCGAGCGCACCCGAGCGGTGCGGGCGGCCATCTGGTTCTGTAGCCACCGCTCCCGCTCGTCCTGCTAGGCGGTCACGACTTGCTGGGAAACGCGATCGATATAGGCGAACGAACGGTCGGTCATCTCGGCCACCGCGGAGGTGATGAGGGCGACGTCGTCAGTCGCCGCGGTGAGCTCGCCTCCGTGGCGTCGCTGTGCATGGGCTCATCCCCGAGATCTTCCCGACCGGGCGGACTCGGCAGAACTCGGCCTCCGACCGCCTACGATCCGCAGCGCGAGGTCCGCGTAATAGTCGCCGATCTCCTCCGGTGACCAGGAACCGCCCTCGTGGTACCAGCGCGCGATATCTATTCCCAGCGAGAGCAGCGCGGTCGCGGCCATATGGGTATTCGAGTTCTCGAACACCCCCGCGGCAGCCCCTCGCTCGATCAAGCTCCTGACCTCTCCTTCGATCGCACGCCGGATTTCCTTGATCTCTTGTTGATGTTCCGGGCTCAAAGCGGCGAGCTCGTAATTGATGATCCGGGCGACGGTGTGGGCGCGGGCGTGATGGATCGTGAACTCTTTCATCACGGCGAGCAGCTGCCCGGCGGGGTCTTGTGCCGAGGCGATGGCGGCGCGGACCCGCTCCAGGGTGTCCAGGTGACCGGCGCGTGAGATCTGATAGAGCAACTCTTCCTTGGAACGGTGGTACACGTAGATCGTCCCGGTGCTCACTCCGGCGATCGATGTGATGTCGCGGGTCGTGGAGCCGTGGAAGCCGCGTTCGGCGAAGGCGACCAC
The DNA here is from genome assembly GCF_035544775.1 of Nocardia implantans. NCBI lineage: Bacteria > Bacillati > Actinomycetota > Actinomycetes > Mycobacteriales > Nocardiaceae > Nocardia > Nocardia implantans. The sequence goes on along the minus strand of NZ_JAYKYQ010000007.1, from coordinate 16,908 downwards.
CGCCGCGTCGAGCAGCCGCGCTCGGGTCTGGTCCGCGCGCGATCGGTCCTCTGTATCGGTCACCTGGACAGTATGGCGCTACACGGCGAGCACGAGTTTGCCGGTGTTGGCTCCCGTGAACAGCATGTTCAAGGCTTCACCGAAGCGGGCGACACCGCCGTGCACGACATGCTCCCTGCTCTTGATCCTGCCCTCGGCCAGCCAACCGGAGATCTCCGCGATGGCCTCGCCGTAACGATCCGCATAGTCGAAAACGACGAAGCCCGTCATCGACGCCCGGGAGACCAGCAGCGACATGTATCGCGAAGGCCCCGGAGGGAGCTTCTCCGCGTTGTACGCCGAGATCGCGCCACAGAGGACGATGCGGGCGCCGCGCCGGAGATCGGCGAGCGCGGCATCGAGAATGTCACCGCCGACATTGTCGAAATAGACGTCGATTCCCTCCGGAACGACCTCTCGTAGCCGCAGCAGGACGTTCTCACTCCGATAGTCGATGGCCGCGTCGAAGCCGAGTTCCTCGGTCAGCATCCGGCATTTTTCAGCGCCGCCCGCGATCCCGATCACTCTCGCACCTTTGATCTTCGCGATTTGACCGGCGACGCTGCCGACGGCGCCCGCAGCCGCGGAGACCACCACGGTGTCCCCGGCTCGGAGTTGGCCGACCTCGAGCAGCCCGAAATAGGCTGTCATTCCCGGCATTCCGAGCGTACCCAACCAAGTCGGACCGTCCGCCGAAGTCAGATCGACTTTTTGCACTCCCCGGCCGTCATGGATCGCGTACTCGGTCACGCCGAAAGTTCCGCTGACGGCGTCGCCGACGGCGAAGTCGGGATGCGTCGACTCGACAACGGTGGCGATATCCAGTGCACGCATGACCTCCCCGACACCGACCGGCGGGACATATGATCGGACGTCGTTCAGCCAGCCGCGCATGGCCGGATCGAGGGAGATGAAATCGACCTTTACCAGGATCTGCCCGGGGGAGAGCGCGGGAAGGTCCTCGGTCGTCAGGTTCCACGTGTCCGCGTCGGGCAGCCCCGACGGCCGTTTCGCGAGCCGCACCTGCTGGGTAGTTGTCACGGGATCTCCTTTCGTTCGCCGAACAGATCGGGCCGGACAGCGTCGAGTTCCGAGCTGCCGGCCGGAATCGGTCATTCAGCGTTGTTCCAACGGCAGCCCGACGAGGTCCGCCAGCAAGCTCCGATGGTGGCCGGGACTTCCCAGCCCGATCTGGTCGGCCTTGGCTCGTTTGAGGTAGAGGTGCGCCGGGTGTTCCCAGGTCATGCCGATCCTGCCGTGCAATTGGACGGCTTCCTCGGCGGCCCGCACCGCGACATCGCCGCAGTAGGACGCCGCGACGGCGGCGGCGATCACGCTGTCGGGGTCGTCCGCCGCGAATGTTCCCGCCGCGTACCGCGCGGCGGCCGAGGCCGACTCGACCTCGACGTAGAGATCGGCGAGGCGGTGCTCGAGCGCCTGGAATCCGCCGACCACTCGGCCGAACTGGCATCGCAGCTTCAAGTACTCGACGGTCGTCTCCAGGCACCAGGCGGCGACCCCAGCTTGCTCGGACGCCAGGAGTGCCGCGCCGATCGTCAAGCCGGATTGTATGGCTGCCCAACCGAATTCGGCGGCGACGACCACCCGGCTCGGCACGGAGTCGATGACGACGTCGGCCAGCGGACGGGTCATGTCGAGGGAGACCACCGGCTCGATCGCCGCCGCGGCGGCCGCCAAGGCGTGCACCTCCGTACCGTCCGCTGTCTCGACGGCGGCCAGCAGCACATCGGCGTCGAGCGCACCGGCGACGCTGGTGACGCGACCGGATACCCGGCCATCCGCATCAGCCGTCAAAGCCGGGACTCGCGTCGCGAGCGCCGTGGAGAACGGTGTCAGCAGCGCCGCGCTGCGACTTCCGTCGCCTAGTTGACTCGGTGGCAGCCGGATCATACTCTGCGAGTAGGCTTTCCACCCGGTTGCGCAGATCGTCCCGATCGTCCATCACGGCACCAGCACCGCGACCGTCTCGGCCACACACGCGGGTTTGTCGGACCCCTCGAGCTCGACGGTCACTCGGATCACTGCCTGCGACCCGATGCTGCCCGGCACGAGCGAGACCAGCTCGACACCGGCTCGGACCCGGGATCCGGCCGGGACCGGAGTGGGGAATCGCACCTTGTTCGTGCCGTAGTTGACGCCCATGGACAAGCCCCGCACCGCATACACTTCGCCGGCCAGCATCGGCACCATCGACAGGGTGAGAAACCCGTGTGCGACGGTGGTGCCGAATGGTCCGGCGGCGGCTTTCACCGGATCCACGTGGATCCACTGGTGATCCCCGGTCGCTTCGGCGAAGCGATCGATCTGTTCCTGGGTCACCGTGTGCCAATCGCTGTATCCGAGGTGGGTTCCGACCGCGAACTCCAGCTCGGACAGGCCCTGGAATACCTGCACGACTCTCTCTCCTCCGTTCAGTTCCTCGGGCCGCCGGCCACGTAGATGACCTGGCCCGACACGAAGCCGGCGCCCTCGCTCACCAGGAACGACACGGTGTGCGCGATGTCGGCGGGGGTACCGGTGCGGCCGACCGGAATCTGGGCGGCCATAGCGGTCTTCAGCTCATCGAAGGGAATGTTCATCCGGGCGGCGGTGGCCGCGGTCATCTCCGTCTCGATGAATCCCGGGGCGACCGCGTTGGCGGTGACACCGAATTTGCCGAGTTCGAGGGCGAGGGTCTTGGTGAATCCTTGCAGCCCGGCCTTGGCTGCCGCGTAGTTGGCCTGGCCGCGGTTGCCGAGTGCCGACGTGCTGGACAAGTTCACGATGCGACCCCACTTCTGCTCGATCATGTGCGCCTGCGCCGCCCTGGCCAGCAGGAACGACCCGCGCAGGTGCACATTCAGCACGGCATCCCAGTCGTCGGCACTCATCTTGAACAGCAGATTGTCGCGCAGGATCCCGGCGTTGTTGACCAGCACCGTCGGTGCGCCGAGTTCGGCGGCCACGCGATCGACCGCCTGGGTGACGGCCGCCTCGTCCGCGACATCGACACCGACCGCGAGCGCGCGGCCGCCGGCCGACTCGATCTCGTCGACGACCGTCTTGCAGGCGGCCTCGTCCAGGTCGAGCACGGCTACTGCCATACCGTCAGCGGCCAGCCGCCCGGCGACGGCGGCGCCGATTCCGCGAGCGGCGCCGGTGACGATCGCAGTTCGTTGTGTCGGATCGGTCATGAATACTCCTCGAAGATGTGATTGCGGTGGAAGGCTGGCCTCAGGGCGTGTAGACCACGCGGCCGACGGTCTGGCCGTCCGCGAGTCGCTGCACGGCGTCGGCAACGTCCGCGAGTGCCAGCCGCGCGCTGACCAGGGGACGGATCGCACCGTCGGCGGCAAGTGCGGTCAGCGCGCGGTGACCCTCGGCGACGGCGCCCGGGTCCTGGGCGTTGTACAAACCCCAGTGCAGACCGAGGATCGAATAGTTCTTCACCAGCGCGTGATTCAATGCGGCCCTTTGGATCTCGCCGCCGGCGAACCCGACGATCACGATGCGGCCCTCGAAGGCGACGCATTTCGTGGACCGCTGGTACACCTCGCCGCCGACCGGGTCGTAGATCACATCGGCGCCGCGACCGTCGGTGACCTGCTTGACGACGTCGACGAAGTCCCGTTGATGACGATCGATGACCACGTCGGCGCCCAAGGCCTCGGCGTAGGCGGCCTTTTCGGCTCCACCGACGACGCCGATCACTCGAGCGCCCGCGGCCTTGCCGAGCTGGATCGCGGCGCTGCCCACGCCACCCGCCGCGGCGTGCACAAGGAGGGTCTCGCCCGCTGTCAATCCGGCCCGCCGATGCAATCCGAACCAGCCGGTCTGGTAGCCGATGAACAGGGAGGCCGCCTCCGCGTCATCCAATGACGGCGGCGCGGGGAAGGTCTGGGCGGCTTCCAGCACGGCGAATTCCGCGAAACCGCCGTGGGGCAGCGCCGCGCCACCGAGCACCCGGTCACCGACGGCTGTCCCGGCCACCTCGGTGCCGACCGCCACCACCTCGCCGCACAATTCGACGCCGGGCGTGAACGGCAACGACGGCCGGACCTGATAGAGGCCGCGGCACATCAGCACATCGGGGAAGTTCGCCGCGGCGCCGCGGACCCGCACGACTACCTGCCTCGGGCCGGGCTCCGGGACTTCCACGTCATCGAGCCGGAGCACAGTGCCCGGTTCGCCCAGCTCGTGGACCCGCCATGCCTTCATCCGCGCCACGTCAGACTCCGCCCGTCAGAGTGACGCCGCCGTCCACGACCAGCAACTGACCCGTCAGCCAGCTCGCGTCGTCGGAGAGCAGGAACGCCACTACGCTGCCGATGTCCTCGGGTACGCCGAGCCGCTTCAGCGGGTATGCCGCGGCCACCTCGTCCTCCCTGCCGTCGTAGAGGGCGGTGGCGAATTTCGTCTTCACCACTGCGGGCGCGACGGCGTTGACCCGCAAGTTCGGACCGAGTTCGACCGCGAGTTCCTGGGTGATGTGGGTGAGCATCGCCTTGCTCGAACCGTAGAAGCCGATGCCGGGCGCCGGCTTGAGACCAGCGACCGACGACACGTTCACGATCGCGCCCCCGAAGTCCTTCATCCAAGCGCGATAGGTCTGCTGAACCCAGGACAGCGCGGCCAGACAATTGACCTCGACGATCTTGCGGGCCACCTCCAACGACAGATCGACCATCGGCCCGTACGCCGGGTTGATGCCGGTGTTGTTGACGAGAAGGTCGGCGCCGCCGAATGTGTCGATCGCGCGCGCGACGGTCTCCGCCTGGTGGTCGACGTCATCGGCGCGGCCCGCGACGGCCAGTGCGCGCTCCGGCCCGCCCAGTGTTTCCACCGCTTCGTCGAGGGCGTCCTTTTTGCGGGCGGTGATCACGACTCTCGCCCCCTCGTCCACCAAGCGCCGCGCGATACCGAGCCCGATGCCTCGGCTCGCGCCGGTGACTATCGCGGTCTTGCCTTCGAATCTGTTCATCAATGAGTCCTTCTGCGGAGTCTGCGGTTACGACAGGCGCTCGAGCACCATCGCCATGCCCTGGCCGCCGCCGACGCACATCGTTTCCAAGCCGATCTGCTTGTCATGGAACTGCAGGGAGTTGATCAGGGTGCTGGTGATGCGGGCGCCGGTCATGCCGAACGGGTGACCCACCGCGATGGAGCCGCCGTTGATGTTGAGCTTGTCGTAGTCGACGCCCAGCTCCCGCGCCGAGGGAATCACCTGGGCCGCGAAGGCCTCGTTGATTTCGACCAGGTCGACGTCATCGATCGTCATACCGGCCCGGGCCAGCGCCTGCTTCGACGCCTCCACCGGTCCCAGGCCCATGATCTCGGGCGACAATGCGCTGACTCCGGTCGCCACGATCCGAGCCAGCGGCGTCAGGCCGAGCTCGGCGGCCTTGACATCCGACATGATCACGACCGCGGCGGCGCCGTCGTTGAGCGGGCAGCAGTTGGCGGCCGTCACCGTCCCGTCGGGCCGGAACACCGGCTTCAGCTCGGCGACCTTCTCCAGCGTGACTCCCGGCCGCGGTCCGTCGTCCTTCGAGACGACAGTGCCGTCGGGCAAGGTGATCGCGGTGATGTCGCGCTCCCAGAACCCGTTGGCGAGGGCGGCCTCGGCGAGGTTCTGGCTGCGGACACCGAAAGCGTCCTGTTCGGCACGGCTCACATCGCACAGTTGCGCCACGTTCTCCGCGGTCTGCCCCATCGCGATATAGACGTCGGGCAGCAGATCATCGGTGCGCGGGTCGGTCCAGATCTCGCCCCCGTCGGCGAATTTCGCGGTCCGGCGCACCGCGTCGGCGAACACCGGGTTCTGGGTGCCGGGCAGGCCGTCGGCGTTGCCCTTGACATAGCGGCTCACGGTTTCGACTCCGGCGGAGATGAAGACGTCGCCCTCGCCGGCTCGGATGGCGTGCAGCGCCATCCGGGTCGTCTGCAAACTCGATGAGCAGTACCGGTTGACCGTTGTGCCGGGCACCCGGTCCAGACCCGCCAGGATCGCCACCACCCGTGCGAGATTGAAGCCCGACTCACCGGCGGGCTGGCCGCACCCGAGCATCAAATCGTCGATCCTGTTCGGATCGAGGGCCGGCACCTTCGCCAGCGCGGCCCGCACGATCTGCGCTCCCAAGTCGTCCGGCCGGAGATCGCGTAACGAACCCTTGCCGGCGCGACCGATCGGTGACCGGGCGACAGAGACGATGACGGCTTCGGGCATGACTGTGACCTTTCGGACATTACTGAGCGCTTGTTAACCTCCGCCACGATGCTGGACGGATTGGCGGTGGTCAATACGTCACAACGAATCCGCCATGTGACGCAGGACACATTTCGGCACGCGACTCCTCGTGGACAGCACCGGGAAAGGCGGCCCCGCCCATGCGGACGACATCGGTCTCAACTGCCCGCTGCCTGGCAACATGGGACGCCGATCCCCGAACTTCGCAAGTCGGTGGCCGAAACCCGGCTGCACCCTCGAATCCCGTCCGGCTCTGTTCGTGTGCGAGGGCATCACGACGCCCCGGTCCATTACCGCGATGCCCGGCCAACTGCATGGTCATGTCGGTGTTCCCCGGGCCGGCGGCGACGTGGATAACGACGCCACGCTGCGCACACACCCGGAACGCCGTGGCACAGGCGGAAACCGCAGGCTCCCGCCGCTGACGACCGCTGAGTCTATGGATTCGAGCCGACGCGCGGCAGGTCCAATGGCGGTAGCGGGCGTCGGCAGATCTCGTGGGCTTCCTCGGAGGAGAGCCCGAACATGCGCAGCAGGTCCTCGGCCACCTGGTCGGCGGCCTCGGCGTCGTCGCGTTCGGGATGATCGTGCGGCAGGCGTCCGAGGCACAGGGCAGCGCCGGCGACGATGGTCATCGACAGCTCCGGGTCGCGAATGTCGAAGCGCCCGGCTTCGGCCGCGGCCTCGATGTCGCGGCGTGCGCGGGGCGCGAGCCCGCGGCCCGAGTTCGCCAGGCTGAGGCCGTCATTGAGCAAGACCTTGCTGAGGGTGGGATGCAGGCGGTGCAGAACGATCCCATGCCGACGTCGGCGGCCTGGGTGATCTCGAGGATCGGCACGTTGATCTTGCCCTCGGCCGGCAGTGATTGCGCCGCGCCGACCAGCGCGGCGCGCGTGCGGGCCTTGCGGCGTTCCAGGCGATTGGACTCCGACCCATTGAGCGTGGTCATCGATGCATATCTCCTACTGGACAGGTCCCGCTCGATTCAATTTTGACGGAATCGTCAGAAATATTGACTGACGCTGCTCTCGTGAGTGACGATATCGTCAGCACTTGGAAGGGAGTGGTCGATGAGCGGCCATCACGATGTACACAGCGGTCTGCACAGCGAGCGGGGGGCGCACGCGGGTGAGCATCCGGGCCGGGCGCGCAATCCCGTGATCAAGGTGCTGGACTTGGCGTGGCTGGAGTTCGAGAAGCCCGACCTGGACGGGGCGGAGGCTTTCGCCCACGCCTTCGGGTTCGAGACCGCCATGCGGACGGCCGACGAGCTGCAGCTGCGCGGGACCGATCCGGGCGCGCCCTGCGTGCTCATCCGGCGTGGCGTCCGCTCGCGCTTCGTCGGTCCCGCCTTTCGTGCCGCCGATTCCGCCGATCTGTTGCGACTGGCCGCCGCGACCGGTGCGCCAGCCATGCCATTGCCGGAATCTGTGGGCGGACTGACCGTCGACCTGGCCGATCCGAGCCGCTTGCGGGTGCGAGTGGTCGCCGAAACCCACGAACTGGAAGCTTTGCCGACGCAGCAGCCTCACATCTTCAACTTCGGGCACGAGGTGGCCCGGGTGAATGCCACACAGCGACCGCTACGTGCACCGGCACGCGTGCGCAGGCTCGGACACGTGGTGATCCAGTCGACGAGATACCGCGAGACCCTCGACTGGTATCTGCGGAATCTGGGCCTGATCGTCAGCGACTTCCTCTATTACCCGGGCCAGCGGGAGCGCGGTCCGGTCATGAGTTTCATTCGCTGCGACCGGGGTTCGGTACCGGTTGACCACCACACGCTCGCTCTGACGCTGGGGCCGTCGAACCGCTATGTGCACTCCGCGTATCAGGTCGCCGACCTGGACGCGCTCGCTGCCGGCGGTGAGTATCTGCGCGAACAGGGTTATCGCCGATCGTGGGGGATAGGTCGCCATATCCAGGGCAGCCAGATCTTCGACTACTGGCGCGATCCCGACGGGTTCATGGTGGAGCACTTCAGTGACGGGGACATGTTCGATTGCACCCTCCAGCCGGGCTGGGCGCCGATGAGCGCCTCCGGTCTGGCGCAGTGGGGCCCGCCCGTGACCAAGGACTTCCTCGGCATCAAGCCCGGAGCCGAATCGCTGCGCGAACTGCGCTCGATCATCGACGCGCTGCGCGAGGACAACGAATTCGATATCCGCCGCCTGCGCGGCCTGTTGAAAGTGGCCGATTCATGAGCACATCCATCCTCCGCACCGCCGACGCCTGGTGGGTGCAGACCCGCGCCGGTGCTGCTCGTATCGATACCACCGCGACGACCACGCGGGAACTGCTCGCCGATCGTGAGGCGATCGCCGCGGCTGCATCCGGCGCGGGAACCGTGACAGTGGAGAGCCTTTCGTTGATCTCCCCGGTGACCGCGCCGTGTCGGGTGGTGGCGCAGATGACGAACTTCGCTTCGCACGTGAAGGATGCGGGGATGGACCCGGAGACGGTGCCGCTGACGTTCTTTCGCAAGGCGTCCGGATCGATCAGTGGACCCCATGACGACGTCATCCGGCCCGCGCATGTGCAGCTGCTCGACTACGAGGTGGAGATCGGCCTCGTGTTCGGTCGCGAGATGCCGGTCGGCTCTGAAGTCTCGGCGGAGAACCTCGCGAACTACGTCGCGGGCTTGGTGGTTACCAATGACATCTCGGCGCGCGACGTGCAGCTGCCGAAAACGCAATTCTACGAGGCGAAGTCGTATCCGACCTTCACTCCGGTCGGCCCGGCGCTGGTGCTGCTCGACGCCGATGAGCTGAAGCGGTTCGGAGATCTGCGGCTGCGGCTGTGGGTCAATGGCGGGCTGCGGCAGGACATGACGGTCGCGGACATGATCTACCGGCCGGTCGAGACGCTGCGCGCGCTGACCCGATTCCAGCGCATGGACGCCGGGGATCTGCTGCTCACCGGGACCCCGATCGGCACCGCGCTCAGTGCCCCGCCCAAGCCGGTGGAGATCATCGGCTCGCTGCTGCCGCCGAAGGTCAAGTGGAAGATGTTCTTCCAGGGCCAGGCCAAGAACCCGAAGTACCTGAAGGACGGGGACGTGGTCGAGGCCGCGATCGGCACCGACGACGGCGCCCTCGACCTGGGCCGCCAGCGCACGGTCGTGAGGTACGCCCGATGACCGACAACACAACCCTCGAGACCTCGACCGAGGACTTGCTCTGGCCCCGGTACACCGGCCCGGAGGACCTGGCCGCCATCGAAGCGGTACCGCTCAAGGCGCGCGGCCTGCCCGAATCGACCTACGCCCTGCGCGTCCGCGCGGCGACGCGATGGCCGGAGCGCACCGCGATCACCGTGCTGCCGGATGCGGCGCGATGGCGAGAGCCATCGCAGCGCACCTACTCCGATCTGCTCGTCGACGTGCACAAGTACGCGAACCTGCGGCACGCGCTGGGCGTGCGCCGCGCCGATGCGGTCGCGCTGATCGCACCCAACTGCGCGGAGCTGATCCGGGCCACCCTCGCCGCACAGCTGGTGGGCATCGTCGCACCGATCAATGGCGGCCTGTCGCACGAGTGCGTCGCGGAGCTGCTGCACCGCTCGGGCGCTCGGGTCTTGATCGCCGCAGGTCCGGAACTCGAGCCTGACACCTGGACCGCCGCACGCGAGCTCGCGGCGCGCGGTCTGTTGGATGCCTTGCTGGTGTTGCGTCCGACGGCAGCTCCGGAGCCGCCGCCGACCCTGCCCGGCATCGGTGGCGTCCGGATCGGCTACCTCGATACCCTCGCCGCCGAGTCCTATACCTCGGGACGGCCGAGGTCGCGGCGGTCGCGTCGATGCGCGGGCGTGCGGCGCATCTCGGATACTCCACCACCGCTTGTCGCGGCATCGGCGCGGCCGAACTCCTCGCGGCCGGTGGGGGGCTGCTGGGACCGGTCCGCCCCGCGATCGGCCGGGCTGCCGGGGCCGGGCTGGTGCTGTTGATGACCGGTGCGGTCGCCGGCCATCTCCGAAACGGCAGCGGCACAATCGAAATCGCGCCCGCAGCCGATGCGGCTCTGGTCGCCGCGGCATACGTGGCCACGTCGACCGGTGGATCCCGATGACTTCGCCGACAGTTCCGGTGGTGATCGTCGGAGCGGGCCCGTCCGGGCTCACCGCGGCCACGCTGCTCGCCCAATACGGCATCGAATCGCTGCTGCTCGAGCGGTGGGAGGGCGTCTACCCGCAGCCGCGCGCGGTCCATCTCGACGGTGAGATCCGGCGGATCGTGGAACGTCTGGGCATCGGGCCGGGGTTCGACGCGATCACCCGGCCCGCTTCCGGGTTGCGCCTGGTGGATCGGCGGCATCGGGTGCTGGCGCAATTCGACCGCGATCCGGCCGGGGGCCGCAACGGATTCCCCGAAGCCAACCTGTTCGACCAGCCGGAGCTGGAGGCGCTGTTGCGGGCCAATCTGGCACTGCATCCGGCCGTCTCGCTGCGCGGCGGTGTGGAAGTCACCGGGCTGGCGGTCGAGAAGGACTGTGCCCGAGTTGATTGCGAAGACCGAGCGACCGGCGCGTCCTACTCGGTGCGCGCCCGCTACGTGTTGGGTTGCGACGGCGCGAACAGCCTGGTGCGCGCCGCGATCGGCGCGCGCATGCGGGACTTGCGATTCGAGCAGCGCTGGCTGGTCGTCGACCTCGCGACCACGGTCGATCCTGGGCACTGGGGAGGCGTGCATCAGGTATGCGACCCGCGTCGAGCCGCGACATACATGCGCATCGGCGCGACCCGCCACCGCTGGGAATTCCGTTTGCAGCCAGGCGAATCCGCCGACTACTACCGTGACCTGGCTCGACTGTGGCCCCTGCTGGCCCCATGGCTGGCCGACACCGACCGCGAGGGCTTGGAGCTGGTCCGGGTGGCGGAGTACACCTTCCGCGCGCAACTGGCCGACCGATGGCGTGCCGGACGTGTATTCCTGCTCGGCGATGCCGCCCACCTCACCCCGCCGTTCATCGGGCAGGGCATGGGCGCGGGCGTGCGCGATGCCGCCAACCTCAGCTGGAAGCTGGCCGGGGTGCTGCGCGGCGAGCTGCCGGAGTCGATGCTCGGCACCTACGAAACCGAGCGGAAACCGCACGCGCGCACGATGATCCGGCTGGCCAAGCTCACCGGCATGACCATGACCGAGGGCGGCGAACTGGGCAATCGACTGCGCGGCCTGCTCGCTCCGCGACTGCACCGGCTGCCCGGGCTGACCCGGACGATCATCAGCGGAGAGTCACCGCCGCTGCACCGCTCCGCGCTGGTGGCCGCACCGCCGCTGCGGCGAGGTCTGGCCGGACGGCTGGTCCCGAACGAACGGATGGCCGACGGGCGCCGGGTCGACGACCTCATCGCCGGCCGCTACGCCATCATCACGACATCCGCCCCATCACCGATGGAGGCGGTGACCGTCGAACAGCGCGGCGGTGTGGTGTTGCGGGCCGTGCCGGGCACCGCGCTGCACCGCTGGCTGCGCGGCGGGCATGCCGACGCCGTGCTCGTCCGCCCCGACGGCACCGTGCAGACCTGCGGGAGAACGCTGTCGGATCTGTACTCGTCACTGCCGAGTTTCGCGCCGAGTGCACGTCCGGCGCAGACCGGCTCGGCAACCCCGAAAGCCGCTGATTGATTCGGACACTACTCATGACGATGTCGTCAGAGTCGGTGTAAAGGTAGCGGAATCATGCGTGATGGCTACCGCTAGACCCGCTCGTCGATGTCTGGGTAGGAGGAATCCCATGTCTCGCTATCTGTTCGCTCTGGGCCGATTCGTGGCCGTCGCCGCTGGTGGATGCTGGCCGTCTGGGTCGTCCTGCTGATCGGCGCGATCACGTTCGCCGCGAGCACCGGCGGCAAGACCAACGACAACTTCACCGTCCCCGGCACCGAATATCGCCGCCGCCATGTGCGCAGGCGCACCGCGCGGAGACCGAGGAACAAGTAGCCGTTCGCCGCGACCGATCACTCGCTCTCGGCGACACTGGGCGAACTCGGCGGTCTCGAGGCGTAATGACACCTCAGTGGGGTTTTCGGCGTTCCATCCGTCCAGCGAAGAGTTGCGGCTGCGCTGGACTCACCAGTACGCCTCGTCGGCCCCGGCGATGACGTCCTTCGCGTTCGTCGCCGTCGGCGCCTACCCCGCGGTCGCGACGTTCGGGTTCGAGTAGGCCCGCCTGGCGGGCCGTCGGCGTGGGAGGCGGCTGTGTGGCCTGTTGCCGTCACCGCCGTCACGATCCAGGCCCTCTACTGTCGGGTGAGGATGACACCCAACAGCTGATCGGAGTGCGTCGGCACCGGCCACGTCGGTGGATGTCGTAAAACCATCGGATCTCGACATCCCGCGGGTTTCATCCGTAAGGGGTGATCCCTGCCCTGGGATGTGCTCATAACCTGTGGTTGAGCGCCGCGTAGAGGTGGGAGCCACTGTGCGGGTCTGCCGTGTGCGCTGACCCGTTCGACCGGCTCAGCGCGACACGGCTCGGGAGTCCCTGGCGATCTGGCCGAGTTGGTGTCGTCGACGGCAAGGCCCAGTGCACGATCTTGTTGGAGGGGCAATGACCAGAACCGATCCACAGGAATTCTCCACTCTGCTCGACACCATCGCCCAGCGCCGCAGCGCCGGCGACGGCACAGTTTCGGCGGAGTCCTCCACGCACATCCCCGAGGTCAGAGCGGCGGATGTTCCGCAGGAGGTCGAAGACGCCCTTCAACCCGCCGAGACCGGCATGCTGGAGCAGTTCGGCCACACCGGCGCCGCCGCGTCCACGGATGCTCGGCGTGTCCTGGCCGGTGACATCTCACGCGAACAGTTCGAGGACCTGATCAGTCAACTGATGGACAGCGCCCAAACCCAGTTCACTCAGCTGCAGGGCTCGACCAAGGCAAAACTCCAAAGCCTCGGTCGCCAGCACCCCGACTGGCAAGCGATGATCCTCTCGGTGTTCGAAGCAGTCAGTGATCTGCAGATCGACTTGCTGACAAAGGAATTCGGATTCCTTCAATCGCTGATGTCGAACACGCCCCAGCAGGCAGGCCAGGTGAACGGATTCTTCAGCGACTTGATGCGGCGTCTCGAGGACGGGTGGAGTCAGATCGTGGGGTGATGCCGGCGGCTCGGCGTGGGCTCGAGTGCCTGTGCGGGTTCACGCCACCGCTTCGTTGTGTGACGAACGCCCAATCGAAGGAGGCAATGACCAAAGCGGAGCAAGCTCTCGAGGTGAAGCGGGACGCGGTGTCCGAAGCCTCGAACTCGGCGGAACGTACCTCGGTCGGCTGGTACAAGCTGTACAACGATCATCCTTCCGGGTGCCGGATTCGGGTTTCTCTATTTCCTGGCCTGTGAAGTCACTACCGGGTCGACGCTTGGTAAGAAGGCCCTGGGGCTGCACGTCAACGGTCGTGCCGGTGCGTCGAAACCGAGTATCAAGGACTCGGCCTGCGCAACGCGTACATGCTGCTCAACCTCGTTCCCTGCATCGGCGGAGTGCTGTGGTTCTTCGCCGCACTCGCCGCCACCGTCGGCTCGAGCCCCACCAAGCAGGGCCGGCACGACAACTTCGCCGACGGCACCCAGGTCGTCGAGGTATGACAGTTAGTAATCCGACGCCAGGTGCTCGCAGACCGGAAGGCGCCGGAATCTCACGAGATTCGTGACACGGGCGAGGTCCTGGTCACCGTGCTGTGACGCTGAGGCCGGCCAGAAGGCGGATCAGGCCACCGGCGACTTCGGCGATGGGGTGTCATGATGAGTTCGAGTACGACCTCTCGTGTCCAGCTTGATCGGCGAAGGCCATGGCATGGCGTGGTGGGCTCGGCCGTGGACCGATCGGGTCAGGCGTGTGGTGGTTCGCCGGTGACGATGTGGTCGGCGAGGTTGAGTCCTTCGCGGACCAGTCGGGTGAGGTGGCCGTCGCGGACGCGGTAGATGATGCGGCGGCCTTCTCTTCGGGTGTCGACCAGGCCGGTGAAGCGGAGTTTGGCGAGGTGTTGGCTGACCGCGGTGCGGGAGGCGCCGACTGCTTCGGTGAGGGCGGTGACGTCGGCTTCGCCGTCGGCGAGGATCCACAGGATGTGCAGCCGGGTGGGGTCCGACAGCATGCGGAAGGCGCCGGTCGCGGCGTCCAGACGCGGTTGGTCGGGGGTGATCGGGTGAAGGAGGCTGGGCACGGGAGGGTCAGCGGCCGGATTCGGAGGCCCTGCCATCGTTCACCGCCTTCCTGCTGGCACCGCCTCCGGTTCGGTCGGCGTGGTCGCGGGCCAGACGCGGGCGGCTGTGGTTGCTGCAAGTGTAGCGATGGCGGCCAGGGTCAGTGCGGCGGTGAGCTGGCCCGCTCCGGCGCCGACCCATCCCGCGACGGGGTAGGTGAGCAGGAAGCAGGCATGGGAGAGGGAGAACTGGGCGGTGAAGACCGCTGTGCGGTTCTCCGGTGTCGATTCCGCGCGTAGCAGACGCGCGGACGGTGTGTTGATCATCGAGGTGCCCGCGCCGAGCGCTGTCCACGCCACGACCAGCAGCAGCCAACCCGGCCCGGGGTAAGGATCAACCGCGGTGATCGCGGCCGCGGATAGCAGCCCCACCGGCAGCGCAGCGCTGCCGGTGAGCATCATGCGGCGGTCGCTGAAGCGTGACAGCAGCCGCGGCATGGTGAGAGCGATGAGCATCGAGCCGCCGCCGTAGCAGGCCAGGGCGAAGGCGACACCGGCGGCGGAGCCGTGCAGCAGGTCCTGAACGTAGATCACGGTGTTGACCACGACCAGCGCGGTGGCCGCGGCGACGGCCAGGTTCATGGCCAGCAGGCCGCGTAGCACGGGCCGATCGACCATGACTCGGGCGCCGCTGGTGATCCGCTCGATCAGCGGCACGGATCGGTCACCGGGTACCAGGCGCGGCAAGGGGGTCCTCACCACCAGCACGGCGGAGGCGACGAACCCGGCGGCGGTGCCGACGAACAGCAGGTTGTAGTCGATCAGCGTCAGCAACGCGGCGGCCATCATCGGGCTCAGCAATGATTCCAGGTCGTAGGCCAGCCGTGACAGCGACAACCCGCGGGTGTAGTCGTCCTCGCCCACCAGCACCGACGGGATCACTGCCTGAAAGGCGGGCGTGAACGTCGCCGAGGCGGCTTGCAGCACGAAGATCAGCAGATAGATCTGCCACACCTCGGTGACGAAAGGCAGCGTCACGGCGATCACCGCCCGGACCGCGTCCGCGGAGACCAGCAGCACCCGGCGTGGCACTCGATCGGTAACCGCCGCAATCACCGGCGCGACGAAGACGTAGGCGACCATCTTGATCGCCAGCGCGGTACCCAGCACCGCCCCGGCATCGCTACCGGCCAAATCGTAGGCCAGCAGCCCCAATGCCACCGTCAGCAAACCGGTCCCGACCAACGCACCACCTGCGCGGCGAACAAACGCCGGAACCGGCGATGCCGCAATACCTCGATCACCCCTGACCTCCCCGAACTCCCCGACTAAGGGCGACCTTACGCCAATAGGTGCGCAGATGCGAACCTATTGACGAGTAGGGCGCCGCGGGCGGTCACGCCTGCGGCTGGTGATCACCGACCGGAAAACCCCGTAAAAATCCGCCCCGCAGCCCTTGTGGAACCGTATCTGAAAGCGCACGCTTACGTACGTGGCTGCTTTCAGAGATGCGGATCTGACCATCCTCGGCGACCCCATGCGGCAGGCGATCTTCGAACGACTCGCCCGGCGGCCGTCGTCGGTCGGTGAGCTGGCGGAATCGTTGCCGATCACCCGCCAAGCCGTTTCCCAGCATCTGCGGGTGCTCAAGGACGGGGGACTGGTGGTGGCCACACCGCAGGGCACGCGACGCATCTACCAGATCAATCCGGACGGACTCGCCGCGATCCAGGCGTACTTCCAGCGGATCTGGGACGACGCGCTGACCAGTTTCCAGAAGGCCGTGGACGCCGCGGCCGACCCCGAACAGGAGAGCTCATGACCACGACCCTTCCCACCCTGCAAGGCAAAGCCAGTGTCGCGATGCCGATCGAGAAGGCATTCGCCTTCTTCACACAATCCTTCGGCAGCTGGTGGCCGGCCGCCTACCACATCGGACAAACCGAAATGGCCGACGCGATCCTCGAACCCGGCGTCGGCGGCCGCTGGTACGAGCGCGGCGTCGACGGCACCGAATGCGACTGGGGCCGCGTACTCACCTGGGAACCACCCCAGCGCCTCGTGGTGACCTGGCAGATCAACGGCCACTGGCAATACGACCCCGACCCCGATCACGCCAGCGAAATCGAAATCCGCTTCACCGCAGAAGGACCCAACCACACCAACGTCGAACTCGAACACCGCCACCTCGACCGCCTCGTGGAGGGCAAAGCCATCCGCGACACCATCGCCGAACAAGGCGGCGGGTGGGGCACCCTGCTGGAGTTGTTCGCCAAAACCGCCGAAGCGCAAGGCTGACCGATCAACGGTGCGACCCGCCCCGACGCCTCGCTCACCGTGGCGGGCCGCACTTGTCGTTCAGCGGCAGCAGTTGGGGTCCAGCACCACACACAGCGCCGCCAGGGCATCGCGGCGGGCGCGGTGGAAGGTGTTCATACCGCGCCGTTCGGATTCCACGAGCCCGGCCTTGCGCAACTGGCCGA
>NZ_JAYKYQ010000006.1:100301-465666 GCF_035544775.1 Nocardia implantans | reverse complement strand
GTGCTCCGTCGACTCCGATCGAGGAGATCGTGGCGACGGTGTTCGCCGAGGTGCTGGGTGTGGAGCGTGTCGGCGCGGATGACGATTTCTTCGCTTTGGGTGGTAATTCGCTGTTGGCGACGCAGGTCGCGGCGCGGATCGGTGCGGCGCTGGACACGCGCGTACCCGTCCGCACGATCTTCGAGGCCGCGACCGTAGCCGCACTCGCCATCAAGGTCGAACGGGCCACCGGTGAACGCAAGCGCGCTCCGCTCGTCGCCGGTCCGCGTCCCGACCGCATCCCGCTGTCGCTGGCGCAGCAGCGCATGTGGTTCCTCAACCAGTTCGACACCTCGGCCTCGGTCTACAACATCCCGGCCGTGATCCGCTTGTCCGGCGACCTGGATGTGGATGCCCTGCGGCACGCCGTCACCGACCTCGTCGCCCGCCACGAGATCCTGCGCACGATCTACCCGCAGACACCGGAAGGCCCCGTGCAGCAGGTGCTCGCGCCCGACGAGGTGCCGGTTGATCTGACGCCCGCGCAGATCGGTGACGAGCACGTCGCCGGGGAGGTGCAGCGGATCGTCGCAGCCGGATTCGACGTGACCGCCGACGTGCCGTTCCGCGCGAAGCTGTTCCAGCTCGCGGGCACCGAATACGTGCTGGTCTTCGTCGCGCACCACATCAGTGCCGACGGCTGGTCGATGGGCCCGCTCACCCGGGATCTGATGCTGGCCTACGTCGCTCGCGGCGGCGGGCAGGAGCCGTCGTGGGCGCCATTGCCCATCCAGTACGCCGACTACGCGCTGTGGCAGCGCGACACGCTCGGCGCCGACGACGATCCCGAATCGCTCGCGGGCGCCCAACTGGCCTACTGGACGACCGAACTCGCCGACCTGCCCGACGAGCTGAACCTCCCCGCGGACCGGCCGCGCCCGCCCGCCCAGTCCTTCGCCGGCGGCAGAACCGATTTCGCCGTGGACGCCGACGTGCACGCCGCGCTGACCGATCTCGCGCGACGGCACAACGCCACGCTGTTCATGGTGGTGCACGCCGCGTTCGCGGTGCTGGCGGCGCGGCTGTCCGGCACCGAGGACATCGCGATCGGCACGCCCGTCGCTGGCCGCGGCGATGCCGAACTGGACGACCTGATCGGCATGTTCGTCAACACGCTGGTGCTGCGCACCCGGGTCACGCCCGGTCTCGGCTTCACCGAACTGCTGGCCGGCGCCCGGGAAACCGACCTGCGCGCCTTCGCCAACGCCGACATCCCGTTCGAGCGGCTGGTCGAGGCGCTCGCCCCCGAGCGCTCGGCCGGTCGCCATCCGCTGTTCCAGGTGGCGCTGTCGTTCGAGAACCTATCCGCGACCGGCTTCGAGCTACCCGGCCTGAGCTGCACCGCGCTGGATCCGGCCGCCGACACGGCGAAGTTCGACCTGTTGCTGACGGTGCGCGAGCAGCGCACGGAGTCCGGGGCGGAAGCCGGTCTCGCCGCTGAATTCACCTACGCCCGTGATCTGTTCGACGAACAGACCGTGGTCGAGTTCGGCCGCAGGTTCCGTCGCATCCTGTCCGCGATCGTCCGCAATCCGGACATCGCCGTCGGGGATCTGGAGATCCTGGAGGACTCGGAGCGCGCGGACCTGATCACCCGCGCCGGCGCACCCGCCGTGCCGCCGCGCACGCTGCCGGATCTGATGGCCGCCGCAGTCGCCGCGAATCCGTCCGGTATCGCCGTCGTCGCGGACGACCGCACCTTCAGCTACACCGAGCTGGACGCGGCTTCCGCGCAGTTGGCGCGGGCGCTGATCGATCGCGGCGCGGGACCGGACGTGCTGGTGGCCATCGCGATCCGTCGTTCGGTGGAATACGTGCTGGCACTGTGGTCGGTGGCCAAGACGGGGGCGGCGTTCGTCCCGATCGACCCGGCCTACCCGGCCGACCGCATCGCGCACATGGTCGCCGATTCCGGCGTGGCACTCGGCGTGACCCTCACCGCCGAACTGGACAGCCTGCCCGCCCTCCCCGGCGGTTGGCTCGCTTTGGACGATCACGACTTCACCCTCGACGTCGCGGTGCGCTCGGACCAGCCGTTGCGTCCCGAGGAACTGCGCGGACCGCTGTACGCGAGCAACGCCGCGTACGTGATCTACACCTCCGGCTCCACCGGCGTGCCGAAGGGCGTCGTGGTCACCCACGCCGGCCTGGCCAATTTCAGCGCCGAGCAGGTGCAGCGCTACCGGCTCGACCGATCCACCCGCGCCCTGGCGTTCGCGTCGCCGTCGTTCGACGCGTCGATGCTGGAGCTGCTGCTCGCCCTGGGCGGTGCGGGCGGGCTCGTGGTCGCGCCGCCGCTGACCTTCGGCGGTGCGGAACTGGCCGAGCTGATCAGCGCCGGAGGCGTCACGCACGCCTTCCTCACGCCGTCGGTGCTCGCCTCGCTGGATCCGGACGCGCTGCCGGGAACGCGGACCATCGTGGCGGGCGGCGAAGCGGTGCCCGCCGATCTGGCGGCCAAGTGGACGACCGCCACGGAGCGCGACTTCCACAATGGTTACGGGCCGACCGAGACCACCGTCATGACCACCATCAGCGACCCGCTGCGGCCCGGCGAACCGGTCACGATCGGCGGACCGATCCGCGGCATGCGATCGCTGGTGCTCGACGGCAGGCTGCGCCCCGTGCCCGAGGGCGTCACGGGCGAACTGTATCTGGGCGGCATCCAGCTCGCGCGCGGCTACCATGCCCGCCCCGCCCTCACCGCCGCCCGCTTCGTGGCCGACCCGTACGGCGTGCCGGGCGAGCGGCTCTACCGCACCGGCGACCTGGTGCGCTGGCGCCGCACCGAGGACGCGCCGGTGCTGGAGTATCTGGGCCGCAACGACTTCCAGGTCAAGGTGCGCGGCTTCCGCATCGAACTCGGCGAGATCGACGCCGCGCTCACCGCCCAGCCCGAAGTCGGCTTCGCCGTGACGCTCGGCCGCGCAACCGATTCCGGCGCAACCATGCTGGTCTCCTACGTGCTGCCCGCCGAAGGCGCGACGGCCGACCCGGCCGTGCTGACCGAGCGGATCGCACGCACACTGCCGGAGTACATGGTTCCGGCGGCGATCGTCGTGCTCGACGCGCTTCCGCTGACTCCTGTCGGCAAGCTGGACCGCAAGGCGCTGCCCGCGCCCGAGCCGGACACCCGCCCCTATCGCGCGCCTTCGACCCCGGCCGAACTGGTGATCGCCGAGGTGATCGGCGAGGTGCTCGCCATCGAACGGGTCGGCCTGGACGACGACTTCTTCGCCCTCGGCGGCGACAGCATCGTGTCCATCCAGGTGGTCACCCGCTCGCGTGCCCGCGGCGTGAGTTTCACGCCACGGGACGTCTTCGAGCAGCGGACGGTCGCGGCGCTGGCGCGCGCCGCCGTGGTCGCGGGCGCGCCCGGTGACGAGGCCGGCGAACTGCCGCTGACGCCGCACGCCGCGCGGATGCTGGACGACGGCATCGAAGTGCGGGCCGTCGCCATCGACGTCCCCGAGACCTGCTCCGTGGAGACCGTGCACGACGCGGTGGCCGCTGTGCTCGAGCAGCATCCGATGTTGTGGGTGCGGGTGGAGTACGGCGACGACGGCACGCCCGTGCTGCGCATTCCGGCCGCCGCCGAACGCACCGGCGAGGCGTTCCGCAGGCTGGATCCGCAGCGCGGCGAGACGTCGCTGCCCATCGACGACGTGGTGCAGGCGGCCGCGGCCGCCCTCGACCCGGAGCAGGGCCGCAATATCTACTTCGTGCTCACCGGCGGTCCCGAGGCCCGCTCCACGCTGATCGTGGTGGCCAGCAGCCTCGTCGTCGACGACGTCTCCTGGCGCGCGGTCGTCGACCAGCTGACCGCGGGATGGGAGCGGTCGCGCCACGCCGCGCCCGCGAGCGCCGAATCCGGCCTGGGCGTGCTCATCCGCGCCCTCTCGGCGAAGGCGCACGATCCGGCCACCGTCGCCGAAATGGATTGGTGGCGGCTGGCGCTCGGCTCCGTCCCGGAGGGCGCGGGAACCGAGGGACGTGATCTGCGCGCCCGCAGCCGGGTGTCGCTCACCATCACCGCCGAGGGCGCGGCGGCGGTCGCCGCGGCGGCCGAGGCCTACCACGCCGGAGTGGACGACATCCTGCTCACCGCGCTGGCGCTGGCGCTGCAGACCTCCGCGGGCGAGACCGTCACGCGCGCCATCGGTTCGGTCGTCCGGCTGTGCGCCGACGGTCGCGCGGCCACCGACGCCGACGCGGCGAGCACGGTGGGCGGCTTCGTCACCGAATATCCGCTTCCGTTGCGCTTGAGCCGGATCGACATCGAGGAGGCCCTGATCGGCGGACCCGCGGCGGGCGCCGCGATCGCGCAGATCAAGGAACTGCGGCGATCGGTGCCGTCGCGCGGCGTCGGCTACGGCCTGCTGCGCCACCTCAATGCCGGGACCGCCGCCGAACTGCGCCGCCTCGGCCGCGGCCGGTTCGCGCTGCGCTACCGGGATCTGCGTCCGGCGCGGGTGCACACCGACATCCCGTCCGACGACCTGCTGCTGGTGCTGACCGTCGACGCCACCGACGACGGCCTGCTCGCCCGGTTCGACTTCGCCGCCGCCGCATTCCGCGGCGAGGACGCGAAGACCTTCGCCGAGCACTGGATTCGGGCGCTCGGCGGCCTCGCCGAACACGGCCTGCGCCCGGACGCGGGCGGCTACACCCCCTCGGACTTCCCGCTGGTGCGGCTCAAACAGCCCGACATCGACCGGTTCACCCGCGCCTACCCCGACCTGTCCGACGCCTGGCCGCTCACCCCGCTGCAATCGGGCATGCTGTTCCACGCCCTGCTCGCGGAGCACTCGGTGGACGTCTACACCACCCAGTTCATGCTCGATCTCGGCGGCGCGGTGGACGCGCGCCGGATGCACGCGGCCGCGCAGGCGGTGCTGGACCGGCACGACAACCTGCGCGTGGCCTTCGCCGACGACAGCGAGGGCAAGCCCGTGCAGATCGTGCAGGACGCGCTGGAGGTACCGTGGCGGCTGATCGATCTGAGCCATCTGGAACCCGCCGCGGCGGGAACCGAACTGGAGCGGATCAAAGCGGCGGATCTGGCCGACCACTTCGACATGCGGACCGCGCCGCTGCTGCGGTTCGCGCTGATCCGTTCCGCCGCGGCCCGCTACCACCTGCTGGTGACCAGCCACCACATCCTCGTCGACGGCTGGTCCATGCCGCTGTTGATGAAGGATCTGCTCACCCTGTACGCGTTCGGCGCCGATTCCAGGCGCCTGCCCCCGGCGCGGTCCTACCGCGACTACCTGGCCTGGCTGGTGGCGCAGGACACGGAGGCGGCCCGTTCCGCGTGGCGCGCCGCTCTGGCCGGTGTCACCGAGCCGACGCCGCTGGCTCCGGTCGATCCCGGCCGCGAGATCGCCTCCGGTGTGGGCGAGGTCGGTTTCGAGCTGTCCCCGGCCGACACCACCGCGCTGACCCGGCTCGCGTCCGGGCTCGGCGTCACGGTGAACACCGTGGTACAGGCCGCATGGGGACTGCTGATCGGCCGCACCGTCGACCGTGACGACGTGGTCTTCGGCGCCACCGTGTCCGGCAGGCCGCCGCAGCTGGACGGCGTCGAGGCGATGGTCGGCCTGTTCCTCAACGCGATCCCGGTGCGGGTGCGGCTCGACCCGGCCGGCACGCTCGCCGGGCTGCTGCGGCAGCTGCAGGCCGAGCAAGCCGCGCTGCTGGACTACCACTACCTGGGGCTGAGCGACATCCAGGAAGCCGTGGGTATCGAGGGGCTGTTCGACTCCCTGGTCGTGTTCGAGTCGTTCCCGGTGGACCGCGAGGGCTTGGACCGGGCAGGCGCCATCGACGGTATGAACGTCACCGGCGTGGGCGCGGTCAACGGCACCCATTACCCGTTCACGGTGATGGTGGTGCTGGACAACCAGTTGCGCGTCTCGGTGAAGTACCTGCGCGACGTGGCCGGCGAACCGGCGGCGCTCGCGCTCGCCCAGCGGCTCTCGGCGCTGATCGGCCGCTTCGTGACCACCCCGCAGGCGCGGATCGGCGAGATCGACGTGCTGCTGGACGACGAGCGCGCCGAACTGGCCGCGCGCAACGCCACCGACAGGCCGGAACTGCTCGACGGCGCGACCTTGCCCGCCCTGTTCGCCGCGCAGGTGGCGCGCACGCCGGACGCGCCCGCGGTGCGCTTCGGCGACACCACGCTGAGCTACGCCGAACTCGACTCGCGCGCGCGGTCCATGGCCGTGGAGCTGATGCGCTGGGGCGTCGGCCCGGAGACGCTGGTGGCCGTGGCCATGCGGCGGGGCATCGACCTGGTCGTGGCGATCCACGCGGTGCTGCGAGCCGGTGGTGGTTACGTCCCGATCGACCCGGACCACCCGGCCGAACGCAACGAGTACGTCCTCGGCAGCACCGCTCCCATCTGTGTCCTGACCACCACCGCGGACGCGTTCGACACCGCGACCGGTGTGCCGGTGATCGCGGTGGACACGCTGTATCTGCCGTCGTACGAAGACCCGTGGCCGCAGGAGGACGTGCATCCGGACACCGTCGCCTACGTCATCCACACCTCCGGCTCCACCGGCAGGCCCAAGGGCGTGATGATCACGCACCGGCAGATGGTGAACCAGTTCCGCTGGGCGCAGTCGGCCTACCCGCACGACGGCCGCGACGTCGTGCTGCACAAGACGCCGATCACCTTCGACATCTCCGCCTGGGAGTTGTTGTGGCCGTTGCACGCCGGGGCCTCGATCGTGATCGCCGCGCCCGACGGACATCGCGACCCGGCCTATCTGG
Source organism: Nocardia implantans (assembly GCF_035544775.1). NCBI lineage: Bacteria > Bacillati > Actinomycetota > Actinomycetes > Mycobacteriales > Nocardiaceae > Nocardia > Nocardia implantans. The sequence continues at coordinate 458,847 of NZ_JAYKYQ010000006.1, read as the reverse complement.
CCCGCGTGATCGTCGAGAACGCCGTGACCACCGTGCATTTCGTGCCGTCGATGCTGGACGCGTTCTTGGACCCGGTCGCCAACGCGACCGTGGAGTATGCGTCGCTGCGCCGGGTGTTCGCCGCGGGCGAGGCGCTGTCGGGGGAGACCGCGGCGCGGTTCGCCGCGACCGTGCCGGACGCGGAGCTGGTCAATTGGTACGGTCCCGCCGAGGCCACCGTGGTCACCGGTCATCCCGTGCGCGACAACGCCGCGGTGGCGGTTCCGATCGGGGTGCCCGTGGCCAACACCCGGGTGCACGTGCTCGACCGGCAGTTGTTACCGGTGCCGCCGGGTGCTCCAGGGGAGCTGTATGTCGCGGGCGTGCAATTGGCGCGTGGCTATCTCGGGGCCCCGGCCATGACCGCCGAGCGTTTCGTCGCCCACGCGGGCGGCGCGCGGCTGTATCGCACCGGGGACATCGTGCGCTGGCGCGACGGCGTACTGGAATACCTGGGCCGCGGCGACTTCCAGGTCAAGCTGCGCGGCCAGCGCGTCGAACTCGGGGAGATCGAGGCCGTGCTGGCGCGTCATCCGCAGGTGCGGCACGCCGCGGTCGCGGTGGTGCGTGGCGGCTCCGGCGACCGGCTGGCCGCCTACGTCGTCGTCGCGCCGGGGCAGACCCTGGACGAAGCCGCGCTGCTGCAGCACGCCCGCGCCGCGCTGCCGTCGTCCATGGTGCCCTCGGCGGTCGTCACGCTCGCCGAGCTTCCGCTCAACGCCAGCGGCAAACTCGACCGCAAGGCGCTGCCGGAACCGCGACTGGTGACGCGTCCGTACCGCGCCCCCGGCACGCCGCTGGAGCGGACCGTGCTCGAGGTGTTCGACGAGGTGCTCGACCTCGGCGTCGGGCATCGGGTCGGCATGGACGACGACTTCTTCGAGCTCGGCGGCACCTCGCTGGTCGCAACGCGCGCGGTCAGCAGGCTGCGTACGCTCACCGGCGCGGAGGTGCGGGTGCAGTGGTTCTTCACCGATCCGACCCCGGCGGCGCTGGCGGCCAGGATCATGGCAGCGCTGGCCGACGACCACGACTACGACCAGGACTCCAACGCGGCGCTCGGCGTCCTGCTGCCGATCCGCACCATGGTTCCGCACGACGTGGCCGCCGCCGAGCCGCTGTTCTGCCTGCACCCGATGTACGGGTTGTCCTGGTGCTACGCGGGCCTGGCGCGCTACGTGCCCGCGAGCACGCCGATCTTCGGCCTGCAGTCGCCCGCGCTCACCGAAGAGGGCTACCTGCCGCGGTCGCTGGCCGAGATGGCGCACCGCTACGTGGCCGAGATCCGCGCGGTGCAGCCGCACGGGCCCTACCGCCTGCTCGGCTGGTCGCTCGGCGGTGTCCTGGCGCACGCGGTGGCGACCGAGTTGCAGGCCGCGGGCGAGCAGATCGGCCTGCTGACCATGCTCGACAGCCACCCCGACATCGACGTCACGGACTTCAGGGCGGCGATCCGCGAGGCGCTGGCCGAACTCGGCATCGGCGCCGACGCCCTGCTGCCCGGCGAGGGCGACATCCACGATCTGAGCGAGGACGCGCTGGCCGCGCTGCACGCCACCATCCCGCCGGACATGGCGGTGCTCACCCCCGACCGGGTGCGCCGGATCTACCGCAGCGCGGTGCGCTCGGCCGAGTTGATCGCCGAGCACCGGCCTGCGGTCTTCCGCGGCCGGCTGGACTACTTCAGCGCGGCCGGTCACGACACCGCGGCGGCCGGCTGGCAACCCTACGTCGACGGCCGGGTGGACGATCATCCCGTCGGCGTCTCGCACGATCAGATGACATCGCCCGAAGCGCTGGCCCAGATCGGGCCCCGATTGTCCGAGTTGCTCGATCCCCCGGGGTGGGAAGCGACACGGAACATGGGGCGGTCATGATCGGACCGACACCGTTCGGGCATGATGGGCAACGGTGCGGTAACGAAGTCCACTGTTGTGACGACTACATAGGCCGTATGGTCGGGCGGATGCCTGGACGTCCACCCGGCGCGTGGGGCATGCAGAGCGAATCTCGAGACGAAGCGAAGGTGCGAAATTGATACGTCGACAGAGCCGGCGCGGTGGCCTGCGGGCCGCGGCCGCGATCGCGGCAACCGCGGTGCTCGCGGGAATGATGACCGGTCTCGGCGCGTCCAGCGCGACAGCTGATCCCATCATCGATTCCAAAAGCCTGCTGGCCGACCCGGTCGCCCCGGACGGTTCGCGTATCACCAAGGCCGAGTACAAGGACGCGCGCAGCATCCGGCTGTACGTGTACTCGGCGGCCATGGACGAGAAGGTCATCATCGACGTCCAGCGCCCGGCCGACGCCTCCGTGCCGCGTCCGACGCTGTACCTGCTCAACGGCGCGGGTGGCGGCGAGGACGAAGCCTCGTGGCAGGCGAAGACCGACGCGCTGCAGTTCCTGTCGGACAAGAACGTCAACGTGATCCAGCCGATCGGCGGCAAGTGGAGCTACTACACCGACTGGATCAAGGACGACCCGGTGCTCGGCCGCAACAAGTGGAAGACCTTCTTCACCGAGGAGTTGCCCCCGCTGGTCGACGGCGCGCTCGGCACCAACGGCGTGAACGCCATCGCCGGCCTCTCCACTTCGGGCACCACGGTGCTCGCGCTGCCGATCGCCAAGAAGGGCCTGTACAAGGCCGCCGCGGCCTACAGCGGCTGCGCGCAGACCAGTGACCCGGTCGGCTCCGAGTTCGTCAAGCTGACCGTCGAGACCTGGGGCGGCGGCGACACCGACAACATGTGGGGTCCGGAAGGCTCGCCGGAGTGGGTGGCCAACGACCCGTACGTGAACGCCGAGGGGCTGCGGGGGCTCGACCTCTACATCTCCACCGGCAACGGCCTGCCCGGTCAGTACGACACGCTCAACGGTCAGTACGCCCTTCCCGGCGCCTACGGTCTGGCCAACCAGATCATCATCGGCGGCGTGATCGAGGCCGGCACCAACTACTGCACGCACAACCTGAAGAACCGGCTGGACGAGCTGGGTATCCCGGCTACTTACAACTTCCGCGACTCGGGCACCCACTCGTGGGGCTATTGGCGCGACGAGTTCCAGCGGTCGTGGCCCGTGCTCGCGAAGGGTCTCGGTATCTGATCGACTGAGCCGGGACGCCCGGTCCGCTTCCACCGACCGCCTGGTCTCCGCAGTCGCGGGACCAGGCGGTCGTCTTTGTGGGGTAACCGTCACAAAAAGTTCGGGAGGCCGTAAAATTCAGTTCGTGGGTATTACGCTGGCTGAGTCGACCAAGTCCGCCACCGAGCGCGCGCGTGCCGCGACGGTCCTGCTGGGACCGGCGTTCGTGGCGGCCATCGCGTACGTCGATCCCGGGAACGTCGCGTCGAATATCAGTGCGGGCGCGCAGTTCGGCTACCTCCTGGTCTGGGTCATCGTCCTGGCCAACGTGATGGCGGGGCTGGTGCAGTTCCTCTCGGCCAAGCTCGGCCTGGTCACCGGGTGGTCGCTGCCGGAAGCGGTGCGCGCGAAGGCGAGCGGCCCGGTCCGGCTGGCGTACTGGGGTCAGGCGGAGACGGTCGCGATCGCCACCGACTTGGCCGAGGTGGTCGGCGGCGCCATCGCGCTGCATCTGCTGTTCGGCTTGCCCCTGCTGGTGGGCGGGGTCATCACCGGCGCGGTCTCGATGGGCCTGCTGCTGGTGCAGGACCGCCGTGGCCAGCAACCGTTCGAGCGCGTGATCACCGGGATGCTCGCGATCATCGCGATCGGATTTTTGGCCAGCGTGGTCATCGCCCCGCCGTCGGCCGCCGACGCGGCAAGCGGGCTCCTGCCGCGCTTCCAGGGCACCGAGAGCGTCCTGCTCGCCGCCGCCATGATCGGCGCCACGGTCATGCCGCACGCGGTCTACCTGCACTCCGGCCTGGCCCGCGACCGGCACGGGCAACCGGAGGCCGGGCCGCTGCGCGCCAGGCTGCTGCGGATCACCAAGGTCGACGTGGGGCTGGCCATGATCCTGGCGGGCACGGTGAACCTGGCCATGCTGCTGATGGCCGCCAACACCCTGCGCGGGCGAGACGTCGAAACCATCGAGGACGCGCACGCGGCCGTCGGCGACGTGCTCGGCCCGGCCGCCGCGCTGCTGCTCGCGATCGGCCTGCTGGCCTCCGGTCTGGCCTCCACGTCGGTCGGCGCCTACGCGGGCGCGATGATCATGCAGGGCCTGCTGCACAAGCGGATTCCGCTGATCGCGCGCAGGCTGATCACGTTGATCCCGGCCATCGCGGTCCTGGCGCTGGGCATCGACCCGACCCGCGCGCTGATCATCTCCCAGGTGGTGCTGTCGTTCGGCATCCCGTTCGCGCTGATCCCCCTGGTGCGCTTCACCAGTGACCGCACGCTGATGGGCGCGGACGTCAACCATCGCCTGACCACCGCGCTGGCCTGGGCGGTCGCCGCGATCATCTCCGTGCTCAACGCCGCCCTGATCTATCTCACCGTCACCGGGCGGTAGCCCGCCCGGTGCGGCGCGCCGGTCAGACCCAGTTCTCGATCCAGTACTTCCAGATCCGCGGCGCGTAGGCCTCCAGCGGCGGCACCCTGATGTCGGTGCCGGCCAAGGCCGCGCTGGTGTGCCTGCAATCGAACCAGCAGGCGAATTCGCTGTGCTCCAGCACGTCCAGCGGCACGCCGACCCGGGGCAGCAGCCAGTTCACGCCGGGGACCCGCAACATCATGTCCAGGGTGCGTTTTGGCATCACCTCGACCAGGTGTGGCGCCCCCGCCTCGTCGGCGAACAGGTTCAGCGCGTCGACCGCGCTCTGCCTGCGCGGATCCACCAGGTGATAGGCGATCTTGTCAGAGCCGGGGCGATGCGCGATGTGATCGAGGGCGCGGGCCACGAAATCCACCGGCACCATGTTTGTCTCGCCCAGTTTGGGCACCAGCACCGGCAGCAGCCTCGGCAGTTGCGCGCCCATGCGCAGCAGGCGGAAGAAGTAGTACGGGCCGTCGATCCGATCGATCTCGCCGGTCCTGGAATGCCCGATCACGATCGATGGCCGGTAGATGCGCCAGCGCAGCGACGATTCCCGCACCATCCGCTCGGCCTCGAACTGCGCGCGCTGCATCGGGGTGGCCAGCGTCTGGCCGTGATCGAACATGTCCTCGGTGAACAGCCCTTCGCTGGACCCGGCCACCTCCACGGTCGAGACGTGGTGCAGCAGGCCGACGCCAAGTTCCTCGGCGACGTCGACCAGGTTCCTGGTCCCGCCGCCGCGCTCGGTCAGGTCGTAGCCCGCGGCCAGATGGAAGACGTGCTCGATGGCGCCGCGATGCCGGGCCAGCCAGGTCGGATCGATGCCGAGCCCCGGGGCGCCGAGATCGCCGCGTACCAGGCGGACGCGGTCGCCGCCGGCCCATTCCCGCGCGCAGCAGGCGAACCGGTCGGCCGAGGCATCGCCCGGCCGCACCAGCACGTGGATGTCACCCTCGCGTTTCAGGAGCTCAGGGATGAGAAAACGACCGATGAACCCAGTTGCCCCGGTAACCAGGTAAGTCATAGCCGATGAACATAGTCGCCTGCCGGTCGCTACGTTCCGGCGGGCCGATCAGTCGGCGAAGACGGCCTTGCGCTTGGTGAGCATCGCGGTGGCGCCCTCGATGAAATCGGGGGAGCGCAGCAGCTCGGTCTGCCCCGCCTTCTCGGCGGCCAGCGCCGCGTCCAGCGAGGTCAGCGTGGCCTGGTTCAGCGCCTGCTTGGTGAGCTCGAGCGCGCGGCGCGGACCCGTGGCGATCTTCTCGACCCCGGCCTCGACCGCGGCGTCGAGTTCGGCGTCGGGGACGACGGCGGTGAACAGACCGGCGGCCGCGGCTTCCCTGGCGGGCAGCCGTTCGCCGAGCAGCGCCATCCGCGCCGCCAGCGGGCGGCCCGCGGCCGCGGCGACCAGCGCGGCCGCCCCGCCGTCGGGCATCAGGCCGATGTTGATGAAGGCCAGCAGCAGGTAGGAGTCCTCGCTGGCGTAGACAAGGTCGGCGGCCAGCGCGATGCCGACGCCGACGCCCGCCGCGGCGCCACGGATCCGCACGATCACCGGGACCGGCGCGTCGACGATGGCGCGCACCAGCCGGTTCGCCGCGTCCATCACCATGTCCGAGGTGATGCCACGCTGCGCCTCGTCCGCGCTCGCGGACAGATCGGCGCCGGTGCAGAAATCGCCGCCTTCGCCGGTCAGTACGATCGCCCGCACCGCGCGGTCGTCCGCCGCCGCGTGGAAGGCGTCCCCGAGCGCGACCATGGTGTCGTAGTCGATGGCGTTCTTCCGCTTGGGGTTGGTGATCGTGATCCGCAGCACCTTGCCGTCCTGGACCGCGGTGAACTTCGCGGCGGAGGGCGCGGCCGGGGCCGCGGAATCGTTGTTGCTCACGTTTGCTCCTAAGCTGCAATTCGGCGGGCGCCAGGCCGTGAATAGTGGTTAACTTTGCGAATTGTGGTTAACTTAGGGTCCAGTGACGGGCGCTGTCAACCAGCGCCGCCGGAGAACGGAGAGGTGCATGGTCGCGGATCGCAGCGAGATCGATCTCGCTCCCGCGCGCCCCGAACCGGGCAGGCGGGCGGGCGCGCCTTCGGTGCGCCGCCGTCCGAAGGACCGCAAGGTGCAGATCATCCGGGCCGCCGCACGCGCGTTCAGCGAACGCGGGTACTACCCGGTCGGCGTCGATGAGATCGCCGCCGAGGTCGGCATCTCCGGTCCCGCCCTCTACCGGCATTTCACGAACAAATACGCGCTGCTGGTCGCCGCGGCGGAGGAAGGCGCGCGACACCTGCTCAGCGTCGCGGAGGGAGCCGACGACGCGCGGCTGGACCCGCAGCGGCGCGCGGACGCGCTGATTCGCGCGATCAGCGAGCACACCGTCGAGATCCGCCGCGAGGCCGGGCTCTACCGCTGGGAGCGGCGCTATCTCGAGCGGGACGATCGCGTCCGGATCAAGAAGATCTACGACGACCTGAACAACACCCTCGCGGCGCCGATCGCGCTGCTGCGCCCCGAGGCGCCGCCCGCGGACGTGGCGATGCTGGCCGCGGGCGTGCTCAGCGCGATCGCCAGCATCGCCGCGCACCGCACCGCGCTGTCGAGCGCCCGGCTGCTTCCGCTGCTGCATCAGATGTCCTGGGCCATCCTGCGCACCGACCTGCCTCCCGCGCCGGCGGAACCCGATCCAGGGCCGCCCGTTCGCGGCATCCCGGTGACCTCCAAGCGCGAACAGTTGCTCACCGAGGCCATCCGGATCTTCGGCAGGCAGGGCTACCACGAGGCGAGCATCGAGGAGATCGGCGCCGCGGTCGGCATCAACGCCTCCAGCGTGTACCGGTACTTCGCGAGCAAGGCCGACCTGCTCGCCGCGGCCTTCCACCGCACCGGCGACCGGCTGGCCATCGCGATCACCGAGGCGCTGGCCGAAGCGACGAGCCGGGCGGACGCCGCGCGGAATGTGGCCGAGCGCTACGCCAAGCTGAGTTTCGCCATGCCCGAGATCATGGCGGTGTACTACGCCGAGTTCGGCAATCTGCCGCAGGCCGAGCAGCACAAGCTGCGCGCCATCCAGCGGCAGAACGTGCTGGAGTGGGCCAACCTGCTCGACGGCGACCCGGTGGAAGCGCGTTTTCGGGTGCACGCCGCCATCAGCCAGGTGATCGATGTGGGCAGACTGATCCGATTCGATTCCCGGCCAGCGCAATTGGCCCGGGTGACCGCGCTCATGGACGCGGTGCTGCTCGCCGAACAGGCAGAGCCGCACAACCACCGCGATTGACCCCGCACCTCGCAACCCGTGACCGAACTCCGAGGCTGCCGCAGACCTATGCGGTCCTTGTCGACAACGTCCTCTGGCCGCCGACTCAACTCATCGGGTTGGCCACGGGAGGGCAGGCAAGCGTCGGCGGGACCAACAACTACAACTCACACACCGCGCTGAAAGCGTTGAACGAGTTGGGCTTCGCCACGTTCGAGCGGGTGGAATACGACGCGCACGGGGCCGTAGTAGTCCGCGAAAGCCGGAAGCGCGCCTAGCCCTGCGCTCAGGGGCGGCGGCCGTGCCGGATGCGGAAGATCGTCCTGGCCAGGCGGAGGTGGCGTGGGTGCCGATCGAACGTGGACAGGTTCACCGGCGCCTGGTACCGCTTGCGGGTGATGGCCAGGGTCCGGCTGAACTCGCGCAGCCCCTGGTCGCCGTGGCTGTGGCCCTGGCCGTATTCGCCCACGCCGCCGAAGGGCAGCGCGGGGATGCCCGCGTAGGCGGTCGAGGAGTTGATGGTCACCACACCGACGCGCAGTTGCTCGGCGAACGCTTCGATCTCGTGCACGTCCCTGGTGAACACCGACACCGCGACGTCGGTGCCCACCGCGTTGATCCGCTCGGCGGCCTCGTCCATGCTCGCCACCTTGTTCACGATCAGCACCGGGCCGATGCCCTCGCCGGTGATCGCGATGCTCTCCTCGGGCACCTCGGCCAGCACGATCGGCTCGATGTAGGGATCGCGGATGGAGTCGAGCCCGCCGACCACCGCGCGGCCGCCGCGCGCCACCGCGTCGCGCACCTGCCTGCGCACCACCTCGACCTGTGACTCCATGATCATCGGGCCGTAGGACGCCTTCCGGTCCGCGCCCGGCCGCAGCTTGCGCGCCTGGTCCGCGACCAGGTCCAGGAAGCGGTCGTAGACCGACTGGGCGACGTAGGCGCGCTGGATGCCGGTGGCGTTCTGCCCGGCGTTGGCCATCGCGCCGAACACGGCGGCCTCGGCGGCGTCGTCCAGCTTGGCGTCGACGTGCACGACCATGCTGCCCTTGCCGCTGCGCTCGACGACGACCGGCGTCATGGTCTGCGCGCACACCGAGATCACCTCGCGCGCGCCCGCCTCGGAACCGGCGTAGGCGATCTTGTCGAGCTTCGCCCGGCACAGCGCGGTCCCGGTGGCCTTGTCTCCCGTGACCACTTGCAGCACCGGCTGGTTCGGCGCGAGCCGCGACCAGCTGTCGGCCAGCCACACGCCGACGCCGGTGGTCAGCTCGTGCGGCTTGAACACCACGGCGTTGCCCGCCGCCATCGCATAGGCGATCGAACCCATCGGGGTGAATACCGGGTTGTTCCACGGGCCGAGCACTCCGACGACGCCCAGCGGCAGATAACCGACCGAGGCGCGCTGATTGCGGGTGAGCCAGTTGGAACCGATGCGCCGCCTGCCCAGCGCGCGACCCGCGTTGCGCGCGGCCCAGTCCAGGTCCTCCACCGCGAGCATCACCTCGATCGCGGCGTCGGCCACCGGCTTGCCGGTCTCCTCGCACAGTAGGGTGACCAATTCGCCGGAGCGCCGGGCGATCTCGCGTTTCCAGTCCAGCAGCCACCGCTTGCGACTGCTGAATCCGAGTTCGGCCCACCACTTTTCGGCGGATCGGGCCGCGCGCACCGCGCGATTCAGTTCGCTCGCGCTCATCACGGCGTAGTTGCCCACGACCTCGCCGGTGCGCGGATCATAGGACGTCAGGACGTTCGCAGGGCCCGTTCCGCCCGGACGCGCCGCCAACCGTGACTGCGCGGACTCGGCCATGATCACCTCTCGCAGTGTCGAAACCAGCCTGCGGACCGCTGAGTGGGGCCACAGCCGCGGACGAGTGAGTGTTTTCCCCCGCAAAGCAGACTATGGTCTCGCGCAGCGGACCGACAAGGCTCGGCCGCGGCTCGGCGTCCGTACCGGATCGCGCTCACCAGCGCCGATTCTTCGCCTGGCGAACGGGCAGCGAGAAATGTGAGTAAGGACACAATGGGCGTGCCTCGGTGCGGGTACCTCACGCGACGCGGAAGTCCGGGCGATCGGGCCGGTAACATCACGCCGAGCGCGACGGATCACCAATCCGAGCGTGCGCCTGCGCTCTGGGCGACCTGGTCGCCGCACCGGCCGATAGTGGAGAGTTGATGCCGAGTTCCAACCAAGCAGATTCGCATGCGAGTGAGCCTGCGGTCCGGGTAGCGGACGTCCGCAAGTCGTTCGGCGATGTGCATGCGCTGCAGGGCGTCAGCTTCGTCGCCGAACGCGCCTCCGTGCTCGGCATCCTAGGGCCCAACGGCGCGGGCAAGACGACCATGGTGAAGGTGCTGTCCACGCTGCTGCGCCCCGATTCGGGCACCGCCGTCGTCGCCGGGCACGACGTGCTGAAGGACCCGGCGGGCGTGCGCCGATCGATCATGATGACCGGTCAGTACGCGGCGCTGGACGAGAACCTCTCCGGCCGGGAGAACCTGGAGCTGTTCGGCAGGCTGATGGGCCTGGGCAAGTCCGCGGCCCGCAAGCGCGCCGACACCCTGCTGGAGGAATTCGATCTGGTGAGCGCGGGCCGCCGCGCCGTGCGCCACTACTCGGGCGGTATGCGCCGCCGCGTGGACATCGCCTGCGGCCTGGTGGTGCGTCCCGAGGTGGTGTTCCTGGACGAGCCGACCACCGGTCTGGACCCGCGCAGCAGGCAGGGCGTATGGGATCTGGTGACCGCGCTCAAGACCCAGGGCATCACGGTGCTGCTGACCACGCAGTACCTGGAGGAAGCCGACGTGCTCAGCGACAACATCATCGTCATCGACAAGGGCACGGTGATCGCGGAGGGCACCGCCGACGAACTCAAGGAGAAGACCGGCGGCAGCTACTGCGAGGTCGTCCCCCTGGACCAGAAGAAGCTGCGCACCGCCGCCTATGCCCTCGGCGACCTGGTGCCGCCCGCGGTGCTGGCCGACATCGACGGCGGTGACCGGCTGTCCATCCCGGCGCCGGAGGGAGCCGCCACGCTGACCGAGGCGTTGCGCAGGCTCGACAGCGCCGGCGTGGAACTGGCCGACATCGCGCTGCGCCGTCCCTCGCTCGACGACGTGTTCCTGTCCATCACCGGCCACTCGGGCGGGCGAGCGTGACCGCTGCGACCGCCCCGGAGCACGTCCGAGCCGACGTGACCTTGTTCGCCGAGCTGCCCGCGGCGCGGCTGTCGTCGTTCGCGCAGTGGCGCGCGCTGACCGGCCGCATCGTGCGCACCATGGCGACCAAGGGCGAGCTGATCGTCGCCGCGGTCACGCCGCTGATCTTCACCCTCGGCTTCTATCTGCCGTTGCGCTATGTGATGAAGATCCAGGGCGTCGACTACGCCCAGTACGTCATGCCGATCATCGTGTTGCAGACCATGGCCTTCACCATGATGTCGAACGCGCAGCTGGCCGCGTTCGAGGCGATGACCGGCCTGAGCACCCGCCTGCAGACCATGCCGATCGGGACGCTGGTGCCGTTCACCTCGCGCATCTGCGCCGGGCTGGTCCGCTCGGTGACCTCGCTCACCGCCGCGGTGCTGTTCGGGCACCTGATCGGCTTCCGCTTCGTCGCTGGCACCGGCCAGGCCGTGCTGTTCTGCGCGTTCTCCCTCGCGGTCGGCACGGTGCTCGCGATCGGCGCAGACGGGCTCGGCAGTCTGACCAAGAGCCCGGAGTCGCTGAGTCAGGCGCTGACCCTGCCGACGCTGATTTTCGGCATGCTTTCCTGCGGGTTCGTGCCCGAGCGCAACTTCCCGGAATGGATTCGCCCGTTCGTGCGCAATCAGCCGATCTCCCAGTTCTCCTTCGCGTTGCGCGATATGGCGGCCGACGGCGTGACCTGGCAGGTGCTGTGGGTGCCGCTGGTGTGGTTGATCGGGCTGGCGGCGGTGTTCACCCCGTTGGCGATCTGGGCGAGTGTGAGGCGGTCATGAGTTCGGTGGAATCGACCGTGGAGCGCACCGCGCCGCAGGCCGAGCAGGCGGAGGTGCGCGCGAGCGAACCGCTGCCCGTGGTCCGGGCGAAGCCGGAAGGTTCGCTGGTCACCTGGGTGGTGCAGAGCCTGATCCAGTGCAAGCGGCTGCTGCTGGTCTGGGCGCGTGATCCGGCGACGACCATCCAGACGCTGGTGTATCCCGCGCTCACCTTGGTGATGTTCTACATCGTGCTGAACAAGCCCGTCTCCGGTGCGACCGGCATGCCCGCCGTGTACGGGACGGTCCCGTTGCTGACGCTGGTCGCGGCGATGTCCGGCGCGGTGGTCAGCGCACTCGGCTTCAAGACCGAGAAGATGACCGGATTGCTCGGCCGGTTCTGGACGATGCCGGTGCACCGCGCGGCGGGCTTCACCGGCCGGTTGCTCGCCGAGGCCATCCGGGTCCTGGTGACCACGGTGTTCGTCGTCGCCGTCGGTCTGCTGCTCGGCTTCCGATTCGAGCAGGGTCCGCTCGCGGGGCTGGCGCTGATCGGCATCCCGGTGCTGTTCGGGGTGGCGTTCGCCGTGCTGGTCACCGCGCTGGCCACCGTGTCCGAGGGCGTCATGCTGGTGAACATCATCGGCATGATCAGCACGCTGCTGATGTTCTTCAACTCGGGTTTCGTTCCGGTCTTCGCCTACCCGATCTGGTTGCAGGACGTGGTGGCGCATCAGCCGATGAGTTGCGCGATCGACGCGATGCGCGGGTTGTCCTACGGCGGCGCGGTCGCCGACCCGCTGCTCGAGACGCTGGCTTGGACGATCGGGATGATCGTCGTCTTCGCCTACCCCGCGATCAGGGGTTACCGGCGGGCCGCGGAGACGGGGCCGTAACCACCCACGTCGCCGTCCGCCGGGTCAGCCAATCCGGCGCACGACGTCTTCCCGCGGTTCGGCGAAGTCGTAGTCCAGCCAGCGGTCGCGGTTGGTCCAGCCGACCAGGTCGTAGCGCCAGCGGAACGGCCAGGTGTGCGCGACCGTGTTGAACAGCACCGCGCCGAGCGCCGCGTAGTCGTCGTGGGCGGACAGCAGAGCGCGCTGACCGCGCGGTGACGCGCTGAAGAACGCGTCGAACATGGCGACGGACTGCTCGGTGGTGAGCCTGCCGAGGCCGTAGAGGCCGCGCATCCGCATCCAATACACCAGTCGCGCGCGCGGCGGCCAGAGCGCGGCGATCGGGTCGCGGCCTTCCATCAGCGCGGCGACCGCGGTGTCCACCAGCGCCAACGAGTCGGCGACGCTGTAGCCGGTGCACGGGTGCATCATGCCGCCGCGCGAACCGAACGGAATCGCGCGCGCCTCGCCTCTGCGCGGCGGCGGCTGGTCCAGCGGGTAGTGCGCCGCCTCGCTCGGTTCGGCGCCGTTGAGCCGGATGCCGTGCGCGGCCAGCCGCGCGAGCGTGCGTTTACGCAGTTCGTGCTGCGGCATGCCGCCCCGGAGACCGAGGCTGGTCTCCTCGAAGATCACCGTGCCGTCGCCGAGCGGCACCGCGTAGAGGAACGACGGCGGCTCGTCCGGGCCCGCGCCGTTCTCCGGCCGCCAGTCCAGCAGCAAGCCCTCGCCCTCGGTGATCATCGGGGCGGCGGTCTCGGCGTCGACGAAGATGCCGTGCGCGCTCGCCGCCCTGCGGCGTCCCAGCGAGGGCAGCCCACGGGCGTCGAACACCGCCGCCGCCCGGTGCACCGCGCCGTCGGCGAGTTCGACCTCGTGCGCGTCCACCCGCGTGGCGCGGCCCGCGACGACGGTGGCGTCATCGAGCGGCAGTGCCGCCCGCAGGCCCGGTTTGGACAGCACGCAGTAGGGACGCTCGATGCGATGCTCGGTCTTCGTCCATACCGTCGGCGCCGGGATGGTCGTCGCGATCGCCGTGGCGGGCAGCCATCGCGGCAGCTCGTCCACCCAGCAGGAGAAGGTGGGCGGCCACAGCCGTTCCGGGCGTGGGTCGATCGCGGTCACCGACAGCCCGGCGTTCATGGCGCGGTGCGCGAGCGCCCGCCCGGTGGGACCGAGCCCGACCACGCACACATCGACTTCCCGGTCCGCGCTGACACCCATACGGGCATTCAATCCGTTGGGACGACGGCAGCGCAACTATTCCGCGCTCCTGGGCCCAAGGAATCGGGGGCTCGCTATTTCGGGATCGGATCGATATGGAGCAACGATAATTCCGCTTTTCGATGCCTGCCCCCAGAATTGGTGGCCCAGCAACTTCAGTCGTGAATCGGCTCGGGACAGACCCTAGCCTGAGCTCGGAACGCGAGGCGTACCGGGATTCGGGATAAGGGGAGTCATGAGAGGAAGCCACCTCCGCCGGCTGATGTTGTCGGCGGTCGTCGCCGTGGCCGCCGCGTCGGCGATGATTTCGACGCAGGCCTCGGCCGCGCCGGCGGAGTCTTCCATTGTTTCCGTGCAGGAGCACAATGCGCGGAGCCTGACATTGACGGTGCATTCCGCCGCGATGGATATCGACATTCCGGTGGAGGTGCAGCGCGCCGCGGACACGAGCGTGCCACGGCCGGTGCTGTATCTGCTGCTCGGCGCGGCCGGTGGCGTCGACGGCTCCACCTGGGCAACGAAGACCGACGCCATGCAATTCCTCGCGGACAAGAACGTGCACGCGGTCACGCCGATCGGCGGCATGTTCAGCTACTACGCGGACTGGGAGAAGGACGACGCCAGACTGGGCCGCCAGAAATGGCGCACCTTCCTGAGCAGCGAACTGCCCCCGCTCATCGACGCGTACCTCGGGACCAGCGGGCGCAACGCGCTCGCGGGCTTCTCGATGTCGGGGACCACGACGCTCGCCCTCGCCGCGACCACGGGCGGGTTGTTCTCCAGCGTCGCGGCCTACAGCGGTTGCGCGCAGACCAGCGATCCGGTCGGCCGCGAGTTCGTCCGGCTCACCGTCGAGGAATGGGGACTGGCGGAGCTGGACAACATGTGGGGTCCCGCCGGCGCACCGCAATGGGCGGCCAATGATCCTTACGTGCAGGCGGAGGGATTGCGCGGAAAATCCATCTACATCGCCAGCGGTAATGGCATGCCCGGCGTCTACGACCGATACGGCGGCAAATACTCGCTGAACGGCCCATGGGGTTTCGCGAATCAACTGGTCGTCGGCGGCGTGATCGAAGCGGCCACCAATTACTGCTCACACAACATGAAAGACCGGCTCGACAGCCTCGGTATCCCCGCGCGCTACAACTTCCGCCCGGAAGGAACTCATTCCTGGGGCTACTGGGAGGACGCGCTGAAGGATTCCTGGCCGACGCTGGCCGCTGGATTGGGAATCTGATCGGTCGGGAATTCGAGATGACTGTTCGTACCAGGGCCGCGCGCGTCGTCGGCCTCATGATGGCCGCGGCCTGCGTGGCGCTGTCCCACGCGCCGAGCGCGGCCGCCGCACCGGAGACACCGGCGCTGGACGGCGCCAACGACTGGACCTGCGAGCCGACACCGGCGCGACCGGAGCCGGTGGTGCTCGTGCACGGCTCCGGCACCGATATCGGCCGCAGCTTCCCGCTGCTCGCCCCCGCCATCCGAGCCGAGGGGCATTGCGTGTTCGCCGCGAACATCGGCGCCGCGCCCGGCGTGGTCGACGCGGTGAGCGGGCAGAGCGGCTCCAGTTCCACCGGCATCGGGCCGATCGGCGCCGCACTGCTGGGCCGCGCGGTCTACGGCGTGGCCGACATCGACCGGATGGCGGGCGAGCTCGCCGAGGTCGTGCGGTCCGTGCGGGAGGCTACGGGCGCGAGCCGGGTGGCGCTGGTCGGCCACTCCACCGGCGGCACCGTGATCCGGCAGTATCTGCGCGCCCGCGGCGGCGATGCGGTGTCCCAGGTGGTGACGCTCGGCACCCCGTATCGCGGCACTACCTGGGGCGGATTGCGCGCCGGCTATCCGGACCTGGCCGCGCTCGGCTTGGGGGACGCGCAGATCGCCGCCCAGGTCTTCGGGACTCCGGGGCAGCAGCAAGTGGTCGGGTCACCGCTGCTGAACCGGCTGAACGCGGGAGGCGAGACCGTGCCGGGTCCCCGGTACACGGCCATCGCCTCCCGCGCCGACCAGGTGATCACGCCGCAGGACACCGCCCTGCTGGCCGCACCCGCCCCCGCCGACCGCAACGTGTGGCTGCAGGACGGATGCCCCGGCGACGCGGCCGACCACAGCGGCATGCTCGAAGACCCGCGCGCCACCGCCGCCGTGCTCTCCGCGCTGGCCGGAGATCGGCGGACGCTGCCCTGCTGAGCGCACCTGCGGCCGGATGAGATCACGAGACGAGATGGAGAACCGCGGTGGCCCTCGGCATCACCTGTAGCGGGCTGCGCCGCGAATACGCCGGCGTCGCGGTGGTCGACGACGTGACGTTCCGTGCCCCCGCGGGCCGGGTCACCGCGGTGGTCGGGCCGAACGGCGCGGGGAAGACGACGCTGCTGTCGATGCTCGCCGGCCAGTTACGGCCGCACCGGGGGCGGCTGCGCGTGGAGGACGCGGATCCGAGCGTCGAGCCGTGGGCGGTCCGCGCCAGGGTCGGCTGGGTCCCCGACGTGTACGAGGGCAGCGAGACCTGGTCGGTCGCCGAGGTGGTGGAGTTCTCGGCGAAGGTCGCGGGGCACAGCGGGGACGCGGCCGAGGAACTGGTCGATCGGGCATTGCATCTCGCGCGCTTGGCGGCGTCCTCGGCCACGCCCGTGCTGCGGCTGTCCCGCAGCGAGAAGAAATGGCTCGGCCTGGCCAAAGCGCTCGCCGCCGGTACGACGGCGCTCGTGCTCGACAATCCCATGGCCGACTTGGACGACGACGGCCGTCGCTACCTGGCCGGAATGCTGCGCGCTCTGGCGCGGCAGGACATGACGATCGTCGTCTCGGCTTGCCTGGAAGACGATCTCGCCGGATGCGCCGAGCACATCCTGCGCATCGATCGGGGCCGTGTCGTCGCGGGGTGAACGAACCCGCTCCCGCGCAGTAGGAGCCGAAGCGTCGGCGGGACCGGCCGCGCGGGGGTCGCCGGTGACTACTTGGGCGTGACCCAGGTCGTGATATCGGCGTGCACCACTTCCAAGCCGTGCTTGTCGTAGATCGACACCGGCACCACCAGCTCGCGGCCCTCGGTGATGCTCGCGAAGTCGGGAATCTCGGCCAGCTTCGCGACCGCCCGCAGTCCGGTCTCCGCCTTGGCCAGGTACCGCACGTTCATCGCCTTGGGGATCCACCGGTGCGTCGCGGGCACGGTCGCCTCGCTGAGCATGCCCATCGCCACCTCGGCCAGGTTGCACGCCGCGATGGCGTGGAAAGTGCCCAGATGGTTGTGGATGCCGAACCATTTGGGCGAGGTGACCTCGCACAACCCCGGTTCGAGCCGGACCACGTTCGGCAGCACGGTACCGAAGTACGGCACCCTGGCCACCATTCCCAGCGAGAACAGGGCATGTCCCAGCCGGTTGTCCGGCAGCTTCTTCCAGCCGCGATAGGTCACGGTCTCTTTCGTCATGGCGGCTATCTTACTCAGAAGTAAGTTTGTCTCGGGCCCCACTGATTTGAAGTGGCCCACGGGGGTCGTGCATACTGTTCGGGTTGCCTTGCACCGGGCCATGCCTGTTTCTCCGTGAAACTGCTGGTCGGGCAGGGCGAGCAGTACCCATCGTGTACCTCGCCGGGTTTCTGGCGTGGGTACGTCCGGGACAGTGTTCCAGGTCTGAGATACGTTGCGATCCGAGGCCGAGGAATGAGCGGACGGGCGACACGCCCGACCGCGTGGACCGGAGAACCATGACAGATGAACAGCGGCGAGGATCGGGCATGCCCGGTCATGGTCTCCACCGTGTGGGACGTCTTCGTGTGTTCGGGCTGTGCAAATGAGGGTGGTCCAGAGGACTGGTGTAGCCGGGCTTCGGATCACGAAGGAAAGCGGAGAAAAGGACACTTAGCGTGGCGGGACAAAAGATCCGCATCAGGCTCAAGGCCTATGACCACGAGGCGATCGACGCTTCGGCGCGCAAGATCGTGGAGACGGTGACCCGCACCGGGGCACGCGTCGTCGGCCCGGTGCCGTTGCCGACCGAGAAGAACGTGTACTGCGTCATCCGTTCGCCGCACAAGTACAAGGACTCGCGCGAGCACTTCGAGATGCGTACGCACAAGCGCCTTATCGACATCCTCGACCCGACGCCGAAGACGGTGGACGCGCTCATGCGCATCGACCTGCCGGCCAGCGTCGACGTCAACATTCAGTGACGGGGACTCGAGACATGACTGACAACAAGAACAGGCCTGCCGCCGGCATCCTGGGCACCAAGCTCGGCATGACCCAGGTCTTCGACGACAACAACCGTGTCGTGCCCGTGACCGTCATCAAGGCCGGGCCGAACGTCGTCACCCAGATCCGCACCGTGGAGCGCGACGGCTACAGCGCCGTCCAGGTCGCCTTCGGCGCCATCGACCCGCGCAAGGTGACCAAGCCGGTCTCCGGTCAGTTCACCAAGGCCGGGGTCACCCCGCGCCGCCACGTCGCCGAGATCCGCGTCGCGGACGCCTCCACCTTCGAGGTCGGCCAGGAGATCAACGCCGACGTGTTCGAAGAGGGCACCTACGTCGACGTCACCGGCACCAGCAAGGGCAAGGGCTTCGCGGGCACCATGAAGCGCCACGGCTTCCGTGGCCAGGGCGCCTCGCACGGTGCGCAGGCCGTGCACCGCCGTCCGGGTTCGATCGGTGGCTGCGCCACTCCCGGCCGCGTGTTCAAGGGCATGCGCATGTCGGGCCGGATGGGTAACGACCGGGTCACCACGCAGAACCTGTCGGTGCACAAGGTGGACGCCGAGAACGGCCTGCTGCTGATCAAGGGAGCGATCCCGGGTCGCAAGGGCGGCGTCGTGATCGTCAAGAGCGCCGTGAAGGGTGGTGCGCACGCATGACGAGCCTCGAGAAGAAGGCCAACCTGACGCTGCCGGTCAAGGAGATCGGCGGCAAGACCAACGGCACCGTCGACCTCCCCGCGGAGATCTTCGACGTGACCGCCAACATCGCGCTGATGCACCAGGTCGTCGTGGCCCAGCAGGCCGCGGCCCGCCAGGGCACGCACGCGACGAAGACCCGTGGCCAGGTCTCCGGCGGCGGCAAGAAGCCGTACCGGCAGAAGGGCACCGGTCGCGCCCGCCAGGGTTCGACCCGCGCGCCGCAGTTCACCGGCGGTGGCACCGTGCACGGCCCGCAGCCGCGCGACTACACCCAGCGCCTGCCCAAGAAGATGAAGGCCGCCGCCCTGCGTGGCGCCCTGTCCGACCGGGCGCGCAACGAGCGCATCCACGTGATCACCGAACTGGTGGCCGGGCAGACCCCGTCCACCAAGACCGCCAAGAGCTTCCTGGCCGAGCTGTCGGACCGCAAGAAGTTCCTGGTCGTGGTGGGCCGCGAGGACGTCGCCGCGTGGAAGAGCGTGGCGAACCTGCAGAACGTGCACCCGATCGCTCCCGACCAGCTCAACACCTACGACGTGCTCAACAGCGACGACGTGGTGTTCAGCGTCGAGGCGCTCAACGCGTTCGTGCACGGCCCCGCGGAGTCTCCGCAAGACACTGCGGCGATTGCACAGGAGGAGAGCAAGTGACCACCATCGCCGACCCCCGCGACATTCTGCTGGCGCCGGTCATCTCCGAGAAGTCCTACGGACTGATCGAGGAAGGCACCTACACCTTCCTGGTGCACCCGGACTCGAACAAGACGCAGATCAAGATCGCCGTGGAGAAGGTCTTCGGTGTGAAGGTGACCAGCGTCAACACCGCCAACCGTCAGGGCAAGCGCAAGCGGACCCGCTTCGGTTACGGCAAGCGCAAGAACACCAAGCGCGCGCTCGTGACCATCTCGGCCGACAGCAAGCCCATCGAGATCTTCGGAGGCCCGGTCGCGTAAGCGCCCGGGAGTCCAGAAAGCAGAGAAGAACTCATGGCAATCCGTAAGTACAAGCCGACTACGCCGGGCCGTCGCGGCTCCAGCGTCTCGGACTTCGCCGAGATCACCCGGTCGACCCCGGAGAAGTCGCTGCTGCGCCCGCTGACCAAGTCCGGCGGCCGCAACGCCCACGGCCGGATCACCACCCGGCACCGCGGTGGCGGGCACAAGCGCGCCTACCGCCTGATCGACTTCCGTCGCCTGGACAAGGACGGGATCCCGGCCAAGGTCGCGCACATCGAGTACGACCCGAACCGCACCGCCAACATCGCGCTGCTGCACTTCGTGGACGGCGAGAAGCGCTACATCATCGCCCCCAAGGGCGTGACACAGGGCACCCGCATCGAGTCCGGCCCGACGGCCGACATCAAGCCGGGCAACAACCTGCCGCTGCGCAACATCCCGACCGGTACCACCATCCACGCGGTGGAGCTGCGTCCGGGCGGCGGCGCCAAGCTGGCCCGCTCGGCCGGCATGAGCATCCAGCTGCTGGGCAAGGAAGGCCCCTACGCCACGCTGCGTATGCCCTCCGGTGAGATCCGTCGCGTCGACGTGCGCTGCCGCGCCACCGTCGGCGAGGTCGGCAACGCCGAGCAGTCGAACATCAACTGGGGCAAGGCCGGCCGTATGCGCTGGAAGGGCCGCCGCCCCACGGTCCGTGGTGTCGTCATGAACCCGGTCGACCACCCGCATGGTGGTGGTGAGGGCAAGACCTCCGGTGGTCGCCACCCGGTCTCGCCGTGGGGTCAGCCGGAAGGCCGCACCCGCAAGCCCAACCGTCCGAGCGACAAGCTCATCGTCCGCCGTCGCAAGACCGGCAAGAAGCGCTGAAGGAGGAGGTAAGAAATGCCACGCAGCCTCAAGAAAGGCCCGTTCGTCGACGACCACCTCCTGAAGAAGGTGGACGTGCAGAACGAGAAGGGCACCAAGCAGGTCATCAAGACCTGGTCGCGTCGTTCGACCATCATCCCCGATTTCATCGGGCACACGTTCGCGGTGCACGACGGCCGCAAGCACGTGCCGGTGTTCATCTCGGACAACATGGTCGGGCACAAGCTCGGTGAGTTCGCGCCGACCAGGACGTTCAAGAGCCACGTCAAGGAAGACCGGAAGAGCAAGCGGCGATGACGACGACCGAGACTCAGAACCCGACTGCGCGCGCGACCGCCAAGCACGTTCGCGTCACCCCGATGAAGGCACGCCGGGTCGTGGACCTGGTCCGCGGCAAGCGCGTCGAGGATGCCCTCGCCCTGCTGAAGTTCGCGCCCCAGGCCGCGAGCGAGCCGGTCGCCAAGGTCGTCGCCAGCGCCGCGGCCAACGCCGAGAACAACCTCGGCCTGAACCCGGCCACGCTGGTCATCTCGACGGCGTACGTCGACGAGGGCGCCACCCTGAAGCGGTTCCAGCCGCGTGCCCAGGGCCGTGCGTTCCGCATCCGCAAGCGCACCAGCCACATCACCATCGAGGTCGAGAGCATCCCCACCGCCGGTGGAGCCACTCGTAACCGCCGGAAGGGAGGGGCAAAGTAAATGGGACAGAAGATCAACCCCCACGGCTTCCGCCTCGGTATCACCACCGACTGGAAATCGCGTTGGTACGCGGACAAGCAGTACGCGGACTACGTGAAGGAAGACGTCGCGATCCGTAAGCTGCTGGCCACCGGCATGGAGCGGGCCGGCATCGCCAAGGTCGAGATCGAGCGCACCCGTGACCGCGTGCGGGTGGACATCCACACCGCGCGTCCGGGCATCGTGATCGGCCGCCGCGGCGCCGAGGCCGACCGCATCCGCGCCGAGCTGGAGAAGCTCACCGGCAAGCAGGTGCAGCTGAACATCCTCGAGGTGAAGAACCCCGAGTCGGATGCGCAGCTGGTGGCCCAGGCCGTCGCCGAGCAGCTGTCCAACCGTGTGGCGTTCCGTCGCGCGATGCGCAAGGCCATCCAGTCGGCCATGCGTTCGCCGAACGTCAAGGGCATCCGTGTGCAGTGCTCGGGCCGTCTCGGCGGCGCCGAAATGTCGCGCTCGGAGTTCTACCGCGAGGGTCGGGTGCCGCTGCACACGCTGCGCGCCGACATCGACTACGGCCTCTACGAGGCCAAGACCACCTTCGGTCGCATCGGCGTGAAGGTCTGGATCTACAAGGGCGACATCGTCGGTGGCAAGCGTGAGCTCGCCGCCGCTGCCGCCGCGCCCGAGCGTCCGCGCCGGGAGCGGCCGAGCCGCCCGCGTCGGTCCGGTTCGACCGGCACCACGGCGACCAGCACCGAGGCCGGGCGCGCCGCCACCGCGGTGGCCGACGCTCCGGCAGAGACACAGGAGGGCTGACGCATGCTGATGCCTCGCAAGGTGAAGCACCGCAAGCAGCATCACCCGGGCCGTTCCGGTACGGCCAAGGGCGGCACCTCGGTGGCGTTCGGCGATTTCGGCATCCAGGCGCTGGAGCCGGCCTACGTCACCAACCGGCAGATCGAGTCGGCGCGTATCGCGATGACTCGCCACATCCGCCGTGGCGGCAAGATCTGGATCAACATCTACCCGGATCGCCCGCTGACCAAGAAGCCCGCCGAGACCCGTATGGGTTCGGGTAAGGGTTCGCCGGAGTGGTGGGTCGCGAACGTCAAGCCCGGTCGCGTGATGTTCGAGATGAGCTACCCGAACGAGGAGACCGCTCGCGAGGCCCTGCGTCGCGCGATGCACAAGCTCCCGATGAAGTGCAGGATCGTGACCAGGGAGGAGCAGTTCTGATGGCTACCGGAACACCGGCCGCAGAGCTCCGCGAGCTCACCGAAGAGGAGTTGGTGGCCAAGCTGCGCGACTCCAAGGAAGAGCTGTTCAACCTGCGCTTCCAGATGGCGACGGGTCAGCTGGACAACAACCGTCGTCTGCGCGTCGTCCGTCACGAGATCGCGCGCATCTACACGGTCATGCGTGAGCGTGAGCTCGGTCTGGCCACCGGACCCGCTGGCAAGGGAGATGCCGCATGAGCGACAAAGCAGAAGGGCAGCGCGGCACCCGCAAGGTGCGGGTCGGCTACGTTGTCTCGGACAAGATGAACAAGACGATCGTCGTCGAGCTGGAAGACCGTAACCGGCACCCGCTCTACGGCAAGATCATTCGCACCACCTCGAAGGTGAAGGCGCACGACGAGAACGAGATCGCCGGCATCGGCGACCGCGTTCAGCTGATGGAGACCCGTCCGCTGTCGGCCACCAAGCGCTGGCGTCTGGTCGAGGTCCTGGAGAAGGCCAAGTAAGCCTTTCTGCCACGGCGTGAAACCCGAAGGCCCGCTTCCCGTTCCGGGAGGCGGGCCTTCGCCGTGTCCGGGCGCGTCCGGGAATTACACTGCGGTACACCCCTGGATCGGTACTGTCGGGTTCGTGTTGCGGGTAGCGATCGAGCGCACCGGCGTCCCGGCCGGACCGAAACCGCGATCGCTGGCGCCGACGGCCGATGCGGAGGTATGAGCGGTGGGGAAAGCGACTCGACCCGACCGGCCCGGTGACCGGGCGCGGCTGCGGGACCATCTGCTGAAGACGCGGATCGCGGGGGATGTCGCGACGCCTCGGGAAGGGAATCTCGCGAACTATCGCAAGATGGTGAACAAAGACCCGGGGTACCAGTTCGGGCTGACGCTGCGGGATTGGACGTTCGCCGAGACCTTGGAGATGATGGCGCGTCTGTGCGGGGTCGGGGCCGATCCGCGTCATACGCGAGGTCCGGACACCATCGACGTCGACCTGACGCTCGACGCGCTCGACGCGATGGGAGAGCGGATCGGGCTCGCGGCCCGCCGCGGGGAGACGGTGATCCTGGCGACCGGGCATCCGGACACGCTGATGGGCGTCTATCGCGCCGTCGAAGACGCGCTGCGGGCGGCGGGCTGTGCGGTGCTCACCCCTGCCGCCGGGTGGTCCTACCGGGCCGGCACGCCCTTCGGTCCGCAGCATCGCGAAATCGTCTACACCTCAGGAGTCGCCGCGCTCGCCGCCGACGGCACGCTGCGGCACACTCACGACCCGCATCCGATGCGGGCGGTTCTGCGGGAACTGCGCGACGCCGCGACCGGCCGATGGCCCGGTCTGGTCATCGCCGACCACGGCTGGGCCGGAGCGGCGGGCGAGGCGGGTATCGACACCGTCGGATTCGCCGACAGCAATGACCCCGCTCTGTTCGCCGGTCAGGCCGAGGGAAAGATCGCGGTCACGGTACCCCTCGACGACGGCGTCCACCCCGGCCACTACCGGCCTCTGACCGCGTATCTGCTCGACCGCGCGGGGCTCGGCGGGTGACCTGACCGTGCGCCGCGATGCCTCGCAGGGTGCACCGTGCAAGTCGTCGCACATCGGCGTTCGCCGGTACCAGCGGCCGATCAGATCGTGGAGGCTCGGGTGGTTGCGCGGATGCGTCCCCCCGTCGATGCGAGGTGGACCGGCCACTATCGTGAGGACGTGACCGATAACAACCGTCTCGACAGTGGGGGTCTGGCGATCGAGAGGGTGGCCGCAGTTGTCGAAGCTGCCGGTGTGGCCGGACGTCAGCTGCGGGAAGTCGTCTACGCGGTCGGCACGGAGGAGCACACGCTCGCTTCGCTGGTGCGGTCGACGGCCGTCCCGCGGCGGACCGTGGAAGAGGTCTTGTCGGCGCTGGGGGACGACCTGGAGTATCAAGGGGAAACCTTCCGGCTGCGCGGCGAGCGGGTGGACAGCTACGCCGCGCGATTCGATTTTCCGCAATTGCGGAGTACCGCGCTGACCGATCCGCTGGCGGCGCGGATGGCGCAGTACGCCGACACCATCCGGATCGTGCGGGACCTGATCGAGCGGGCGCCTGCTTCGCGCCAGGACATCGACCACGTCTCGGCCACAGCGGAAACCGTTGTGCGGCGGGCGCTGTGGATGGATTCCACTTTCGACTTGGCCGGGTCGCGGATTCTCTTCGTCGGCGATCACGATCTCACCTCGATCGCCACCGCGCTGGTGTGCCCGCGGGCGAGTATCACGGTGGTCGATCTGGACGAACGGATTCTCGAGTTCATCGATACCGAGACCGCGCACCTGCCCAACGAGGTGCAGTGCCTGTTCGCCGATCTTCGTCTCGGCCTGCCGACAGCCGCCGCACGGTCCGCCGATCTCGCGGTGACGGATCCGCCCTACACGCCGGAAGGCATCAAGCTTTTCCTCGCCCGAGGTCTTGCCGGCCTTCGCGACAAAGAGAATTCGCGGATTCTCATGGCTTACGGCTTCAGCGCACGGCAACCCGCCTTGGGGCTCAAGGTGCAGAACACCGTCCGCGATCTGCATCTGGCGACCGAGGCGATGCTGCCGAGATTCAACCGGTATCTCGGTGCGCAGGCGGTCGGGAGTTCGGCCGATTGGTACGTGTGCAGGCCGACCTCGCGGACCTGGCGTTCGCTCGAGTCCGCGCAGGGCGGCGTCGCTGCGAACATCTATACCCACGGTCCGCAATCCCTCGAAGGAGGTACCGGGCAGCTCGACGGCGAGTTCGTAAAGTACCTGCTGGAGCAGACCACGGGGGAGGCCACGGTGCTGGTCGGCGACGGATGGGGTGGCAGTGCCGAAGGTCGGGCGAAAGTCGGGCTGGACACGTTGCTCGCCAACGGCATACCCGCCGCGCACAGTCGGCGTGGACTCTGCACTGTCGTCGCGAACTTGGCGAAGGACCCCGGCGGCTGGCTGCTGCGGGTCTTGCTGGCCGCCAACTGCCGCGAGGTGGTCGCCGTGGTGCCCGATTCGCATCCCGACGTGCGCGACGCTCGGTCCCTGCAGCGATTGTCTTCGCTGGTATCCGCCAAGTACGCGCTGCGAATCGTCCGAGATACACCGCGAGCCGGATATCTGATCGTGCGGGCGGAGGCGGTCGACGCTGCCGGCCCGGACGACGCGGTCGTCGGTTTCCTGTTGAGCCGTGCGCACGGCAAAGTCGGAAACGTGTGGCGAGACGGGTTGATTCGCCATGCATCAGATGAAACCGAGCTGACCAAGCGGCAGGCGAGAGATCTGGTGCAGACGACGGCGTCGAAGAGCAAGCTGCTCGGACTGCCGCTGATCGAACTCGCCCGCCACGACGTCGCCACGGTGGTGGCGGATGCGCGCGCGTCGATGCACGCACTCGCGCACGGTTGACCGGCGCGGGAGTGATGCGCTCGGAAGGGCTGGTTCGCGGGCGATGGTGGGATCGCAGCGATCAAGACGGGCCGGGTGATCCTTTGGTCTCGTCGGGCCGGGCGATACGCCAGGTATCGCGAACGATCGTTTCGATGTCGGAATGGCGAGGACGCCACGGTAGTTCGTTCGTCGCCTTGGTGGGATCGCTGATGAGGGCGGCCGGTTCCGGCGCAGGCGGCCGGTGGGTGAGCCGGATCCGGCGGCCGGTCTGTCGTTCGACCGCGGCGACGACGTCGAGGATGCTGCTGCCGCGGCCGCTGCCGATGAGGTAGCGCCGCCATTCGCCGTTCGGCGGCATACTTTCGACGCACGCGACGAAAGCGGCTGCGGCGTCGGCGATGTGCAGGTAGTCGCGCACCGCGCTGCCGTCGCCGTTGACTTCCAGAGCCGAGCCGTTCATCGCGGCGGCGAACGCCCGGGGCACCAAACGCGTCGGATCGGGGTCCGCGCCACCGGCTACGTTCGTCAAGCGCAGCACGGTAGCGGACAAGCGACCGGCGCCCGCCTGCGAACTGATCGCCCACTCGGCCGCCAGCTTGCTCGCCGCGTAAGGATGCGGCGGTGCGTCGGGCAGACCTTCGGTCATCGGCTGTCGTTCGGGAGTTCCATATATCGATCCGGTCGAAGCGAAGACGATCCGCGACACTCCGGCGGCGGCCATGGCATCCAGCAACGCGACGGTCCCGCCGGTATTGACGCGAAAGTAGCCCAGCGGATCGGCCGTCGACTCCCGGGCCCGAGTGAGCCCGGCGAGATGGCACACCGCCTCGACCCCCTCCAGCGCTTCGCGCAGCCCGGCCTCGTCCAGCAGGTCGGCGACCCGGGTCACCGCCCGCAGGGCCGAACCCCTCGCGCGCACCATCGCGATCGGCTCGTGCCCGGCCCCGGCCAGCAGTTCCACCACCGCCCGGCCGAGATATCCGTTCGCTCCGGTCACGAGAACTCGCACCACACGATCTTGTCATCGAGTGGGGGTAGCACCTGGACAACGTCCGGCCGGTCGGACTGGTCGAGTAGGCGAGCGGTTCGGTGTTCGGGCAGGCTGGCAGGTCTTGCGCTATACGTATACATCTACTTATAGTGAGATGACGGCCCGGAGGGTCCGGGAGCATCGAATCCGCATCGGTAGAGCGGGCCGGTCCACGGTAGACGCATGCCCACATGCGCACTGATCTATGAAACGGGGACAGTTATGACCAGTGATCCGAACAAGCCGCTTGATGCGGAGACCGTCGAGGCTCCGGCCTACGGCGTCACCATCGTGAAGGAATCGGCCGAGCCGGGCGACGCGGAGGAGCTGCGCCAGATCGTGTTGCGCGTGGGGCCGGGAGGCGGACGGCAGCAGCGGTTCTTCGGCAGGCTGCTCGGCGAATCCCGCGAATACGGCAAAGCCGGGATGAACGTGGTGCGGGTCTATGTGAGCCGCAAGGGCAAATTCGTGGTGCACCGCCGGGAGTCGGACTGGCGCGAAATGTCGGTCGCGATCGACTGGACCGAATGGAAGAATTGGCGCGAGCTGCTGCGGCCGGGCAGCGGCGAGCGTGAGTGGGGCGATTACACGGTGGAGATCGTGGACTCGCCCGCTGAGTTGCGCGGCCGGATTCCGGAGCACATCTACCGGACGGTCGTCGACGTGGCCGAGAACCCGAACTCGCAGGACCTGCAGATCTGAGATACCGCCGCTTTTCCACTTTCCGGAAAGGATCTATTCGCAGATGTTCGCACGACTGGGGGCCGTGGTCGTCCACAATCCGTGGAAGGTGATCGGCCTGTGGGTGCTGCTCGCCATCGCGGTGGTGGCCGCGGCGCCGGAGCTGAAATCCACCACAGACCAATCCGCGTTCCTACCCTCGCATTACGAGTCGATTCAAGCGCTGGAGTTGCAGCAGAAGGCTTTCCCCGACAGCTCGGCTCCCGCCGCGATCATCGTGTTCGCCCGGAAGGACGCCGCGCCGTTGACCGACGCGGACGCCGCCTCGGTCGTCTCGATCGGCAACGGCCTGCGCGAGGCGCAGATCAAGGACGTCATCGGGATACAACCGACGCCGCCGTCACAGAACCGCTTGGTGCAGATCATCGCGGTGCAGATGACGAAGGTGACCAATCCGAACGACACCACGCAGGGCGACGCGGTCAAGGCGCTGCGCAAGGAGTTGAAGGACCGCGTCGCGGGCACCGAGCTGAAGGCGGGCATCACCGGCCAAGCGGCGCAGGTGCTGGATCAGCGGGAATCGGGCGACAAGGGCTTGGCGATCGTCGGAATCGCCACCGTCGTGCTGATCCTGGTGCTGTTGCTGATCATCTTCCGCAGCCCCGTGATCGCGTTGCTGCCGATCGTCGTGATCGGCGCGATCTCCAGCATGGTCAGCGGGTTGATCGCCGTGGTCGCCAAGGCCTTCGACTTGCAGATCGACGCATCGATCAACGCCATCCTGGTGGTCGTGCTGTTCGGCGTCGGCACCGACTACATCCTGTTCCTGATGTTCCGTTACCGGGAGCGGCTGCGAGCCGGCGAGGATTCGAAGACCGCCATGGTCAGCGCCGTCACGCGGGTGGGTGAGGCGATCACGTCGGCGGCGGGCGCGGTGATCATCGCGTTCATGGCGCTGGTGTTGTCCACCCTCGGCATGTTCCGCGCCATGGGACCGGCGCTGGCGATCGCGGTGGCGGTCGCGCTGGCGGCGGGGCTGACGCTGGTTCCCGCGGTGGTCTCGCTGCTGGGCACCAAGGTGTTCTGGCCGTCGAAGGCGTGGCGCACCGAGCCGAAGGGGGCGCGGTTCACCGCGATCGGCAACGCGCTCGGCCGGCGGCCCGGTCTGTTCGCCGCGGTCTCCGGCGGAGTGCTGGTGGTGCTCGGGATCTTCGCCCTGGGGTTCCACCCGACGTTCGACCTCAGCTCCGGATCGACCTCGGAGGCCTCGGAATCCGTCGTCTACAGCAAGGAGCTGGGCAAGGGCCTGCCCGCCGGGACAACCCAGCCGACGGACGTCCTGTTGCAGTCCGGCGCAGGCGAATTGGCGGCCGACCAACTCACCGCCTATCGCGCCGCGCTGGCCGCGGTGCCGGGCGTGGGTCAGGTGGCCGAGCCGAAATTGTCCACGGACAAGTCGATCGCCGACTTCGCGGTGACGCTCGACGCCGCACCGGAATCGGACGCCGCGCTGGACACCGTCTCCGGCCCCCTGCGCGATGTCGCCCATTCGGCCGCGCCCGCAGGCGCCACCGCCGCGGTGGGCGGTCTGACTTCGGTCTTCGTCGACTTCCAAGAGGCGATGGCGCGTGACTACTCGATCGTCTTCCCGGTGGCGGCGATCCTGATCATGATCGTGCTGGGATTGCTGCTGCGCAGCCTGGTGGCGCCGTGGTACCTGATGGCCTCGGTGTTCCTCGGCTTCGCCGCCACGCTCGGCGCCGCGGTGCTGGTGTTCCAGCACTTCCGGGGCGAGACCGGCCTGATCTTCACGCTGCCGGTGATCATGTACCTGTTCGTGGTCGCGCTGGGCACCGACTACAACATCCTCATGGTCGCCCGGTTGCGGGAAGAGGCGCGCGAGGGCAACGAACCGAAACAGGCCGCGGCGCTGGCGGTGCGGCACACCGGCCCGACCATCGCGGCGGCCGGCGTGATCCTGGCGGGCACCTTCGCGTCGATGATGCTCGCGGGCAACAACGTCCTCGCGCAGATGGGCTTCGCCATCTCGGTGGGCATCGCGATCGCCGCCTTCGTCATGGCGATGTTCTTCACGCCCGCGCTCACGGCGCTGATCGGGCACAAGGCGTGGTGGCCTGGGCACGGGGACGAGAAGCCCGGTGGGGCGGGGCGGGAGTCTCGGGAGGTCGTCGGGAGTTCGGTCGGCGAGGGCTGATCGAAGCCGGAGCGTTCACCACCGACGCTCGCGAGATCGGAATAGAGCTGTGCGCCCATATCATTGGGCGCACAGCTTTTCGTTCGATAACGATCGTAGTGCGACGATCACCGATTGCGAAAACTACGGCACTACCCACCCGGTTCGAGTGAAGAGTCGGCTAATGAAGTAGTGGCGCGAGATTTCCTCGTAAGACGTCCCGTTTCGTCGGTGCTGACGAGTCGTGTCTTCTTTCCGCCAACTGGCCATGCTGCCTGGGATATCAAGCAGCGCCCCGCTAGTGTGGGGCTTCACAGCATCGAGGGAGGGCATGATGGCGCTGACAACTTCTCTGGCAGGCAGGGTACGGAATACCAGCCTCCCTAAAAGCCATTCGCTGTTGCCGCTGCTGGAGGCCGTCGTCAACGGTCTGCAAGCGATCGATGCACGCTTTGGTGAGGACACCGAACACGGCCACCTTCGGGTTACGATCCGGCGGAGCGGACAGGATGAGCTCGACTTCGACTTGTCCGACGCGGGTCGTGTGACGCTGAAACCGATATCAGGATTTTTCATCGAGGACAACGGCGTGGGATTCACCCCAGCCAACATGAGCTCGTTCGAGACACTGGACAGTGACTACAAGGCGGAGATGGGTTGCCGCGGCGTAGGACGCCTGCTCTGGCTCAAGGCGTTCGACAGGATTTCGATACGGAGTACGTACCTCGACGACGACGGCGATCTTCGCGCACGGCAGTTCAAGTTCTCCGTAGACCGCGAAGTCGAGCACGACGAGGCGCCGGAGTGCTTCGATGAACCAGGCACAGTCGTCCATCTGGATGGATTCAAAGACGCCTTCCAGAGAAGCGCGCCGAAGACGGGCGAGACCATCGCCCGTGCGGTGTTCGAACACTGCATTTGGTACTTCCTCAGGCCCGGCGGCGCCCCTGACGTGACGATCGTCGATGACGAGGATGCGATCTCGCTGGCGAAACTGATGGAAGAATTCGTTTTCTCCGAGTTGCCTCAGACCGCCGTCGAGGTCAAAGGCAAAAAGTTCGACATGGTCAATCTTCGCCTCAAGTCCTCGACACGCAATTTCACGCCTCGGCTGTACTGGTGTGCGGCCAACCGCGTCGTTGTCGAGGAAAACCTCACCGGGAAGGTCCCAGGGCTGTACGGAAGGCTGAAGGACGACTCAGCAACCGAGTTCACATATGTCTGCTACCTGTCGTCCGACTTTCTGGACGCCCACGTTCGAGCTGATCGCACCGCGTTCGACATCAACGAACGACTGGCGGACCCGACGTTGGAAGACGATATCTCGCTGGAAGATATCCGTTCGGGCGTGCTGCAGGAAGTAGAACAGCTCCTTGCCGACTCACTCGCCGCAGCCCGCGACGCAGGCAAGCTGCGAGTCCTCGAGTTCGTCAGCAACCACGCGCCTCGGTATCGCCCGGTCCTTTCCAGGCTCGAGTCACTCGGTGTGACCGTGGACCCGTCGATCAAGGATGCAGACCTCGAACTCCTGCTTCATCGCAATCTACAGAAGCTGGAGGCCGATACCATCACTCAGGGCCAGGCGATCTTCGCAGAGGCCGGCTTCGCTCCCCTGGAGGAATACCGGGAACGCTTGAACCAGTACCTCGACAAAGTCAGGGACATCAATCAATCCGACCTGGCGGCGTATGTCTCCCGCCGTAGAGTGATTCTCGACCTATTGTCCAAGCTCATCAGGACGAACGAGCAGGGCAGGTATTCTCGAGAGGACGCTATCCACTCGCTGCTCATGCCTATGCGCACAGACTCGAATGAGATCGGCACCGACGCGGCCAATCTGTGGATCATCGACGAGCGGCTGGCTTTCCACGACTACCTCGCCTCCGATAAAACGCTCAAGAGCATGCCGATCACGGGCTCGGAGTCGACGAGGGAACCGGACATTCTTTCAACCCGACTCATCGACACGCCGGTGCTGGCAGCGGAGGGTGAGACGTTGCCATTGGCCTCGATCGTCGTGGTCGAGATCAAGCGGCCGATGCGGAACGACGTGTCGGAAGACAAGGACCCAATCCTTCAGTCGCTCGACTACGTGAAGCGCGTGCGAAGCGGCGGTGTAGTGACCGCTGCAGGACGTCCGATCCCGGCGTCACAGGATTCGCCGGCATTCTGCTATATCCTCGCCGACCTGACTCCGACACTGGTGAACAGGTGCGAGTATGCGAACTTGCGGCGGACTCATGACGGCCTTGGCTTCTTCGGCTTCAACGAGCCGGCCAAGGCGTACATAGAGGTCATGTCGTTCGACAGGCTCGTCAACGCCGCAACAGAGCGTAATCGAGCGTTTTTCGACAAGCTCGGATTGCCGTCGAGCTGACCGCCGAGTATGGCGGTTATCCGGTAAGCGAGTTGTGTTGAGGCGCAAGGCCCTAGGTGAGCGCTCAGACGATGGTTGCGTAGGGGCGGTGGACTTTGAGGGCTGAGTCCAGGACTCGGGTGACGGCGGAGCGGGGGAGGCCGAGTTCGTTGGCGATGGCGGGGGTGGAGCCGCCCTGGTCGGCTAGCGTCAGGATCTCTCTGACCTCCTCGATCGGGAGGTGGGACAGGCGGCGGCCGGTGATGGCGCGTGCGATCGCGGAGATCTCGTCGTCGTCGGTGTCGGCTTCCTCGGGCTCGGTGGGGAATTCATCGTCCTCGTCGTCGTCCGCCTCGAGGACGGGTATGGGTTCGACGCGCGGACGCGAGGGCTCGGGGGCTTCCTCGAGCGCCAATTGTTCGCTCTCCGTGTCGGCGGAGCGGTCGTTCTGCTCGGCGGTCGCCGACTTTCCGCGTTTCGCGCGCGGTGCGGTGGCGTTCGGGTGCACCTGAGCGGCAGTGTCGGCAGTCGCTGGGGGCGGTGTGCGCATGGGTTCGGTGGAGCCAGGGTGCCGGACTTCGTCTCCGTGATGCGCTCGCTCGATCGAACGGCCATCTCGATCGGTAGACGCGTGCGGTGACGCGACACCGTTCGCGCCTGCCGACGGGTGCTCACGGAACGCGAAGCCGTCGTGCAGGTCGGCGAGTGAAATCTGCTGTGCCGCTGGTTGCGAGAGCTGGCTGTCGGACGCGGGCGCTTCTGCTGGACTCGACGTTCCACGCTCGACATCGAGTGGGTGAGACTGTGGCGCTGGGGTTTCGTCGGCAGCGACGGCGTCCGTGGGGTGCTTGGTGACGAGCGGCTCGGTGTGCTTGTCGACTGGGTCGGCAGGAGGCACTGTGCTGGTGGGTATCTCGGTGGAGTGACCGTTGGCGGCCGAAGCAATATCGTGCCCCTTGACCCGCGGGTGACCGGTCGTGTGGAACGCATCGTCGGTGCTGGGGTGGGCGGTGTTCCCATCGCCACTCGAATACCGCACGGTGCCGTCGGCAGGGCTCGCCGGGACGATGTGGCCGTTGGTGGCAGGGCGCGAAGCGTGCCCGTTGGTGTGCGGGTGCGCGTTTCCGTTGGTGGGCGTCCGGTTGGTTTCGCCGTGGATCGGCAGTGGGTAGCCGTTCACGGGCAGGTCGTGCGAGTGGCCGTTGCGAGGACGCGAGAGCGCGGCGCCATTCGGACCGGTGACGGCCTCATGGCCGTTGCGTGATTGCTCGCCGGCGGAGTGCGAAGCGGTAGTGTGCGTTTCGCTGTCCACCGGGACCGTCCCCGTCCGAGGGAGGGTGACGGGATGGCCGTTGATCGGCGTATCGACGGCGTGACCGTTGGTCCTGCGCGCATCGGTCGGCCCCGAGGCGGCGGAACCTTCGTACATTTCGCTGTCCACGGCGTCCGCCGTCGTGGGCGGTGTGCGGTCGACGGTGATCGGATGGCCGCCGATCGGTGGTTCGGCCGGATGATCGTCGGCCGCCGACTTCCGGTGGGCGTGAGCCGGGGCGGGGGCGGCCGCTGCGGCCGGGTGGGTGAACTCGTCGGGACGAGCGTCCGTCGTCTTGTCCTGGACAGTGGCGCAGACCGGCGTTTCACGCCCGGCGGGAGTGCCCCGATGTTCGGTTCGCGTTCCTGGATTCGCGTCGTAGCGACCATCGGTCACGGGTGCGGCGTAGGTATCGCCTTCCGTAGCGAAGCGGCGGCTGTTCGTCGCCGCAATCGGCTGGTAGTCACCGTTCTCCGGCATACCCGCAGCGAATCGCGCATCGACCCGGACGGTGCGCGGGTCGGGATCGATCACCGGCGCTCCGTCGATGAGCACGGCGTACCGCGCGGAAACCCAGGCGTGCAACCAGATCACGACGCCGACCATCACCGGGGCGATCGCGTACTCGGCGGCGCGGCCGAGGTCGCCCGCGGCGAGATGCGGTCCGGTGTTGAGGGCGACGGTCGTGCCGAGCAGCGCCGCCTCGAAGAAGATCACCTTGCCGCGCGCCAGCTCCCGGCCCCAGCGCGCCGCGGTCGTCGCCGCGACCATGATGGTGATGACGGGGATGGAGATCATCGCCTCGATGCCGTAGCTCAACCAGTACAGCGGGTCGGACATGTCACCGCTGGGCACCAGATTGTGCTGCACGTTGACACCGGCCCAGACCATGCCGAGCACGACGACGGCGATCAAGGCGCGCGAGGACCACTCCGCACGCCGGTAGAGCTGCGCCAAGCGCGCGTCCTGGCTGGAGGCCCGCCGCCGTGCGGCCAGCGCGCGCCGATGCCAGCGGGCGTCGGCCTCCTCCGCGCGGCGCAACGCCGCGGCCGACTTCCGGTCGCGCCGCTCGGTGGCCAGCTCCGCCTCGATCGCCCTGCGCCGCTGCTCTCGGCGGCGCGCGCGAATCCATTCCGCCAACTCACGCTCCGCGGCGATCTCGCGTTCGGAGAGCACCTCCAGCAACGCCGGATCGAGCTGCAGGGGCAATTTGCCGCGCGCGGTCTCGACTTGCTGAGCCAGCGCGGCAATCTCGGAACTACCGTTCGAGGGTTCGTCGGGCATCGCGAGCCTTCCCAAGAGCAGGTCTCATGTCGTAGCGGTGGAGACATGATTGCTCGAACATATGTGTGATCGAAGTGAGATTAAACCGACCTGTTCCCGTGGTCAACGTAGCGGTCTCCCGGGGGGAAGGCGACACGCCGAACAGGCGAAATTCGCAGCTCGCCGCGAATATCCGCATGAGCGGCGCTTTTATCGTTGGTCTCCGCGTGTCGAAACTCAGTTCGAATGCGCGCAGAGCGATCACGCGAATTCCGCCGCGTGGGGTTGCCGCCCGCGCGCTCGAGCCCGAGGGGAACGCGGAGCGACGGCGGCCGGTCACCGCGCGTTTCAGCGCGAAGCAAGACCGGGACCGCCGTTCGTGGCCGCCGGCGAAGTTTGCGACGACAGGTCGCGACAGAACTAACGCAGCGTGGTGTGCCAGACGATGGCGGCGGCCAACGCGCCCGCGCCGTTGACCGACCAGTGCAGGGCGATCGGGGCGAGCAGGCTGCCGCTGCGG
Source organism: Nocardia implantans (assembly GCF_035544775.1). Lineage (NCBI taxonomy): Bacteria > Bacillati > Actinomycetota > Actinomycetes > Mycobacteriales > Nocardiaceae > Nocardia > Nocardia implantans. The sequence continues at coordinate 423,605 of NZ_JAYKYQ010000006.1, read as the reverse complement.
TGGCGCAGCCAGGTGAACACGACGCCCGCCGCGGCCGTCGCGAGGACGGCGAGCAGGATGCCTGCGATCTGTCCGGTCACGCCGCCGCCGACGTACTCGCTCAGGCCGCGATTGCCAGAGGTGAGGCCGAGGGAGGACGCGATGTGCCAGAGGCCGAACAGCAGGGAGCCCGCCGCGAACACGCCGCGCGCGCCGTAGGCGCGGTGCAGGGTGCCGTGCAGTACGCCGCGGAAGGCCAGTTCCTCGGGGATCGCGGTTTGCAGCGGGATGACGATCATCGAGGCGATCAACGCGCCGGAGACGGTGGCGTAGCGATCGGCCAGGAAGAACGGACGGGTCATGGGCAGCGCCGCGCCGATCGCGACGGCTGCGAGGACCACTGCCACCGCGGCGAGCGCGTAGAGCGAGCCGCGCCGCCAGTGCCGGGGCGAAAGGCCCAGTTCCGACCAGCCGAGGCCGCGCCTGCGCATCAGCGCGAGCAAGGCGATCGCCGCGATCGGCACCGTGACGATGTTCGCCCACGCGGTGGTGAAATGCGCGATCAGATTGGTGCCCGCCAAGACCATCACTACCACGGCGACGTCGATGTAGGCGTGCAGTCTGTGGCGTGGGCGGGGCGGTGCTGCTAGGTCCGGCTCAGACATCTCGACCGAGTCTACGGAACAAGAACACGTTCACCATAGATTGCGGCGCTATTGCTGGATCGATCACTTTCCCGCCGCCGTCGCGGGCGGCGGGGGACGGCGCTCGCGTGGATGGCGAGGCGGGCGCCGGAGAGCCGTGTGTGGGGAGCGGGGCGGCGCTCGTCCGGGCAGGTACGGCGTTGAGCCGATCCGCGTCCGGTGGCGCTGCCCGGGCGAGCGCCGGTTGCGGCTCCGCTGGTTCAGCCGAACGGCGGGCGGATCGTGGATTCCTCAGCCGGCCCAACCGTGCGGATCGGTCCAGGCCTGGAGCGTGCGGGTGGTTCGGAAACGGCGTGGCTCGCGGGTGACCGGATCGGTGAACTCGAGCGAGGCGGCCAGCAGTTGCAGCGGCCTGGTGAAGTCGTCGACCGGCTTGTCGGTGAGCACCGGGTAGAAATCGTCACCAAGGATGGGGATGCCGAGGCTGTTCATGTGCAGGCGCAACTGGTGGGTGCGGCCGGTGTGCGGGCGCAGGCGGTAGCGGCCGAGTCCGTCGCGGTGCTCGAGCAGTTCGATCTCGGTCTCCGCGTTGGGCTCGCCCGGCACCTCCTGGGCCGCGAGCACCTGCTTCTCCTTGATGATCCGGCTGCGCACCACGCGGGGCAGTGTGAGGGCGGGATCGAATCGGGCGATCGCCTCGTACTCCTTGCGCACGGTGCGCTTGTGGAACATGGTCTGGTACGCGCCGCGGCGGGCGGGATCGACGACGAAGAGCACCAGTCCGGCCGTGACGCGGTCGAGCCGATGAGCCGGAACCAAGTCGGGGAGGTCCAGCTCCCGGCGCAGCCGCACCAGCGCGGTCTGGAGGATGTGCTGACCGCGCGGGATCGTGGCCAGGAAGTGCGGCTTGTCGACCACCAGGATGTCGTCGTCGCGATGGACGACGGGGATGTCGAACGGGACCACCGTCTCCTGGGGCAGATCGCGATGGAACCAGACCGCGCCGCCGGGCACGTACGGCGAGTCCGGGGCGATCGGACCCTCCAGGTCGACGATGCCGCCCGCGTGCAGCAGCTCATCGATGCGCGCAGGAGACACCCGGGGCAGGCGTTCCACCAGATGGTCCCGGATGGTCGCCCAGTGGCCCTGCTCCGGCAGTCGCAACCGGGCCGGGTCCAAGCCGTGCCGCTTCGGCAACGGCGGTTGTTGCCGCCTTCTCATCGGTACCGACCTTAATAGGCGCGGTCGGACGTCGTCCGTCCTCGGTCCGCGCATGGCCGGAGCCGAGGCGGAGGTACGCCTGACCGCAGGTCCGTGACCCGGGGTCGCGGGCTCAGTGTGCGCGGATCGCGATGCCGGGGTAATCGAGCACCAGGCCCGATTTGTCGTAGTCGAGGGTGCAGGCGAAGTCGAACTCCGGGGCGGTGTACTGGAAACGCGGCCCGTGCGCGCCGTCGGCCACGCGGACGTAGCGCTGCTCCAACCGGGCTACCGCGGCGCCGGAGGCGTATACGCAGGCCGCGGGGGCGTCCGCGCTGTCGCCGATCTCCCGCGCGGCCCGGTGCACCGGCAGCGCGTTGGTCAGCGCGGAGGACTCCAGGTCCACGTCCAGGCAGCCGTCGAGCAGCGGCGCGGGCATGCCGTCCAGCAGCCAGGAGCCCGCACCGTCGGACTCCAGCACCAGCGTGTTCCAGCCGCCGGGCTTGCGCACGGCCACCTGAGCGCGGCGTGTGCGCCATTCGGTGTCCAGTGCGATCCGGTAGTCCACCACCCAGGGGTAGCCGTCCTCGACGGCTGTGGTGCAGCCGTCGATCAGCACGCCCTGCTCGGTGACCCGGAAATAGGCCACCTCGAATCCCTCGCGGGCGGTGCGATGCCGCCACGCGGCGGTGGGTGGCGGCGGCGCGAACATCATCGGGATCAGAATCCGCGCAGGCGATCGGGCGTCACACGCAGCACGACGGAGTACTCGGCGTAGAACTGCTCGTCGGTGATCCCGAGTGAGCGGAGGCCGTCGGCGTACTTCGTGGTGAAGGCGTCGATCTCCGCCGCGCCGGGGCGCTGCTCGACCACGCGCGCGGTGCCCGTGAGCACGACCACGTCGCCGCCGGTCGCGGTGCTGTTGAGATTCAGCGCGACCCGAGGGTTGCGCTGGATGTTGCGCACCTTCGGCTGGCCGGGCTTGCTGAAGATCAGGAATTCGCCGTCGCGCCACTGGAACCAGACGGGGTTGGGCTGCGGTGTGCCGGTGGGGCCGACGGTGGTCAGCCAGAGGACGGACTCGCGGTTCAGTCGCGCGGCGACTCTCGCGCCGAATTCGGTCTCGGTATCGACGACGGGGGCGGCGGAGCGATCGGATGCCGTTGCGGTCATGGCAAGGACAACGCCACCGCTGCCGTGACGATTCCGCCGCACGGACGACAGCCGCTCCGACACCGGGGGAACTCGTCGCGGCGACCACGGTGTGGCCGTCACGGCGTGGCCCGTTCGTCCAGCACCATCAGCCGGGCTTCGACCAGCGTCCTGCGTGCGCGCCTGCGGACCCGGCATATCTCGACGCCGCAGTCCAGGTGCACCTGCATGGCGCGGTGCGCTTGATTCGCGGTGAGTTCGCCAGGGTCTTTCGCGCAATTGGACAGAATCGAAAGGGTGTCTGCGCCAAACATATTCGTCACCCCTGTGTCCGATGGTTTCGCTTGCATGGGAAGTTAGCGATGCGCAGGGGCTATCGCGCCAGGACGCGGGTTCGTTCATGAAGGTTTCCCGAGCGCGTCGAGAATTCGAAAACAGAGGGTTCGCAGTAGTTTTCGCACATTGACGAAATAAGTCGCGAAAGACAACGCCTGGTGTGGGCCGCACCCTCGGGGTGGATCTCGCGTACGAGGCCGCGAGGCGGGTGTGGGGCCGGAGCGCCGGACGGGCTAAAGTAACTTAGCCTAACCTTCCTAAATAACCCCTTCTGTGTGAGTATGGGGCGAATCGGGAACGAACGCCGGGACGGGCGAGAGACGAGGACAGATGACGGTGGAGGCCGCGCCGCTGCCGGTGGCGGACACGGGGAACCGGCCGCCGAAGGCGGTGCTCAGAGAACACAAGCGGCGGGAGGCGCGGGCGCGCAAGGAGATCCTCGCGCCCGTGCGCGGGCACCTGGCCGCCGCGAGCGTCGTCATGGCCGTCGCGTCGGTGTGCGCGGTGGCGCCGTTCGTGCTGATCGTCGAAGTGTGCCGCGCACTGCTCGATCAACCCGTGGACACCGGCCGGGTCTGGCGACTGCTCGCGGTCGCCGCGGTGGTGCTGCTGGCCCGCGCCCTGCTCCAGGCCGGTGCGCTGACCTGGACGCATCTGGTCGACAGTGGTTACCAGCTCGCGGTGCGGCGGGCACTGGCCGCCAAGCTGACCAGGGTGCCGCTGGGCTGGTTCGGCGAGCGGACCTCGGGCGAGGTGAAGAAATACCTGCAAGACGACGTGGAGGCGCTGCACTACCTGGTGGCGCACGCGCGGCTGGAGTTCGTCGGCGCGCTCACCGTTCCGCTGGTCACCCTCGGCTACCTGGTCACGGTGCAGTGGCGGCTCGCCCTGGTGCTGCTGCTGCCGATCCTGGCCTACGCCGTGCTCTACAGCCGGATGATGGACCGCGACGGCCGGGACCGCTACGTCGTCTACACCCGCTCCGAGCAGCGCACCAAGGAAGCGGCCATCGAGTTCGTCGACGGCATCCAGGTGGTGCGCGCGTTCGGCCAGGCGGGCAAGGCGCACAGCGTCTTCCAGGACGCCGTCGAGCACCAGGCGCGCAGCGTCGACCGGCTGAAGACGCCGATCATCAAGGTGCAGGCGGCCTCCGACATCGTCGTCACCCCGGTGTTCGTGATGCTGGTCGTGGTCTTCGCCGGGCTGGCCGCGGTGGGTCTGGACTGGGTGCCGCCGCTGGACGTGCTGCCGTTCCTGCTGGTCGGCCTGGGCCTCGGCAGTTCGTTGCTCAACCTCGGCTACGGCGCGCAAGCGTTGCGCGCGGCGGCGGTCGCGGCGCAACGACTCTACGACCTGCAACAGACGCCGGAACTGAGCACCGACGCGCACGCATCCGATGCGGCGCCCTCCGCGCCCGCTGGACTGGTCCGGTTCGAAGGCGTCGGCTTCGGTTACCGCAGCGGCCACGACGTGCTGCACGACATCGATCTCGAACTCGCGCCGGGCACCATCACCGCGCTGGTCGGCCCCAGCGGCTCCGGCAAGTCGACGCTGGCCAAACTGCTGCCGCGCTTCTACGACGTGGGCGCGGGCCGGATCACCATCGGCGGCAGGGATATTCGTGACTTCCCGAGCGAAGAGCTCTATCGCACCGTTGGTTTCGTCTTCCAGGATGTGCGGCTGATCCGCGGGACCATCCGGGAGAACCTGCGCCTGGCCCATCCGGACGCCGATGACGCGGCGGTGGAAAAGGCGGCCCGCGCCGCGCAGATCCACGACCGGATCGTCGCGCTGCCACGCGGATACGACTCCGAGATCGGCGTCGACGCGACCCTCTCCGGCGGCGAGGCGCAACGGCTCTCCATCGCCCGCGCCCTGCTCGCCGACACCCCGGTGCTGGTGCTGGATGAGGCGACCGCCTTCGCGGACCCGGAATCCGAAGCCGCCGTGCAGGACGCGCTGGCAGTTCTGGTCGCGGGTCGCACCGTGCTGGTCATCGCGCACCGGCTGCACACCATCACCGGAGTGGATCGCATCCTCGTGCTCGAGGGGGGACGGCTGGTGGAGCAAGGCGAGCACGCGAGCCTGGTCGCCGCGGGCGGCACCTATCAGCGACTGTGGGAGATCAACGAGGCGGCGCTGGGCGAGATCGCCCTCGTCGAACGTGCGGAGGGCGTCCGATGATTCGCAAGGTACTCGACCTGGTTCCGGCCGAATTCGCCCACCTGACGCCGAGGTTGTTCGCCGCGATCGTGGCCCAGGCGCTCAGCCAGGCGCTGGCGTATCTGCTGCTGGTGCCGGTGTTGCAGGCGCTGTTCGACGACGACCTCGGCCGCGCGTGGCTGTGGGCGCTGGGCATGCTGGCCGCGGTCGCGGGCGTGGTGGTGTTCGGTTACCTGCAGGCCGCGATCGGACTGCGCGTCGGCGTCGGCATGCAGCGCGGATTGCAGACCCGGCTCGGCGACCACCTCAACGCGCTGCCGCTGGGCTGGTTCGAGACCCACGACGCCGGACCGCTGGGACGGCTGATGGTCGAGAACGTGCGCGAACTGCAGGGCCTGGTCGCCTACCTGCTGGCCAAGATCCTGACCGGCGTCATCGTCCCGCTCGCGGTCGCGGTGGGCATGCTGCTGGTCGACTGGCGTATCGCGGTGGCGATGCTGCTCGCCGCGCCGGTGCTCTATCTGGTCAACGGCTTGGCGAATCGCGCCTACACCGGCGCGGACAAGCGCCTGCACGCCGCGGCGGCCGAAGCCGATTCGCGCGTCATCGAATTCGCGCAGGCGCAGCCGGTCCTGCGGGCCTTCGGCGCGGTGGGCGCGGGCAACCGCGCGCTCGACGCGGCGCTGGCCGGGCAGCGGTCGGCGGGTGCGCGCATGGTCTTCGCCAGCGTGCCGGGCCTGATCCTGTTCGCGCTGTTCGTGCAGGCGGTGTTCCTGCTGCTGGTGTACGTCGCGGTCGCCCGGGTGACCGACGGCGCGATCTCGGCCGCCGCCGCCGTCGCGCTCGTCGCGGTGAGCTCGCGATTCATCGAACCGGTCAATCAAGCCGCGCAGTTGGGCAACGCGCTGCGCTCGGCGGCGACGGCCGCGGACCGGATCACCGAATTGCTCGCCGAACCGGTGCTGCCGGAGGCCACCGCCCCGGTCACGCCCGGCGCGCCATCGGTGATCTTCGACGACGTGAGCTTCGGCTATCGCGATGGCGAGCCGGTGCTGTCGGGCGTCACCTTCAGCGTTCCCGCGGGCACCACCACGGCCATCGTCGGACCGAGCGGCGCGGGCAAGACGACCCTGCTGCGGCTGGCCGCCCGGTTCTACGACGTGGATTCCGGCCGGGTGGCGGTGGGCGGGCACGACGTGCGTGACCAGCCGTCGGCGACGCTGTTGAGCCAGCTGTCGCTGGTCTTCCAGAACGTCTACCTGTTCGACCAGTCGGTGGCCGACAACATCAGGATCGGCAAGCCCGGGGCGGACGACGCCGAGGTGCGGCGCGCGGCCGAAGCGGCGCGGGTGGACGAGATCGTCGAGCGTCTTCCCGACGGTTTCGACACCCGCGTCGGCGAGGGCGGCACCGCGTTGTCGGGCGGTGAGCGGCAACGCGTCTCGATCGCGCGGGCGCTGCTGAAGGACGCGCCGATCGTATTGCTGGACGAGGCGACCAGCGCGCTCGACCCGCACAGCGAGGCGGTGGTTGTGCGCGGCGTGCACGAGATCACCAGGGACAAGACGGTCATCGTCGTCGCGCACCGGCTCGCCACCATCGCGCACGCCGACCAGATCCTGTTCCTGGACGGTGGCCGCATCGTCGAGCGCGGCACGCACGACGAACTGCTGGCGCTGGGCGGCCGCTACGCCGCCTTCTGGAACGAGCGCTCCCGCGCGACGGGTTGGCGGCTGGAACCGGCTCCGGCATAGGCGGGCACGAGGTCCCGTCGCCGGACAGGCGGCGGGGCCCCGCATCGGTGGGAGTTACTTCCAGTAGGCGCGCGCTTTGATCGCGGTTTTCGGCAGCGCGTGCGCGGTTTTGAGCGTCTTGACGATCGAGCGGGTGGTGTGACCGTCGCAGGCCACCCAGGCGAAAGCGTCCTCCGGGCAGTCGATCTCGTGGGCCTGCTCGCGCATCAGCCGCCCGTCGTCGACGCGCTGCAGCCAGGTGACCTGGTGGTGCGGCTTGTTGCGGACCGGGAGGGTGCGGTCGGACTCGTACTGCCATTCCAGCCAGACCCGTGCCGGGGTGTCGCCGATCGCGTCGAGCAGGGAGTTGATCGCGGGCAGCGACGCGGTGTCACCGAAGATCAGATACTCGCTGTGGGCGGTCTCCGGCAGCTGGAAGTCCGAACCGAGGACCGAGGCATCGATCTCGTCGCCCACCACGGCATTTCGAGCCCATTCCGCGGCCGGGCCGTTGTGCAGGGCGAATTCGATCCAGAAGCGGTCGTTCTCCGGGTCGGGGTCGACCAGGGTGTATCCGCGCTGATGTTCTCTGTCCCCGTTGGGGATCCACAGCCGCACCCACTGGGTCGGGTGCACCGGATGGTCGGCGAGCAGGCCCCCCGCGCTGAAACCGAGCCGGACGAACTTGTCGGTGATCTGCTCGGTCGAGGTGACGGTCAGCCGATAGTCATCGGCCCGCCACGCCTTCAACATCAAGCCTTCGAATCCTCTGCCCATGCGACTAAGGCTAGCCTAATCACACTTGGAAGTGGAGGCGTAGGCCGTGCCGACGCGAAAACGGCCCCGGAACTCGGAAGCCGAGTTCGACGGGACCGTTTTCGCGCCGCGGTCGATCAGACGCTGCAGGGGACCGACGCGTAGTAGCCGATGGTGCACTCGGATTCGCGGGTCAGCTTCCACGTGCCATCGATCCGGCGCCAGGACACCTCGATCGCCGGGAAGGGGGAGAAGCCGTCGACGGTGGTCATCAAGTTGGCGGAGAGGGTGTCACCGTTGACGCTGACCGGACCCTGGACCGACCAGCGGAAGCTGGGCACCGAGTTCATCACGCCGGCGATCTGATCGATCATCGGCAGTCCCGCCTCGCCCGCCTCCAGTTCGGCGGCGCGGGCGGAGCGCGACGCTCCGGTGTTCAGCAGCACCTGCAACTTGGCCTGCAGTTCCCCGACCGAAGGCGCCGCGGTGCGGACCACGGCGGGCGCCGCGGTAGCGGGGGCGATGCCGGCGAATCCGCCGACGAGCGTGGCCGAGACGATGGCGAAGGCCGCCGCGGTTGCTCTGATCTTGCGGTTGTTCATCTGCGTACTTCCGTTTCGTTCCAGGGCGATTGCTCGCCTGCCCCTGCGGAGTTCGCCACAGGAGCGGTTGCCTCTAGCAATATAAGGTAAGCCTATGCAAACATGTGTGGGTGCATGTCCAGTCTCACGGTGACGTCGTCGCGGGCGACCAGCCGCACAGCTGAGTGCCCGACCGATAGCTGAGCAGTGGCTGGAAACACAGATGGGAGAACCGGTGGACAGACTTCTCGTGGTCGGTGGCGGCCCCAAGGCCATGGCCGTGGCGGCGAAGGCGCACGTGCTGCGCGAACTGGGATTGGCGGCGCCGGAGGTCGTCGTCGTGGAATCGCAGGCGGTCGGCGGCAATTGGCTCTCCAGCGGCGGATGGACCGACGGTCAGCACCGGCTCGGCACCAGCCCGGAGAAGGATGTCGGCTTCCCGTATCACTCGACCTGGGCGCGGGGGCACAATCGCGCCATCAACGAGGCGATGCAGCGGTTCAGCTGGACCTCTTTCCTGATCGAGCGCGGCACCTACGCCGAATGGGTGGACCGGGGCAGGCCGCATCCGCACCACCATGTGTGGGCGAAATACTTGCAGTGGGTCGCGCGCAAGACCGGGGTCGAGCTGGTGCTCGGCACGGTGCGCACCATCTCGGCGGCCGCCGACGGCTGGCTGGTCCGCGTGGTGGACGCGAACGGCGTCGAATCCGAACTCGACGCCGACCGGTTGATGATCACCGGCCCCGGGCGCAGCGACCGCGCGCTCGCCCGGCACCCGAAAATGCTGAGCATCGCCGAATTCTGGGATCTGGCCTGCCGCAGGCGGTTGCCCGCGTCCTCGCGGGCGGCGGTGATCGGCGGTGGGGAGACCGCCGGATCGGCGCTGGACGAACTGGTGCGTCACGACGTGCTGACCGTGTCGGTGATCTCCCCGGCGGCCACGATCTACACCCGCGGCGAGAGCTTCTTCGAGAACTCGCTCTACAGCGATCCGGCCAAGTGGCGGGCGCTGAGCCTGGGGGAGCGGCGGGATGTGGTGCGGCGCACCGATCGCGGCGTCTTCTCGGTGCGGGTGCAGGAGAATCTGCTCGCCGACAGCCGGGTCCATCATCTGCAGGGCCGGGTGGTGCGGGTGGCCGATCAAGGTGATGGGGTCGCGTTGACCCTGCGCAACGATCTGCGCCCGGATCAGGTGCACGCGTTCGACTTGGTGGTCGACGCGACCGGCGGGCAGCCGCTGTGGTTTCTCGAACTGTTCGATTCCGACGCCGCCGATCTGCTGGAGCTGGCCATCGGCGGGCCGGTCACCCAGGCGCGGCTGGAGGCGGCCATCGGCCACGACCTCGCCGTCTCCGGACTCGAGGCGAAGCTCTATCTGCCGAATATGGCGGGGCTGGCACAGGGGCCGGGATTCCCGAATCTCAGCTGCCTGGGCGAACTTTCGGATCGAGTGCTGGCCGGTGCGCCGGTGCGCTCGGCCACAGTGCGCCACTTCGGAGCGAACCCGGCATTTGCATAGGCTAGGCTAGCCTTACTTAGAGTTCGTCGAGGATAGGTTCGGTATGCGCATCGTGTCGTTCGGCTTCCAGACCTGGGGCCGCAAAACCCTGCAGGCCCTGATCGATTCCGGTCACGACGTGGTGCTCGCGGTGACGCATCCGGCCAGCGAACAGTCCTACAAGGCCATCTGGTCGGATTCGGTCGAGGAACTGGCTCGCGAGCACGGGATCCCGGTGCACCTGACCGAGCGCGCCGACGCGGAGACCATCGACCTGGTCAAGCGGGCCGAGCCGGACGTCATCGTGGTGAACAGCTGGTACACCTGGATGCCGCCGGAGCTGTACAACCTGCCTCCGCACGGCACGCTCAACCTGCACGATTCGCTGCTGCCCAAATTCACCGGCTTCTCGCCGGTGCTGTGGGCGCTGATCAGCGGGGAGAGCGAGTTCGGGCTGACCGTGCACCGGATGGACGAGCAACTGGACACCGGCGACATCCTGGTGCAGCATTCGCTGCCGATCGGCCCGGAGGCCACCGGCACCGAACTCGTGCTCGCCGGAATGGAACTGATTCCCGGGGCCGTGCGGGAAGCGTTGCACGCGCTGGAGACCGGCACCGCGGTGTGGCGGCCGCAGGACAAGACGCAGCGAACCTACTTCCACAAGCGGTCCGAGCGCGACAGCCGCATCGACTGGCGCACCCACGCGGTCGATCTGGAGCGGTTCGTCCGCGCCCTCTCCGAGCCGTACCCGCGCGCGTTCAGCTACTACCGCGGCGAGAAGATCGAGGTGCTGGCGGCGCGCGTGTCGGAGGCGCGCTACGGCGGCACGCCCGGCCGGGTGATCGTGCAGGAGGGCGGCGGCACCGTGGTCTGCGGGCCGGACGCCTACCGGGGCAACCCCGGCTTGGTGCTGACCCGGGTGCGCACGTCGGACGGGGTGGAACGGTCGGGAGCCGAATTCTTCACGCGCGGGGGCTATCTCACCGATTCGCCGGAGTGATCCGCCGCCATGTCGACCATCGCCGATTCCGCGCGTCTACGCGACGGCGCGGAGCCCGCCCGCGCCGGTGACGAGCGGGTTCCGCTGTCCTCGGGCCAGCGCCGGGCCTGGTTCCTGCAGACCAGGGACCCCGACGACGCCACCCTGAACATCTGTTTCGCCTACCGGCTGACCGGCCCGCTGGACGCGGCCCGGCTGCGCGCGGCCGTCGATCGCGTGGTGGCGCGGCACGACATCCTGCGCACCACTTACGGATCCGGCCCGGACGGCGAGCCTTACCAGCTGGTCCACGACGATCTGTCCGCACCGTGGCTGGAAGTCGACATCGCCGATCTCCCGGAATCCAGCCGCAACCGCCGGGTCGAGGTGCTGGCGCGCCGCGCGGTCGGCGAACCGTTCGACCTCACCCGCGCCGCGCCGCTGCGGCTGCTGCTGTTGCGCACCGGCCCGGCGGAGTTCGTCTTCGTGCTGGTCATCCACACGATCTGCTGGGACGACGACTCCTGGAGCGTGTTCCGCGCCGAGGTCAACGCCGCCTATCGCGGCGCGCCGGCGACGACGCCGACCCAGTACGTGGACGTCGCGGTGCACGGCACCACCGGTGAGCCGGAGGACGCCGCCGTCGAGTTCTGGCGCCGCACGCTGCGGCCGCTGCCGGAACCACTGGAACTGCCGAACCGATCCCCGCTCGCGGGCACGGGGAACCGGCAGGCGGGCCACCGAGTGCTGGACGTGCCCGCCGAACTCGTGGACCAGGTGTACGCCTTCGCGGGCGACTACGACACCAAGCCGTTCGCGGTGCTGCTGGCCGCCTACTACACGGTGATCCACCGCTACACCGCCGCGACGGATTTCCTGGTGGCGGTGCCGGTGTCCAACCGAGGTCCCGCCGCGGTGTCGGCCATCGGGTACTTCGGCAACACGCTGCTGCTGCGCGCCGGGTTCGCTCCGGAACATTCCTTCGCCGATTTCGTCGCGCTCGTAGCCGAGAGCTGCGCGGCGGGATTCGCGCACCAGCATGTCGGCATCGATCGCGTTGTCCGTGAGGTCAACCCGGATCGCGCCGACGGACGCGACGGGCTGGAGCAGCTGGTGAGCGTCGGTTTCGGGGTGCGCGAGAGCGCGCGCGGATTCGACTTCGACGGCGTCACCGCGCACGGAGTGCAATTCGGCGGGTCGGTGGCCCAGTTGCCGCTGCGCCTGAACGTGGTGCTCGACGAGCGGGGCGTGCACCTGGAAGCCGAATATGCCGCGGACCTGCTGCCGGACGCGGTCGTCGAGCAGTTGCTGCGGCACTACCTGCATCTGGTCGGCGCGGCGGTGACCGAGCCGACCCGCGCGGTGGGCGATCTCGAGTTGTTCCCGGCGGCGGAGCGGGAACGCGTCGCGGCGCTGTCGCACGGCGAACTGGTCGGCACGCCGCCGACCACCGTGCCCGCGCTGCTGCAACGGCGCGTGGCCGCCACCCCGGACGCGGTCGCGATCATCGCGCCGGGCTTGGCGAACACGGCGCCGGTCACCCTCACCTACGCCGAGCTGCACAGCCGGGCCAACCGGCTGGCGCACTGGCTGATCCGGCAGGGAATCGGGACCGAGGACGTCGTCGTGCTGCGACTGACCACCTCCGTGGAGTTCGTCGTCGCGGTGCTCGCCGTGCTCGCGGCGGGCGCGGCCTACCTGCCGATCGACCCCGCCGACCCGGCCGATCGAGTCGACGCACTCGATCGCGCGGCCGGTCCCCGCCTGCGGCTCGGGCAGCACGAGCTGGCGGCCGCCGAGCAGGCCGCCGAGGGCCTGCCGTCGCACGCGCCGACCGACGCCGAACGCGTGCGCCCGCTGCGGCCGGACAATCTCGCCTACGTGCTCTACACCTCCGGCTCGACCGGCAAGCCCAAGGGCGTGCCGGTGCCGCACGCGGCGCTCGCCGAGCACCTGACCGGCTTCGCCGCGGAGGGCGGCATCACCGCGGCCGACCGGCTGCTGCAATCGGCGCCGCTGAGTTTCGACGCCTCGCTGCTGGACATCTTCGTGACCCTCACCGTCGGCGCGAGTCTGGTGATCCCCAAACCCGGTGCCTTCCGGGACATCCCGTACGTGGCGGACCTGATCGAACGCTGCGGTGTGACCGTGCTGCACATGGTGCCCTCCCAGTTGAGCACGTTCCTGATGCTGCCGGAAGTCAGCGAGTGGCAGGCGCTGCGCTACGTCCCGGTCGGCGGGGAAGCGCTGCTCGGCGAGGTCGCCGACCGATTCGCGGGTGTCTTCGATGCCGAGTTGCGCAACCACTACGGACCCACCGAGGCGGTGGTGTCGGCGACGCACTTCACCGTCGACGGCCCGCAGGGCACCGGGATCGTGCCGATCGGCGTGCCCAACCGCAACGTCCACGTCTATCTGCTCGATGCTCGCCTGCACCCGGTGCCCTCCGGCGTCGTCGGCGAAATATATCTGGGTGGAACGCAATTGGCGCGCGGATATCTCGACCGGCCGGGATCGAGCGCGGAGCGGTTCGTCGCCGATCCGTACCGGCCGGGCAGCCGCATGTACCGCACCGGCGATCTGGCCCGCAGGGACGAGGCGGGCGTGCTCGAATTCGTCGGCCGCGCCGACGAACAGGTGAAGGTGCGCGGTCACCGGATCGAACTCGGCGAAGTGCGGGCCGCCATCGCGGGCCATCCCGCGGTGGCGCGCTGCGAGGTCGTCGCGGTGACCGACGCCGCGATCGGTCCGATGCTCGCCGCCTACGTGGTGGCGGCCGAGGACGACATCGATCTCGACCAGATCCGGGCGCACGCGGCGGCCGTCCTGCCTGATCACATGGTGCCCGCCGCTTTCGCGGTCCTGGCGGAGATTCCGCTGACCGCGCACGGCAAGCTCGATCGCCGCGCGCTGCCGGAGCCGGTGCGCGGCGCGGCGCACGCGTACCGGGAACCGAGCACCGCAGGCGAGATCCGGCTCGCCGAGCAGTACGCCAGGATTCTCGGCCTGGACCGAGTGGGCGCGGACGACTCGTTCTTCGAACTCGGCGGGCATTCGCTGCTGGCCAATCGGCTGCTGGCCTGGATAAGGGAGGAGTTCGGCGTGGAGATCGATGTCCGCGTGCTGTTCGACACCCCGACGGTCGCCGAGCTCGCCGCCGCGCTGGAAGCGAGTTCCGCGGGAACGCGCGACGATCTGAGCGGGGAGCAGCGCAGGCGGGTGCTCGGCGAGTGGGCCAACGGCGTCGCGCTGTCGGACGTGCCGGGCGTCGAAGAGTTGATCCGCTCGGCGCGCACCGTTCCAGGCCCGCGTCGCGCCCTGCTGTGCGCGGGCGAATCTCTCACCTACGACGCGCTCTTCGAGCGACTGGCCGCGCCGCGCGCGACGTCGGCGCATCCGGTGGACACGCTGGTCGCCTTGCTCGCGCGCACGATCGCGCACGGCGAGGACGACGCGCTCGCGGCCGCGGTCGCCGATCGCCGCGCCGTCGCCGCGCACCAGCGCTCGCGCAGCGCCGATCCCGCCTTCGCCGCGCCCGACGTGCGGCTGCTCGCGGTGACCGGCGACGCGCGGCGCGCCGTTGTGGAACTGCTCGCCGCGCTCGCCGACGGCGCCAGTCTGCTGGTCGCCACCGAGGCGCAACGGGTCGATCCGGTCGCGCTGGCCGAACTCGTCGCCGCGCACGCGGTGACCCACGTGGTGCTGGCGCCGGTGACCGCGGTCGCGCTCGCGGACGAACTGCCGCAACTGCCCAGTGTCCGGCGCTGGGACGTGGCGGGCGTCGACGCGCCCGCGACGCTGTCCACCCGGCTGGCGGCGATGTCGGCGGATTCGGTCGCGGTCGCCTGCTACGGCGTGCCCGAATACGCCGGGCCGGTGGCCAGGGGACCGCTGGACGGCAGCGGCCGGGTCAGGCCGATTCCCGGTGCGCGGGTGCTGGTGCTCGACGCCGCGCGGCGTCCGGTGCCGCCCGGGGTGATCGGCGATGTCTACGTGGGCGGAGCCGGGCTCGGCGCGCCGGCCGACGCGGCGCGGTGGGTCGCCGACCCCTATCTGGTGGGCGGCCGGCTGGTCCGCACCGGTGATCGCGGCTGGTGGGACACCGACGGGTGGCTGAATCTCGACAAGGAGCTGACGAAATGAACACGGTCCGAACTACGGGGCGTCCGCGCCGGGGCACGCTCGGCCGGATGGGTCTGGCCGCGCTCGCGCTGAGCCTGGTCTGCTCGCTGGCGGCCTGCGGCTCCAGCACCGGCGACGACAGCGCCGACGGCGCGGTGAAGATCACGCACAGCCTGGGGGAGACCGAGGTTTCCGGCACCCCGCAGCGCGTGGTCACCCTCGGCAACCAATGGCTCGACGCCACGCTCGCGCTGGGGGTGACGCCGGTCGGTTTCGCCGACAACATCTCCATCGGCGCGCAGTCCAAGCCCCCGTGGGCGCCGGACTCGCTCGCGCAGGCAAAGGCGCTGAGCATGGGCGGCGACATCGTCGAACAGATCGCGGCGCTGGAGCCGGACCTGATCCTGGTGCCCGGCTTCATGGTCGACAAAGCGATGTACGACAAGCTGTCCAAGCTGGCTCCGACCATCGGCCCGGTGACGCCGGGCGCGCAGGTCGACCGGTGGGCCGATCAGGTGAACACGCTCGGCAAGGTGCTGCACCGGGAAACCGAGGCGAGCAAGGTCGTCTCCGACGTCGAGGCCCGCATCGACGCGGTCGGCGCCAAGTACCCGAAGCTGCGCGGCAAGACCTTCTTGACCTGCATGCTGACCGGTCCCGCCCAGTTGATGGTGCTCGCCGACCCGAAGGACGGTTCGGCGGCGCTGTTCACCCGGCTCGGCATGGACATCCCCCAGAAGATCGCGCAGGAGGCGCCCGCGGGCGGCCGGTTGGCCCTGTCGCCGGAGCGGCTCGGCGACCTCACCTCCGACCTGCTGATCTGCGGCGCGATGCCGGTATTCGCGGAGAAGTTCAAGCAGCTGCCCGGATACGCGGAGCTGCCGTCGGTGCGCAACAACGGCATCGCGTTCGTCGACGTGACCACCATCAGCGCCATCAACACCCCCACGGCTCTTTCGGTGCCGTACGTGCTCGACAAGCTCGACCCGACGTTCGCGGCCGTCGGTAAGTAAGGAAGGAACGCAATGTCGGATTCGTCCGTGAACGGGGCCACCACCGGTGACCGGGGCACGCCGCTGTCGCTCGCACAGCAGGCGGCGCTGCTGCCCGAACGGTTGCGCCGGGTGCCCGCAGCCAATCTGTTCGTCGCGCTGGAGATCACCGGTGAACTCGACGGAGACGCCTTCGAGCAGGCCGCGGCCGCGCTGCTGGCCGAGCACGAGATTCTGCGCAGCGTCTTCCCGGACGACCGGCGCATGCCGTATCAGCGTGTGCTGCCGGTGCCGGACACGGTGGTCGAGGTGGTCCACGCCGACGCCGCCGCGCTCGGCCCCGCGCTGCACGCCGACGCCGAGCACCGATTCGACCTGGTGCGCGGCTTGCCGATCCGGATTCGCCGCTACGACTCGGGCGATCGCGCCGTCGTCTCGATCGCGGTGCATCCGGTGGCCGCCGACGACCGCAGTCTCGAACTGCTGACCGAGGCGCTGTTCGCGGCCTATGAACTCGGCACCGCGCAGCCGGCGACCTCGCAGTACCGCGCGTACGTCGCCACGCAGCTGCGCGCCCTGGCCAATCGGGACGCGCCCGAACTGGCCTACTGGACCGAACGGCTCGCGGAGCTGCCCGAGCGGGCTGTGCCGGTGCCGGGCGATGCCACCGGCCCTACGCGGCACAGCTTCACGGTTCCCGCCGCGACGCTGTCGGCGCTGCGCGGCGAGCAGGAGACGACGGCGGCGTTCGCCGCGGTGCTGGCGCGGGCGCTGCGGGACGCGGGCCTCGGTGATGACGTCCTGATCGGCGTCATCGATCCGGCCCGCACCGATCAGACCGAGCACAGCCTCGGCAATTTCGCCAATCACCTTGTGCTGCGCCTCGATCCGACCACAGGACCGCGCGAACTGCTGGCGGTCGCCGGGCAGCGCCTCGCCGAGGCCCGCGCGCACGCGACGGCCCGCATCGAGCGGCTCACCCACGAACTGAAGGGCGCGGCGGCGGTGACGACCGGTGCGCTGTTCCAAGCGCTGCTCGGGGTGCGCGCCGAGCGGCCCGGCATCGTGACCGCCGACTTCGCTGTGCGGGAGACGATGCGGCGCTCCGGCCGTCCACACGGCGTCGATCTGGTCGTCGACGTCGTGACCGGCGCGCAGGACGCCACCGTGACGATCGAGTTCACTTCCGCCTTCGCGGCGGCGGGCGAGTTCGCCGCCCACCTGGAGGCGCTGTGCGCCGCCTTCGCGCAGGGCCGCGACGAGCAGGCCGAGATCGCGCTGTTCGCGGCAGCGGCAGCGGGTGACGGGTTCGGCGGACCTGGTCTCGGCGGCCCGCCGCAGACCGAGGCGGAGACCTTGATCGCGGCGGCGATCAGGAAGGTGCTCGAGTTCGACGACGATGACGAGATCGGCCGCGCCGACACGTTCTTCGCACTCGGCGGCGACTCCATCGCCGCGTTGCGCCTGGTCACCGAACTCGGGGAGCAGGGGTACGCGCTGGACGTGCAAACAGTGTTCGCGCATCCGTCGATCCAGGAGCTGGCGTCGCAGCTGACCGACGCGGCGCCGGCGCAGCCGCAAACCGCCACTGTCGCGCCGATGGCCGCCTCCGGCCTCGATCCCGCGGCGCTGGCCACCCTCGGCAAGAGATTCGGCGCGTCGTGAGCGCACCGCGAATCCTCGATGTCGTAGCGCTCTCTCCGCTGCAACGCGGTCTGTACTCGGTCAGTTCCCTGTCCGGCCCGGTGGACCCGTATCTGGTCACCTTCGCGGTCCGGATCGAAAACCTGGCCGACATCGCGCCGCTGCGGACCGCATTCGATCAATTGCTGACCCGCTATCCCCATCTGGGCGGCGCGGTGGTCACCGACGGCCTGCCGCATCCGGTGCTCGTGATCACCTCGGCGGGCCGGATCGGCTGGCAGGAGGTGGATCTGCGCGACGCCGACGATCCCGCCGCCGCCGCCATGCTGCTGTACTGGGCGGAGGGCCGCAAGCGCATCGACCTGGACAACGGCCCCTTGTTCCGGGTGACCGCGGCACGGGTCGGCGCGCGCGACTACGAGCTGATCTGCACCGCCCATCACATCGTCGTGGACGGCTGGTCGATCCCGCTGCTGTTCGCCGACCTCATCGCACTGCACGCCGGGGCGGGCGCGACCCTGCCGCCCGCTCCGCCGCTGCGCGACCACGCGGCATGGCTGGCCTCGCGCGACACCGCGGAGTCGGTGCGGGCGTGGAGCGAAGCGCTCGCGGGGCTGGCCCCCATGCCGATGCTGGCCCCGCCCGCCCAGGCCGATATCCCGGTGCTGGGGCAGACCCGGCTGGATCGCGCGTCCACCGCGACGGTCACCGGCTGGGCGCGGCGCAACGGCCTGACGCTGAACACCGTGCTGCAAATGGCCTGGGCGCGAGTGCTTTCCGGGCTGACCGGCCGCGACGATGTCGTCTTCGGTCAGACCACCTCCGGCCGCGACGCCTCGTTGCCCAACGCCGACCGGCTGGTCGGCGCGCTGGTCACCACGATTCCGGTCCGGGTCCGCGCCGACGAGCGCGCGCCGGCGGCGATCGGCGCGCAACTGCAGCGCGAGGTGGCCCTGCTGCGCGCACACGAGTATCTGGGGGTCGCCGAGATCACCCGTCAGGCCGGTATCGGGCAGCTCTTCGACACCCTGCTGGTCTTCGAGAACACGCCGCTGGGCGCCGTGACGGAACGGATGCCGATGGCGGGCGGCGCGACGATGCTGCCGCGGCGGGTCGATTCGCCGAGCCACTATCCGATCGCGGTCGTCCCGGTGGTCGAGCAAGACGAGCTGATCGTGCGGGTCGAAGTCCGGCCCGACCTGGTGTCCCGATTCCAACCGGACCGGCTGGCACGGCGTTTCGCCGAGGTGGTGCGGCGCATGGTGACCGCGACCCGCGCGTGCGACGTGAACATCCTGCTGGACGACGAACCCGCGGCCCTGGTCGCGCCCGTGCCGCGCGCGGCGGAACACCCGACGGTGCCGGACGCGTTGTTCGCCGCGGCCGCGCGCGCGGGTGACGCGGTCGCCGTGGTGGACGAGGACGGCGAACAGACGTTCACGGAATTCGCCGCCGCCGTCACGGCACTGGCCGAAGGCTTGCGCAGCGCCGGAGTGCGCGCGGGTGACGCGGTCGCCGTCGTGTTGCCACGGGATCGCCGAGTGTTGCACGCTCCGTTCGCGATCGGGCGGATCGGCGCGCTGTGCGTGCACGTCGATCCCGCTACGCCCGCGGATCGGCTGGCCTACATCCTGGAAACGTCCGGTGCGCGAGTCGTGCTCGCCGATCAAGCCTTCGGCGATGTGCTCGCGGAGTGCGCGGACGTGCGGCATGCCGGTACCGGCCCGCACGGCGAACTGCACCTGGCCGGGGACCGCGAGCGACGTCCCGCCGAGGGACCACGGCCGGGCCCGACCACGCCGTTCTACGCCGTCTTCACCTCCGGCACCACCGGCAGGCCGAAAGGCGTTGCGGTGTCCCACGGCGCGCTGCTCAACCACTGGGCGAACCACGAGCGCCGCATCCTCGCGCCGGTGGCGGCGGAGGCGGGACGGCGGCTGCGCGTCGGGCACGGCTGGTCCACCGGCTTCGACGCGGCATGGCAGCCGACGGTGGCCCTGCTGAGCGGGCACACCGTCGTGTTGCTCGGCGACAAGGTGCGCACGGACGCCGAACAGGTGGTCGCGGCGATCGAACGCCATCGCATCGATGTCTTCGACACGTCGCCGTCGATGCTGAGCAGGCTGATCGTCTCCGGGCTCTTCCTCGAGCGCGACGGTCGCGAGCACTGCCCGCTGCGGGTGCTGGCGCTCGGCGGCGAGGCCATCTCGCTCGACACCTGGGCGCGGTTGCGCGCGCTCGACGGCACCAGGGTGATCAACTTCTACGGGCCCACCGAGACCACGGTGGAAGCGCTGATGGCCGACGTGCTCGAGCACGAGGGGCCCACCATCGGACGTCCGTTCGACGGCATGACCGCCGAAGTGCTCGATCATCGGCTGCGCCCGGTGCCGCCGGGCGGTCACGGGGAGCTGTACCTCTCGGGGCCGCAGCTCGCGCTGGGCTATCTCGGCAGGCCGGGCACCACCGCCGCGGCGTTCGTCGCGGGGCCGCGCGGAAGGCGCTATCGCACCGGTGATCTGGTGCGGCGCACCGACGCGGCGACCGTGGTGTACGAGGGACGGGCCGACAGTCAGGTCAAGATCAACGGCTACCGGGTCGAGCCGGACGAGGCCACCGTGGTGCTGCGGGAACTGCGCGGCGTCGAGCATGCGGCGGCGCTAGCGTTCGTCGAGAACGGCCGGACCAGGCTCGGCGCGCTGGTGGTCGCGGATCGCTCGGTCGAGGAGATCCGCGCCGCGCTCGCCCGGCGGCTGCCCCAATTCCTCGTCCCGAGCCGCATCGTGCACGTCGATCGGATTCCGTTGAATCGCAACGACAAGCTCGACGTGCAGGCGGCGACGGCGTTGCTCGCCCGGCCCGCGCGCGAAACGCGGGGCGGTGCGCCCGCGACCGAGACCGAGCGCGCGCTGCTCGAGGTGATCGCCGCGATGGGCGACGCCACCGCGGGGGTCGGACTCGACGACAGCCTGCTGGACCTCGGCATCGACAGCATCGGCGTCATCGATCTGGTGTCGCGCCTGCGCGGCGCGGGCTTCCGGGTGCGCGCCGAGGACGTGCTCGCGGCGACGGATCTGCGGCAGCTGGCGGCGGTCCTGTCGAGCGCGGAGCAACCCGAGGAAGCGCCGCGGGTGCCTGCGGGTACGGTCATCCCCCTGACCGCGCTCGCGCACGAGATCATCGCCAACGGCGACTATCGCTACCTGGCGCAGAGCCAAGTGCTCACGGTGCCGGTGGACGCGACGCCCGCCGACATCGTCGACCGGCTGGAGGCGCTGGCCTCCGCGCATCCCACGCTGCGCTCCCGGCTGGACTGGACGGCGGAGCGGACACCCGTGCTGATGGTCGGCGAATCCTCCGGCGTCGCGGAGCAATTCGAGATCGCCGACGACGAATCGGGCGCCGCGGCGGCCCGGCTGGCCGCCACGGTGGACCGGCTCGACCCCGAGTCAGGCCGCATGATGGCCGCCACGTTGCTGAACGGCCGGGAAGGCAAGCGGCTGCTGCTGTCGATCCACCATCTCGCGGTGGACGTGGTCTCCTGGCTCATCCTGGGTGACGACCTGCGCAGGCTCGCCGAAGGGCAGCCGCCGGTCAACGAGTCCAGGCCCGAGCCGGGGCCGATCCACGCGCCAGCGGCGACCCCGCCGATACTGGGCACGCCACTGGGCGGCAGGTTGACCGACCCCGCCGTCGATCGAGCGGGCAAGGCGTGGCAGCGGGTGGTCGAGCTGGACGCGCGGCGGACCGCCCGGCTGCTGGACGCCGCCGCCGAGAACGACGTGCCGCTGGAGGATTTCCTGCTGCTGGCCTGTGCGCGCGGCTTCGCCGACAGCGCCGACGCCGCCGGGCGGGTCGCGGTGACCAGGGAATCGCACGGCAGGCCCGCCGACGACGACAGCAGGCAGGTCGGCTGGTTCACCGTCGAAGAGACCGTGCTCGTTCCGCTCGCCGCGGCCCAGGCGTGGACTCCCGGCTCGGGCGCGGCCCCGGTGCGGGAGCGCACGCTCGACGCGCGCGGCCAGTTGCGCCTCAATCACCTCGGCCGGTTCGATCTCTTGCGATTCGGCTCCGGTCCGTGGACACCCGCGCCGCTGGCGGAGTTCACCGCCGAGTTCGGCATCGCGGCGCATCCGGATCTGCCGCTGCGTTTCACCGTGGACATCACCACAGCGGTGGTGCCGAGGGCGGACGGGCCGGTGCTGGTCGCTCAATTCGACGTGAATTCAGCGGTGTTCGACGAGGCCGAGGTCGAAAAGCGCTTGACGCGCTGGACGGCGGTCCTCGCCGATCCGGAGGTAGCCGGGTGAATGCCGGAGCCGGAACGGTGCGTGCGTAGGTTAGGCAACCACACTCTGCCGCATGACGGGGTCTATGGGTTAGGATCCATTAAGTTAGGCAAGGCTTGCCTTTTAAATGCGCAGGCCGGTGTTCGGTGCGGTGAGGAGTCTGATGCTCGGCAAGGCGGAAGTTCGCGAGATCGTTGCGACGGACCTGGGAGTGGCTCCGGAAACCATCGGCGACGACGACGATCTCGTCGGTCTGGGCATGCACTCGATGAAGCTGATGCGTCTGGCCGCGCAATGGCGCAAGCAGGGCTACGACGTGCGCAGCTCCCATCTGGCACTGCAACCGACCATCGCCGCGTGGGCCGAACTGCTCGCGGCGAGCCGGGCCGGGGAAACCGCAACCGAGGCCGCGGCGCAGGCCCCCACGACCGAAATCGCCCCCGAGTCGGACGAATTCCCGCTCGCCACCATGCAGCACGCCTACTGGGTCGGCCGCAGGCAGGACCAGCGGCTCGGCGGCGTCGCCGCGCACCTGTACGTCGAATTCGACGGCGCCGGACTGGAAGCCGACCGTATGCGGCGCGCGGTCGGGCGGCTGCTGCGCAGGCACGACATGCTGCGGGCCCAGTTCTCCGACAGCGGCACCCAGCGGATTCTGCCCGAGCCGCTGGTGCCGGTCTTCCACGCGAACGACCTGCGCGACGGCCACGACACCGGCGCGATCGAAGTCGAGCTGGAGCGGATCCGGCAGGACAAGAGCCACCAGCGCATGGACGTCGCGGCGGGTCAGGTGGTGGACATCGCGGTCACCGTCCTGCCGGGCGGAAAGCACCGGCTGCATCTCGATGTGGACATGGTCGCCGCGGACGCCCAGAGCTACCGCAGGATTCTCGACGATCTGGCCGCGCTGTACGAGGCCGACGACGATGCGCTGACGCCCATCGGCTGCACCTTCCGCGAGTACCTCGCCGCGAAGGAGCGCACCGCCAAGGACAACTCGGCCGACGCGCGGTGGTGGGCGGGCAAGATCGGCGACCTGCCCGACATCCCCTCGCTGCCGGTGGTGCCGGAGAGCGATCGTCCCGACCCGTCGCGCAGCATCCGCCTGCATCACTGGTTCGACGCCGAGGCGAAGGCGCGATTGCACGCGAACGCCCACGGCAACGGCGTGACCCCGGCGGTCGCCCTGGCCACCGTGTTCAGCGAGACCATCGCGCGCTGGTCGGCGCGGCAGCGCTTCCTGCTCAACCTGCCGCTGTTCAACCGCGAACCGCTGCACGACGACATCGACCGGGTCGTGGGCGATTTCACCAACTCGGTGCTGGTGGACGTGGACGCACGCGAGACCGAGTCGATGGTGGCGCGGGCCAAGCGGTTGCAGCGCGAACTGCACACCTGCGCGGCGCATTCCGCCTACGAGGGCTTGGACGTGCTGCGCGACCTCGGCCGCGAGCGCGGCGCCCCGGTCACCCCGTCGGTGGTGTTCACCTCGGGCCTGGATCTCGGTGAGCTGTTCTCCGAGCGCGTGACCCGGGTGTTCGGCGAGCCGGTGTGGATCATGTCGCAGGGTCCGCAGGTGGATCTGGACGCCCAGGTGGCGGAGTTGTCCGGTGGCCTGCTGGTGAACTGGGACATCCGCAGGGACGCGCTGCCAGAGGGCGTGGCCGAGGCCATGTTCGAGCAGTTCCGTCGCACGCTGGAGGCGCTGATCGAACCGGACGCCGACTGGACGGCGGATCTGCGCATCGAGTTGCCCGCGGCCCAGCGTGCGGTCCGGGCCGCGGCCGACGACACCGACGCCGACCTCGGCGCGCGCACCCTGCACGGCGCGTTCTTCGACGCGGCGCGCGACCACCCCGAGCGCATCGCGCTGTACTGGCGCGACAGCGGGACGAGCAGCTACGGCGAACTGGCGGACCAAGCCCTCGCGGTCGGACACGCGCTGACCGCGGCGGGCGTTCGTCCCGGCGACACGGTGGCCGTCATCGTGGCGAAGGGCCACCGGCAGATACCCGCCGTGCTCGGCGTGCTCGCGGCCGGAGCCGCCTACCTGCCGATCGGCACCGATCAACCGAACGCCCGGCGCGATCGCATCCTGCGGCGCGGCGCGGTCTCCGTGGCGCTGCTGGACGAACCGGCCGAGCTGCCCGATGGCGTCACCGGGCTGACGCTCGCCGACGCGCTCGCAGGCCCGCGACTGGACCGCGCGCACGACACCGACCCGAACGCCGTGGCCTACGTGCTGTTCACCTCCGGCTCGACCGGCGAGCCCAAGGGCGTCGAAGTGAGCCACCGCGCCGCGGCGAACACCATCGACGCCATCGACACCCGGTTCGGCATCGGCGCGGACGACCGCACCATCGGCCTGTCCGCGCTCGGCTTCGATCTGTCCGTCTACGACATCTTCGCCCCGCTGTCCCATGGCGGCGCGCTGGCTTGCGTGGACGCCGACACCGAGCGCGACGCCGCGGCATGGGCGGCCTTGATCGCCGAGGCGGGCGTGACGGTACTGAACTGCGCGCCCGGCCTGGTCACCATGCTGGCCGACACCGCGAGCCCGCAACAGCTTCGCTCGCTGCGCGTCGTGCTGACCGGCGGCGATCGGGTGAAGACTCGACTCGCGCAGCGGATGCGCGCCGCCGTGCCCGGTCTGCGCTTCGCCGGGCTCGGCGGCACCACGGAGACCGCGATCCACTCGACGGTGTGCGAGGTGACCGACGACTTCCCCGCCGAATGGGACAACGTCCCCTACGGCGCCCCGCTGCCCAATGTCCGGCTGCGCGTGGTCAACGAGCGCGGCGAGGACTGCCCGGACTGGGTGCCCGGCGAGCTGTGGATCGGCGGGGCGAGCGTCGCCGACGGCTACCGCGGCGATCCCGAGCGCACCGCCGAACGGTTCGCCGAACGCGACGGCGTGCGCTGGTACCGCACCGGTGATCTGGCCCGCTACCTGCCGGACGGAACGGTCGACTTCCTCGGCCGCGCCGATCACCAGGTGAAGATCCGCGGCTACCGCGTCGAGCTGGGCGAAGTGGAGTCGGCGCTGGCCGCGCTGCCCGGCGTGGACGAGGCGGTCGCACTGCTCACCGAGGCGGGCAGGCTGGCCGCTGCGGTGCGCGCGGATGCCGAAGTGACCGCCGACGCCGTCGCCGCCGCACTGCGGGAGTTGTTGCCCGCCTACATGGTCCCCGACGTCATCGAGGTGCTGGCCGACATCCCGCTGACCGCCAACGGCAAGCTGGACCGCGCCGCGATCCGGCGCAGGCTGGGCGCGGACGACGCGGCGGCGCGCATCACCTATGTGCCGCCTGCCGACGAGGTGGAGGCGGCGGTCGAGTTCATCGCCGCCCAGGTGCTCGGCGTGGACCGGATCGGTGTCGCCACCGACTTCTTCGACGCGGGCGGCAATTCGATTCTGGCGACCACGTTCACCGGTCAGGTGCGCGGCCTGCTCGCGGTGTCCGGCTTCGGCGTCACCGGCGTCTTCGAGGGCAGGACGGTGCGCGGGATCGCCGCCCGACTGCGTGCCGCGGAAGCGGATCCGGCCCGGTTGGAGCGCGTCAGCCGGATTCTGCTCGAACTCGCGCAGGTGAGTGTTCCCGAGCCCGCCGCGGTCTGACGACCCGCTCGGTTCTGTCCCACGAGGATTGGTGTGACGCAGATGCGATCGCTGGAAGAGCTACAGGAAGCGATGCGGGCCCGGCTCGCGGAAGAAGGGCTGGCCGCGGCGCCCACGGTGCCGGTGCGCCGGGACCCGGCCCGCGCGCCGTTGTCGTTCGGGCAGCGTTATGTATGGGCGCATCTGCAGATCGCACCGGACAGCACTGCCTACAACCTCTGTCTCGCGCTCACTTTCGAAGGCGAGGTGGTCGACGACGCGCTGCGTCGCGCCTTCCTCGCGCTGGCGCGGCGTCACGAGGTGCTGCGCACCACCTACCACAACGACGAGCAGGGCGAGCCCTACCAGCTCATCCACGCCGACCTGCCGCCGCGGGTGCGCGAGGTCGATCTCACCGCACTGCCCGCGCCGCAGGCGCGCGCCGAACTGGACGCGCTGGTCGCCGCGGCCGCGCACGAGAGCTTCGATCTGTCCCGCGAGTCGTCCATGCGGCTGACGTTCGCGCGCACCGACGCGCGCACTCTGACGGTGGTGCTGGTGATCCAGCACATCGCCTGGGACGGCATGACGCTGCCCGCGTTGTCGCGCGACGTGGAGCGGTTCTACCGGGAAGCGCTGGCCGGTGCGATCCGGGTGGAGCCGCCGCGCCTGCAGGTCGCCGATTTCGCCGAGTGGGAGCAGGATCGTTTCGCCGAGCAGGACCACGCCGCCGACGAGGCGTTCTGGGCCGGGCGCTTCGACGGCGACGTGCCCGAACTCCAGCTGCCGTACAACCGGCGGCCGGTCACTGTCACCGAGCGCGGCGCACGGCTGGACCGGCTGCTCACGACCACCGCGGACGCGAATCTCCGTGCGCTGAGCGCCCGTTGCGGCGCGACGCCGTTCGCGGTGTTCCTGGCGGCGTACTACGTCGCGCTGCGCCAGATGACCGGGCAGACCGAGATCGTCGTCGGCACCACGGTCGCCAACCGGGAAGAGTCCGGTATGGAGCTGCTGATCGGCAACTTCAGCAACATGCTGCCGCTGCGGTTCACCGGAGTACGCGGCGGCGACCGCCCGGCCACGTTCGGCGACCTGATCGAGCATGTGCGCGAGGTGACCACCGAAGCGTTCCGGCACAAGCACTTCCCGCAGGAAGCGCTGGTCCGCGCGGTGAACAAGGCGACGGGCAATGTCGGATCGCGGCTGTTCGACACCATGGTGCTGTTCCTGCACCAGAAGATCGACGGCCCGCAGTTGCCCGGCGCGGTCACCAGCTGGCAGCTGGCCGACCACGGCGCGTCGCTGCTGCCCGTCGCGGTCGAGGCGTTCATGCACGCCGACCGGGTGGACGTGCAGATCACCTATCGCACCGATCTCTTCGACGCCGCCACCATCGAGCGGCTGCACGACTACATCGACCGGACGCTGGCCGCCGCCGCGATCGATGTGCCGGTGGACCGGCTGCTGGTGCTGACCCCGTCGGACGAACTCGCCGTGCGGACCTGGTCGCGCGGCGATGTCGTGCCGATCGAGCGGGACACCGTGGACGCGATGATCCGGCATTCGGCCGCGACCCATCCGGACCGCGTCGCCGTGGTGTTCGGCGACATCGAACTGAGCTACGCCGAATTCGACGCGCGGGTCAACCGATTCGCCAGACTGTTGCTCGCGCACGGCGTCCGCAACGGCGACCGCGTCGGCGTCTACGCCGAACGCAGCGAGCGACTACCGGTGGCGTTCGCCGCCGTGCTGCGGGCCGGGGCGGTCTATGTTCCCGTCGACCCCAGCTATCCGGCCGATCGCGTCGAGTACATGCTCGGTGACGCCGAGCCGGCCCTGCTGGTGCTGGCCGCGGCGGAAACCGTTGCCGTCGAAGGCATCGCGGTGATCGACCTGGACGCGCCGGAAACCGTCGCCGAGCTCGCAGGCCACGACGATTCGCCGATCCGTGAAGTGGAGCTGTCCCGCCCGATCCACCCCCTGGACGCCGCCTACCTGCTCTACACCTCGGGCACCACCGGCAGGCCGAAAGGCGTGGTGATCAACCATCGCGCGGTCGCCAACCACGTGCAGTGGATGCGCGACTATCTCGGCTTCGGAGCCGAGCGCATCCTGCAGAAGGCCCCGATCGGCTTCGATGTGTCGGTGTTCGAGCTGGTGAACGCGCTGTGCACCGGCTCGGCCACGGTGCTGCCGCCGCCGGACTGGTGGCAGGCCGACGTGGAGGCGCTGGCCGCGATCATCCACCGGCACCGGATCACCCAGGTGTCGCTGGTGCCGAGCGTGGTGCGCGCCTTCCTCGACGCCGGACCGGATCCGGACCGGCTGCGCTCGATGCGTTTCGTCTACCTCGGTGGCGAGGCGGTGCCGCCGCCGCTGGTGGAGGAGACCAGCCGGGTCTTCGGCGGCACGGTGCTGAGCCTGTACGGACCGACCGAGGCCGCGATGGACCTCACCCACGAGAACTTCGCCGGTGCGCTGGCGCGGCCGCAGGAGTTCCGGTCGGCGTTGATCGGCCTGCCGGAATGGAATTCGAACGTCTACGTGCTCGACGAGCACCTGCGTCAGGTGCCGCCCGGCGTCACCGGCGAGCTCTACCTCGGCGGGATCCAG
The DNA here is from genome assembly GCF_035544775.1 of Nocardia implantans. NCBI lineage: Bacteria > Bacillati > Actinomycetota > Actinomycetes > Mycobacteriales > Nocardiaceae > Nocardia > Nocardia implantans. The sequence goes on along the minus strand of NZ_JAYKYQ010000006.1, from coordinate 395,317 downwards.
CTGGCGCAGGGCTATCACCGCAGGCCCGGCCTGAGCGCGGCCGCTTTCGTCGCCTGCCCGTTCGCCGACGAGCCCGGCGCGCGGATGTACCGCACCGGCGACATCGTGCGCTGGCATCCCAGCGGCAGCCTGGAATACCTCGGCCGGGCCGACGATCAGGTCAAGATCCGCGGGCACCGCATCGAACTCGGCGAGGTCGGCACGGTGTTGCGTCAGGTGCCGGGCATCGCCTCGGCCGCCGCCGTCGCGATCGAACGCGAAACGGACACGGTGCTGGTGGCCTACTACGTGGCCGAGCCGGGATCGGCGCTCGCCGCGGGTACCGACGCCGCGAACACCGAGGCCGTCAAAGCGCAGCTCGCCGAGCGGTTGCCGGACTACATGATCCCTTCCGCCCTGGTGAAACTGGCGGCGCTGCCGCTGACCGCGAACGGAAAGCTCGACCGAAAGGCGCTGCCGGTGCCCGACCTGGGCGGCAGCACCGGGCAGGGCCGGGCGCTGCGCGCGGGCGCCGAACTGGCGGTGGCCGAGGCGATGCGGCAGGTGCTGGGCATCGCCGAGCACACCCACCTCGCGGCCGACGACGATTTCCTCGCGCTCGGCGGCGACTCCATCACCGCGATCCGGATGGCGTCGGCGCTGAAGAAGCGGGGATGGCTGATCACGACCAGCGCGCTGTTCGAGGCGCGCACCATCGCGGCGATCGCCGCCGCCACCGAGCCGCTGGACGCGCTCGCCGCGCCCGCGCTGACAGAGGTGGGCGACGGCACGGGCTGGATTCCGCTCAATCCGATCGCCACGCTGCTCGTCGAGCGGCGCGCCGACCACTCCGCCTACAGCCAGGCGATCGCGGTGGTCACTCCGGCGGACAGCTCGCCGCGGCGGCTGCAGACCGTGATCAACGGCATCATCGACCGTCATCCGCTGCTGCGGGCGCGCATCGCGACCGGCCCGGAAGGCGCGCCCGCGTACTACGTCCCGACTCCGGGCGAACCGATCGTCTACCCGGTCGTGGCGGAAGTCGAGATCGCCGATGCCGCTTGGGAACAGGACGCCGAGCCCGCGCTGCGCGAACAGCTGCGCAAGCTGAGCGCCGAACTGGACCCTGCCGCCGGTCGCATGGTGGGCGCCGCGTGGGTGCGCAGCGCGGATCGTCGCGCCGGGCGGCTGCTGCTCGTCGCGCACCACCTCGTGGTGGACGGCGTCTCGTGGCGAATCATCACCGACGACCTGCGTCACCTGTGGGCCGGTGACGGGGCGTCCGACGAAGGCACTTCGGTGCAGACGTGGAACACCAACCTGGTGCGGCTGGCGCAGTCGGATGCGATCGTGGCCGGACTCCCGGCTTGGCAGGCCGTCGCCGAGCGTCCCGATCCGCCGCTCGGCGCCCGCGCGTTCGACGGCGCGCTGGACACCGTCGCCACGGCGCGCGAGGTCACCGCGGAGCTGACCGCCGCCGACACCCAGTACTTGATGACGACCGCCGCACAGGCTTTCGGCTGCGACTTCCTGGACATCCAGGCGGCGGCGCTCGCCGTCGCGACCCACCGGTTCCGGCGGGCCAGGGACACCGACGCCGACACGGTCTCGCTCACCATGGAGCGGCACGGCCGCGTCGAAACGCTGTTCCCCGGTGTGGATCTGGCCAACACCGTCGGCTGGTTCACCACGGCGTATCCGGTCGCGCTCGACATCGCGGCGGGCGCGGCGGAGCCCGACATGGTGGCCGCGGTGAAGGCGGTCAAGGAGCAGTTGCTCGCCGTGCCGGATTCCGGCATCGGATGGGGCCTGCTGCGCTACCTCAGCCCGGTGGGCAGGCAGGCGCTGGAGCGGTATCCCGCGCCGCAGCTGAGCTTCAACTACATGGGGCGGTTCGCGGTCCCCGCGCGGACCGACGCGCTCGACGACTGGGCCGCCGCACCGGAATTCGGGTATCTGGGCGGCCACGCCGACGACTCGATGCAGGCTCCCGCCTTGCTGGACGTCAACACCGTCGCGGTGCTCGACGGCGACACCCCGACGCTGCACGCCTCGTTCCGGTTCCCGTCCGGCCCGCTGGCCGAGGAGGCGGTGCGCGAGTTCGCCGGGCTGTGGACGGCGGCGCTGCGCGAGCTGGTCGCGGCCGTGCGGGACAACCCCGATGTCGGGCTCACGCCGAGCGATGTGCTGGCCCGCGACGTCACGCAGCTGGATTTGGACCGCTGGCGCGCGCTCTACGGCCGCTACGTCGATGTGTACCCGCTCGCCCCGCTGCAGGCCGGGCTGTACTTCACCGCGCTGAGCACGGCGGGCCGCGACGCCTACACGGTGCAGACCACCATCACCGTGCGCGGTGAACTGGACGTGCCGCGGCTGGCCGGCGCGCTGGACACGGTGCTGAACCGGTACCCCAATCTGCGTATGGCCGTATCGGTCTCGCATGCCGGTCAGCCGTACGCCGTCATCGCCGAACGGATGGACTTCCCGGTCGCCGAAGTGGACTACAGCGGGTACGCAGATGCGGCCGAACGCCTCACCGCTTTCCTCGACACCGACCAGGCGGGCGCGTTCGATCTGTCCCTCGGGCCGCTGATGCGCGCGACCGTCGTCCACCTGCCGGACGCCGAGCACATGCTCGTGCTCACCTCGCACCACATCCTCACCGACGGTTGGTCCGGCCAGTTGCTGCCGCGGGAGATCTTCGCCGCCTACGCGGGCCGCGCCGCGCAGGAGCCGCAGGGCAATCCGGCCACCTTCGCGGAGTTCCTGCGGCTGACCGAGGAACGCGAGCAGCGGACGGAGGCGGTGTGGGACGCCTATCTGGCCGCCGCGCAACCGTGCCTGGTCGCGCCGAACCGGGTGCCGGGCGGCTCGATGCCGGTGCTGCATCGCTTCCCGGTGCCGGACGAGGTGGCCGGCGGCCTCGCCGAACTGGCCGCGGCGACCGGCACCACCGTGAGCGTGGTGTGCCAGCTGGCCTGGGCGAACGTGCTCGCCCTCGTGACCGGCGGCGACGCGGCGGTCTTCGGCGAGGTGGTCTCCGGCAGGCCCGCCGATCTCGACGAGGTGGACAGCGCCATCGGGTGCTTCGTCAACACCGTCCCGGTCGCGGTGGGACTGCCCGCCGACCGCAGCTGGCGGGCGCAACTGACCGAGATGCAGTCGCGCCGCTGGGAACTGATGGAGTACCAGCAGTACCGGCTCACCTCGGCGAATCGCGCGGCGGGCGCGCGCAGGCTGTTCGACAGCATGTTCGTGTTCCAGTCCTACCCCTCCGGGCGGGCGGACCTGGTGCGGCTGCTCGGCAGCGCCGGGCTCGAGCTGACCGGCTTCGAGGGCCGCGGCGCCACCGACAACGCGCTGCTGCTCATGATCTTCCCCGCCGACCTGCTGTTCCCGGGCGAACCGCTGCAGGTCGCGCTGTTCTACGCCGAGGACTCCTTCGACGACAACGACGCCCGAATCATCGAGACCGCGTTCAGCAACACCCTGCGCGCGATCGCGACCGACCCCGACCGCCGCATCGGCGACACCGAGGTCGTCGACGACGCCGACCTCGGGATGTTGGTGATGCGCCGGATGTGGCAGTGAGGAAATGATGGCCAGTTCACCCGGATGGATCCGGAAATTCCACAAACCCCGCGCCGCGGGCAACCCGCCGCTGGTGATCTGCCCGCACGCGGGTGGCGGCGCATCGACCTATCGGCCGTTCTCCAAGGCGCTCAGCGAGCATTTCGACGTCGTGGTCTTCCAGTACCCGGGACGGCAGGACCGGGCGGGCGAGCCGGTCAAGGAGACGATTCAGGAGATCGCCGCGGAGGCCTTCGACGAATACCTCCGCTCGCCGCTGCCGCGGGATGTCCCGGTCACGGTCTTCGGTCACAGCATGGGCACCATGGTGGCCTTCGAATTCACCCGGCTCGCCGAAGCGGCGGGCGTTCCGGTACGGCTGCTCGGCGTCTCCGGCGCGGTGGCCCCGTGGCAGGTCGCCGACATGCCGCCGCATCCCACCGAGGACGAGGCGCTGCTCGACCACGTCGGCGCGCTCGGCGGCACCGGCGCGGACGCGTTGGCCAACCGGGATCTGATGCGCATGGCGCTGCCCGCGCTGAAGGCCGACTACGCCGCGTTCGACGCCTACACCTGCCCCGAGGACGTGACGGTGCGCGCCCGCATCCACGCCATGGGCGGCAGCGCGGACGAGTTCGTCGGAATCGGCGATCTGTTCGCCTGGGACGCGCACACCGAACAGGACCTGACCGTGACGATGTTCGACGGCGGGCACTTCTATCTGCACGATCACGTACCGGCGATCACGGACGTGCTCTCCGGCGAGCGAGCGGCGGCATGATGACGGCGAACAACCACGAGGATCCGATCGTCATCGTCGGGATGGCCGTGGAAGCGCCTGGCGGCGTCGACACGCTGGGCGACTACTGGACGGCGCTGGCCGAGTCGCGCGACCTGATCGGGCCGTTCCCGCGTGACCGTGGCTGGCCCGTGGAACGACTGATGGGCATGGCCGACACCGACGGATGGGGCCGGGTCGCGGACGCGGGCGGATTCCTCACCGGCGCGGCGCACTTCGATCCGGCGTTCTTCGGGCTCAGCCCGCGTGAGGCGGTGGCGATGGACCCGCAGCACCGGGTCGCGCTGCGGGTGGCCTGGCGGGCGCTGGAGAACACCGGCGTCAACCCCGACGCGCTCGCCGGTGCGGAAGCCGGTTGCTTCATGGGCGTTTCGTACACCGAGTACGGTCCACGAGGCGACGAACCGAACGAATACACCGGTTATCGGGCCACCGGGGCCGCGCTCGGTGCGACGGCGGGCCGGATCTCGCATGTGCTCGGTTTGGTCGGCCCTTCGATCAGCGTGGACACCGCGTGCGCCTCGTCGCTGTCTGCGCTGCACTTGGCGGCCAACGCGATCCGCGCCGACGAGTGCGAATGGGCGCTGGCGGGCGGCGTCTGCGTGATGGGCTCGGCGGCGGGCTTCTTCGAGTTCGCCAGGGCGAACGCGCTCGCGCCGGACGGTCAGTGCAGGCCCTACTCCGCGCACGCGCAAGGAACGCTGTGGGGCGAGGGCGCGGGTGTGGTCGTGCTGGAACGCGAGTCGCGAGCGCGCGAACTCGGGCACCGGATCTACGGCCGGGTGCTGGCCACCCGGGTGAACCACAACGGCAAGGGCGCGCCGATCGCGGTGCCCAGCAGTGCCGCGCAGGAGCGGCTGATCCGCAAGACGGTCGCGGCGGCGGGCATCCCGGCCGAGTACGTCGGGATGATCGAGGGCCACGGCACCGGCACCGCGGTGGGCGATCCCATCGAGCTGGTCGCCTTGCAGAACGTGTACGGCGCGGGTGCGGACGCGGGGCCGCTGCTCGGTTCGGTGAAGTCGAATCTCGGTCACGCACAAGCCGCCTCGGGCATGCTCGGCTTGATCAAGGTGCTGCTCAGCGGCCTGCACGGCAGGATAGCGCCGACCAGGTTCGCCGAGGAACCGACCACGGAGGTGGATTGGCACGCCGCCTCCCTACGCCTGGCCGACCGGCTGTCGGACTGGGCTCCGCGCGACGGCGTCCGCTACGGGGCGGTCTCCTCGTTCGGTGTCGCGGGCACCAACGCGCACGCCGTCATCGCCATGCCCGCGCTGGAGGAGGAGATCCATGTCTAGTCACCGGCTTCCGGACGGCAGCATTCCCGTCCTGCTGTCCTCCGACGGCGTCGAGTCGCTGCGCGCCGAGGCCGCCGCGATCCTCGCCTACTTGCAACGGTGGCCCGGCGTCACGCCGGATCAGGTGTCGGACATGCTGCTGCGGACCAGATCGGCGCGACGGCATCGGGCGCTGGCCATGGTGCGCGACCGCGCGGAACTGACCGACGCGCTGCGCGCGGTGGCGGCGGGGCAGCCGCACCCCGCCGTGCTCGGCAACAGCGCCGCGGCGAGCGCGCGCAGGATCGGATTCGTGTTCCCCGGTCAAGGTAGCCAGCGGGCGGGCATGGGCAAGCTCTACTACGAGAAGTCGCCGGTATTCCGCGCGGCGGTCGAGGAATGCGATCTGGTGTTCCAAGAGCTGTTCCAGCTGTCCCCCCTGGAGTACCTGCTCGACGACTCCCTCTCCGACGACGTGCTGCGCACCGTGCAGCCCGCGCTGCTGATGCAGATGCTCGGGCTCGCCGCGATGTGGCAGGCGGCCGGCGTTCGCCCCGCCGTGACCATCGGCCACAGCCAGGGCGAGCTGGCGGCGGCCGTGGTCGCCGGGGTGATGCCGCTGGCCGACGCGGTGCGCGTGGTCACGTTGCGCGGCGGGCTCGTCGATACCCTGGGCGAGCAGGAACGCACCAAGGGCCGGGTGTTCTCGATGGCCGTGCTCGGCATCGATCGGGAGGAATGCGAGGCGCTGCTGGCCCGCAATTCCGGATTCGCCGAACTGTCGGTGATCAATTCGGCGCACGTGCTGGTGATCGGCGGGGATCGCTCGACGGTCGGCGAGATGGTCGCCGAACTGACCGCCCAGGGCAAGTTCGCCAAGGAGATCCGCGTCGCCTATCCGGCGCACACCTCGGTGGTCAGCGAGTTCCGCGACGAGTTCTGCGACAGCACGCTGGTGGACAAGCTGGATCGCGCGCAGTTCGCCGCGACCGACATCGAATGCATCGGCGGCACGCTGGGCGCCGCGATCACCCCGGACCTGCCGGTCGGTGACTACTGGTACTGGAACCTGCGCAACCGCGTGCGATTCGATCTGGCCATCGCCGCCGGTGTGGACAGCGGCGTCGATACGTTCATCGAGATCTCCGAGCATCCGGCGCTGGTACTGGCCCTGATGGAGAACCTGGGCACCGCGACCGTCCAGCGTGATTTCCAGGTGATCGGCACCTCGCGCCGCACCGCCGAGGGCTTGGAGGACTTCACCCGCAACCTCGCGACCGTCGCGGTCAACGACGCCGGATACGACTGGTCGGCCTTGCGCGTGAAATCCCATGCGCGCGAAGGACTTCCGCTGCTCGACTTCCCGAACACCCGGATGAACGAGAAACACCTCTGGGCGCCGTACGAGCGGACCGAGAGCGTCGCGCGACCGACGACCACGCCGGAAGCGCCGACCGCGCCCCCGGCCCGGGTGCGGGAGACGTGGGTGCGGCTGCCCGCGCGCACCCTGGTGCCGCCACGCACGGTGGCCATCGTCGACGGCACCGGACGCTGCGCGGAGCTGGCCGGTGCCCTGCGGACCGCCGCGGCCCGGCACGGCGTGCCGGTCGTCGATCACGACGGCGGCAGCGTGGCTTTCGACACCGTCCTCGTGCTCGCGCCCGCGCCGAGCGACGGCGAGATCGAGTCCGCCGTCACGGCGCTGGCCGAGTTCGTCGGCGGAAGCGCTTGGCTGCCCGACCTGACCGGGGTGGGCGATGCCTGGCTGGTGACCGTCGGCGGGGAACAGGTGCTCGCCGCCGACACCCCCGACCTGTTCGGCGCCGCCGCCCAGGCGGGATTCCGTTGCCTGGCCGCCGAGCATCTCGGCGTGCGCTTGCGCCACCTCGATCTGCCCGCGGACCAACCGGCCGCGGCCATGGCCCGGCAGGCGATCGGCGCGATCCACACCGCGGCCGAGCCGGAACTCGCGCTGCGCGAGGACGGCGTCTACGCCAAACGCCTGATCGCCGACGACTCAGCACCCGAGCCGCTGCACGACGACCGGCTCGCCGAGGTGCTGATCACCGGCGGCACCGGCAAACTCGGACTGGACTTCTGCGAGCAGTTCGTGCGCGCGGGCGCGAAACGAATCACCCTGCTCGGCCGGTCGGGCGGATCGCCGGAGGTGCGCGCCCGGATCGCGCGCATCGGCGAACTGGGGCCCGCCGAGATCGTCGTGCGGGCCTGCGATGTGCGCGACGAGGCGGCCGTGGCCGCGCTGGCCGCGGACTATCGCGACACGCCCATCGACCTGATCGTGCACGCCGCGGTCGATTACGTCGCCGCGGCCGAGCCCGGCCCGGAGGCCGTGCGCGCGGCCGCCGCGCCGAAGATCGTGGCCCTCGACCATCTGGTGCGGCATCTGCCGCGCGGCGAGGCGGGCCGGATCGTGCTGTGCTCGTCGCTGTCGGCGACCATCGGCGGGCGAGGTCACCTGCTGTATTCGGCGGTCAACCGCATGCTCGATGCCGCCGCGGCGCGGTATCGCGGTCGCGGCGTCGCGTGCTCGTCGGTGCAGTGGGGCTTGTGGCGCGAGGTCGGAGCGGATCAGGCCGAGGCGCTGGCGAAGATCAGCGGCACCGGCCTGGCGCCGATGAACCCGGCGGCCGCGACCGCCGCGGGCATCACCACGGCGGCGGAGAACGTCATCGTCGCGGCGGCGGATTGGGAGCGGATCGCGGACATCTTCACGATCTTCGGCTTCGGTCCGCTGTTCGCGGGCCTCGAGGTCGAGCCGCTGCCGGAGCTGGCGCGGGTTCCCGAGACGGGGACCGTCGCACCGCAGGTCGAGACGGCGCCACAGCCAGAGCCGGAGGACGTGCCCGAACCCGACGGCGCCGACACCGCGGAACGGGTCCGGTTCGCCCTGCGCGCGGTGATGGGCATGGACACCTCGGAGTCGATCGACGGATCGATGCCGCTGGTGGCGCTCGGCCTCGACTCGCTGCAGGCGCTGGATCTGCGCAAGCGCATCGAAGCGGAACTGCGGCGCGAACTCCCGGTCACGGCGATCCTCGGCGGGGCGTCGCTGGACGAAGTGGTCACCCTGCTCGGCTAGTGGCGACCCTGCGGGGCCGGTGTGGGGCGACCGCACCGGCCATGGACCAAGGGCTCGCGCCGCCAGTCGATTTAGGTTAGCTTTACCAAAGTAACTGCGGGCAATCGGAAAACGGAGGCTGGTGTGGAGGCGAGCAGGGGCGCGACAACGCGCACCGATCCGGCGATCGTCGTGGAAGCCGTCGAGAAATCGTTCGGCGAGGTGAAGGCGCTGCGCGGGATCAGCTTCAGCGCGCCCGCGGGCAGCGTGCTCGGGGTGCTCGGCCCCAACGGCGCGGGCAAGACCACCACCGTGTCGGTACTGTCGACGCTGGTGAAGCCGGACGCGGGCCGGGCGACGGTCGCCGGCTTCGACGTGGTTCGCGAGGCCGAGCAGGTGCGCGCCTCGATCATGCTCACCGGCCAGTACGCCGCGCTCGACGAAATGCTCACCGGCCGCGAGAATCTGGTGCTGTTCGGCAGGCTGATGGGGTTGCGCCGCAAACAGGCGCGGACGCGGGCCGAGGAACTGCTCGCCCAGTTCGAGTTGGAGCACGCCGCCGACCGCCGCGTCGGACAGTACTCGGGCGGTATGCGCCGGCGCATCGACATCGCCTGCGGCCTGGTGCGCCCACCGCAGGTGGTGTTCCTCGACGAGCCGACCACCGGTCTGGACCCGGTGAGCAGGCAGAGTCTGTGGGCGCTGGTGCGCTCGCTCAAGGACCAGGGCGTCACGATCCTGCTGACCACGCAATACCTCGAAGAAGCCGACGTGCTCAGCGACAACATCATCGTCGTCGACAAGGGCACGGTGATCGCCGAGGGCACCGCCGACGAACTCAAGGCGCGCACCGGAACCAGCTTCTGCGAGGTGGTTCCCGCCGACGCGGGCCGGGTGCCCGCCGTGGTGGCGGCGCTCACCGGACTAGGTGAACTCACCGTCGCCGAATCGGCCGATCGGGTCTCGCTGCCCGCGCCGGACGGCGCCGTCACGCTCGGCGAGGCGCTGCGCAGGCTCAACGAAGCCGAGATCGAGCTGATCGACATCGCACTGCGCAGGCCGTCGCTGGACGAGGTCTTCATCGAACTGACCAAGCCCACCGAGGTCGTGGCGTGACGACGTCGAACCCCGCGGCGGTACTGCGTGTTCCGCCACTGTCGCAGTGGAGCGCGCTGAGCGAGCGCGGTATTCGCGCCGCGGTGCGGGAGGGCGACCTGATCCTGGCCTTCACCGCGCCGGTGACGTTCTTCGTCTGCGTGTACGTTCCGCTGCGCCGCTCCATGGAAGCGTCCGGACTGGACTACGCGCAATTCCTGCTGCCGCTCATCGCGTTGCAGGCGATGTTCTTCACCGCCATGTTCGCCGGTGACCGCGCCGCCAGGGAAGTGGCCGGCGGCATGGGCGCCAGGTTGCGCTCGCTGCCCGTGCGAGCCTGGGTGCCGCCGGCGGCCCGGATCTCGGCGAACGTCGTGCGCGCGGGCGCGGCCCTGGCGGGCGCGCTGGTCATCGGCGCGCTGTTCGGTTTCCGTTTCCACGGGGTGCCCGGCGCCATCGCCTTCCTGGGCTTGACCCTGGCCTTCGGCGCGGCGCTGGTGCTCGGCGCGGACGCGCTCGGCACCAAGACCGCCAATCCGGAACTCGGCGCGACCGTGCTGTTCGCACCGCAACTGCTGCTGCTGATGATGTCCACGGGTTTCGTTCCCGCCGAGAGTTTTCCCGGCTGGATCCAGCCGTTCGTGCGCAACCAGCCGGTGTCCCAGGTGGCGGGCGCGCTGCGGGAGATGTCGGAAGGACGCTTCGGGGCCGCCTCGGCCATCGCCGCGGTCTGGGTCGCCGGTCTGCTCGTCGCGGCGATCGTGGTGTCGATCCGGGTGGAGAGGAAGCGGCGATGATCGCACTGCTCGACCAGAGCCTGGTGGAGACCGGGCGGCTGCTGCGGCGCTGGAGCAGGCAGCAGGAGGTGGTGACCACCACGCTCGTGCTGCCGATCCTGCTGCTGCTCATGTACAAGCTGGTGCTCGGCAAGGCGCTCACCCCGGCCGGTGGCGGCGCCGAGCCGATCTACGGTTTCGTGCCGATGATCGCGGTGGCCGGGGCGATGTACGGCGCGATGGGCACGGGCCTTTCGCTCTACGGGGAGCGGGAAAGCGGTCTGCTGCGCCGGTTCTGGGTGCTGCCGGTGCACCGCTCGGCCGGACTGATCGGCCGGCTGCTCGCCGAATGCCTGCGCGCGCTCGCTGCCACCGCGATCGTGCTGATCGTCGGCGTGCTGCTCGGGCTGCGGTTCCACAACGGTCTCGCCGGGGTGCTCGGCGCGCTGCTGGTGCCCGCGCTCGTCATCGCGGGTTTCACCCCGATGGTGATCGTGGTCGGCGTGAGCCGCATCGGCGACAAGGTGGTCCAGATCTTCGCCGCCGTCGTGCTCTTGGCGATGTTCTTCAACTCCGGCTTCGTCCCGGTGGAGAACTATCCCGAGTGGTTGCGGCCGATCGTGCGCGGCCAGCCGATGAGCTGCGCGATCGAGGCGATGCGCGGGTTCATCCTCGGCGGGCCGCTGCTCACCCCGCTGGTGCAGGTCATCGCGTGGTCGGTGGGGTTGACGGCGGTCTTCGGACTGCTGGCCGTCCGCGGCTACCGCGATGCCGCCCGGCACTGATCGGCTTGGCCGCGGCGCCGCGGCGAATTACTGTCTGTCGCGATGAATTCCGTACCCGCGCCGCTGCTGCTGTCGATCGGTGTGTTCGCCGCGGTGGTCACGGTCGGTCGCTGGGTGTTGGTGCGCCACACCATGATCGACCGGTTGATCAACCGCATCTGGACGTGGGAACTGTCCGGGTTCCTGGCCGGCGGCATCGGCGCCGGGTTGGGCGCGCCTGTGCTGGGGGAGCGGTTGTTCATGGGTTGCGGTCTGCTGGCGGGCGCGAGCGCCATCGGCTTCGCGATGGTGCTTGCCGGCCGCGAGCCCGAGCGGGCCCGAGGCGACCAGCGGCGATACGACACGGTCGCGGCGATCGCCGCGGTATCGCTGCTGGCGGAACTGCCGGTGCACGATCATCTCGACTGGCTGCACTGGCCCAGCGTCGTATGGACCGCCGGTTCGGGCGCGACGGCGATGGGCGGAATCTTGATCGCCCGCACCTGCGTTGTCGAGATGTTGCGCGCGGATCTGTCGGTGTGGGAACGGATGCTGTACGGCACGCTGTTCGCACTCGCCGTGTACTGGTTCGCGGGCTCGGTCGTCGGCATGGTCCGGACCGCCACGGGCACGCCACCGACCGAACCCGGTGCGCGGTGGGTACTGGTGGTGCTCGCCAGCTTCGTGGTCACCACCGGACTGGTGACCGTGCGGCTGGTCGACGTGATCCTGGCGCGCTGCGCGTGGGACCGGGCGAGCAGGCGGTGCCGCCGGTTGCGTCCGTTGTGGCGGGATTTGACCGCAGCGGTGCCGGAAGTCGTGCTGCAACACGGCCCTTCGGACCGTGACTCGGCTTCACGGCTGTATCGCATGTCGGTCGAACTCTGGGACGCGGTGCTGCATCTGAAGGCGTACGTGCCGCCGGACGTCGCGGGCGAGCGCGACCTCGCCGTGCTGATGGCGCACGCCCACCAGGTCAAGATGGCGGGTGGCGGGCCGTCGGGCGCGGCAGACGTGCGCCTGCCGGGACCGGTCGATCGCGGCTCGGAATTGAGCGTGCTGCTCGACCTGGCTCGCAAATGGCCCTCGGTCCGTGCCGCGAGCGGTGCGCCGGCCCTGGACGGCGTGGACCGGCTCCCCGTGCGCCGTGCCCGGCTGCGCGAATCCTGGTAGTGGACGGGGTTCGCCGATGAATTCCACGCCGCCGACCGTGTCGGTCGTGGTCTCCGTCTTCGCGGTACTGGTCACCGCGGGACGGTGGTGGCTGGTGAACGACGCTCCGGCCGATCGGTTGATCAATCGCGCGCTGAGCTGGAATCTGGCCTCGCTGGCCGGATACTCGATCGCCGCGGCCGCGGGTAACGAGCAACTGGGGCAGCAGGTGCTGCTGGGCATCGGAGCCGCTTCCTTGTCCCACGCCTACGGTCTGGCGAAACTGCTGGACGGCGCGAGTCCGGCCGGCGTGGGCGCGCGGCAACGGCGGTACAACGCTGCCGCGGGGGTGTACGCGCTGATCACCGCCGGCTGCACCGTGGCCGACGCGCTCGGCGCAGGCCTCGGCTCGGTGCTGGACTGGGAGGGGCTGTTGTGGTCGGCGGCCGGTGTGTTCATCGGCTTCGTCGGCCTGCTGCTCGCGCGCGCCTGCATCCGGGAACTGCGACTGGTCGCGTCGTCCCTCCGGGAGCGCCTGACCTACTCGGCGTTGCTGCTGCTCGGCCTCTACTGCGCGGTGTCGACGGTCGGCGGTATCACCCAGGTCGCGGCAGGCGCTGTGCCGGGCGACCCTGGACCGGCATGGGCTGCGGCGTCGATCGTGGCGTTCGGTGTGCTCGCCGCCCTGGTATCGATCCCGCTGCTGGAGGCGTTGGCGCTGCGGGCGGGCCTGGATCGCGACGCCCGCGCTTGCAGGCGGCTGCGACCACTGTGGCGAGATCTCACCACGGCGGTTCCGGAAGTGGTGCTGCCCCCGCACGATTCCGGGTCCGCGTCGCGGTTGTACCGGATGAGCGTCGAGATCGAGGATGCGCTGGTGGTGCTGCGGAATTACACACCGGCCCCGGGCCACTCCCCAGCCGACGACCGCCACGCGGTCCGTGCCGCCTATGCGGCGTGGCTCGAGCGCTGCGGCCCGATCGGCCCGTCCACTCGCGGCGACGACCACGCCGGTCGGTTGCGTTTCCTGCTCGACCTCGCGCGTCGATGGCCACGCCGCCCGGCGTTTGATGGTTACATCGGCTAACTATATAGTTTGCGGTGGTAACTATGTGGTGAGGGGCTGCCGTGACGAATCCATCCGCCGAAGTCGACCCGGGCGACGTCCGAACCATCCGGCGCAGAATGCGCTACGACCGGGACCATCCGGGGTACAAGTGGATCGTTCTGACCAACACCACGCTCGGCGTGCTGCTCACGGCGGTCAATTCCTCGATCGTGCTCATCTCGCTGCCCGCGATCTTCCGCGGCGTCGGGCTCAATCCGCTCGAAGCGGGCAACGTCGGATACCTGCTGTGGATGTTGATGGGCTACCTGCTGGCCACCGCCGTGCTCGTGGTGATGTTCGGCCGGCTCGGTGACATCTTCGGCCGGGTGCGGGTCTACAACCTCGGGTTCACGGTGTTCGCGCTGTCGGCGGTCGCCCTGTCCTTCGATCCGTGGCACGGGGGCGCGGGCGCGATGTGGATCATCGTCTGGCGAGTGATCCAAGGGATCGGCGGCGCGATGCTGACGGCCAACTCCTCGGCGATTCTCACCGACGCGTTCCCGGCGCGCCAGCGCGGCACCGCGCTCGGCATCAACATGGTCGCCGCGGTGGCCGGTTCGTTCTTCGGCCTGCTCATCGGAGGCGTGCTGTCGGAATGGGACTGGCGAGCGGTGTTCTGGGTGAGCGTTCCGATCGGCATCCTCGGCGCGGTCTGGTCCTATCGCTCGCTGCACGAGGTCGGCGTCCGCTCCGCGGGCAAGGTGGACTGGGCGGGCACCGTCACCTTCGGTCTCGGGCTCACCGCGCTGCTCACCGGCATCACCTACGGCATCCAGCCCTACGGCGGGCACGCCACCGGCTGGACCAGCCCGTGGGTGCTGTCCGCCGTGCTCGGCGGGATCGCGCTGCTCGCGGTGTTCTGCCTGGTGGAGACGCGGGTTCCCGATCCCATGTTCCATCTCGGGCTGTTCCGCAATCGCGCCTTCGGACTCGGCAACTTCGCCAATCTGATGGTCTCCATCGGACGCGGCGGCATGCAGTTCATGCTGATCATCTGGTTGCAGGGCATCTGGCTTCCCCTGCACGGCTACGACTTCGAATCCACCCCGCTGTGGGCCGGTATCTACCTGCTGCCCTTGACCATCGGCTTCCTCGCCGCCGGACCGGTTTCCGGCTGGCTGTCCGACCGCTACGGCCCGCGGCCCTTCACCACCAGCGGCGCGTTGCTGGCCGGCGCGACCTTCCTGCTGCTGCTGGTCATCCCCGTCGACTTCGACTACTGGCTGTTCGCGCTGATCACCCTGCTCAACGGCATCGGCAGCGGCTTGTTCTTCTCCCCGAACACCGCCGCCATCATGTCCAGCGTCCCCGCCGCCCAGCGCGGCGCCGCCTCCGGCATGCGCGGCACCCTCTTCAACGGCGGCAACGCCCTGTCGATGGGCATCTTCTTCTCCCTCATGGTCGTCGGCTTGGCGGCGAGCCTGCCATCGGCGCTGGACTCCGGTCTGCGCGCGCAGGGCGTTTCCGCCGCAGCCGCGGCGGAACTGGCCGGAATGCCGCCGGTGGCCAGCATGTTCGCGGCGTTCCTCGGGTACAACCCGATCCAGGAGCTGCTCGGGCCGTCGGGTGAACTGAGCAAGCCGGGAGTCGACGCGCAGACCCTCACCGGACAAGAGTTCTTCCCGCACCTGCTCACCGGGCCGTTCCATGCCGGATTGGTCGTGGTGTTCGTGTCGGCGGCCGTGATGATGTTCCTGGCCGCGGCCGCGTCGTGGTTCCTCGGCGACAAGTACGTCTACGACGAGGCGGCCGAGCTGGCCGAGGCGGACAAGCGGGCGCAGCGGACGGTCACGGTGCCGGTCCGCTGATCCGCCGATGCCCTGGCTCGCGGTGGCCGGGCGGGCTCCGGAGGATTTACAGTCACCACGATGTACGTCGTACCGGCCTGGTTGGTGATCACGGTCATCGTCTTCGTCGCGCTCATGACCATCGGGCGGTGGTTGTTCGTGAACGAGACCAGCTCCGACCGGCTGATCAACCGGACCTGGAGCTGGACCGTGGCCGCTGTGTCGGTGTACGCGGTCGTGCCCGCGCTTGGGCATCCGTACTTCGCCCGGTGCCTGTATCTGGGGCTGGATCTGATCGCGCTCGCGAGCTTCTACGGGTTGGCCCGGCTGCTCGACGACGCCGATTCCGCCGCCGCACCGGCGCGTCAGCGCCGATACGATGCGACCGCGGTCACGGCCGCCGTTTGCCTGGTCTGCGGCGCACCTGTCGCGTACCGGCTGCTGCGGATCGATTACACCGAGATCGTCTGGACCTTGTCGGCGGTCCCCGCATCGTTCGCGGGGTTGCTGTTCGGCCGGGCCTGTGTTCGGGAACTGCGCGTCGCGGGCTCCGCCGCGCGAGAGAAGATCACCTACGCGCTGTTGCTGATGTTCTCGATCCATTGGTCGGTCTCGTGGTCTTTCATGCTCTGCCGTTCGCTCGCGGGCACGCCGCCGAGCGAACCGGGGACCGTCGCGGCCGTCTCGTCCTTCCTCATGTTGTCGGTGGTGACGCTGCTGACCGCGATCCCGCTGTGCACCGTGCTGCTGGCGCGCGCGGCGTGGGACCGGACCGGCCGTCGCTGTCGCCGGTTGCGCCCGCTGTGGCGCGAATTGACCGCCGCGGTGCCGGAAGTGGTCCTGCTCTGCGATCCCTCCGCACCGCGCGAGCCCGCCTCACAGCTCTACCGGATGACGGTCGAGATCTGGGACGCGCTCCTGCATTTGAAGCAGTACGCCCCCGACGGGCTCGGCTCGCCCGGCGCGACGGAAGACCAGGTGCGCGCTTACGCGCTGCGCGTGGCGTCGGCTGTTCGAGCGAAACGCGACGGCAGCGCGCCGATGCCCGGGTTCCCCGCACGTGCTGTCGGGCAGGAGGAGAAACGCGATCGCGCGGAGGATTTGGCGTTCTTGATCCGATTGGCTCGCGAATGGCCCACGGCTGTGGCGATCGCCGACCGCTGTGCGGATACGCAACCAATGCCGTATCCCCCGTAGCACTTTCGAACACGGTCGGTGACCAGCCCGGCGCCCGCGCGCGACGCGCACGCGGGCACCGTGGCGGCGCGATCACCGCGCGGTGACGGGCTCCTGACGGGTCTCGTGGCGCAGGCCGACGGACATGATGGCGGATGGTTCGTCCAGTTCGATGCGGTGCCAGCGGTTGCGGGGGACGACGAAAGCGGTGCCCGCGGTGAGGCGCACCATCGATTCCTCGTCGCCGGGCCGCTCGGGTCGCAGGTAGAGGCGCAGCGCGCCGGTCAAGCAGCACACCGCCTCATCGCCGCTCGGGTGGACTTCCCAATGATCGGCATGCACGTCGGCGTCGGATTCGACATGGAACGTCGCGAGTTGCCAGTCGCCGTCGCCGCTGCTCATCCGCCGTTCACCGGCCGCTACGCGGCCGTCGTGGCCGAAATGGATGGCGCGGCCGAACAAGTCGATCGGGGCCTGGTTCATGATGGGTTCCTCTCGTTGCGATGGGTGAAACTTTCGGGGTTGATCGAGTGCGGCTCGGTGGCGATCCGAGCCGTTCCGGCTCGCAGGCGGTATTTCGCTCTTCATGGGCGCGCTGCGGACATTTCGGCTTCCGGCCGCATCAGGTCCGCTCCGGCCGTGGGACTCACCCGGCTCGTCCTCGGCAGCACAGTCGCGGCAACGACGCTCGCCACGGCGAAAAGTCCCGCCGCGCAGCACAACGCGAGCGCGTAACCGCTGTTCAGCGCCGCGGGCGCGGTGCTGTCGCCGGTGCGCGCCGCCGCGACCGTGGCGAGCGCGGCTACCCCGACACACCCGCCGAGCTGCCGCGCGCTGTTGAACACGCCGGAAGCCATTCCCGCTTCCTGCGGCGCGACGCCCATGGTCGCCGCGGCGGCCACCGGAGCCAGGCACAGCCCGAGACCGAAGCCGCCGAGCAGCGAAGGGCCGAGGACATCGGCGACGAAGCTGCCGTCGACGCTGATGAAGGCGAACCAGCCGATCCCGGCCGTGGTCAGCGCCCCGCCGAGAACGAGCGCCGCTTTCGGGGAGCGCCGCCCGCCCAAGCGGGTGGCCACCACAGTGCCGACGATGACGCTGAGGGAGAAGGGCACGAAAGCCGCACCCGCCGCGCCCGCGCTCATGGCCAGCACCTGCTGCTGGTACAGCGACAGGAAATAGAACGCGCTGAACTGCCCGGCCGCGGCGAAGAATACGAAGAGATTCGCGCCCGCCACCCAGCGGTTGCCGAACAGCCCGAGCCGCACCAAAGGCGTCGATGTCCGTGCCTCCACCGCGAGAAAAGCCGCGAGCAGCACCACCCCGGACCCGAGGGTCACGGCCGTGGCGGCGGAGAGCCAGCCGTAGTGTTCGGTCCGCACCACGCCCACGACCAGCAAACCGATTCCGCCGGTGGCGAGGACAGCGCCGGGCACGTCGATCCGCGCTCGGCCGCTCACTCGATCGGCCGCCACACCGGCCACCGCCGCGACCGACGCGATCACCACGATCGGAACGTTGATCAGCATCACCCAGCGCCAGTTGGCGTACTCGGTCAGCAATCCGCCCACCAGCACGCCGATCGCGCCGCCCGCCGCGTTCACCGCGCTCCATACGCCGAGCGCTCGCACCCGGGCGGGACCTTCCGGAAACGTCGTGGTCAATGTGGCCAGCGCGGCGGGAGCCACGGCCGCCGCGGCCAGACCCTGGACTGCCCGCGCGGCGACGAGTTGCCAGGGCTCCTGCGCGAACCCGCCCGCCAGGGAGGCGATGCCGAACACGACAAGCCCGGTGGTGAACAACCTGCGCCGCCCGAACAGATCGCACGCCTTTCCGCCCAACAGCAGGAACCCGCCGAAGGTCAGCGCGTAGACGTGCACCACCCAGGCCAGATCGACCGGAGCGAAGCCCAGATCCGCGCGGATGGCAGGCAGCGCGACATTCACCACCGCCAGGTCCAGCGCGACCATGAACTGCGCGACGGCCACCGCCGTCAAGGCGAAGGCCGGCCGCCCATGAGAGTTTTTATACATGTATAAAAAGTAACCGTGCGAGCCGCCCCGTGTCCACATCCGATGCGGCGGATGAGTGAAGATGGACCCATGCCGAGTTCGTCGCAACCACAGCGCACCGGTCGCCCCGCGCGTATCTCCCGCACGGAGATCCTCGCGGCGGCCAACTCGGTGATCGAGGCCGAGGGCGTGGCGAAACTGACCATGCGCCGCCTCGCCGCCGAACTCGGCTGCACGCCGATGGCGCTCTACCACCACGTCCGGGACAAAGAAGACCTACTGCGGCTACTGCTCAACGAGTACGCCGACCAGGTGGTCTGGCCGGACCTGCCGGAGGAACCCCGCGACCGCGTGCGCGTCGCGGCGCGCGCCATGCGCGACGCTCTCGCCGCGCGGCCGTGGATCGTGGACATCCTCGCCGCGGACGATCTTCTGGGCGTCTCGGCGCTGTGGGTCAGCGAATCCATCGTCGACGGATTCGTCGCGGGCGGCCTGCCGCTGGACCGCGCCGCCCAGGCGTACCGCGTCATCTGGCACTACACGGCGGGCGACCTCATCGTGCGCGCCCGATCCGCCCGCCGGGCCGCGGAGGACCGTCCCACCTTCCGCGCACAGGTTTTCGCCGACCTCGACGCCGAGACCTACCCTCGCCTCGCCGCACTCGGCTCCGACTACCTCTCCCTCGCCGCCCGCGACACCTACGACCTCGGCCTCGCCGCGCTCATCGACGGCCTGCTCCGGTCCGCATAGCGATCGAGCCCGCCACGAAGGACGGGCTCGAATGCGCGATCGGAAGGCTCAGAAGGTCACTCGCTGATCGGGCGGCATGTACAACTTGTCGCCTTCCTTCACATCGAAGGTCTTGTAGAACTCGTCGAGGTTGCGCACGACCTGATTGCAGCGGAATTCGTTGGGGGAGTGGGTATCGATGCCGAGGTAGCGGACGGTGAGTTCCTTGGTCTGCTTCTCGCGCCAGCTGCGGGCCCAGGACAGGAACATGGTGCGGTAGTCGGGATTGTCGATGCCCCTGCGCTTCTCGGCGATGCGGAAGGCGGCCAGGGTGATCTGGAGTCCGCGCAGATCGGCGAGGTTCTCGCCGACGGTGAGTTCGCCGTTGACGTGCTGGTTCGGCTCCAGGCCCTCCGGGACGAGCGCGTTGTACTGGTCGACCAGCTGCTTCGCCTTGGCGTCGAACGCGGCGCGGTCCTCCGGCGTCCACCAGTCGCGGCGATTGCCGTCACCGTCGTACTTGGAGCCCTGGTCGTCGAAGCCGTGGCCGATCTCGTGCCCGATGGTGGACCCGACCGCGCCGTAGTTGACGGCGGGCAGGGCGTCCTTGTCGAAGAACGGCGGCTGGAGGTAGGCGGCGGGGAAGACGATCTGATTGGAGGTCGCCAAGTAGTAAGCGTTCACCGTCTGCGGCGACATGCCCCATTCGGTCTTGTCGACCGGCTTGCCGAGTTTGGCGAATGCGCGCTTGGTCTCGAATTCGTTGATGGCGAGCAGTGATTCGATGAGCTTGCCCTTGGTGATCTTCAGCTTCGAGTAGTCGACCCACTTGTCCGGATAGCCGATCTTCGGATCGATCTTGTCCAGCTTCGCCAGCGACGCGGCCCTGGTGGCGGGGGACATCCAGGTCGAATTGGTGAAGTTCTCGCGGTAGGCCGCGATCACGTCGTCGAGCATTTCCTTGGCCCGTTCCTTGGCCTCCGGCGGAAAGTGCTTGGCGACATACAATTTCCCGAGCTGCTCGCCCAGCTTGTCGTCGACGATGCTCACGCCGTACTTCCAGCGTTCCGGGCGCTCGTCCTGCCCGTTGAGGATCTTGCCCTTGAACTCGAAATTCGCGTCGTTGACGGCCCGGGGCAAGTAGGGCGCGAACTCCCGCAGCACACTGAGCTTCAGGTAGTCACGCCACGTGGCGATATCGACTTCCGACCACAACTGTCCCGCCGTCGTGAGGTAGGACGGTTGGCCCACCACCATGGTCGCGAACAGCTCACGGGGACGATCGGTGTTACCGGCCAGCCACGGATCCCAGTCGAACCCGGGGGCGAGGGCGGTCATGTCCGCCCAGCTGTAGACGTTGTAGGTCGCGTCGACGTCGCGGGTGCGGACGTTGTCCCAGTGCCCGGGGGCGATCCGTCTCTCCAGGTCGAATACCCGCTGAGCCATACCCGCCGGATCGGGGAAGCCCGCGGCGGCCGCGATGCGTTCGAGGAACACCCGGTACTGCGTGAGCACCTCCGCGTACTCCGGCTTCCGGTAGTACTGCTCGCCGAGTCCGAGGCCGGATTGGCCGACCCACGGGAGGTAGGCGTTGGAATTCTTCCGGTCGACGGCGATGCTGATGCCGATCAGCCCGCTGATCGGCAGCTCGGCCATCACCTTGGCCAACTCCGGCTTGGTGGCCGCGCCGTCGATCTTGGCCAGCAGCGGCGCCAGCGGCGTCATGCCGAGCCGTTCGATCTCGTCCCAGTCCACCCTGGCGTCGTAGAGATCCCTGATCTGCTGTTCTTCCGAGCCGGGCTTCGGGTCTTTGATGCCGTCGATGATCTCCCGCAACTGCTGCTCGGTGCGTTCGCCCGCCTCGCTGCCCGAGCCGTAGCTGACCTTGTCCGGCGGCAGTTGGTACTCCCGCAGCCACTTCCCGTTGACGTGCCGGTACAGGTCGTCCTGGGGCCGGATCGCCTCGTCCGCTCCGCTGAGATCCACGCCGGTGAGCGTGCGGCTCGCGGGTTCGGCGTCGTCCGAGCACGCGACCAGCGCTGCGGCGGCCGGGACGGCTCCGAGGGCGATCAGGAAGGCACGACGATCCAGCTTCGCTGGCCGACCGGTAGATGTCACGAGAATCCTCTCCCCGACGCGGCGGTGCCGCTGATGTACGAAGGCAGCCTTGCAGGACACGAGGCTACCGGCGCCGCGCCGGACCGGCCGGGATTGGGGAACGGGTAGCGGCGCGTGGCCCCGATTTGGGAACGACCTGCGGATTCCCCTACACTAGACCGGTTGCCTGCGGGAGCTGTGCCCGCAATCCGGCAGTGAACCCCCAGAGGTTGGTTCCGCGTTTCTGGCTCGAACCGAGAAAACCGCTGGCAGGCGCGCGTCCGGAGGGCAACCGACCATGCCCGTCGGGTCGGCAATCCGGCGTGCACATACGTCCAGGTCAAGGAGGACGCTGAAGTGATTCAGCAGGAGTCGCGACTGCGCGTCGCCGACAACACGGGCGCGAAGGAGATCCTTTGCATCCGCGTTCTCGGCGGTTCGTCGCGTCGCTATGCCGGTATCGGCGACATCATCGTCGCTACCGTCAAGGACGCCATCCCCGGCGGCAACGTGAAGCGGGGTGACGTCGTCAAGGCCGTCGTCGTGCGCACCACCAAGGAGCGCCGCCGTCCGGACGGTTCCTACATCCGTTTCGACGAGAACGCGGCCGTGCTCATCAAGGCGGACAACGACCCGCGCGGCACCCGCATCTTCGGCCCGGTCGGGCGCGAGCTGCGCGACAAGAAGTTCATGAAGATCGTCTCGCTGGCCCCGGAGGTGCTCTGACATGAAGGTGCACAAGGGCGACACCGTGCTCGTCATCTCGGGCAAGGACAAGGGTGCCAAGGGCAAGGTCATCCAGGCCTACCCGAAGGAGAACCGGGTTCTCGTCGAGGGCGTGAACCGGATCAAGAAGCACGTCGCGAACTCCGCCAACCAGCGCGGCGCCTCCTCGGGCGGCATCGTGACCCAGGAAGCCCCCATCCACGTCTCCAACGTGATGGTCGTCGACTCCGACGGCAAGCCGGCCCGCGTCGGCTACCGGACCGACGAGGAGAGCGGCAAGCGGGTCCGGATCTCCCGTAAGAACGGGAAGGACATCTGACATGACCACGACCGAAAAAGTGCAGCCCCGGCTGAAGCAGCGCTACCGCGAAGAGATCAAGGACGCGCTGAACAAGGAATTCGGCTACGCCAATGTGATGCAGATCCCCGGCGTGGTGAAGGTCGTCGTCAACATGGGTGTCGGCGACGCCGCCCGCGACGCGAAGCTGATCAACGGCGCCGTCGAGGACCTGGCCCTGATCACCGGTCAGAAGCCGCAGATCCGCAAGGCGACCAAGTCCATCGCGCAGTTCAAGCTGCGTGAGGGCATGCCGATCGGCGCCAAGGTCACCCTGCGCGGCGACCGGATGTGGGAGTTCCTGGACCGCCTGGTCTCCATCGCGCTGCCGCGTATCCGCGACTTCCGCGGCCTGTCGCCGAAGCAGTTCGACGGCAACGGCAACTACACGTTCGGCCTGAGCGAGCAGTCGATGTTCCACGAGATCGACGTCGACAAGATCGACCGCCCGCGTGGTATGGACATCACCGTGGTGACCACCGCGACCAACAACGAAGAAGGCCGTGCCCTGCTCAAGCACCTCGGCTTCCCGTTCAAGGAGAACTGAGCACATGGCTAAGAAAGCACTGGTCAACAAGGCCAACGCCAAGCCGAAGTTCGCTGTCCGCGCCTACACCCGCTGCCAGCGCTGCGCCCGCCCCCACGCGGTCTACCGCAAGTTCGGCCTCTGCCGCGTGTGCCTGCGCGAGATGGCGCACCGCGGCGAGCTGCCCGGCGTGCACAAGAGCTCCTGGTGAGCTCGCGCTCCTCGTGAGCGCACTTGAATAGCAAGACGCCGAGGGCACGGACTCATACTGAGTCCGTGCCCTCGCCTTTCATGGAGGCGCTTACACCGCGGCAACACTGATCGGACGCGGTTTCCCGCCGCTGACGCCGCCGTCGAGTGTTCGACCGAAGGTGGAATCCTGCGCCGGCTCACCGTCGGCCGCCGCGACCGTGCCTTCGAATCGCCCGAAACGATCATCGCCATGCAACGGCGTCTTGCCAGTCCTTCGTTCCCCTGACTGTCGAGGATCTGATGTGTGGCCGACCTCGGCTGTGATTTGTCCGGGATATCCAGTTCGATGACACGTTTTGTGTCGATAACGCTTAACGTCGCGGGGGCACAACAGTTGGTTCGGAAGGTGGCGGCGAGCGTGACAGGTACCGAGGCGAAGCTCGAGGAACTGGTCAAGATCCTGACGATTGCTGCGGAACCGGCGGGTGAGGCCGGTGTCGCCAAGCGGGAGAAGAAGGGCGTTCCGAGCGTTCGCCAGCGTGTGAACATGCTGCTCGACCCCGGGACATTCATCGAGACCGGTGCGTTGGCTCGTCAGCCCGACCGACCGGATGCTCTCTACGGTGACGGGCTGGTCACCGGTCGCGGCCTGATCGGGGGCCGTCCGGTGGTGGTGATCGCCCACGATCAGACCGTGTACGGCGGGTCGGTCGGTATCACGTCCGCCCGAAAGTTCATGCGGGCGCTGCAACTCGCGTTCGACAACGCATGCCCGGTGGTGACGATCAATGATTCCGGCGGTGCGCGTATCCAGGACGCGGTGGGTTCGATCGCTTCGTTCGGTGATATTTCGCGGGTGTTGGAGAAACTGTCCGGGTATGTGCCGCAGGTGTCGATCATTCTCGGCAAGTGCGCGGCGGGTTCGGTGTACGGGCCGATCAACACCGACGTGCTCATCGGCACCAAGGATTCCTACATGTTCGTCACCGGGCCGGAGGTGATCAAAGCCGTCAACGGTGAGGACATCACCGCCGAGGAGCTCGGGGGCGCCGAGGTCCAAGCCAAACGCGGCACCCTGCATCACGTGGCCGACACCGAGCAGGAAGCCTACGAGTGGGCGCGCAACTACCTGAGCTACATGCCGACGAGCTGTCTCGAGCAGCCGCCGATCGTGAACCCCGGCCTGGAGCCGGAGATCACTGCTACCGACCGGGAGCTCGATACAATCATCCCGGATTCCGATCGCGCCGGTTACGACATGCACGAGATCCTGCTGCGGATTTTCGACGACGGTGAATTCCACGAGATCCGCGCCGCGTTCGCCCCGAATCTGATCACCGGGTTCGCCAGGGTCGACGGTTATCCGGTCGGTGTGATCGCCAATCAGCCGCTGGTGCTGGGCGGTTCCATCGACGCCGCCTGCTCGGACAAGTCGACCTACTTCATCCGGCTCTGCGACGCGTTCAATATCCCGCTGGTGTTCGTCGCGGACACCCCGGGCGTGCTGCCGGGCCTCGAGCAGGAAGCCAACGGTGTGATCATCCGCGGCGGGCGGGTACCGCGCGCGATCATCGAGGCGACGGTCCCGATCATCAACCTGGTCGTGCGCAAGTCTTACGGTGGCGCCTACGGCATGATGGCGGCCCGACAGGTGGGCGCCGATATCAGTTTCGCCTGGCCGACGGCCCGGATCGCGGTCATCGGCGCCGAGAGCGCGGTCGACCTCATCGGCAAGCGGCAATTGGCGGCGGTGCCCGAGGAGCATCGGGCAGCGGCGCGCGAGTTCATGATCAACCAGTACAACGAGACGATCGCCACCCCGTGGATCGCCGCCGAACGCGGCTACATCGACGCGGTCATCGAACCGTCGCGGACCCGTCTGGAGATCCGGAACGCGCTACGCCTGTTGCGGGACAAGCCGCCGGTCAAGCCGGAGTTCAACCCGCGCAAGCATCCGGTGTACCCGATGTGATCTCCCGTTGACTCCGCAGCTGGGCGTATGGCACGCCGAACGCGGTCACACCGACAGGTTGCCGGAAGAGGCATCTGGCGACCTCCTCGACCGATGTCAGCCCTGAGGTCACCGGTAATCGCGGACGCGACAGAGCCCGCGCGGCTGTGTGACCACCGAGCGTGCGCCAAGTAGCGAACCATGGACGACCAGAAGCAAGGCGCTGCGGCGGATCGTGTCCGCCGCAGCGCCTTTCGCGTTTCACCTCAGCAGATCAATCGCTGATTGTCAGGGCAGCACCTGCGGAATGACATCCGGCGCGACCGTACCCACGACCGCGCCGACCACGGCACCCAGGATGGCGGTGGTCACCACGCCGACCACGGCGCACAGCGCGTAACCGACCACGAAGATCGCCAGGGTCGGAATGCAGGTGATAAGGGCGGCGACCGCACCGACGCCCGCGCCCGCGGCCGCACCGTTCATGACCGGATCCGGGTACTGCGCGCCCGGATTGGTCGCGATGTCCTTCAGTTCCGCGCCCGTCGCCGCCGAGACCTCAGGTGTCGTCACCGACAGCGTGCGGCCGTCTTCGGACACCTTGGCATCCAGGGCGATGGTGGTACCGGACGGCGTGGCCAGCGTGCGCGGAAGCTCGGTGACCGCCGCGCCGGCCTTGTCCACGACCTTGATCGAGGCATCGCCGAGCTGAAACGTGCCCGCGTCCAGCGTGGCGGACACGCTGCGCAGGTCCGGCGCGACCGTGGTGCGGTAGCCGATGTCCGCGGACGTGCCCGACGTAGAAATCGCCTGCGCCAGCTGCGCCTGCTGCTCGGCGTAGTTGGTGGCCGATGCGGCTCCGGCACCGGCGAACGTAGTCGCCACGGCCAGCGGCAGCGCACCGATGAGCGCCTTCCGACCGACCCGAATTGCAGCGCGATAGACCATTGAATTCATTCTCCTCCCCGACCCCCGACACCCCCACGTGGACGAATCGAACGTCGTTTCGTGTGATGTGAACGCACTATTGGTAGCGATCGCGCGACCGTCAAGGCAAACCTTGTGAGATTGTCCACAACGTGGAACCGATTGAGCGACACGGTAATTGGGTTCGAAATGAGATCTCGGCAAACTGAAAGCAATGTTTTCGCCGACCCAGCCGTCGCCTCGGGCGACTGCGGGAAGCTCTCGTTTCGGCCCATCGAGACGCACTGCTCCCGGCCCACGTGTTGATATCGTTCAGTGCGTCCTCGGTCTACCTGTGCGTATGGGCGTCGCGCAGCAATTCGATACTCCAGCCGGACGCGTGATCAGTCGAGTTGGCGGCGATGTCGCCGGTGCGGAGGGGTGAAGGTCGGCGGCGCCAGGTCGACCAAAAGCAGCCGGTGCCAGAGGCCGTGAGCGGGCTGCTGGATCAGGACCAAGAACATGTGCCGAATCCTGCTGCGAGTAGCGGGGATCAGCTCGGCCGTTGTGGTGCTGGTGTGTTGCGAAGAGGGCCGACTTCGACCTTCGGCCCCCCATCGACTGCCGCCGCAAACTACCAGCAGTAGCGGTACGGCCCGCTGTTGTGGCACTCCTCCTGGTAGTCCCACTGGTCGGGAACATCGGAGTTGGGAATCGACGCGCCCGCAGCACCGCCGACCGCCATGCCGCCGATTACACCGACGATCAGGCTCACCGGCAGGCTGATCGGAAGCAGCAGTCCACCCGCGGCGATGCCGACGACGAGGCCGACAATGGTGCCGCCGACGCCGCCGATCAGACCGCCCATCGCGATGCCCGCCTCGATGCTGCGCTGCCGTGGCGAGGTCTTGCGCCAATAGCCGACCTCCTGGGCGGAGACATCGGCGACCAGCGTGGTGCCGTTGACGTCCACACGCGGCTCCAACGTGATCACGTGCTGGTCGAACGTAAGCGCGCGCGGAACGCTCGCGATGGAGCTGCCGTCGGCGGCGGCGATGTCGATCGTGTCATCGGTGACGCGGAAGATCCCCTCTTCGTGTTGGCGGATGCCACATCCGATCAGTGACGGCCGCAGCGCGACTCGGGTACATTCGATTGAATCATTCGCTGGTAGAGAGGGCAGAGGCGTGGCGGGGGAACAGCCATCACTGTCGATCGATACCGCTGAGGTCAAGGCGTTGGGACGCTTGGCGTTCGATGTCGCCACACAATGCCGGGACGGGTACTCGGCGCTGGAGACCGATGTCCGGGACATGCTGGGAAGCTGGACCGGTAGTAACGCAGGCGCTTTCGCGGCCGGGTGGGAAGAGTTCCATCAGGGTGCGGTGCGGGTGTGGGATGCGTTGTTCGAGTTGGCGGAGAAGCTGGGGATCACCGCGGACACCGTGCGCGGCGCCGATCAATCATTCGCGGCGGGCGTCAGCTCGCTCGATCTGCCCTGAGGGGGACCGTATGTCCGATGAACAGGCGTTTTCGGTCGATCTCGACAAGCTCGAAAACTTGGCCGCCAGAATTCGAGGCTTCGCGGGGTTGCTTTCCGATCAGCTTGCGGCGATCGACCAGAAAGTCAAGGAGGTCGATGCCGCGTCGGCCGGTGCGGCAATGGCGGCCTACCGTGAGGCGCACGGCGAATGGCTGAGGGGCGCTACGGATATCCGAGAAGGGCTCACTGCTTTGGAGGAGGCCGTGAAGCTCGCCCACGACGGCTATACCGGTGCTGTCGCCGAGGGATTGAGGATCCTCGGGGTATGACGGCTCTGGCTGTCGATCCGAAGGCTTACTACCAAGCGGCCATCAACTGCTTCGACGCCGCATCCGCGCTGCGGGACAGCTTTCTGTACATCTTCGCGGAGCTGTCCGAATGCGGATCGATGGCGGGTGTGGACGAGAACGGCCAGGAGTGGGCGCGCTCGTACAACACCTCCGCCTACGAAGCGGTGGGATTCTTCCAGGACGTCCACTCCACGCTGTACGCGTACGGCAGCGCCCTCAACGACATCGGGTTCACGCACGCGCAAGCGAACGCCACCATGAAGGGCGCACCGCAGCCGGACCGGCCCACGGACCCGGGAATGCCTGTGTTCGGCCCGTTCTCGGTCCCGGCTTCGGCTGGTGGCCCTGGTCAAGGGATCGTCGACAAGGGCATCAATATCATCAGCCACATCGGCATTCCCGTTCCCGACGGCGACACCGGAAAGCTCGCCAAGGCGGCCGACGCGTGGGACCGTCTCGGCACGATCTATCAGAACACGAACGCCCGCGACAAGATCACGATCGCGGCGAGTCTGTTCGACAGTGTGACCGCCGACGACGCGGGCCATATTCGAGACGACCTCAAATCCCTGGCCAACTCCATCGACCAACTGCTGACCGCCTGCACCCAGACCAGCCAGTCCTGCCTCGCCTACAAAGACGCGCTGACCGAACTCCGCGCCGAGATCGAGGGCTTCTTGAAGTCGCTCGCCACCGATCTCGCCATCGACGCCGCGATCACCATCGGCCTCTCTCTGATCAGCTTCGGAGCGGGAGCGGTCACCGCAGGAAAGGCGCTGCTCACGGTGCAGAAGTGGGCCGGAAAGATCAAAGACGGCATCGTCGCCTGGCGTGCGCGCAAGGCGCTCCAGATCGCGGGCGTCAGACAAGAAGCGAAAGACGCCGTTGTCAAAGCCAGGAAGGTAGTCACCGATCTGCGTGATCGATTGCGGAGGAAGGCTGACGACGCAAAAAGGCCTCCGGCGAAGTCGCTCAAGAACGAACTCGACAACGCGCAGACTTGGACCGGAGGAAATCTGCCAACCCAGAATGGGCCGCCGAATGGATACTTGGTCAAACGCGATCCCCAGGGTAATATAACGAACTATTCGTACTATGACAGTGACGGAGTCGCGACGAAGCGGGTCGATTTGACTGGCGATTCCCATTACAACAAGGCGACGGGGCAAACCATTCCAACACCTCATGTCGTCGAAATTCAGAAGTATGTGAAACCGGAGACCGGCGAGATATTCGCTCGCACCGATAGAAACAATGTCCGGGCTGCGCTACCCGAGGAGATTCCATAGTGGATACAGGTGATGTCGATACCGAACTGTCGTCGATATTGGCGCGCTCCCGCAGTGGTGATCCCGCTGTGAGAATCGAAGCAATTCCTGACCTCGGGCGGTATATCCACTTCAGCAGTGCGCGACAACGGCTCCAACAGATAATGCTCGAGGACGAGATCGTGACCATGCGAGTCGACGCTGCCGAGCAACTCGTTCGCGCTGGCGGGGAAGACGGATTGCTCGAGGTTCTAGCCGAACTGGGTCGGCGCCGAAATGATCCTGATATCGACTACACTGCTTATATGCTGAGCGAGCTCGATAATTTTGAGGAATTTCCTGTGCTTCGCAATGCTTTGGCTATCGATAAGTCCAGGTTGTCGCGTGACGCTGCTGTAGGTCTGAATAATCTGCGTGAACTCATGGACAAATGAAGAGTCGGAATTTTCACCCGGGGTTGTGCGGTGTGCACTTGCTATGACGAGAAGCTGGAGAACTTCCTTCTATGCAATGTAGCGGACGATTGGGCTCCGATCGGAGAGTTCGACGGGCCGATTGAAAAAATCGCAGCGCAAGAATACTCGCGCAGTTATGTGCTCCGTGTTATCGAAGAATTGGCGAACGAAGGATTACATCGAGTTCGGAGCCCTTCCTGGAGATGGCAAGGGGTGGGAGCCCTGGAATGTCGGTGCGGAGGAAGCGATCAGGCGGATCTCCGATGGTTATAACGGGGTGCCCGGATACCTGAGCATCGCTGAGAGCGAGATCGGCTCCAGTGAGATCTTCCGGGCGAGAATAACCGAAAGTGGCAGACGGCGGTTGCGGGACCTGGGCGATCCGTACGAGAACTATGGCGATCCTTGGGCGGACGATCCCTACTTGCATGCGTGAGAAGGTGGGTTGCGGCTTCTTCTTCGGTTGCAGGTCCCGCGAGTGGCACGCCAGTGAGAGGTCTGCTCGTGTTTTGCCGCAGCCATGTGCCACTCGTGGGCGTCGGCGGGGCCGCTGATTGCCGGGGTGGATTCGTTGGCGTGTTGGGGAGTGTCCAGCCCGGCGGCGGGGTGCGGCTGGTCTCGAAGGGATTCAGCTGTAAGGGAAGTGGCCGTTTTTGGTTGCGGACAGGAAGGTGTCCCAGGCGGTGGGGGTGAAGGTCAGGGCGGGGCCGGTCGGGTTTTTGGAGTCGCGCATGCCGACTGTGCCGTTGGTCAGGTGGGCGATCTCTACGCATTGGCCGTTGGATTCGCTGAAGCTGCTCTTGAACCAGCGCGCTCCGGATAGGTCAGCGGTCACCGTCAAAACTCCTTGCTGCCCGGCGGAGCAGATCGCGCGTGGTCTTCTCGTCCAGGGCCGTCTGTCGGATGGCGTCGGCCATTTCAGTGTAACGCTGTACCAATTCGGGCCTTTCCAGGTAGAGATCACTGCTCATCCCGCCGTCGAGGTAGACCACCGGAGGTTCGATCGGTCTTCCTCTGCTGTCCGTGCCGAAGTCCAGGAGCACGAACGAGCCGTGCAAGATGCCGCGCGTGTATCCGGCCGAGTACGGGTGGATTCGCAGAGTGACGTTCGGCCGGGTGCTGACATCGGCTAGGTACCGATGTTGTGCGGCCATCACCTTCGGCCCGCCGACCACCCGGTAGACCGCTGATTCATCGAGAAGCACGTGAAGGTCCACCGGGCGGGTCTTGCGGGTGACCGCCACTTGCCTGTTGAGGCGAAGACGCACTCGTTGCTCGATCTCCTCGTGAGGACCGTCGTGCAGAAAAGCGCCGATCAGTGCGCGGGCATACTCGGCGGTTTGCAGCAATCCAGGGACCTGCACCGCATAAGAAGTGAGCCGCTGAGCCGACCGTTCCATCCCGACGTACATGTTGAAAGCATCCGAGAACAGTCCGCCGAGCGGCGTGATGCCGTCCTCGTCTCGCGCCGTCGCCGCGCGCGACGCCAGTCCCACCGCCTGTTCGGTCTGCTCGGCGGTCACCTCGTAGAGCATGCACAGTTCGCGCACGTCCTGGCGGCGTGGTTTCACCGCTCGTCCGGTTTCCAGGCGTTGTAACCCGTTGAAGCTGAGTTGAACTTCCTTCGCGGCGATGGCGATCGTCAGGCCGCAGCCCTCACGCGCCTCGCGCAGGAATCTGCCGAGCTGGCGGCGCAGCAGCGTCGGCGACTCGACTTCGGTCATCGGCTTTCCCCCAGGTGAATGAATCCAGCACACGGTCTGAACTGCATCCATTGATACACCGAAGTTCGATGCCGTCCAGGGCTTTCGGCGAAGTTGTCGGGAATACGCGAATCAGGTCGAAGTGGGCCCTGCCCGGCTGGTGTGCTGTGCCTGCGCCGGGCCGCTGAACAGGGATTTGTCGGTTCGGAAGCGGCGAGCGATCCGCGATAGGCGCACATCGGACTCATTCGACGGCAGGGGAACACCATGCAGGAAGGCTCCTTTCGAGACACCCCCACCACCAGGTGCGCGTACTACCGCCGTATCGGCGGACTCGCCGCTGGCGTGGACCCGCACACCGGACGCATCACGGTCCCGGCTGGGAGCGTGTGGGGATTGGGGATGGCGGCGTATCTCGGCCACGAGGTCCGCGAGGAACTGCGGCGGCGGGGAAGCGCTACCGGACCGATCGTGTCGTACCCGAGGTCGGGCTGCTGGGTCTTTCTCGTGCGTCCCGATCTTCCGGACTCGACCGCCGTGTTCGCCCAGTTGTATCGGGCTGGTGTCACGGTCTACGCCCACGGTCGGGTGATCGCGTTGCCGTCGCCGACTGATCGCCCACCTGCGGTACGGCATTGGGTCGAGGCGCCTCGGGACGGTTTCCGCCCCTCGGCGATGGTGGTGGTCGCGGCGATCAGCCGATGCCTTCCGCCGAGAGCGATCAACCTGTCCGCGTTCGGTTTCCCCGGAGTGTCCACGTCGGCGAGGGGAGTTCGGTGACATCCGACTCGCGAATTCCTCCGAAAGAAAACCGGATTCATGTGCTGCGCCTGCCGGACACCCGTGCCTTCTTCGATATCTTCAACGCCCGCACCTCGCCGGCGGATGCGCTGATGGTGTCGGCCGTGGGGCTGCTCGGCGTGTGGGTCCGGCATTACGAGACCCGCAAGCTCGGCCATCCGATGAGCCAGCGTTTGGCATATTTGATGGACCTGCATATCTGGGCCATCGACCGATATGTGGAAGACTTGCTCGAAACGGCGTGTCACCGGCCTGCTGCGGACGCCGAGGAGATGCATTACTCCTACGACGAGCTGGTCAGCCTGCTCACCGCGGATTTCGTGCGCTGCCGCCGAGAGGAACGGCAACCCGGCGGAATCACCGAGGACCAGGTGCTCCACCACGTCCGGCACTGGGACGGGTTCAACGCCATGGTGGACGCGGTAGCCGCCGGTCGAGCGCGTCCGAAAATTCCGCGCAACACGGAGCCCGCGCCTGCCGCCGCCGAGTCGCGGGAGAGGGCATGACCACCCCGCGCCCGGAGGAGCCCGATGTCCACCTGCGCGTGCTGCTCGGCGGCCTGAGTCTCGACTTCGCCGCTTGCCATACCGCAGCCGTGCGGTTCATCAAGGAGTGGCGTTCGGTGCGCGCTGCTGCCGACCTCATCGTTGTACCTGGCGGTACCGCCGGGCTGCCGCGTTTGCCGTGCGAGCGCCTCTACTTGCAACCGTGAAGACGGGCGCATCCCAAGCTGCGGACCAATCCTCGACCCGGGCACAACCACCCCCGTGTGAATGGGACCGCGAGTGGCGCACCATCGAGAGGCTTACTCGGCTGATGGCGCAGTGGTGTGCCACTCGTGAGTCAAAACTGTGGGCGTCGAGTGCGCGGGAGGGTTGAGCCAGGGGCGGTCCGTGCAGCTATAGATCGTCCGGTAGTACGCGGAAGGATTTGTGCTCGGTGAGCGGGGTCACCGCGCGGAAGTCCCTCCGGTCGAGTGTGAGGACTTCGTTGGTCTCGTAGTCGGCGGCCAGGGCGACTGTCACGGCGTCCGCGAGATCCAGACGCAGGTCGGGATAGAGCCTGCGGACGGCGTTGGCCTGCTCGAGAACGTCGGCAGTCACCACAGCGACTTCGAAGTGCTCGGTACGCGCCTGGGCGGTGAGATCTTCGATCATCTCCGTGGAGACGCGCGGACCGAGTTCCCGGCGTGCGACGTGGTCGACCTCGGCGAGAACCAGGGGCGACAGGACCACGAGCCCAGCGTGTTCGAGTACCCGAAAGGCGCCGTCGCTGTCCGGTGACGAGGTGTCGAATGCGGCGATGAGTCCGGAAGTGTCGGCGAAAACGATTCCCGGTCGCTCGAAGTCCGATGTCACCGGCGGTCTGCGTCGTCGCCGAAGTTGTCGGCGAGGATGTCGTCGACGCGTTCGGCCAGAGTGGGATCGCCGCTCGCGAAACGCCTCAAACGCAATGGTTCGGATCGGCGGCGCACCCGCATCGCGGCCAGATGGATTGCATTACGGATGATCTCCGCCTCACTGACATCACTCCGTGCAGCGGCTTCTTTGATGACGGCTAAATCTTCAGCGTCGGCGTAAACCATCGTGCGCTTGAGGGGCATATGAGTATTGTGGCATATATGCCGGGGTCTGGAACTCAGGCAGCGTCCATCCGTGTCAGAACTCCAACTCCGACCAGGGGATGTGGATGGGGAACGGGAAGTCGATGGTGATGGCGTCGGAATCGTTCGGTGACCATTCGTCGATCAGGAGATAGTTCGTCGGATAGAGCGGGCGTACGCCGGGTGGGAGCTCGCCGTGGACGGTTTCCAGGGCGTACGCGCGGACTGTCGCGATGGCCCTCTTCTTACGCGCGAGCGTCACCTCCCAATACCAGGGGATGCCCCCATCGGCGTATCGCCGCTGCTCCTCGTGCGGATCGATTGCGATGTTCGCCGGAGAACTGATGTGGCCGACAAGCAGTACGTCATCGGCGCGGATGTCCTGGTAGGGGGTATCGAGGCGGCGGTAGACGAGGACGTCGGGGGTGGCGAAGTCCGACTTGCCGGTCTTGCCGAAGAAGACGTTGGTTTCGAAGTCGACGCGCCACCAGCTTTGTGGCTGCTCGGCCATGCCATCGCGGGCGCAGCGCTTGAGTGCGCTGGTCAGCGCGAATGTGAACGCTTGATATTCGGCGGGTCCCCGCTGTCGCCAGACGACGCGCCCGTTGCGGAGTTCGATCTGTCCGGCGATCTCCTCGGGTAGCTGCTCTAGCTCCTCCCAGGTCATGGACTCCGGAAGGTCGGGTCGTTCGACGCCTGGGCTCGACATAGGCCCATGTTAGCCCGGCTAAGGGCTATTTCCGCTGGTCATGAGTCCAGCGAAGCGGGCACCTCACCGACCCCGATTTTGCCCCGGTGAACCCCTTGCCTACACTAGAGCGGTTGCCTGGGCACCTCCATGCCCGCATGCGTGCGCCCGGGTGATCGAACCTCCTCCGGTCGGCAAGGGTCGGCCGGACCATCCGAATTGTCGTAGGCCCACCGCTGGACATGCCGATGCGCATGGCGGCGCTGCATGGGAACCGCGGCGAGAAAGGTGTCTAGGTCGAACCATGACCATGACTGATCCGATCGCAGACTTCCTGACACGTCTGCGCAACGCCAACTCGGCGTACCACGATCAGGTGAAGGCTCCGCACTCGAAGCTCAAGGCGAACATCGCCGAGATCCTCAAGCGCGAGGGTTACATCGCCGACTACCGGACCGAGGACGCACAGGTGGGCAAGACGCTCATCGTCGACCTCAAGTACGGCCCGAGCCGTGAGCGCAGCCTCGCCGGCGTGCGCCGTGTCTCGAAGCCCGGTCTGCGCGTGTACGCGAAATCCACCAACCTGCCCAAGGTGCTCGGCGGCCTCGGCGTGGCGATCATCTCCACGTCCTCCGGCCTGCTCACCGACAAGCAGGCGGCCAAGCAGGGCGTGGGCGGCGAAGTCCTCGCTTACGTCTGGTAAGGGAGCAGGACTATGTCGCGTATTGGTAAGAAGCCCATCGCCGTCCCTGCGGGCGTGGATGTCACCATCGACGGCCAGGACGTCTCGGTGAAGGGGCCCAAGGGCACCCTGTCGCTCACCGTCGCCGAGCCGATCACCGTCGCCAAGGGCGAGGACGGCCAGCTCGAGGTCGCCCGCCCGGACGACGAGCGCCGCAGCCGCGCGCTGCACGGCCTGACCCGCACCCTCGTGTCGAACATGATCGTCGGTGTGACCCAGGGCTACGAGAAGAAGATGGAAATCTTCGGCGTCGGTTACCGCGTCGCGCTGAAGGGCCAGAACCTCGAGTTCGCCCTCGGCTACAGCCACCCGGTGCCGATCGAGGCTCCCGAGGGCATCACGTTCGCGGTGGAGTCGCCCACCAAGTTCTCCGTGTCCGGGATCGACAAGCAGAAGGTCGGCCAGATTTCGGCGGTCATCCACGGCCTGCGCAAGCCCGACCCGTACAAGGGCAAGGGCATCCGCTACGCCGGCGAGGTCGTTCGCCGCAAGGTCGGAAAGACGGGTAAGTGATCATGGCGCAAACCGAAAACCAGAAGGCCAAGCGCATCCCCCTGGGCAAGGACGTGGCGACCCAGCGTCGCCTGTCGAAGGTGCGCCGTCACCTCCGCCTGCGCAAGAAGGTCGCCGGCACCACCGAGCGCCCGCGCCTGGTGGTCAACCGCTCCTCGCGGCACCTGCACGCGCAGCTGGTCGACGACTCGGTCGGCAAGACCATCGCCGCCGCGTCGACCATCGAGGCCGACGTGCGTGCGCTGGACGGCGACAAGTCGGCCAAGAGCAAGAAGGTCGGCGCCCTGCTGGCCGAGCGTGCCAAGGCCGCCGGTATCGAGGCCGTCGTGTTCGACCGTGGTGGGCACGACTACCACGGCCGGATCGCCGCACTGGCCGACGCCGCTCGCGAAGGTGGGTTGAAATTCTGATGCGTAGCCTGCGAAGCATCCAGGAAACACAGCTGAGCGTTCAGCTGATCATGAACGGAAGGAACGTCTGATGCCGGGACGTCAGAGGCGTGACGGCGGAAGCGGACCCGCCGGACAGAATGGCAGCGCCCCCGAGGGCGGCCGCGGCGACCGTCGCGGTGGCGGCGACCGTCGGGGCGGTGGCGACCGTCGCGACAACGCCGCGGAGAAGAACCAGCTCGAGCGGGTCGTCGCGATCAACCGCGTCTCCAAGGTCGTGAAGGGTGGTCGGCGCTTCAGCTTCACCGCCCTCGTGATCGTCGGTGACGGCAACGGCCTGGTCGGCGTCGGCTACGGCAAGGCCAAGGAAGTTCCCGCGGCCATCCAGAAGGGCGTCGAAGAGGCTCGCAAGAACTTCTTCCGCGTCCCGATGATCGGCTCCACCATCACGCACCCGGTTCAGGGTGAGGCGGCCGCCGGTGTGGTCATGCTGCGTCCGGCTTCGCCCGGTACCGGTGTGATCGCGGGCGGCGCGGCCCGTGCCGTGCTGGAATGCGCCGGTATCCACGACATTCTGGCGAAGTCGCTCGGTAGCGACAACGCCATCAACGTCGTGCACGCGACTGTCACCGCCCTCAAGCAGCTGCAGCGTCCGGAAGAGGTCGCGGCCCGCCGTGGCCTGCCGCTCGAGGACGTCGCCCCTGCGGGCATGCTGCGTGCGCGCGCCCAGGCTGCCGGAGGTGTCAAGTAATGGCAGATCTCAAGGTGACCCAGATCAAGAGCTCGATCGGCGCCAAGAAGAATCAGCGGGACAGCCTTCGGACCCTCGGTCTGCGCGGTATCCGCAAGACCGTGGTCCGCGAGGACAACGCCCAGAACCGCGGGCTGATCAACGTCGTGCGCCACCTCGTGACCGTTGAGGAGGTCTGACATGACCATCAAGTTGCATCACCTGCGTCCGGCTCCCGGCGCCAAGACCGAGAAGATCCGTGTCGGTCGCGGTGAGGGCTCCAAGGGCAAGACCGCGGGCCGTGGTACCAAGGGCACCAAGGCGCGCAAGAACGTCCCCGCCGCCTTCGAGGGCGGGCAGATGCCGATCCACATGCGGCTGCCCAAGCTGAAGGGCTTCACGAACCCGTTCCGCACGGAATACCAGGTCGTGAACGTCGGCAAGATCGCGAAGCTGTTCCCGGAGGGCGGCGAGGTCGGCAAGGCCGAGCTGGTGGCCGCAGGCGCGGTTCGCAAGAACCAGCTGGTCAAGGTCCTCGGCGATGGTGAGATCGGCGTCGCGGTCCAGGTGACCGCGGACAAGGTCACCGGCGCGGCGAAGGAGAAGATCACCGCCGCCGGTGGCACCGTCACCGAGCTGGGCTGACGGTACTCTGCATGACAGCGGCGCCGGACGAGTGAGCAGCTCGTCCGGTGCCACTGTTAGAGTTCAATTGTTGTCTGCCCAAGCCTCGTCGTGGTTTTCGGCGTCCCATCAGTGTCGAGCAGGGACATCGCTGAACATCCATGTCATGACCATGTCGTTCGCCAGGAGGATCAGTGCTTTCCGCCTTCGTATCGGCCTTCCGGACTCCGGACTTACGGCGGAAGATTCTCTTCACGCTGGGGTTGATCGCGTTGTACCGGCTCGGTGCCTCGCTGCCGTCCCCCGGCGTCGACTACAAGGCGGTCCAGGAGTGCATCGACCTGGTCTCCGGCGGTGAGTCCGGCGGCATCTACCAGCTGATCAACCTGTTCTCCGGTGGTGCGCTGCTGCAGCTGTCGGTCTTCGCGATCGGCATCATGCCCTACATCACCGCGAGCATCATCATCCAGCTGCTCACCGTCGTCATCCCGCGGTTCGAGGAACTGCGCAAGGAAGGCCAATCCGGCCAGACCAAGATGACGCAGTACACCAGATACCTGTCGATCGCCTTGGCGATCCTGCAGGCCACCGGTCTGGTCGCGCTCGCGGCCCGCCGCCAGCTGCTGCAGGGCTGCCAGAAGGACATCCTGGCCGACACCAGCATCTTCGGCATGATCATCATCGTGCTCGTGATGACCGCGGGCGCGGCGCTGGTGATGTGGTTCGGCGAGCAGATCACCGAGCGCGGCATCGGCAACGGCATGTCCCTGCTGATCTTCGCGGGCATCGCCGCCCGCATCCCGAGCGAGGGCAAGGCGATCCTGGACAGCCGGGGCGGTCTGGTCTTCGGTCTGGTGTGCGTCGCCGCGCTGGCGATCATCACCGCGGTGATCTTCGTCGAGCAGGGCCAGCGCCGGATCCCGGTCCAGTACGCCAAGCGCGTGGTCGGCCGGAAGATGTACGGCGGCTCCTCGACCTACCTGCCGCTGAAGGTGAACCAGGCGGGTGTCATCCCGGTCATCTTCGCCTCGTCGCTGCTGTATCTGCCGAACCTGATCGCGCAGCTGACCGGGTCGCAGAACAACCAGAATCCGAGCTGGTGGCAGGAGATCATCCAGAAATACCTGGTGAATCCGGGCAACCCGGTGTACATCGCGATCTACTTCAGTTTGATCGTGTTCTTCACCTACTTCTACGTCGCGATCACCTTCAACCCGGAGGAGCGCGCCGACGAGATGAAGAAGTTCGGCGGCTTCATCCCGGGCTACCGTCCCGGCAAGCCGACCGCCGACTACCTCAACTTCGTCCTGAGCCGCATCACCCTGCCCGGCTCGATCTATCTCGGTCTGGTGGCGGTGCTGCCGAACCTGTTCCTCGACATCGGCGCCTCCGGCGGTACGCAGAACCTTCCGTTCGGCGGTACCGCGGTGCTGATCATGGTGAGCGTCGGTTTGGACACCGTGAAGCAGATCGAGAGCCAGCTGATGAATCGAAATTACGAAGGGTTCCTCAAGTGAGAGTTGTACTGCTCGGTCCGCCGGGCGCCGGTAAAGGCACCCAGGCCGTCCTGCTGTCGGAGAAGCTGGGCGTTCCGCACATCTCCACCGGGGACCTGTTCCGCGCGAACATCAGCCAGCAGACCCCGCTCGGCCGCGAGGCGCAGAAGTACCTCGACGCGGGCGACCTGGTGCCGAGCGACGTGACCAATCGCATGGTGGAGGCGCGGGTCAACGAGCCCGACGCCGTCAACGGCTTCGTCCTGGACGGATACCCGCGCACGGTCGATCAGGCCGACGCGCTGGAGAAGATCCTCAAGGACATGAACACCAAGCTCGACGCGGTGCTGCGGTTCGTCGTGCCCGAGGACACCGTGGTGGAGCGGATGCTCGCGCGCGGCCGCGCCGACGACAACGAGAGCGTGATCCGCAACCGGCTGCGGGTGTACCGCGAGGAGACCGAGCCGCTGCTCGATCACTACGACGGCCTGGTCGTCTCGGTGGACGGCGTCGGCGAGGTCGACGACGTCAACGCGCGGGCGCTGCGCGCGCTGGGTCACTGAGCCGGTCGACGATGGAGCGCTGAGGCCGGATGGTCTTCAACCGCAAGAAGAAGGTCGTGCCGTTCCGGACGGCAGGCGAACTGGATGCCATGGCGGCGGCAGGCGCGATCGTCGGCCGCGCCTTGGTGGCCGTGCGCGCCGCTGCCAAGCCCGGGGTGTCCACCCTGGAACTGGACGAGGTCGCCGAGCAGGTGATCCGGGATGCAGGCGCGGTGCCCTCCTTCAAGGGCTACCACGGCTTTCCCGCGTCCATCTGCGCATCGGTGAACGACCGTGTTGTCCACGGGATTCCCACGGCCGAGGAAATCCTCGCCGAGGGCGACCTGGTCTCCATCGACTGTGGCGCGATTCTCGACGGTTGGCACGGTGATTCGGCCTGGACCTTCGGCGTCGGCACGATCATCGAGGCCGATCGGTTGCTCAGTGCGGCGACCAAGTCGTCGATGGAGGCCGGCATCGCGGCGATGCTGCCCGACAACCGGCTGACCGACGTCTCCCACGCCATCGAGCTCGGTACCCGGGCGGCGGAGAAGGAGCACGGGCGCGCCTACGGCATCGTCGACGGCTACGGCGGGCATGCCATCGGGCGCGAGATGCACCTCGATCCCTTCCTCGCCAACGAGGGGGAGCCGGGTAAGGGCCCGAGGCTGGTGGTGGGCTCGGTGCTGGCGATCGAGCCGATGCTCACGCTCGGCACCACCCAGACGAAGGTGCTCGACGACGACTGGACCGTGGTCACCGTGGACGGCAGTCGTGCGGCACATTGGGAGCACACGGTCGCCGTCACGGAGGACGGACCCCGGATCCTGACACTGCGTCCGGAGTAGCGGGCGGGCCGTCGGACGGTTCGGTTCGGTCACACTGCGCGGCGAGGAAACGAGCCGCACCGACGCCAGGATGCCCTGGTCGATCTCGCCGCGTCTCCGCGTGCCGACACCATGCGCCGACACGCCCCGGGCGATACCCAGCGTGCGCTGGATCGGTGACGTCGTTCCTTGCGCCCGCGTCCTTCGTGTCGAGCCGAAGCGGTGGGCCCGGTCGGTGCCCGTGCGGGGTGGAACGGTTACTTCTCCTTGGGTTTCGGGACTGTTCTGAACGATGCCGTCAGCGTATGGCCGCGCAGGCGAGGTTGACGTGAGTAGGCCGCTACTCGAATCGACTTGGCGCACTCCGCAGTTCGCTGCGATTCCGCCTGCATCGAGGGCTTCGTTGCAGGGTGGGCGGCGCTCTGGCCTGGCTATTTCGTATGCGTAAGTAGCCGTTCAGTCGGCGGGGCGCAGGATTGTCCGCAGTGCCAAGGTGACGATGGGCAGATCGAACTCGCCCTCCGCCGTCTCCGGCCTCTCGCGCAGATAGGCCATGATCCGACCGAGCACCTCGGCCCGCTCTTCGGGCGAGATGACCAGTGTGTGCGATTGCGTGCCGATGGTCGCGGTCAAAGACTCGGCGGTGCGCCGATACCGGTGCGGGAAGCTCGAACGCTCGAACTCGTGATCCCGGAACAACGGATGCGCGGGTAGAACCACTCGGCCGCCCGGCGGCTGTGCGGTGGACGCGCTGGATCCGGCCACTGCTTTCAGCCCGGCGACCCAGTCCACGGAGCTGTCGTCGGTGTTCCACAGGGCGGCGAAAACGCCGCCGGGCCGCAGGACTCTGCGCAACTCCGGATAGGACCGGTCCAAGTCGAACCAGTGGACCGCCTGTCCGGCGACTATCGCGTCCACGGAATCGTCCGGGAGCGGAATGTCTTCGGCCGTACCGGCGTGGGCGGTGACGTGCGGGAAGCGCCGGTGCAACTCACCGCGCATGTGCTCGTCCGGCTCGACGGCGATCACGGTGGCGCCTGCTTCGAGCAGGCCCTCGGTCAGCTTGCCGGTTCCTGCGCCGAGGTCGAGGACGGTCGGCGGCTGCCGGTGGGCGACGGCGGCCAGCGCCCAGCGGATGGCCGCGGCCGGATAATCGGGTCGGTGTTCGGCGTACGCGGCGGCGTGCGCGCCGAACGAACTCGCTCTCCTGGCGTGCAAGGCGAGCTTCTCGTCGTGGTCGTCCGGACTCCCCATCCGTTCGACTCTACGGATGGGGAGCCGCGCGCGGGAACCTAAGACGCGCCGGGCAGCCTGCGCACGCCCGCGCAGACCTCGGCGGCCAGGTCGTCGTAGCCGACGGCCAGTTCGGCCAAACGCTGCCAGGCGTCCCACAGATCCCATTCCGAAGCGCTGGCCAGCGCCGCGTAGGCGTTCGCGGTGAACTGGGCCAGGCGATCGATCACCGCGCCGACGGTCTCGGTGTGCACGTGCGCCGCGCCGTGGGCGGGGGGCAGTTGCACGGTGATCCACCGGTCGATGTCGCGAATCAGGCTCGCGCGCAACGCGTCTATCTCGTCGAGCGCATCGTGTGCCGCGCTCAACCTGCGTTCGTGCAACGTGGTGAGTTCGTGCGCACAACGCAGCAGCGGGTTGCTCTCCTGCATTTCGCCTCGGCAGGCTTGCAGCACTTGATGTTTCGCCGGAAGCACCGCGCCGGTGGTCATCGCCTGACCGTTCTGGTGCA
This sequence comes from Nocardia implantans, assembly GCF_035544775.1. Taxonomy (NCBI): domain Bacteria; kingdom Bacillati; phylum Actinomycetota; class Actinomycetes; order Mycobacteriales; family Nocardiaceae; genus Nocardia; species Nocardia implantans. The sequence goes on along the minus strand of NZ_JAYKYQ010000006.1, from coordinate 353,318 downwards.
GGACCGCACGGCATCGACGATGGATGAGCCCGCGGGACGGAAACCGTTCTCCGGAGGCACGATCCAGTGCCGGTAGTCGGCGTCGGCCGTCGCGGGGGACGGCAGGGCGATCTCGCCGCCGCTCGGCACGATCGAGACGTTCAGGCGGAACAGCTCGGCGAACAGGCGGACGTCGTCGGGTAAGTCGGGCCGGGTGAGGAACGTCCATCGTTTGGACCGGACGTGAGAGATGATCGGGCCCAACGCTATTCGGCGATGGACGAGATCGTCGCGCACCTTCTGCCCCAACGCGGCGGGCATCGTGATCGCGCCGACGAATCCGGCGCGCAGGACGATTCGGCCTATCTCCGGATGAACTCCGGCGGGCAGGTCGCAGGTGTGTCGATAGTAGGCGCATCGGGCGGTCGGGGTGTCCGCCAACGCCAGTTGGTCCATAGGGCCCTCGGGTAGCTTCGTGTGACTTTTTCCAAGCCGCCCGGACGGCGCTGCGGCATCGGTGCTGCGATCCGGTACATCGTGCGGGCGTTGTTTCAGTAGAGCACTCCATGGAGCGGATCAAACATTCCGTTCAATTAGTTCTCGAGAAATTCGTTTGCCTGCTGGTTACCCGTGAGTGCGGTAACCAGCAGGACGCGCGGCGCGACGGCGCGTTCAACTCGGAGTACGGTTTCCTGGTCAAATGACCTGTGGCGATGCGGGGCTGGCGCGCCGGGTATTTTGTTCACCGCCCCCCGCTGACGGATGTGCTACCTTGCCGCAAATCGGTGCGGCGACAGCGGATCAGGGTGTGGTGCGGAAGAACAGCACGCGGTCGCCGTGCTCGGACAACGGCGTGTCGGCAGTGATCTGGCGCAGGCCGCAATCCGGCAGGTAGGTGAGGTTGGCGAAGGCCTTCGTGTTGCCGAAGGCCGCGCGCAGTTTGCTCTCCGTCGCCCGATCGGGGTTGTACAGGGCCAGCGTCTCGAAATCCAGTGGTGCGAGCGGTTTGTCGAGGGGAGCCTGGCCGGCCGGACGGCCGAGCGCGGCGTACTGGGTGGCCGCGCCGCGCTCGTACCAGCACAACTCGTAGGCCACGTCCTCGGTGACCGTGATCGCCGCGACGGGCCAGTCCTGGGACAGGCGCAGTGCCAGCGGATGTTTCGCCACCGGGGTGAGTTCCCAGTTCAGGCTCATGACCGTCACCCAGCCACCGTAGGGCTGGTCGATCAGCACGATGTCGTCGCCGAGGGTGGTGGAGGTGTTCAGCTTCGGCTCACGGATCTTCCACTTCGACTCGGGGGTACCGAGATAGCTGTCCCGGTCGAGGGGATAGGCGTCGTCGACCGCGTAGGCCGCGATGATCGCTGCGCGCACCTGGGCGATGGCGTCCCGTTCCGGCAGGTAGACGCTGAGCGCGCCGAAGGTGGAACCGATCTGCACCGGCGTCGACGGCTGGTCCTGCTCGGTGCCCGGCGCGAGCGGGCGCAGGCCCACCAAGGCGAGCTTCCAGTTGATCTCCTCGACGGTCGAGAGGTCGCCGGAGGATTTGAACATGATCTGCTGCTGGGTGAGCCGTCCGGCTCCCTCCAGGGTGCGGCAACCCAATTCGACCAGGGCCCGGTGCGACTTGGGGGTGAGGTCCAGGTCCTGGATGCCGCAGGCGCGCAGCCGGATCGACATGCTGGTGGAGGTGAACGCGGCGTACCGCTCCCGGTACATCGCGATGGCCTGCTTGCGCGACCGGCCGACCATGAGAGTGCGCAGCAGCGTGCTCAAACTGGCCAGGTACTTGCCGGACAGCTCCGGGTTCGCCGCGGCCAAGGCGGCGCGGATGCGGGCCGCCTCCTCGGTCGCGGCCACGGCGGCGTCCTGGTCCAGCCTGCCCAGCCAGACACCGCACTTGGACAGGCCGTCGGCGCACGGGCCGGCGACCTCGGGATGCTCGCGCGCCACCTGCCGGTAGACGTCGCAGGCGCGCCGGATCGTCGTGGTGGCCAGTTCCCTGCGGCCGCTGTGCCGCGCCGCCTGTTCGAAGGAGCGCAGCGCGTCGTTCAACTCCCCGGCGAGGCGGGCGGTGAGCACTTGCCCCCTGGACAGCAGGCGCAGGCGGATCGCCACCGCCTCTTCGGCGGGCGCCAGCGCTTCGCGCGTGCGGTCGCGCGTCGAGCCGTTGTTCTTGGTGGCGATCAGCCCCTTGGCGAGTTCGCCGAGCGAGGTGGCCAAGCGCAATTCGGATTCGACCGTCCGGTCGAGGGCCGCATACCGATCCGCCGCGATCTGACGCTCCATCGCGTCCAGATCCATCGCGCTCCTCGTTTCCAGCATGATCCTCCGCCAACGCGCGGCAACCGCGCAACACAATCTTCTGCGCACCGAGTTTGTCACGGTTGCCGCCCGCGCGCACCTGTATCCCGCCAGGCAGACCGGGTTGTCCGGCGTGCGGTGACCCAGGCGGCCGTCACCGCATCGGCGGAAGGCATGATCGACGGTTGTGCGAGCCCTTCTACAGCGCGTGAGTTCGGCCCGGGTAACCGTCGACGAGCAGGTCGTCGGCCGGATCGACCCGGCTGCCGACGGCCTCCCGCACGGCCTGGTCGCCCTGGTCGGCGTCACGCACTCCGACACCGAGGCGACCGCGCGGGGATTGGCCGACAAGGTGTGGCGGCTGCGCATCCTCGACGGGGAGCGCTCGGCGGCGGATCTGGGCGCGCCGATTCTGGTGGTCAGCCAGTTCACGCTGTACGCGGACACCAAGAAGGGCAGGCGTCCGTCCTGGTCGGCGGCCGCGCCCGGCGCTGTCGCCGAACCCCTCGTCGAGCACTTCGCGCAGGCATTGCGCGAACTCGGCGCAACCGTGGCGACCGGGCGGTTCGGCGCGCACATGCGCATCGAGCTGGTGAACGACGGTCCGGTCACCGTGCTGCTGGAGCTGTGAGTCGCCGTCCTGCCCCGAAAATCGGGGGCGCCGAGCACATCTGACGGGCTCGCACCTGCTGGACCTGGGTGCGGAGCCTACCCGCAAACATCGAGGAATTTGCCGTTCATATTGGCGTCACTGGGGATTAGTCATCCGGTGTTACCGTGGATGGGAAGGACTCGAGGGTGGAGGAGCGGACGCGATGGCGGACAATGTCGAATTCGACGAGCATCTGTTCCGCAAGGCGGCCCAGAAGACGGGGCACGTCGAGGACCGGATCAACGGCATCATCGACAGATTGAGCGCGTCGATCGCCGCGCGCGGAAACTGCTGGGGCAACGATACTATCGGCCGCAACTTCGCCAACGGCCCCGACGGCTCCGGCGGTTACACCACGACCAGGGACAACCTGATCAAGGGCGCCCGCAACGTGGCCGGCACCTTCCAGAACTTCAGCGAAGGACAGACGAAGACCGCGAATCTGCTGCGCGACATGGAGCACGGCAACCGCGACGGTATCCGCTGATCCCGGGGGTGCACCGACCGATGACGAACGAGCAAGCCAAAGCGGAGCTGGCCGACATCCTCGACGGCGTCCAGGAACAGATGCGGATCATCGCGCGGTTGCAGCAGGAGCGCGCGGAATTGACCGGCCGCGCCACGGTGCGCGGCAAGCGGGTGACGGTCGTCGTGAATGCCGACAACACGGTAATCGACACCCAGTTCGGGCCGAATATCGAAGATCTCAGCCACGCCGAGATCGCCAAGGCCGTCACCGAGGCCGCGCAGCAGGCCAGTGCCGATGTGGCCCGGAAGACGCGAGAGCTGATGGCTCCCTTGGATACTCATCGTGCGCGCATGCCGAAGCTGTCCGACCTGGTGGAGGGCATGCCCGACCTGCGCGCGCCGGAACCCGTCCCGGCCCCGACGACGCCGCCGAACGCGCGGGAGCGCAGGGAGTTCTCCGACGGCAGCGGCATGCGCTTCACCGAGACCGTAGAGCGCGATCGTGGTGGATCGGTCACCGATTCCAGCTGGTGAGCTCGGTGGCCGCACCGGGCCGTCGAGGTAGCCGCCCATGGCCATCGAGCTGCCCGCCGCGCTGAAATACCTCGAGCCGATCGTCGGCATGGAGTGGCCCGAGGGCAACGAAGACCAGATGTGGGGCCTGGGTGGGGACTGGCGAACCGCCGCCGAGGAGTTGCGTTCGGTCATCCCCGACATCGTGGCGGCCAAAAGCGCGTCGACGACCGCATATCCCTCCGGCGACGGCTACGAGGAGATGGTCAAGGCCTTCGACAGCTTCCTGACGTTCAGCGGCGGCAACCCGCAGGACGACCAGACGCTGTCGAAACTGGCCGATTACTTCAAGGAAATCGGCGACTCCGCATACGACGTCGGTACCGAGATCGAGTACGGCAAGCTGATGTACTGGTCGTCGCTGGCGTTGCTGGCGGCGGAACTGGCGGCGTCGTTCGCGTCCGGTCCCTTCAAGCCCGCGGTGGATGCGGCGGCGATCGCGGCCACCCGGATCGCGGTCCGCATCATCGGCCAGCGGTTGGTGCAGGCGGTGATCCAGCGGGTGGGGCGGATCGTGGCCAACCGGTTCGTGAGTTTCGTGCTCCGGCACGTCGCGATCGACACGATCCTCGGCACCATGCAGGAACTCGGGGTGCAGGCCTATCAGGTCGGGCAGGGGCACCGCAAGAACATCAATGTCGAGCAGGTCGTCGTCACCGCTGTGAGTTCCGCGGTCGGCGGCGCCGCGGCGGGACCGCTCGGCGAGAAGCTCGGTCACGCGCTGACTCGGCGGTTCGGTCCGGACTTCAATCCGTTCCTGCACGGCGCGATCACCGGGACCACGGCGGGTTTGGCCGGCGCGGGTGCGGGCTTCCTCGGTGCGACCGCCACGCAGTTCGGCTTCGACGTGGCGACGGACGGGTTGGACAAGGCGCTGCAGAACCTGGGGAACACCCCGGTCGACTGGCGCATGTTCACCGCGGGCGCGTCCAACGGTGCGATGACCAGTGCAGCGAAGGTCGGTTCCGCGCATATGTGGAACAAGGTGATGCCGACCACGATGAGCCGTCCCGATCTGGGGACTCGGCTGAACAATCTCTTCGCCGACGTGGGCGGGCCGCGGGTGGGCTACCGGCCCGATGGCGCGGCCACGCCCGGCGCGGGGGACGGCAGTCTGGCTCCCGGCGCGTCGAATACCTCCGGGACGAACGGTGCTCCGCGCGCCGGGATGCCCGCGGCCGGGAACGGCAATGTCGCCGGGGGTACGGATACTGCGCGCGTCACCGGCGCGTCCGGGGATCGGGGATCGGGCGCGGCATCCGATGGGGCGGGGGCGAATGGCAACGAGGCTGGGCGGAATGGTGAGGCCGGCGCTACGGCACAGAACGGGGAGCGGGGGTCGTCGGGGGAGCGGAGTGGGTCGGGTGAGCAGTCTTCGTCGGGGGAGCGCACGTCGTCGGGTGAGCAGGCTGTGTCCGGTGAGCGGAGTGTGTCGGGTGAGCAGTCTGCGTCGGATGAACATTCCGCGCCGGGGGAGCGCACGTCGTCCGGTGAGCAGTCTGCGTCGGGTGAGCGAAGTGCGGCGGGCGAGCAGACCACGCCGGGAGAACGGTCCACGTCCGGCGAGCGGTCGGCGTCCGACGCCGGCGCAGGGCTCGCCGACGAAGGACGGCAGGATCGCGGCGCGGAAGCAGGCCGGTCGGAAGAGCCGAATATTGCTGCGGCGCAGCATGATAGGGCTGGCGACCCAAGTGTCACGCAGCGCGGCGCGGTCGACGGCGGGCAGAATCCGGAGACGCGGTCGGTCTCGGATACTTCGCCGACGGGCATGACACCCGTCACGGGCGTTCCGCTCACCGGCCCGGCGGCGACGCCGCACACCGGGCCTAGTATCGCCGGCGCGCCGCCGTCCAGCGGTGTCGCGCAGGGCGCCACGCCTGCGTCGCCTGCTTCGCCGGGAGCGAGCGACGCGCGGCCTGCGCCGTCCGCCGATTCCCGCACCCCGGCCGCCACGTCCGAGAACAGGGCGGTGGCCGACCGGGGCCGGGCCGGTGTAGCCGATCGCGCAGCGGGTTCCGGCCGCGACGAGGCCGGAGTACGAGCGGGCAAGACCGACTCGGAAGCGCCGCGAGCCGAATCCAGGCGGGAGGCCGGTGCGACCCGCCAGGTCGGGGAGACCCGCCAGGACGGCGAGGCGCGCCCGGCGGGCGAGGCGCGCCGAGCAAGTGCGGACCGGCCGGAGGGCCGCGATACCACGGAATCCGAGGACGGCAGGCGCGACGCCGCGCAGCCGGTCGTGCTGCCGCTCGCCGGTGACGTGGGTGAGGCCAGGCCGGTGCGCCGCGCGGACACGGATGGCCCGGCTCGTCGCCCGGGCGGGGATACCGATGGCCCGGCTCGTCGCCGGGGTGCGGACACCGATGGGCCGGATCGCCGGGATACGGACGAAACCACGCGCGACGATCCCGAATCCGATGCGCAGGCAGATCATCCGAAGAATCGCGGGGAGTGCGCCCGGCTCTCCTTGGCCGAGCTGCGGGAGGCCACCGGGAGCGACACCATCCGGCCGCCGGACGAACCGGTCGGCGAGCGCGGCATGTCCCTGCGCGAAATCGAGCAGGCCGCGGGCGGCCGTCTGTGGGACTACCCGGACGGCGGGCCGGACGAGTCCCGTCACCAGGGCATCGCCGACGAATTGCTGCGGATGGCCGCGGGGATGGACCCGCGCGATGTCGCCGAAGGCCGTGGACCGCGCGCCCTCGTGGTGGACGAATACGCCGGCCCGGTCGACGAGCACGGGGTCGGCGCCCACGCCTACACCTTGACCGTGCGGATGCATCCGGACACCGGCGAGTTCCGTATCGAGGTGTCCGATCCGGGAGCGGACAGCCGCAAGGGATTCCCGCCCGACGTGCCCGCGGACCTGCGCTCGGTGTCGGCGATCCTGTTCGACGGCCAAGGAAAGGCGGTGTCGCCGAGCGGATCCGACCCGCGCGTGCGACCGGCCGACGAGCGTCCGATCTATGGTCCCGACGGCGAGATCGCCGGTCGGCGCGGCGACGAGACGCCCGAGCAGTTCCGCGCACGGCTACGGGCCGAGATGGCGGACATGCACGCCAGGCGGGCCGCCGAGCAGGCGCGACAGCTGCGCGACCTGGTGGACCGCGTCGATCCGGCGGATCTGCCCGAAGGGGTGACAAAACGACAGCTGCGGATCAAGGCTTCGCAGGCGGAATGGCATGCCCGCGAGTTCCGCAAGAACGCCGACACCTGGTGGCGAGTGGCCGGAGGACGCCCGGCGGACGATGCCCCGATACCGCCGCGTTCGCCGTCGGATCCGGCTCCGAACTCGACGCGCTCCCGCGACGACGCGAATCCACTCGATCCGGCCACGGACCCGGCGCGTTCGCGCGACGACGCCAGTTCGCTTGACCCGGCGCGGTCGCGCAACGACTCGGATCCTTCTGGTCCGGAGCGTGTTCCGCCGGGCGACCGTGAGCCGAGCGCGGCGGATGAAGGGAATCGGCCCTCGGATTCGGCGACTCGGCCGCGTGACACCGACGGCGCGTCAGAACCGGGCGACCGGAGGGGCGCGCTGCTGGACGGTGCCGATACGGTCCCGGCGCGGTCACGCAGCGATTCGGATACCACTGAACCGGAACGTGTTCCGCTGGGCGACCGTGTCTCGAGCGCGGCGGATGAAGGGAATCGGCCCTCGGATTCGGCGACTCGGCCGCGTGACGCCGACGGCGCGCAGGAACCGGATGACCGGAAGGTCACGCCGCTGCACGACGGCGACGACGCGCGGCCCGCACGCGACCGCCTCCCGGCCCTCGACGAGACGCCCGACTTCCTAGGGGAATCCGATGACGCCGAGCACCGCTCGGAACACGGTGACGACGATGTCCCCACCGGCATGTTCCGCGACGCCGACGGGCTGTTGCACAAGTTCGGTGATCGGCCGGACTCCTACCGAGATCGGGACGGCACGTGGCATCACCAGGACGACGACCCTGGCACCTACCGCGACGACAGCTTCCGGTTGCGCGACGAACTGAACAATGAATACGTCACCGACCATCTGACGAGCAGGCCCTACCGGTTCCTGGCCGATCCCGGCGACAAGCAGCCCTACACCGTGGTCGACGAAGCGATCGCGGCCCAGATCGCGAAGACGGTCACCGAGCGGGCTGCGCTGGAGACGCGGCGCAACACGGCCAATGACGCGGTCAAGCGGCGCATGGCGGAATTCGAGATCAAGAAGATCAGCGATCTGGCCGAGGATAAGCTTGCCGCGCGCGTGGAGAAACTCGAGATCGAGATCTTGGAGTCCGACCTCTCCGACGAGCAGAAGCAGGCGAAACTCGATCGTCTCGGCGAGTTGGAGCGCAACGCCGCGGAGTTCAACCGGCTGGGCCCGCTGCTGGTGAACGCGTCGAAGACGCTCGGTGAACTGGGCGGCAGAGCGTTCGCGCTCGACGGAGACAAGTATCCGGGCGCGGTGCTGCTGTCGCCGTTCGAGGGTGCGATCGATGGCGCCGATACCGTCGACATAGCTGTGCTGGTCCCCGGTGTCGACGGTGGGCCGCCGAAGCTGGTGGTGATCGAGGCCAAGGGTGTCCACCGGCACCTCGGCGGCTCCAAAGCGGTTGAAGCGCAACAGGGTTCGCCGGAGTATCTGCGCCGCACGGCCGCGATCGACAAGAACCTGCGGCGGATTCTGACCGAAACGCCCGAGGAGATGGCGGCGCGCGGCGTCGATCCGGACAGCCCCGGTGGGCGGGCGCTGTCGCGGGCGCGTGACCAACTGCTGGAAGCGCACCGGAACGGGACGCTGGCGGTCGAATACCACCTGGTGCACGCCACCAAGGACGGCGTCGTCACCTCGCGCGAGTTCAACCTCCATCGCGACGGCGTGCTGGTGCGGATCGACGTCATCGGCGGTATCGAATCGCCCGCGCTGGTGGGTGGACCGGGCCGGCCGCCGTACGCGGACACTCCTGCTCGCGATGCCGACACCCCGGCGCGGGACGCCGACGATTCGTCACCTCCGCCCCCGGACAGTGACGCGGCGGCCACCCGCGATGCGGAACTGCTCGGCGTTCCGGGCGAGGACGAATGGTCGCACCTGAGTCCGGAGGAGGTCGGCGAGCGGCTGCGCGAGCACCTGCGCGGCGCGATGGACAATCCCGGCTTCGAAGTCTTCGGATTCGGCCTCGACGGTCTCAACCCCGAGGTGGTGCGGGAATACGCCAGGGCGATGGTCGATCTGGTCGAGCGGTTCCCGGCCGCCGACCTGCACAGCATCGGTATCGGCGGGCTGCCGCCCGAGGTGATCGGCATGGCGCAGCCCCGGCTGGACGCTTCCGGGCGCATGGTCACCGAGTCGATCGTCCTCAGTTACGACCATGCGACCGGGGCGCAGACGTTCCGGGATCGACTGCGGATCGGTGTGGACAACGGCCGGTTCTCCCCGGACGTGCTGCGCCGTCCGGTCCGCGCCGTCGTCGCGCACGAATACGGGCACGCGCTCGACCATGCCAGCCAGCAGAGCGCGCGCCATCGCGCCGAGGAATACCTCTACGAGCGTTATCTCGATGACGACACCCGCAGCCCGGAACTCGGTTTCGAAGACTGGCTGCACCAGCTCAGCGGCCACAGTTTCGACCGCGACGGCAACCTGCGGCCGGAAGAAGCGCTGCCGGAAGCGTTCGCCGATCACGTGCTCCGCGGCGACGACGACCCGGTCAGCGCCCCCGCCAGAGCGCTGCACGACCTGCTGACCCGATCGGCCGCCGAGCCGCCGGAGAACAGCGACGCGCCGCTCTCGCTCGAGGCCGACCACATCGATCTTCCGGACGACGGTTCGGAGGCGGAGACCGCCGGTGCGCAACGACCTCCCCCCGGTGGGCCTGAGCCGGGCGACCGGAAAGTCGCGCCGTTGGGCCGCGACGATCCGGCGAACCAGGAGGCGACACCTCCGCGGACGGAAGCCGCCGATGGCGGGTCGGGCAAGCCGCCCGCCGACCCGCCTGCCCGATTGCCGGACGAACCCGATGACGGCGCGCGCAACCGCCGCGAGGAATCGGCACGAGATGAGCCCTACCAGAAGCAGGTGTGGCCGCCGGCCGAGCAGGGAGACGCCAGCCCCGACCGGCCCGATGGCGATGAGCCGTCGCCCGGAGGCGCGCAGCCGGACGATCTCGCCGCGGCCACGGCATGGGCGAACCGCGAGTACGACCGGATGCTGGGCGAACGGCACCGGCTCACCCGCGAGATGGAGTTCTGGCAGGCCAAACGCGACGACCGGGCCACCAGGTCGATGGCGGTCGGCGATCCGGAGCGTGCGCTCGGCTCCCGCGAATCGCTGGCCGAGACGATGCGGCGGCTGGACGAGGCCGCCACCCGCAGGACCATCGATATCGCGCCGCTGGGTGAGGACGCGGGCGGGCAGGTCAGCGAACAGCGCTCGGCCGCCGATCGCATGCGGCGGTTGCGGGACCTGAACAAGCTGGAAGAAGCCGCCCAGCACGTCATCCGGTTGCGTGAGCGGATCGCGGTGCTGGACAGCGGTCTGCGGGAATTGGTCCGGGACGGCGCGGTCGAGGGCAGGCCGCTGCTGGCGGATGCCCTTGCGGAGCAACACCGATCGGCCGCCGAGCGCGCCCGCGAGCTGGTGCGGATCAAACCGCGCCGCGCCATGCGCGACGATCTGGCGCAGCGGCTCGGCCTCGTGGACGAGCACGGTCTGGTCGACGAGGCCGCCCTGAGTCCGGATCGGTTGGCGGACACGATCGAGCGGCTCTCGTCCGAGCATCCCGACCGGTCCGACCAGGTCGGCATGCTCGGCGAGGTGGCAGGCGAGGTCAACGACGCGCACAATCGGATCGGCCGGATCCAGGACCGGATGGCGCAGGTCGCGGGCGCCGGACGCCGGGACATCGAAGCCGCGGGCGGGCGGATGGAGACCGACCGGGTCGGGATGATCGATGGTGAGCCGCCCCGGATCGTCGTCTACGGTCCGCGGGAACCGCTGACGCCCGCGAACGGCATGACCGACCACGACCTCGCGCTCCAGCATGCCGCGCACACCTCCGAAGCCGTGGTGCGGGCGATGATGCGCCCGGATGTCACGGTGGAGTACCGCAGAATCACCTCCAACCGTGAGGGCGACTGGACGATCGATGACCTGCCCGGCCCGCAGGTACGTCACCTCGGTGGCCGCTTCGGAGCGCGGGAAGGGGCGACGCCGCGGCGCGGCTTGGACGTGTCGATGTGGCGCGCCGCCAACGGCGAGTGGCAGCAAGTCGATCCGTCCCGGCCGGATTGGCGGCAGAACCGGCGCGGTGTGGCCGAGCACGATTTCAAGAGCCGTGACCTGCCGGAAGGCGTCAGCAGCTGGGCGGTGGACCAGATCCAGGCGACGGTGCACGACTGGCTCGCCGACCCGCCGCCGCCGGAACCCACGATGCGCGACCCGCACAGTCCGCCGCCGCAGGCGCCGATGAACGAAGACATGCTGCCGCACATCCCCGGTGGCGGGTCACCGATCAACCCCGGCGACATCCCCACCTACCAAATGCCGTTCTCCGGGGCGATTTCCGCCACGATGCGCGTGATCATCGAGACGGCGAAGCTGTCGGGCTTCACCTGGTTCGCCGATCGCGACAACCCGGGCAGGATCCGGCCGGGATTCAAAGGCCACCCGTGGTTCCGCGCACCGAAGTCCGAGCACCAGCCCTTCGTCCGTCCCGCCGAACCGGACGACGTCACCGACGACCGCGAGGCCCCGGAGCAGTTGCGCGATCGCGCACGGCAGCGGCGGGCGGACTGGGCGCGCGTCCAGAGTTGGACGGACGAGCAGTATCGGCGTTTCCTCGACGACGCCGATGACGTCGACCGGATCGCCGAGCGGGTGCGCGAGCAGCATCGGCGGGAGCGCGACGAGGCCGCGCAGGAGGTCATCGATGTGCTGCGCCGCCGGGTGCTGCCCCATGCCGCGATCGACCCGACCGGCGACCCGGACGCCCAGCTGACCCGGCTGCGCGGCGCCGTCGACGCGGCGAACGCGCTGCTGGACCGGCATTTCGATGGTTCGCTCGACGTCGAGCAGCGTCGGCGCGTCCTCGGCGAGGTCCTCGACCTGATGGTGCGTGGTGCGGATTCCGATGCACTGCGTGCCGCCCTGCACGACCATATGCGCACCCGCACCCCGGATCTCACCGCGGAGGATGTGCGGCAGATCAAGAAGCTGCTGATGGAAGACGAGCTGTTGATGCTCGACCCGGACAGCGGGCAGCTCGAATGGCGGCAACTGGATCGGCTGGCCCACGTCGCCGAGGCGTGGGATCGGCTCGCGAACGGCGATCCCTTGGCCGAGGACTTCCGGCTCGTCACCGACGCGCGGGCGTGGTCGGAGCTGGCGCGCAGGTTCCGCGAGGAGAGCGACTACAACGTCACCTGGCACGAGATCTACGAGGCCGTGCAGCGGCTCGAGGGTCCGCATTGGGACGATCGGCGGCCTCCGCTGTCGGATTGGCGCACCGACATCCCGTACACGCCGCCGTTGCCCGCCCACTTGGCCGACGGGCCGCGGTCGCCGGAAGAATCTGCGGCACAACGCTCTTCGGATGGCGAGCCGATGCGCGATCCGGTGCTGGAGGGGATGCTCACGGAGCTGGAGGCGACCGTTGAGCGGATGCGCCGAATGGACGCGGAGTGGGAAGCGGCTTCCGATCAGGAGACCGACGGACCGGAGAACAGCGGCTCTCGACGTGATCCAGATGTGGATTCGGTGACGCGAGATCCCGAACTGGATCGCATGCTCGCGCGGCTCGAGGCCACGGTCGAGCGTATGCGTCAGCGGGACGCGGAGTGGAGGGCCGCCCTCGATTCGACGCCGGAGGCGGAATCGGAGCAACCGGAAGGCGCTGCGTCCCGGCATGTCTCGGACGAGCCGGTGCGGCGGGACCCGGTGCTGGAGGGAATGCTCACGGAGCTGGAGGCCACCGTCGAGCGGATGCGCCGGATGGACGCGGAGTGGGAGGCCGCGTCCGAGCGTGTGGCGGAATCGCCGGATGAGCCCGGTTCACAACGTGCGCGCGGCGAGGAGCCGCCACCGCGGGATGCCGTGCTGGACGGGATGCTCGAAAAGCTCGAGGCGACCGTCGAGCGGATGCGCCGGATGGACGCGGAGTGGGAGGCGGCGGAGGCTGCGCGGGACCGGGAGCGTAGTGCCGATGAGCCGGGGGAGGACGGCCCCGAAGCCGCGGGTGGGGTGCGGCCGAGCGGGCCTCCGTCCGAGCCGCCGTCGACGCCCGCGCGGTCGGTGGAGGAACCGAGCGCGCCGGATGAAGCGCGGCGTCCGGATGGTTCCGAGCCGGGCGGGCGGATCGATGAGCGTGCCGACGCCGGCGACTCGCTCGGTCGCGATGGCGACGTTCTCTTCGAGGGCGATCTGCCGGAGGACGGGACGCCGTTGTATCGCGGCATTCCCCGCTTGCTGCCCGACGGATCGGTGAATCCGTCCTACCAGCAGGCGGTTTCGGGACGCGCGGTGCCGCGCGGGACCGTGGACCTGTCCGCCGAAGAGCACATCTCCCAGCGGCGAGCCGCCGAGAGCGACACCACGTCGTGGTCGCGCACGCGCAGTGCGGCCGAGGCGTTCACCAACGGCGACGGGGTGATCCTGGAATGGCGCACCGGGGCGCCGCCGGAGGGCGCGTCCTGGAAGTTCAAGCCGATCTTCGATCTGCCGGACCAGTTCTCCCAGGTGCTCATCCAGGGCACGCTGCCCGACGCGCGCGCGACCAGGTTCATCGCGGCCGACGCGCATCCCCAGCCCGCCGTGCGGGACAACCAGCAGCGGTTGGGCGACGGCAAACCGGATGGGGATACGGCGGCGCAGCTGCGCGACGACGAACCGCCCGGCGCACCGGCTCCGGATCCCGGCAACGACGAGAACGCCGCGCGGCCCGATGATTCCGATGCGACGCTGCTCGGTGCGCCGACCGATGACGAGTGGTCGCCGCTGAGCCCGCCGGAGGTCGGCGAGAAGCTGCGCGACGACCTGCGCCGGATGACCGACAACCCACGGTTGGAGGTGTTCGGCTTCGACCGCGACGGTCTGAGCCCGGAGGCGGTACGCGAGATCGCCCGCGCGCTGGTCGATCTGCACGCCCGCTTCCCCCAGGTCGACATCCGCCGCATCGGGATCGGCGACTTGCCGGACAAGGCGATCGCGGAGGCGCGTTCCGGCTACGCGGACGGCCGCTTCCACACCGAGTCCATCACGGTGAGCCCGAAATACGTCGCGAGCGCACGGGAGCTGCGCCGGACGATGACCGACCGGGTCGGCGACGGACTGTACGACCGGGCCGTCCTGCGGCGGCCCGCGTACTCGATCGCCGTCCACGAGTTCGGGCACGCGCTGGAATTCGCGGGAGACAACGCCGCCAGAGCCGGGGCCGAGGACCAGCTGCTCTACCACTATCTGGACAACCATCCGGCCGACCGGACGATGGATGGCTTCATGGACTGGCTGCGCGCCCACCTCAGCGGCTACAGCCTGACCGCACAGGGCATCGAATCGTCGGAGGCGCTGGCCGAAGCGCTGGTCCAAGTGGTGGCCAACGGCCGCGACAACGTGCCCGAGCCGGTGCGGATGCTGTACGACCGGTTGGTCGAGGCGGTCGAAGGCGATGCGAAGCTGCTCGGCGCGCCGTTCGACGACGAGTGGTCGCGGCTGGGTCCGGCGGAGGTCGGGCGGAAGCTGCGCGACACCGTGCGGCGGATCACCGGCGATGCCGAGTTCGAGGTGACGGGCTTCGACCGTCCCGGCCTCAACGGCGAGGTGCTGCGGGAATACGCCCGGTCGATGGTCGAGATGTTCGAGCGGTACCCGCAGGCGAGTTTGCGCCGGATCGTCGTCGGTGACCTGCCGCGCGGCGTCTTCGCCGAAACCGGGCAGCTGATCGACCGTCGCACCAGGAAGGTGCACGCGGACGATCTGCTGATCAACGCGCACTACGCCGCGAGCGCGACGGAATTCCGCGAAGCCGTCGAGCGGGGCGTCGAATCCGGGTGGCTGCATCCGTCCGCCACGCGCAGACCCGTCCACGCGATGGCGGTACACGAGTTCGGCCACATCCTCGACATCGCAGGCAGCGGCTTCGCCCGGCGCGAACTCGACGCCGCGCTGCTGAACCACTACTTGTCGAAACAGCTGGGTGAACCGACCACCGAGGGCTACCTGGCGTGGCTGAAGGACAACCTCAGCGGGTACAGCTTCGACAAGTCGGGACTGCTCGACCCGGCGGAGGCGCTGGCCGAGGCGTTCGCCGAAGTGGAGTCGCGTGGCCGTTTCCGGGTCGGCGAACCCGTGCGCGTGGCCTACGACCTGCTGCGCGAATCGGTCCACCGCGGTGGCCGCCGCGGATGGCTCGGGCGGTTCATGGACGGGCTGCGGCTGGAGCGGTTCATCTCGCGCGATGAAACGGCCGGGATCGAACGCGACGCGGTCGAAACCCATGAGCGGCACGCGGTCCGGGTGGAGGACCCGCAGGACGGCGGCGAACCCCTGCCGCCCGCCGACCTCGCCCTTCCGGCCACAACCGGTGGCGACGAGACCGGCGCGCGTGCTCTGGTTCGCCCGGACGAGGCGCAACCGGCCGGTTGGCATCATCGCCCGATAGATGTGGCCGCGGCGGAAGTACGGGAAGTGCTGGTGCGCAGCGAGATCGGCAGGCAAGCGCTCGCCCGGCTGCGCGATCTCGGCGCCGCCATCCGGTTCGAGGAACCCGGCGACGGCCCAGGGGAGCCGGACCGGTTCGACGGACGGACGATGGACGTGTTCATCGGCACCCGCGGGCGCGACCAGCTGGCCCAGGCGGCGGCGGTCGTCCGGGCGGCGGAGCTGGCCGGGGCCGTCGCCGAGGGCAGGCTCGAGGTGAGCCCGGCCCGCATCCGGGAGCTGGATCGGTCCGATCACGTCGCCGCGCGGGTGCGGGCCGAGGCCGAGGCGCTCGGCCGCCAAGCCGAATTCCACCGGGAGATGCGCGAGGCCGGTTACGACCCGTACGGCGCGCCGGTGCGCGACGTGGTCGATGCCGCGCAGCGCAGCGTGCTGGAATCGGCTTACCTGGACGCCTTCGACCGGGCCGGCGAGCCGGACGGCGCGGCGGTGGACGACCCGGCGCGCCGGGCGATCCGGGACGCGGAGGCGGCTCGGCTGACCGCGCGGCGGGACGCCGTGGCCGCGGCTGTCGACGCGGCACGCGTCGTGCGTGCGGAAGCGGCGCGCGGTCTGGCGGACGATGCGCAGCTGACCACGCGCGCCGCACTGGCCGACACGATGGAGCAGTTGCACGGCCGGACCGTCCGGGTCGATCAGGCCGGCGCCTGGCGGGACCGGTTGTCGGAGCTGGAGCGGGCGGCACTGCGGGTCATCGACCTCGAGGAGATGCTGAGCCGCGCCGGCACGGACCTGCGGCACGTGCTCGACCTCGATGCCACCGAACCGGATGCGAGCGCCGACCGCGAGCGACGGCGTGCGGCGGGCGTTGACGAGTTGCTGGCCGATCCGCGGTTCGACGCGCCGGAGGATCCGCGCGAGGGCGTGAGCGGACGGCACGAGGCCGGCGAGGAGTGGGACGCCGCGCACCGCTCGCGCGCACCCGAGGGGACGGCGGAATACGCTCCCTCCGATCTCGCGACGGCCCGCGAACTGGCGCGGCTCCAGCGGGCGGACGCGGCGGCCGGGCGGGAACTCGCACGGATCGAAGCGGATTGGGATCGCGCGTTCCGGCGGCTGAAAAACGGTTTCAACCTTCCCGACGACGAGATCCCCGCCACCCGGCAGGAAATGTTCGACCTGGTCCGGGAACGGTCCGAGCGCATCGACATCTGGAACGGCACCAGTTATGTCCTGCTGCTCGCGGATCTGACCGCGCAACACGCACGGGTGAGCGCGGATCGCGCTCGCCTGCTGGGCGAGATCACCGGCATCGTGCGGCAGGACCTGTCCCATCGCGCCGCCCTGGACGGCGGCCCGCCGCCCACCGATCTCCGGGTGCGCCTCGACGAATCCGGTGACCTGCGCATCTCGCGGGACTCCGCAGACGCGCCCGCGCCGATCGATCCGCCCGGGCAGGGGACGCACCCG
The DNA here is from genome assembly GCF_035544775.1 of Nocardia implantans. Lineage (NCBI taxonomy): Bacteria > Bacillati > Actinomycetota > Actinomycetes > Mycobacteriales > Nocardiaceae > Nocardia > Nocardia implantans. Next base: position 336,240 of record NZ_JAYKYQ010000006.1, on the reverse strand, counting down.
CGGACGATCACCGAGCACGCGGGCGCTCTCCTGGAACGGGCGCTGGCCGAACTCACCCGAAGTCCGCAGGGCAGATGGGCGGCGGTCGCGCTGGAGCGGCTCGGGGTGGACATCCGGTTCACCACCGAGTCCGAGGCGAGCATCCGGCGCATGGACAGCGGCCGGTACGAGCTGCGCCCGGACGCCGGATATCACCCGGCCACCAATTCCGTCGTGCTGGAGTCCGACGCCGGACCAGGGCGGCACGCCGCGGAATTGGTGCGCGCGGCGCGGCTGGCCGAGCAGGTGAACGAGGCCGCAGGCGAACCGCTGGCGCGGCTGACCCTTTCCCGCGACGAATACGTCGATCTGATGCTGGACCGAATGGCCGAGGCGTACGCCCTGATGTACGCGGGCAACGCCGACGAGACCGGCAGGACGGATCTCGACCGGATCGGCGTCGACGACCTGGAACGCGCCTACGCCGAGGCATACGACGACGCCATGAAGTACGCCGAGAAGACGTACTGGAAGTCCGGCGTCGTCCGGTCCTACCCGCTCTATCACCGGGCCGCGTTCCGCGCCGGCGTGCGCGCCGTGCGCGAACACCTCGACCGCCTCGGGCCGCAGGTCGGCCGGCGGGATTACGGCGATCACTTCGCCGCCGCGTGGGACCGGGCGCACGGCATCGCACCGACCGAGCGCGCGGTCGAGGCCGGCGCACCCGCGCGCGACACCCGTGCCAGGGTCGCCGAGCGCGCCACCCACATCGTGCTGGAGATCGAAAGTCTGCGCATGCTGCGCGACCTGGGCGAATACGTTCCGGTCAGCCCGGCCGAACGCGCGTACACCGAGGCCTATGACAAGGCGTACCCCAAGGCGGAGAAAGCGCATCGCCGCAATCCCGAGGCCCCGCCGCCGGAGGAGGCCGCCTACCGAGCGGGCCGCGAGGCGGTGCGGCGCTATCTCGACCGGGTGGGGTTGGACCGGGCCGAGATCGCCCTCGATGTCGTCCGCGCCGCCGGCAACGAGGACGAGTCGCGCTGGGGTCATCCGAAGCCTCGCGAGGACGCGCAGCACTCCGACGACCCCGCGAGCCGGGAGACCGGGCGCCACGATGACGCCGACCTCGCCCGGCGCGTTCTGGATCAGGAATTCGACAGTGAGCCGCGTCCGGAGCGGCTCACCGACCGCGTCGCGCGTTACCCGGCCGATTCCGAACCGGGGAGGCGGCCGCGGCTGGTGGTGGTCGCCGAACCCGGGCAGCACATCGACGCCCTGCGCGAACTGGCGGCGAGCCACCCGGAATTCGCCGACGTGCTCTGGGACCGGTCGCACTATCTCGACTACCGCGAGGCGGTGCGCGGGGCGGGCGGCCTGCCGACCATGCACCACATCACGGTGACGGCGGCGGAGGGGCCGTATCGTCATCCGACCAGGAGCGAAGCGCTCACGCAGATGCTGGCGCACTACCTGCGCTACCGGGCGGAGGGCCGGACCCGTCTCGGGTTCGAGGAGTGGCTGAAACAGCTCGGCCCGGAGGCGTTCTACACCGCCGAGGACGCCAATCGGGCTCGCGGCACCGGCCGGCAGGGTTTCCACGTGCCGGGCCGGCTGACCGAGGGCTTCCACGAGGCCGGATACCGCACCGCGGCCGCCGCCGACCCCCCGTTGACGCCCCCGCATCCGGCCGAGGTCGCGCATCGGCTCTATACCCGCAGGATCCCGCTGCCCAGCGATCCGGGGATCCCGCGCCCGTCACATCACCAACTGGAGATCTTCCAGGTCGGCTCGACGGTGCTGAGCATCCACCTGGAACCCGATGGCAACGGCGGCTGGCGGGTGCCGGCTCCGCTGTCGAACCGATCGGAATCCGATGTCCTGTCCACGCATCTGCAGGGCTTGGCCGCGCCCGATCGGAAGAAACTCCTCGCGCGGATCGTGGAAGTGCTCGGCGACGGCTCTGCCGATCTGGCGGATCGCGGCAAACCGCGCAGCAGGTTCGGCCGGTTCATCGATCGGTTCACACCGGGCAGGGCGAGCGCGCCGGAAGGTGACCAGCCGCCCACCGGCCGGGACCGGATGGCGGACGAGTCGGCGCGCGGCGCCCATCCGCCCGAGGACATCGCCGCCGACCTGCCCGATACGGAGGTGCTCGGCGCACCGGCCGCGGACGAGTGGTCGCGGCTGGGCCCGCACGAGGTCGGCGAGTTGTTGCGGGACCGGCTGCGCGAGGTCACGGGCAACCCGGAGTTCGACGTGTTCGGCTTCGACCGGCCCGGCCTCGATCCCGAGGTGGTGCGCGAATACGCCAGGGCCGTGGTCGAGATGCGCCAGCGGTTCCCGCACGCCGATCTGCGCGGGGTCGGCATCGGCGAGTTGAAGCGGGGCGAACTCGGGTGGGCCGACGGCGCGATCGATGAGGTCACCAAGAAGGTTTTCACCAGGGCGATAGTGCTCAGCCACGAGCACGCGACCAGCGCGCGGGCCTTCCGCGCGGCCGTGTACAACGCCGTCGGCAACGACCAACTGAAGCCGATGATGTTGCGGCGGCCGGTCTTCGCGGTCGCGGTGCACGAATACGGTCACGTGCTCGACCACGCCGGTGGTCTGGCCGCGCGGATGCGGGCGGAGCGTCATCTGCTCGAGTTGGCCGCCGCGGACCCGGACGGCGATTTCGGCCGGTGGCTGCGGGAACTGAGCGGATACAGCCTCGACCAGGACGGTCTGCTCGACGATCACGAGGCGGTGGCCGAAGCCTTCGCCGAAGTCGTCATGCGCGAGCACCTCGGCGATCCGGAGCCGGTGAGCAAACCCGTTCGCGCGCTGCACGATCTGTTGCTGCACCACGCCGAGCAGGGTGGGTTCGGCCGTGCCGCCGACGCGCCGTCGAACGACCGCCTGGTGCTGGACACTCACGACGACCAGGTCCGCGACCTGCTGCGGCAGACCGACTACGGCAGACAGATCCTGGCGAGCCTGGACAGCGGACCGACCCGCACCGGTTACGAAGGCTCCGCGCCGGACGGAAGGACCGGCGAGTTCCGCCGTCGCGAACTGGCCGCGATGGCGTTCACCGCGGGCAACTCGCACGTGCGCCAGGCGCTGGCCCTGGCGCACGAATCGCTGCACGCGCAACGTCATCTCCAGCGCACGACGGCGAACACGCCCGAGCGCATCCGCGCGCTGTCGCGGGAGGAATTCGTCGACGCGATGGTCGACGAGGAAGCCGCCGCCAGCGGCAGGCACTTCCGGCTCGCGGCGGAACTGCGCGCGCTCGGCTACGAGATCGCCGAACACCCGCTCGAGCAGCACTACCGGGAAGCGTTCGACCAAGAGCTGACCCGGCGGCGCTGGGACAACGCGGGGACCCGCGCCGAGGCGCACGAGCGCGGTGTCGCGGCGCTGCGCGAGCCGCTCGGCCGGACCGAGTGGAACAACGGACGCGACTACGCCGACTACTACGGAACCATCTGGGACGAGGCCAATGTCGGCCGCGACGGCGCTGCGGAGGCGGGCAGGCACCATTCGTTCTCACCGACTACCGCCGACGAACTGTGGCAGGGTGCGCTGACCCGCCAGGACGCCAGGCTGCGGGCGCAGGAGACCGCCGCGGAATTCGCCCGCCGGGCCGAGGCGGTGTTCGGAAGCCGCGACGTCTCCCGCTCGGCGATCGAGCGTGCGCTGCGGGAGGCGGAAGACGCGCTCACCCGGTCGGGACACGACGCCGAACTGCTACGCAGGCAGCACGATCTGCGCGTGCTCAGCGATCTGGCGGATCTGCGGGACCAGGCCCGGACCCGGCTCGAGGGGCAACAGCGCAGTCTCGCCGCACTGGCCGCGCGTGGGGTGCTCGGCGCGGCCGTCCGCGGCGAGCCGGGCGCCCGGGTGCTCACCGAGCACGTCGCGCATGTGCCGGGCGAGCCGGAGCGGGTGGTGATCGCGGCGGAGGCCGGTGACCATCGGCGGGTCATGCGGGAGGCCGAACGCGACCCGTTCGCGGCCGCGCTGCTCGGCCGCGACGACGTCGACCGCCGGTTCCTCGAAGTGGGGATCGACGACTTCGGCCACGTGCGCGTCCGATCCGTGGCGGAGCCGGAGCCCATCGCGCCGAGCGACCCGATCGGCGAGGTGACGCCGCGCGACCTGGCCGGGACCGCGGCGGCCGAGCGCACCGCCCGCCTGCGCGCGGAACTGGCCCGGACCGAGATCGGCAGGCAGATCGAGCGGGCGCTGACCGAGCACGAGGTGCGGATCGAGTACGAATCGGGCGCGCAGGACCGCTACTACCCGGCGCAGCGGCGCTTGGTTCTCGACCCCGGCCTGACCGACACGCAGCAGATGCTCGCGCTGGTGCGCGGCGGCGCCCTCGCCGACCTGGCCCACGCGCCGGACATGCCCGACGCCGCCCGGGTCCGTTCACAGTCGTCGCGCCGCGCGTATGTCGGGACGATGCTCGATCTGGAGACCGCCGCGCGCGTCATGGAATTCGCCGCGATCGGCGAACTGCGTGCGGCGCGGCACGACATCCCCGAAACCGACCTCGAGCGGGTGTACACCGAGGCCTACGACGCGGCGCACGCGGCCGCGAGGGCAGCGGAGCCGAACGCGTGGCCCGAGGACCTTCAGGACAAAGCCAGGGAGGCCGCGTTCGAGGCGCTGCGCCCGCTGATGGACGCCCAACTCGTCGGCCCGGACCAGACCTACGCCGACTTCTACGGCGACGCCTGGGACGCCGCGCACGGCGAGCGCTCGTTCGACCAAGTCGTGGCGGAGGCGCTGGTCGCAGGTGAAATCGGCTCGACTCTACTGCGCGAGGGCGATTCGCCGCACAGCGCCAGGAGCGTCGAGCTGGTCCGGTTCGGCAACGGCACCGAACTGATCCGCAAGGTCGTCGTCAATCCGCGGCACGCTGTCGCCGAGGTGCTGACCGGGGTGCTCGGCCGGGCGCTCGACGCCCCGGTGCCCGAGTCGGTGCTGCACGAGCCGAACGTCGTCTACCAGCAGGTCATGCCGGGTGAACCGGCCGGCGACCGGCACCGCGACTTCGCCGATCCGCACGACCTCGGGTACGCAGATTCGATCCCCGGCCGCGCCCTCGGTCTGCTAGACACCATGATCCGGCCCCCCGACCGGGATCGTTTCGGCTGGCTCGCCGGGCCCGACCGGCAGCTCGCGGGCATCGACCACAGCCGCGCCTTCGACCCCGGCGCCGAGGCCCGCGCGGCGGTGAGCCCGTTCGCCGAAGGATTCCTCACCCGCGACGCCGACGGGAACGTCCGCTACCGCGACCACGGGCTGACCCGCGAGGCCGTCGACATCCTCACCGAACGGGTTGCCGCGCTGCGGCCGCAGTTCGAGCGCTACGGCCGCACCGGCTGGCACGACCTGGCCATGGAACGGCTGGCGCGGGTGCGCGAGCACGCGCGCGACATAGCCCCCGTGCCGCCTCCCGATGCCGCCGCGCCGCTCGGCGCCGACCACACCGTGGTCGGCGCATACGACAGACGCAACACCTGGCTCTACCCCGACGGCGAAGGCGGCATCCACGCCACCGTCGACGGCGACGGTGTGCTGCGCGTCCGAATCCAGCCCGCCACCAGACCGGCCGACGGCGCCGGCCTTTTCCGCAGCGCGATGTCCGAACTCGGGCACTGGGTGACCGAGATCAGGGGCGAGTGGCATCGGGAAGGCGGCCCCGGCGCCGACCCGGATCTCTACCGGACGCCCGAGGAAGCGATGCGCGACACCCTGCTCGGCAGGTTGGCCGCCGAGCACGGCTTCACCGAAATTCGGGTGGTGGCAGGCGATCCCGCGCCCACAGTGCGTTTCACCGAGCCGCAGTTCGCCGACGCCGATACGCATGCCACGCCGGATGACACCGGATTCTCCGAGCCGACCGACGACAATCAGCAAGAATCGGCGGCGGACCACCAGGAGCGCCCCGCTACCGAAGACCTGTGGCAGCTGAACCGGATCGATGTCGAAACGACCGAAGTCTGGCAGCTGCTCGAACAGTCCGCCGTCGGGCGGGAGGCGGCGCGACTGCTTCGCGCGGAGGGCGCGCGGGTGCGGTTCGCCGACCTCGGCGACGAGATCGGCGCCGCCGACGCCTTCGACCGCCGCACCATGGACATCCTGATCGACACCCATGACCGCGGACAGGTGGAGCTGGCGAGCGAACTCGTGCGCTTGGCCGCGCTGACCGAGGCGATCCGCGCCGGACAGGTCGAGGTCACGCCGTCGCGGATCCGGGGCACGACGCGCGAGGACTACATCGCGGCGCAGTTGCGCGCCGATGCCGCGGCGACCGGCAGGCAGGCGGAATTCCTGCGGGAGCTGGAGAACGCCGGGTACCCCGGTCGGCCGACGGCGCTGGCGCCGGTCGAGGTGAACTATCAGCGGGCGGTGCGCGGGCGGTACCTCGAGGCCTACGACGCGGCCGTGGCCAGGGCACACGAGGCCGACCCCGCGCTCTACGCCGGCGCGCTGCGCGAACTGGGCCGAGCGGCGGGCGTCGACGCGCTGCTCGCCGGCGACTTGTTCGACCCGCCGTGGTCCGCGCAGGAGAGCGCCAGCGCGCGCAGCGCGCACGGCCGGGACTGGGACGCCGCCCAGCGCCATGAGCGCTCGGCCGGTGAATACCGTCCCGGCACCGCAGCGGCCGCGCGCGACGCCCAGGAACTCGTGCGCAGGCACGCGGCCCACACCAGGGAGATCGGCCGCATCGACGCGGTGTGGGATGAGCTGGTACGCAAGCTCGGCGGCCTCGATCAGGACGTGCTCGATCGAGGCGCACCGGCGCAGGGTCGGCCGGATGTGCGCGAGCTCGCGCGCTGGCGGAGCGGACTCGGCGACGACGAGCCGGCCACGTTCGACGCACAGCTGCGGGTCCTCGGCGAACTCGCCGCCGACCGCGGGCGCGCGGTGGCGGCGCTGGACGAGGTCGCCGTCGAGCTGGCGGCGCGGGTCGGGCACGACCTGATGGACCGGCAGGTTCGCGAGGCCGGTGGCAGCTGGCTCACCGACCGCGTGGCGTGGCTGCCGGGACGGCCGCCGAAGGTGTTCGTCGCGGAGACCGGCGACCGGTTCACCCGGGTGACCGGCGAGGAGGCGCCCGGCACGTCGCTGCGCCACACCCTGGCGGTGGAGGACGTCGTCGCCGACCGGGTCTGGGTGGACGTCGACGACTCCGGCGCGGTGCGGTTGCGGCGCGAGCAGACCTCCCCGTCCGCGGTCTGGTCCGAGGCCGACGGCCACTGGATGCGTGAGCGGAACGAGGAGCGGTCCGGAGCGGAGCACGGCGTCGCGGCCGACGAACCGGCGGGGACGAACCGGCCGGCCGATCGGCTCGACCGCGTGATGCGCGAGCTGGACGGCGACAACCTGCGCGTCTACCAGAACATGCGCGGCGAGCGGGTGCGCGGCGACGGCAATTCCCTCGGCCGGTGGGCCATGAGTACCGTCGACCGGCTCGGCGTCGATATCCGGTTCACCTTCGACGACCCGCCTGCCGCGCGTGACGGCAGGCAGCTGTTGCGGTCCGGCAGCGGCTACGTTCCCTCCGCCGACAGCATTGTGCTGCACCTGAATTCCTCGACGCTCGAGCTCGCCGAAGCGTGGGTGCACGCCGCCGCCATGGCGGAGCAGACGCGAACGGGCGGCGGGCCGCTGGAGCGGCTCACGCTGTCGCGCGACGAATACGTCGGCGTCATGCTCGACCGCCAGGCCGAAGCGCACGCGAGGGCTTTCGAATTCACCCGGGTGCGCGACGAACGCGCGAAGTACCAGAGCGAGCGGGATCGTCCCGCCGAGGAGCCGCGCGCCGTCGGGCACGACGACCGGCTGCGCGAGGTGTTCGACGCGGCCCGCGACAAGGCACGCAGGGTGGCCGCGCGGGCGTATCGCGGCAACTCCTCGGTGCGGCCGTCGATGCTCGACGCCGCGGCGTTCCGCGCGGCGGTGCGTGAGGTGCGCGCCGCGCTGGTCGAGCGCGGACCGCTGATCGACGGCGTCGACTACGCCACCCATTACGCCGCGGAATGGGACCGGGCCAACGGATTCACCGCAGCCGATCCGGACCACACTCCCGAACCGCACAGGGCGGACTCGCCCGAGTTGCGGCGGATGCGCACCGGTGACTTCGCCGTCGAGATCGAAACCCTCCGCGTGCTGCGGGAATCGGGTCGGTTCGTGCCCGTCGGCCCGGCCGAGACCGCCTACACCCAGGCCTACGACCGCGCCTATCGGAAGGCGTCGCACGCCGGCGACGGCGTGCCGCTCGAGCGCCGCGCGCTGGACGCCGGGCTGGCGGCGCTGCGCAAGTACGTCGACAAGGTGGGGTTGCCCGAGGCCGAGATCGTAATGGAAGTCGCCCGTTGCGCCGCGGACAACCACGGCCGCTATCAGCCGTGGCCGATGGCCGAGGTCCCGGCGCGCTCCGCGCGGGACGCCACCGCCGACTTCGACGACCTCGGCGCGGCGCGCCGCGCGATCGCCGCCCGGCTCGACCAGGAGCCCACCGGTGTCCGCCTGACCGAACGCATCGCGCTGGTCACCGACCAGTGGGGCAAGCCGAGGCTGGTCGTCGTGGCGAAACACGGCGGGCACGTCGACGCGCTGCGCGAGTTGGCCGTCCGGAACACCGCCTACGCCGACGTGCTGTGGAGCGGAACGCACAGCCTCGAATACCAGCTGGTGTCCCCGGGCGAGGAGGACGGGAGCACCCGCTGGCTGCCCGCGGGCATCGCCGAGGGGCCGTATCGGGCACCGGACCGTCACGAGACGATGGAACAGTTCCTGGCGCACTATCTGCGCTATCGCCAAGCCGGCCGGACCCGTCTCGGCTTCGAAGCGTGGCTGCGCCAGCTCGGCCCGGAGATGTTCCACACCAAGCAGGACCAGCGGTCGGCGGACGCGCACGAGGCTTACGAGGGCCGGGAGAACAAGGGCACGCTGCGGCACGACGCGCTGAAGCACTTCCGCGCCGAGCCGGAGGTCGGTGAACCCCATCCCGCGGTGGTCGCGCACCGGCTGGCCACCAGGAAGGTGCCGCTGCCCGAGCCGGGCAGCGGGCCCGAATTGTCTTGGCCGCGCACCACTTTGGAGGCGGTACGGATCGCGGACTACTCGTTCGGCGTCATCCTCGAGGCCGACGGTAACGGTGGGTGGCGCGTGCCCGCACCGACCGGCGACGGCGGCCTGCAAGACGCTCTGGCCATGCTGTTCCACGGCATGTCCGACAGCAGTGACAAGAAGCTGGCCAAGCGGATCGCCCGGCTGCTCGACGACGGCGGCTCCGATCTGATCCGGCGCGAACCCCGCGGCGTGCTGCGGCGCATGGCGGATCGGCTGTCGTTCGGGTCGCGCGACGGCCGTGACGATGCCGCGCCGGCGATCGATGCGCGCGAAACCGACCACAGTCCGCCGCAGTTCGACCCGCCGCGTCCGCCCGACCGCGATGCGGGCCGCCGCGCCGAGGCCGACCGGCGGCGGGCGGTGCTGGACCGGCTGGCCGCCGCGAACCACGAGGCGGTGCGCGAACGCGACGCCGCACGCGCTGCGGACGATCCGGAGCGGCTCGCCAGAGCCGAGGAGCGCGTCGATCGGCTGGACCGGGCCATGGCGACCGCCCTGGAACGCGACGCCCTGCTACGCGCCGACGCCAGGCCGATCACCGATCGCGTCGGCGTCCTCGTGGGCGAGCCGCCGATGGTGCTGGTGGTGAATCTCGGCGGGGCCGATCCCGTTCGCGAGCTGGCCGACGTCGCCGCACGGTATCCGGAGGTAGCGGACGCGCTCGCCCACGGCGCGCGGCCCCGCGAGCTGCGGGTGGACCCGGACGGGACCATCCGGGTCGTGCCGATCACTCCGCGCGCCGACGCGACTGCCGGAGAGTCGGGGCGGACCGCGACCGGGCGGCGACCCGGTGGACAGGGCGAGCCCGGCGAACCCGAAACCGCGCATCTCGGCTCCGGTGACGCCGAAACCGAGCCCGGTCCCGGCGACCGTGCTGCTGACGCCACGAAGCTCGGTCCGAGCGCCGCCGAGGGCGATACCGCCCAGCCCTCGTCGGGCGATGGCGGTGCCGAAAAGCCGCCGGCCGCAGGACCTTCCGCGGATGATCCCGGTGACGAGCCCGGCCCGCCATCGGACTGGTACTTCCGGATGCGGATCGAGCAGGCCGACTGGGAGGCGGACACGGCCGCCGATCACGCCGCATGGTTGCGCGAGCTGGCCGACGCCGACCCGGACGATCGGTGGGCGCGACTGCGCGCCGAACAGGCGGAATGGAACGCGCGCATGGCCGCCGACCGTGCGGCGTGGCTGCGTTTGGAGCAGGCGGAGAACCAGGCATGGTCCGCCACCCTCGAAGCGGACCGATCACGACGCGCGGCCGACGCCGATCCGGACGATTCATGGGCGGAGTTCCGCGCGCAGCAGGCGGAATGGAACGCCCGGATGGCCGAGGACCGGGCGCGGTGGTTGCGCAGGCTCTACGCGCCGATCGGAGCCGAGCCACACGCCGACGCGGCCACCCCGGACTCGGGGTCGTCGGCACGGCCCGACCCCGCGCCGCCGTCCGCTGCCACCTCGCAGGCGGGCACACCGCCGTTGAGTGCGGAGCCGCCGTCCGCCGCCACTCCGGAGGGGGGCACACCACGGTCAGTTGGGCAGCCGTCACCCGCTGCCACTCCGGGGGCGCGCCCACCACGGTTCGGCGCGGACGAATCGCCCGCCAACGGAGCCGACGCCGATCCACGCGCTCGGATGTCACCCGAGACCAGGGCGGAACACCACCGGCGCACAGAGGAACTCGAGCGGGCACGGACTCGCCGGGACGACCTGCGCGCGCGGCGCGACGAGCTGGCGGGGCGGCTGCCGATCGACGACGCCGACGACTGGGCGGCCCTGCGCCCCGGACCTGACGGCCTGGACCGCACGCTGGAGGACCTGCGCGGGCGGACCATGCCGGTCGACGAGATGCCCGAACGTCTCGCCCGGATCGATGAGCTGGAACAGATCGCACGTGATTTCGCCGACGCCGACGCGGAAACCACGCGTCTCGAAGCGGAACTCGCGGATCTCGATCTGTCCACCACCCCGGTGGGCGAATACGACCGGCTGGTCCAGCAGCGCCAGACACTGACCCGCGAACGCGAGTTCTGGCGGGCCAAACGTGATGGCCGGTCCGCGCGCTGCGAATCGTGGAACGACAGCGTCGTCCTTGACGAGTCGGCGTTGCGCGGGGATCAGCTGGAGACCACCGTCCTGCGGCTGTACGAGGCCGCGAACGTCCGGACGGTCGACGACATCGGCGGCCCCGACGAAGCGCCGCACACCGACCGGCTCACGCCGGAGCCGCTGGAACTCGACCATCGCAGGCGGACGATCGAGAAGCTCGCCGCGGCCGCCGAGCTGGTCAACCGGCTCGACGAGCGGATCCGGCAGGTGGATCAGCGGCTCGACCAATTGCGCGGGGCAGGGGTCGGTGCGCAACGGTCCCGGCCGCAGGATGTGATCGACGCGCTGGAAGGACTGGCCCAGCAGCGGGCCGACGCGCTGCACGCGGTGCGGCCGCTGCGGCACGAGCGCGACGACCTCGCCGCCCGCCTGGGCCTGCTGGACCAGGACGGACGAGTCGAGCAGGCGGCCTGTGAACCGCAGCGGCTGGACCGGACCGTGGCCGACCTGCGCGCGGGGGTGCCAGACGGGCTCGCCGACGGCACGCTCTCCGACGAGGATGCCACCGCTCGCCGCCGGGACATCGACGCGCTCGAGGCCGTGGCGCGCCAGGTGAACGACGCGCACAACGAGATCGGCCGCATCCAGGACGACATGGCCAGGGTGGCGGGCGCGTACCGCGACCTCGTCGAACGCATGGGCGGCCGGATGGTGACCGACCGGGTCGGGATCATCGAGGGCGAGCGACCGCGCGTCATCGTATTCGGTCCCCGGCCCGACCCGGCCGCGCCGCGCGCCGATCACGACGCCGCTCTGACCGACGCCCTGCGCCGCAGTTCCGAAGTGGCGCAGGCGATCGTGCGTCCGGAGACTACGGTCGACTACCGGCACGTGCTCGCCGACCGCGAGGACAACGTGCGGACCCAGGACATGGATCCGCCCGAGATCGAACGGTTGAGCACCGGGTGGATCGGCGGCCGTCGCCTGGACATCACGTCCTGGCGCGACGCCGACGGCGTCTGGCACCGCGTCGACCCGACCCGTCCGGACTGGGAATTCGGGCGCGACCGCGGCGAACTGCCGAAGAAGTACTCGCCGAAGGAACTGCCGGACGGCGTGAGCGGATGGGCGATGGAGGACGTCGTCAACGACATCACCCTCCCGACCGACGACGTCCCGCCGGGCATGATCCCGGAAAGCACCCTTCCGGTGCATATGCCGCAGGCCCCTTCTCGGTACGACACCTCGGGCGTCGACGAGAACGACGTGTTCACCCAGCATTGGGGCGGCGATTCGTACAACGTCGTGCGCCTGCTGCTGATGGCGGCGCAGGTGCCGAAGCATCCGGCGGTGAAGGCGTGGATCCAGCGTCATCCGGAGATCGGCGAATGGGTGCGGGCGCGGCCGTGGCTGCGGCATGTGCCGCCGTTCGGCACGGTGTTCCGCAACTACGAATGGTTCGCCCCGCCGCAACGCAACATCCAGCCGATGCACCGGCCCTGGGACACGGCCGATCATGTGCCGCCGGGTGACCGGGTCGACATCCCCGAGGGCTTGCAGCGCGAGTGGGACCGCGACGTCGCCGCATGGCAGCGGGTCCAGGACTGGGCCGACGCGGAATACGAGCGGTTCCTGGCCGACGACACCGATCTCGACCGCGTCGCCGACGGCATCGACCGGCACCGGCGCGCCGAGCGGGAAACCCGGGCGCGCGAGGTGGTGGACGCTGCCGCGCGGCTGGTCCGGCGGCAACCCGGCATCGATCCGCTCGGCGACGTCGACGCCCAGCTCGGGCGCATCCACGGCGACATCGACCGAATCGCAGGCGAACTCGCGGACCGGTTCGCCACCGACGACCCCGGCGCGATCCGCGACACGATGGAGGACATCCGCGAACTGCTCGCGACCGGCGGCGATCCCGACCAGATCGTGGCCGCCCTCGCCGAGCACATGCGCGACGACGTTCCCGCTTTCACACGCGCGGACCTGGCGCGCATCAAGAACCACCTGATGGTCGACGAGCACCGAGTACGCGACCACAGCGACCCGCACGGCCGGTACGTGCACACGCGGATGGATCGCCTCGCCGATGTCGCCGAAGCGTGGCATCGCCTGATGAACGGTGCTCCGCTCCCGCAGGACTTCGTGCTGCTGAACGACATGCTGGCCGAGGCTCGATTCCTGGACGACAATCCGGGCGCGAGCTGGCAGCAGGCCAACGCGCACGCCATCGCGCTGGGCTACCACTGGGATGCCGACCGCCCGCCGCTGACCGATTGGCGCGCGGACATCCCGTACGCTCCCGCTCCGCTTCCACCGAACCCGGGCTATTTGCCGCCCGCGCCGGGTGCGATGCCGTCGCGACCCCATGATCCCGCTGGAGGTCCCGGAGGCGGCGATCGGCCCACCGGCAACGAGCTGTCGCGTCCGCGAGAAGACTCACCGGCGCCGAAGACCGACGGCGGCGCGCAGAAGCCCCCGGAAGGCCCACCCACCCCCGCACGTCCGGCCGAGCCCGACGACTCGGGCGGCGGCGAACGGGAACAGTCCGCGGCGCGCTCTCGTCAGCAGGCCGACCAGGACCATTCCCCGTCCTCCGCCGCGCGGGACGACGCGCACCGAGCCCTCGCCGAACTCGATGAACTGCACCGCCGAATCGACCAGCAGCTCGACGACCTGTTGCGCCGCGCGGGTGCGGACCTCGACCGGATCGAGCAGCGCGCGCTCGACCGCCTGGCCGAAATCGAAGCCGGGCTCGCCGAACGGTTCGATCAGCCGGCCGCTCGGCCGGACGAGGGCGTTCCGCCCGCCCACGAGGTCACCCCGCCCACGGCTCGCCCCGGCGCGGATCACCCGGCGGATGCGGCACTGAGGCGCATCCGAGCGGAATTCGACGACGCGGCCCGCCGCACCGACGAACGATTCGACGAACTGCTTCGCGACACCTTCACCCAACTCGACGGCATCGCCGCCGACCTCGACCGGCGTTTCGACGCCGCCGTAGCCCGGCTCGACCGGCTCGCCGCCGGAGACGGCGACGCGGTACACCCGGCTCCGGAGTCCCAGGCGCTGGACGAACTGCACGGACGCCTGATGGCCGAGCTGGAGGAAATCCATCGCCGCGCCTTGGACCGACTCGCCGACCTCGAACGCGAGCTGGACGCAGTCGCCACCGGCCCCGTCCGGCCGGAAACACCGCCCCTGCCCAGGGCATCCACCTCGCCGGGCGCAGACCCGAATCCGCGTGATCACCAGACCGCACGAGCGACGCCCACACCGGGCGAGTCCACCACTCGGTCCGCCGAACATGCTGCGGCGAAACGGGAGCTGGCCGACGCGCAGGCCGATCTCGCGGCCGCTCGCCGCGGCCTGCCGGTGAACGACGAAGATCTGACGCGGGCCGGCTTGGACGAAGCGCTCGAGAATCTGCGCGGGCGCACGTCGCGGGTGGAAGAGCAGGGCCCGTGGCAGGACCGGGTCGCGGAGTTGGAGCGTGCCGCGCGGCGAGTGTTCGACGCCGAAGACGAACTGGCGTGGACCGAAGTCGCCCGTGCGCAGGCCCCTCGGGTCGCCGAAGGCGCTTCGACGCTGGAAACACCCGGCCGCCGGAACGCTTCGCGTGGAAACGAAGCCGACGAACCGGCGGGGGCCGAAGTCGCCCGTGCGCAGGCCCCCCGAGTTGCCGAGACCGGTTCGATGTCGGAAGATCCGGGCGCGCTTCGGGTTTCGACGGGAGCCGAGACAGACGAGCCGGTGCGTGCCGACGCCGACCTCGAACGCGCGGGCACGCAGCTACCGGACGGGGCCGATCGCGCAGGCGCGGGCGGCGAGCCGCCATCCGGGCCGCCGACCCCGCCCGCGAACGCCGAGCCACCCGCCGACGGCCCCTCGGACAGTGCTCGTCGCATGGGCAACCCGGTCCGCGACGTGCTCGAATTCCTTCGCGAACAGCGTGATTGGCCGAACCAGCGCGACGCCGAACCGCTCACCGAGGCCGAGACCGAGCACGTTCGCCTGCTCGCCGAGGCACTCGGTCTCGACGAGAGGTTCACCGCGCTTCGCGATCCGCTGGCCGCCTTGGCCGAGCTCGCCGAAATCGCCAGGGCACGCGGCTTCCTCGACGACGCCGACGCCCCGCGCATGCGTTACCCGGACGATTTCGGACCGCTGACCAGCGCGGAACGCTACGGTGACGAGCAGTTCTGGCTGGCCGAGGCACCCGAAGACGACCTGCGCGCGGTCCAGGACGATCTGCGCCGCGCGGGCCTGCCGATCGAGGAACCACGGCCACCGCAATTGCCCGCCGCTCCCACGAGCCCGGATGCACAGCCACCCGCCGACCCGGCCCGTCCGGCTGCGGCTGACCCGGCCCGCCTGTCCGCGCAGCGGGACACGGCGGCCCGTGCACTGTCCGACGCACACGCCGAACTCGCTGATGCGCGGCGTGGCCTGCCGGTGAACGACGAGGATGTGACGCGGACCGCGTTGGACGATGCGCTCGACGGCCTGCGTGACCGCACGTTGCGAGTGGACGAGCAGCAGCCGTGGCAGGACCGGATCACGCGTCTCGAGGATGCGGCGCGACGTGTGTTCGCCGCCGAGGACGAACTCGCGCGGGCCGAAGACGCGGTGCGCGAGGCTGATCATGCGGCCCGGCCTCGCCCAGAGGCCGCCGAGCGTCCGACCGCGCAGCGGGATGCGGCGGCACGGGAACTGGCGGCCGCCCGGGCCGATCTGGCGGTGGCCCGCCGCGGGTTGCCGGTCGACGACGCGGATCTGACGCCGGACGCGCTGGACGATGCGCTCGACGGTCTGCGCGGGCGCACGTTGCGGGTGGAAGAGCAGCGCCCATGGCAGGAGCGGGTCGCGGAGCTGGAGCGTGCCGCCCGCCGCGTGTTCGATGCGGAAGCGCGAGTCGCCCGGCTGGACGATGCCCTCGCGCGGCCCGCCGAGCCGCACCCGGATGCGAGTCCGGTGCGTGCCGGAGACGCGCACGCCCCCGAGTCGCCCTCCCGCGCCCCGCGCCCGGAACCGATCGATCGGACTCGTGACCGGCTCGCACGCCGATTCGGCCTCGACGAGGACGATCTGTCCCCGGAACACCTCGGCGCGACCATCGCCGACCTGCGCTACCGAAACCTGTTGCGCGCGGGCCTGGTCGAGGCGCTGGCGGCGGCCACCGAGCGGGCGCACGGCACGCACCATCCGGACCTGCGCGCGCAGGTGCGGGAGACCCGTGACGCTTGGGCACGGCGGCTCCGCATCGATCCCGCCGATCTGGATCGCGATCCGGCCGAGACAGTCGCGCAGGCCCGCGCCGCGGTGCGCCGCGACGCGCAAGCCATCGCCGACCTCGCCGACGCCGTCCGAGCCGCGCGCGGGCAGACCGGCGCCGAACCGCTCCAGCCGGGCGAGACCCGCCGGTACACCCTCGAGGTCGATGGCGAGCGGGTGCCCGCGCGGCTGGTGGCCGACGAGAACGGCGGTTGGCGGGTCGAGACGCCCGAACGTCTCGGCGCGCCCGAACCGGCGGACGCCAGTGTGCGGGCACCGCGGCAACCGGAGCGGCCGAAGTCGCGGCTGCGCCGCCTGTGGGAGGCGTTGACGGGGGGATACGTCGGCGAGAGCCCGAAATACCCCTCCGGCTCCGGCATCGACAGCGCGGGTCAGTCGTTGCTCGCCCACGAAGCGGGGCTGCCGCTCACCAAGCACTACGACCCGACTCCCGCGCCCGGCGACGAATACGAGGTGATGCAGACCAAGTTCAGTCCGGTCCGCATCCTCAAGGAAGCCGTCACCATGTGGCGGAAGCGGGAGCTCGTTCCGTTCCTGAAGCGCCTGACCTCCCGGGTGGCGAGCCCGGCCGCCGAGTACGGCATACCGGTCGCCCGCGACGGCGCGGAGTACCGATACTGGCTGGAGGAGGCCGATCCCGAGCTGGTGCGCCGGGAACTCGGGGTGGAACTCGAGGAGCTGAAGCGACAGGCCGAGCATGCCGCCCGAGTGATCCCCGCGCCGGAGCCGCCCGACGGCGAGAGGCCCGACGCCACGCCGCGCCCGTCCGAGCGCCCCGGCGAGGAACTGCAGGCGAGCACCGGTGAACTCGCGGACTGGCTGCACGAATTGTCCGAGGCGACGGTCCGGCGGTACGAATTGGCCGACGCCTTGACGGCCGCGGCCGACGCGCTCGGCGTCGACCTCGGTGAGCCGACCCCGGAGAACGTTCGCCGTGCCGTCGATCTGCTGCGGTATCAGCAGGTCCGCCGGATCGGCGCGCTCACCGGTCTCGCCGAGGCGTCCCGCCGGTACAACGCCGAGCACGAGCGGATCCCCTACAGCGACGAGGTCGGCTTCTTCGACGCCAACCCGATGAACCGCTTCCTCGGTGAGGTGGTGCGCGCCTTCGGCGGCAACCCCACCCTGCTGGACTGGCAGGGCGTGAACAACGGCGGCGAGCCGAGCCGGGAGTGGGGCGACCTCTACGACACCGATCAGCCGGGACAGGATCAGGGCCTGCGCGCGTTCTTCGAGAACGCGCTGCGCCGCGACCAGATCAAGGACGAACGCTCGGTCTGGGCGCAGCTGCTCGGCGCCGATCTGCACGCGCTGGACGCGAATCGGCTCGCGAACGCACTCGCCGAGGAGATGGACCGGATCCGCGAGCACGCCCGCGGCCTGACGGCCTTCCACGCCGACGCCGAGGAGTTCTTGCGGGCCGACGCCGCGGCCGACGAGCTCACCGGCCTGATCGGTGACATGGCCGGGCGGGACTGGGTGCTCGCGCGGGGCGGTGCGCTGCTGGAGGACGGCGCCGGGCTCGGCCTGGTCCCCGGCGAGCCCGGTGGGCCGATGCGGTTGGTGGTCGTGGACGGAAGGCTGGGCCACGATCGCGTCATCGCCGACGCGCTCGCGGAGTACCCGAGGCTCGCGCAGGCCGTCAACGAAGGCATCGTCGAGGTCCACTACCTGGTCACCGACGTGCACCCGGACCGGATCGCGCTCGTCGACGGCGGTGCAACGCGGGTTCGGCACTTCAGCGGCGAGGTCGAGGGACGCCGCCTCGACGTCACCGTTGTGAACGACGGCGACGGTTGGCGCGTCGTGCCGGACGCCCCCGCCGACGCGCTTCCCGCCGCGGAAGCGTCGGAGCCGTTGTCACGGCGCGAGATCGACGCCGCCATCGGCGAACTGGCCGAGCGCCTCGGCATCGCCGAAGCGGAGCTGGACTTCCCGGACCTGCTCGCCGAACGGCTCGCGGCGCTGCGCGACGAGAACGCCATTCGCGCCGGCCAGATCGAGGCGATCATCGACTACGCGCGCACCGCATGGGACATCGACACCTACCACGAGGTCGGCGACGCCCGGCATGTGCTGGCCCACCGGCTCGGCCTGGACGCGGCGGACATGACACCGCAGCGGCTCGCCGAGGCCATGGCCGACCCGGATATCCGCAATGCCCTGCGGCAGCAGCGGGCCGAGGCGCTAATCAAATACGCGAAGCTGTTGCGTGGCATCGACCAAGCCGCGATCGATGCGGCCAACGACCGCCTGGTCCGGCGTCTGGACGCCTTGCCGGGAACGGTGCGCATCACCGGCCTCGGGCAGCTGGGCGAAGTGATCGCCAACCTGTCGCATCGGCCGAACCTGCACCCCGACCTGGTCGGCGCGCTCACCGACTATGCCGACGCTCTCGCCGCGGTCGATGTGTTCGACCCGCGTGCCCACGGCGACCAAGCGCTCGATCCCCGCGTGTCGGATGTCGAGTTCCCCGTGCACGACAAGGCCGTTCGCCACCTGCTGGAAGTCATCGGCGATGTCGTCCACCTCACCGAGGCGCCTGGTCGGCTCGGCATGCTGGACGGCGCGACCAGCATTCCGCCCGGTCCCGACCGCGGGGCCAGCCGGGACTTCGCGCGTCTGGTCGGCGTCGACCTGACCGACGCAGGCCCGGAACGGTGGGCCGAGGTCTACGAGGTCTACCGCGACGGCAAACTCGACCAGCACGAGCGGCTGACCCCCGCCCAGCTCGCCCGGGTGCAGGCCGAGCTGCGCGCCGAGGTGGTCGGGCGCGCCGACGACATCGCTGCCCTGACCGACCTCATCCAGCGCGCCGCCCGCGCCGATGCGGAACGCCAGTCCGCACAGCGTACGGCGGCGGCTCGCGAACTGGCCGCCGCCCGAGCCGCCCTCGCTGACGCTCGCCGCGGTCTTCCGGTGAACGACGAGGACCTGACGCGGGATGCGTTGGATGATGCGCTCGATGGTCTGCGTGGGCGGACGATGCGGGTGGATGAGCAAGGGCCGTGGCAGGACCGTGTCGCGGAGTTGGAGCGCGCGGCACTGCGCGTGTTCGACGCCGATTCGGAACTGGCTCGCCTGGACGCCGCGCTCGATCAGGGCAACCGGGCTGCCGAGGCGCGCTCGAGCGATCCGGCGCCGCAGAGGGATGCACGAGACGAGCGGACGCGGCTTTCCGCACAGCGTGACGCGGCGGCACAGAGGTCGACGGAGGCCAGAGCCCAGCTCGCGCAGGCCCGCCGTGGACTGCCCGTGGACGACGCGGACCTGACGCCGGAGGCCATGGACGATGCGCTCGAGCGCCTGCGCTCGCGGACGATGCGAGTGGACGAGCAGCAGCAGTGGCAGCACCGGATCACCGACCTCGAGCAGGCCGCCCGCCGTGTATTCGACGCCGCCGCGGAAGTGGCCCGACTCGACGACGCCTTGGCGCGAACCATCCAGCCCGCCGAGCCGCGGACGAATTCGCCAGCAGAACCGCTTCCGGGTGCAGTCGAGAACTTTGTCCGTGCCGAGGCCGATGCGGAGCGGACCCGCTTGTCCGCGCGGCGTGATACGGCGGAGCGGGAGTTGGCGGACGCGCAGGCTGATCTCGCGGGTGCCCGCCGTGGATTGCCGGTGAATGACGAGGATCTGACGCGGGATGCGTTGGATGATGCGCTCGATGGTCTGCGTGGGCGCACGTTGCGGGTGGATGAGCAGGAGCCATGGCAGGACCGGGTTGCGGAGTTGGAGCGTGCGGCCCGGCGTGTGTTGGATGCCGAGGACGAGCTCGCGCGGGCGGAAGACGCTGTGCGCCAGTTCCGTTCGGAGCGATCCGCGCACCGTTCTCCCCAGGCGGGCGGGTCCGGTTCGCCGACGGTCCGCGGTGGGGGTGAGCCGTCGCGCCGGGAGCGTGACGGCGGCCAGGATTCGTCGAACGGCGGAACTCGCGTACCTCGCGACGGTGACGAGGAGCCGTCGGGCGATGCCCGGTCGAACCGCGACGGTGGTTCGGAGCCGCCCGAGGGCTCGTCGGGCTCGGCTCCGGCGCGTCCCCGTTGGTTGCCGCCGGACTGGGCGCTGCGCTCGCATATTCCGCATCCGCCGAAGGACTACGAGTCCGAGATGCCGGGTCCGTTCCTGAACGAAGTGGAGCCGTGGCCCGTCCCGATGCCGCAGCCGCAGCCGCCGACGCAGCCGCAGCCGCAGCCGCACCCGGTCAAGCCCACGCCACCGGTGTCGCCGACACCACCGGTGTCGCCGACACCACCGGTGTCCCCGGCCCCACCGTTCATGCCGATACTCCCGGTCCCGCCGACGTCCCCGGTGCCGCCGGTCTCGCCGACGTCCCCGGTGCCGCCGGTCTCGCCGACGCCCCCGGTGCCGCCGGTCCCGCCGACGCCCCCGGTCTCGCCGACGCCCCCGGTCTCGCCGACGCCCCCGGTGCCCCCGGTCCCGCCGACGTCCCCGGTGCCGCCGGTCTCGCCGACGTTCCCGGTCCCGCCGTTCCCGCCGACGCTGCCGGTCCCGCCGACGCCTACGGACCGGCCGACGCCTTCGGAGCCGCCGTCGCCTTCGGAACCGCCCACGCAGTCTCCGTACCCGCCCACGCCTTCGGAACCCCCTACACAATCTCCGTACCCGCCGTCGCCTTCGGAACCCCCTACACAATCTCCGTACCCGCCGTCGCCTCCTACCCGGCCCGGCCCGCCGACACCTGGCGAGCCGACGCCTCCGTACCCGCCGACCCCGCCCGGACCACTACCCCCATACCCGTCGGCCCCACCCTCGTACCCGTCGATGCCGACTCCGGGACCGTCGACACCCTCGTATCCGGGACCGTCCACACCGCCGTATCCGCCCACGTCACCGAGTTGGCCGGACAACACGACCGGGCCGGGCCACCCCGACGGCACTGTCCCCCCTGGCATGCCCATGCCTCCGATGCCGCCCGGCATGCCGATGGGACCAGCGACGAACGGCAGACGGACCGATGGCCGCGGACCGCGGGGCAACGGGCACCGCGCCCAGGACTCCGGACGCGGTATCTTCGTCCGCCCGTTCGCGGGCTTCGGTGTGCCCGCCGAGTTCGACCCGGGCACCGGCGCGCTGCGCGCCAACCCGTCCGAGGCGGCCACGCCCAGCGGCGTCTACGGTGAGCTCGGTGGAGTCTCGGTGGTGTTCTATCGGCACGACGGCAGGCTGGCCCTGCGTGTCGGTGATCGCACGGTCGAACTCGACGGGCCCGTCGGGGTCGAATGGGGCACGGTGGGGTGGCGCACCACCCGGTTCGCGGTGTCCGTCGGCGGTGCCGTCTTCTGCGAGCTGACCTATCGCTCGCTGCCGGAGGAAATGGACATCGGTGCGCTGATCCGAGCCGTGGTCGACGACCCCGCGCGCCGCGCCGCGATCTTCGCCGGATGACCGCAAGCCGACGATGCGACAAGGTAACCATCGACGTGAGGAGCAATCATGCGGATCGACCATCCGACCGATGACGAACTGCGGGAGAATTTCGACGAGATGCTCCGCTCCGTGCTGACCGGCGGCGGCATCCGCACGGAGACCGGCCTCGACATGAAGACCGAGGACGCCCTGTGGGCGATCGCCCGAGCGTATCCCGAGGTGCCGGACGCGCTGGTCGACGCGGCCCGCTCGGCGTTCGCGGGCCAGCTCGACGGCTCCAACGCCCGCGAGCGCAAGGAGGCGCTGGCCCGCAAGATCGAGGAGATCAATCGTCGCCGGTCGGCCCGGTGAGCGCCGATGTCACGACCTAAGGTGGGCACATGACCGAGTGGCGCGCGTTGACCGACGGCGAGATCGTCGACCTGGCCACAGCCTTGCGGTCGCTCGACGATCCCCAGCCGATGGACGCGGTACCGCGGCTGGCCGAGACGTTCGGCTGGAAAGTACTGACCGCTCACCCGGACCGGGCGATGCTGGACGCCGGTTTCGGGATGGCCAGCGGCAAGATCCACGGCCGGGACGGCCTGATCGTGGACATCAAACTGCGCGTCACCGATTTCGCCCCGGACGACGCGGACGGAAGGGCCCGGTCGAGAGACGCGTTCGCGGCGATGGTCGCGGCGCTCACCGGCGCGCTCGGCGAACCGACCGCCAGGGTCCCCGGCGCCACCGCCGAGGTCCGGTGGGCGGGTCCGGAAACCACGCTGGTGGTGGCGGACCTGGGCCGCTCGGTCCAGCTGTCCCGCACCGCCAATTCCTGGCTCGAACTGCACGATCAGGCCATCGAGCTGGAGGGGCAGGAGCAGAGTTGACCGGGTGGGGAGATTTCGCCGCCGGTTTGGCCGCGGAACTGGCCGCGCTGCGCGCCGGTTCCATTGTGAAGCTGGTGGAGTCCGATGCCGGACCGCGACGGCGATACGCCCAGTTCCTCCAGCTCGACGATGCGCTGTCGGCCGAACTGGTCGACGACGAGTGGCTCGACCCCGCCTTGCAAGCGGGCGCCGAGCGACGCGCGCTGATCGCCGAATCGGGTTGGCACGAACGCGATGCGAGCCACAGCAATTGGTGGATCGAGCTCGCTTGGCCGAGTCCGACCACCGAATACCGGCGGCTGGCCGACATGGTCGTCACCGGGTTGCGCGACGGGTTCGGCATCGCCGCCCCCACCGCCTTGGCCTATGCGGCGTGGAACGAACGTTCGGCGAACCGCAAGCTGGACCTGCCGCTGCTGGGCCTGCGGCAGGAACCGTGACGAGCGCCGCGTGCGAACCGGCGCCGTGCGAATGAACGACAACAGGCATCGTGGCGTGCACGCCCGCTCCGATGCGGTGGACGAGGGGATTTCCACGACGTGACCAGATCAGGCGGCCCGGCCACCGGCGACGAACGAGGTGTCGCCGAGACACCGACCGGCAGCGCGGCGCACGGGGCCGAAGCGGCAGCTCAGCAGCCAGCGCAGGAGCCCGATGTCGGCTTCACCTTGTCCGAAGCGGCGCCGGTCGAGGATGTCGCCGAGCGCGCCAAGACGCTCATGCACCAGGTCGCCCGCGAGCTCGCCGCGGGCGGCCCGGCGGGCTGGCAGCGGGTCGACGCGGTGTTCGCGCTGACGGTGGCCGCGGAGATCGCGCTGGCCGTCTACTCCGACGATCAGGAGCGCACCGCACGGGTGACTCCCGATCCCGAGGTCGTGGCGCTGGTCCGGGAGCATCGGCAGCTGGCGGCGGGGCTCGAGGACGGACCGTGGTGGCGTTTGCTCTTCACGCTGACCAGCGATGGCCGGATGGAGGTCGACTACGACTACGGCGACGAGCCGTTCCCGGACGACCAGCTGTTCCCGCCGGAGGTCTACCTCGCGGATCTGGCGGCTTTTCCACGGGATTCGCTGCCGGTCTGGCTCGGCGCCTACCTCGGACACGGTGATCGTCAGGCGCGGCCGCCGCGGGTGGCGGCGGCACAGGCGCGGGCGGACCGAGAGGCGGGCGTGCGCGCCGTCGCGTCCGAGGACGAGTTGCCGCCGTTCCCGCTCATGGCCGCCCGCTGGGCCGTGCTCGCCGCGGCGTTCGTCGCGGCCGAATCACCCTGGGGACCACGGTTGTTGCCCTCCGTGAGCTGGTTCGAGGGAGCCAAGCGAAGCGGTTGTTCGCTGTACTCGCTGCCGGGCGGGCGTGCCGTGCTCTCCGGCGGGGTGTGGAACGCCCCGGAACTGGCCGCGGCCTACAACGACGGCGTCCGGCTGCCCGACCTGTACGCGGGCGCGCCGGAATGGGTGGCGGGGCAGGTGCTGAACCACCGCTGCACCAGCGGTCTGCTGACGTTCTGCTACTGGTGGGAGAACGGCCGCTGGTACCGCGGTGAGTCACCGGCGCCGGCCCGGTTCGCCGAGGCGATGCCGGGCGTGTGGAGTTCGGAGACCGTCGTGGACATCGTCGGCGGCCTGCTCGGCGACGACGCGAACGAGCGGCGCGCGGCCGTCGGCGCGCTGGTGTCCGCGGCGGAAACCGGTGGCGTCACGCGGGACGCGCTCGCCGGTGTCTTCGACGACGAACGATTCGACGTGGACGGCGCCTTCTTCCAGCTCACCATGGCCGGGGTGACCATGACCGCGCCGGAGCCGATGTCGCGGGCGGACGCGCTCGCCCGGGTGGAGCGGTTCCTCCGGGACAGCGGCGCCGACCTCGCGAACTATCCGCTGGACGACCTGCGCGCCGACCGGATCAGCGTCGGCTGGATGGTGTACCTCCCGGTCGAGCCGGGTGAGATCGCGATCGGCCGGGCGATCTACTACGTCGCCGACGACGGTGTGCTGGAACGGTCTTCGTCCTCGGTGGCGCCGTCGGTCTACCAAGCGGAGTTCGAGCGGCGGTTCCGGGACCGGCACGGCCCGGTCGGCGCGTCCTGACCTCCGCTTTCCTGCTGTGCCGCAGCGTAATCCGGCTGGCTCGGGGCGTGGCGGGAGCCACCGGGATTCGGGGCTGTACATGCGCAGGCAACCCGACTCACCATAGAATCGTTGGTGCGTCGTAAGACAATATTCGGCTTGCCGTAAGAACCGGCTGCCAGATTGACCTGTGGCGCACAGCCTTCGCGGCACGCCAGCGATGAGGAGGGTCGTCAGCGTATGAGTTGCCGGGCGCAGGAGCGTGATCCCGTACGCGGGGGCGAACGGGTCACCGCGCCGTGGCGCGCTCATCGTCGACGCCCACGTCGGGGAGGTATGCAGTTGTGCGGGTCGGAGTCATGGGCTCCGGGATCGGACTGCGGCATCGTATCTCGCCTGGCCGCATGTGCTCACTCGGCGCTCTTCCCAGCGGTGACAACACCGGCGGCGAGCTTCCGAATCGGAGGGACGGAAGGAGCGTGGCATGTCTGAGCAGCCGAATCCATGGAGCGGCCTGTCGCGCGAGGCGCAGAACGGCACCTTGGAGCTGCGCCCGGGAGCGCTCGAAGCTCTGATCAACGCGGCGAACGGCGTCCGCGTCCGCATCGCGTCGGTCAAGAAGGAACTGTCGAAGATCGATTCCCTTCCGCCGTTCGCCGATCTGTTGCTCTCGGCCGAGGCGCTCGCCTCCCGCTTCTCGGAAAAGGGAAAAGAGCTGGGCAGCATTCTGGACGACCACATCACCATCCTCGATGATCTGACCGATACTTTCTTCGCGGCGGCCAGGCACTACCGGGGTACCGAGGAGGACAACCGGGTCGATTTCGCCACGCTCGAGCGCCGAGTGAGTGAACACAAAGGGATCACCGAAAATCTCTCGAAGCGTCGGGATCCGGCCGGTTTGACCACGGCGGGCGACGGCAGCGGCAACACTTACGCGCATCCGGACTGGAACGAGGTCGGCAAACGCAAGCCCGAGGAAAACCACGGATTGCCGGCCGGTCTGGCCGACCCCGGCGAGGTGAAATTCGAGCCCCGGGGTGTGCATGCGGATGACCCGGAGAACTTCACCTATTCCCAGTACCAGACGATCATTTCCTCGATCACCGGCGGCAGTCCGAGTATGCCGATCAAGGTCGCGCAAGCCGCGTCGGATTGGCGGTGGCTGGCCGGGGAATTGAAGGAAACGTTCGACATCCTCACCAATCAGATGACGACCAGCAGGGCGAGCTGGACCAGTCCGAACAACAATGGGGGCGCCGACCGGGCCCGCCAAGCGATCACCGCCTATGGCACCGGAACCGATCAGCTGAATACGAATATGAAGCTCATCGGCGACAGCCTGGAATACGTGTCGGAATGGCTGTACACCACCGGAGTGCTGCTCCAGCAGGGTGACGACTATCCGCCCGCACGAACTACGGGCGAGACCGACGAGGCCTACCGGCAGCGGAAGGAAGAAGCCGCGGTTCGCAATTACGTGCGAGCGATGCAAGCGGCATATGTTCCCGGCGTAGAGGAGACCGACAAGGTCATCGCGGTGCTGCCGGATCCCATTCCGCCGACCACCGGCCAGGTGCCGGGACCAGGGCCTGGCCCCGGCGGTCCCGGACCGGGCGCCGCGCCGGGGCCGGGAACCAGCCCTGCGCAATTACGGGCGATGCAGAACGCCCAGCGGCAGGCCGAACAGCAGCGCAAAGCGTTGGAAGACGCACAGCGTCAGGCGCAACTGGACGCCCAGCGTCGCGCCGCTGAACAGCAGCAACAGCAACAGCGCCAGCAGCAACAGCAGCAACAGCAGGCCGCGCAGCAAGCCGCCCAGCAGGCCGCGCAGCAGCTGGCGCAACAGGCGCAGCAGGCCGCTCAGCAGATCGCGCAACAGGCGCAGCAGATCGGTCAGCAGGCGGCAAGCGCCGCGCAACAGGCGGCCCAGCAAGCCGCGCAGCAGGCCGCGCTGGCCGGCTTGCCCGGGATGCCGAATCTGTCCGACGCGACGAAGAAACTCGAGTCGGCGCTGGCGAAGGGCGCGGGCGGCCCCGGTGGTTCGGGCGGTCCCGGCGCACCGAAATCGGCGGCGAACCAGAACTTGGAGAAGGCGTCGAAGTTGTTCCCGCGGGCAGCGTCGAACGCCGTCACCGCGGCCGCCACCGGGCGCGCCGGTCTCGCGGCGGGCCAGGGCATGATGGGCGGCCCCGGCATGCCGATGGGCGGCCCCGGCGCCGCCCAGGGCGGACAGCAGAAGGAGCACAAGCGCGCCGACTATCTCGATTCCACCGAGCATCTGGAAGAGGCGCTGGGTGAGGCGCCCGTGGTAGCGAAACCGGTTGTCGAGCAATGAACGACACGTGGGAGTTCTCCGGTCTCGAATTCGCCGCGGCCTGGCACGCGGCGAAGGAGAGCCTGCCCGACCCGTTCTTCTACCTCAGCGGCACGACCTACTACGACGACGCGCGCAGGCAGAAAGACGAAGCGTGGCAGCGCATCCGAACCCGATGGGGCCGTGCGCTGGACGAGTTGATGGACGTGCTCATGGTTCCCGACATCCGGCTGGTGATCCGTGGGATCGACGGCAAGGACGCGCGGAATCCGAAGGGTTCGATCCGCATGCTCGCCAGCCGGAAGGGCGACCGGGCGTTCCTGGTGACTCAGAAACCGGGAGCGGAACGGCCGACCGGGGGATTCACCGTCGCCGAACACGACGCGCTGTCGCTCGGCCACGCCGTGGCGGCCGCGCTGCCGAAGGTCGATGCCGGGCGCGGGCGCGCCTTCGATCTCATCGAGCCCGACGGCGACGGCCTCGACCACTCCTATGGCCGATCCCTGGTGCACGACGTCGAAGACCGCGCGGCGAGCCGCAGCGAGTCCTTCGATCGCGCGCCCGCCGCCACGGTGGGCACCATCGTGGTGGAGCAGGGGCATTCGCGCTTCGGTCCGCGCGGTATCGCCCGAGTGGATCTGGCCTGGCGCGATCTGGTCGACGACGGGCGCTATGCGATCGTGCCGGGCAATCCGCCGACGGTCGTCGCGGCGGACGTGCGGCGGCTGACCGAATTGATCAACGCGCGGATCGCCGAAGTAGTCCAAACCATCAAAGACGAGCGGATGTGATCGACGTATGCGCGATGCCATTTCGACCGGAGGAGGTATCGGATGATCACGCCGGGCCCGATCGAAGAATTCCCGACGGAATTCGTGGCCACATCGCTCACCGGCTCGATTTCCGTGCGCACCACCGAAACGGGTCTGCCGCTGGGGATCAAGGTCGACGCCGATCAACTGCGCCGCGACCCGGAAGCACTGGCGGGCGAGGTGCTGCGATTGTGCAGACAGGCGGCGAACCGCGCGGGTCTGGCGCGGCGGGCGCAATTGCGGCAACTGGGATTCACCGCGGAGATGCTGGCGCTGACCGGACTGCCCACCGAACAGCAGGTGGCGACGCAGGAGCTCATCGACGAGCAGGAGTACGACACCGAACCGCAGAGCTGGCTGCGATCGGTCTGAGCGGCAGTGGAATTCGTGAGGTCGGCATGGTCGAAACAATGGACGAGCTCATCGCTCGGGTGCGCAATCAGCTCTACCGGCTCACCGATCTCCATGACGCCGTGAACGGGATCCGGGTAGCCGAGACATCGCCCGACGGCGCGGTGACCGCGGAAGTGGACGGTAACGCCGCGTTGGTCGGACTGAGCTTTTCCGCCGCGGCGTCGAAACTTTCGCCGGAGGAGTTCGAGAAAACGGTCGTCGATACCGCGCGAGCGGCCGCGCACAAGGCTTTTGCGCAACGCGGCGCGCTTATCACCGCATTCAATGAGGAGGCCACCGGGTAGTCACCGGATGTTAACCACTATGGGATCGCGATAAGCGGTCCGCGCTGGGTAGAGTTGAATACGAAACGTCGGGGGATGTTTCGGGATTGGACGATGATCATGAGTCACATTGAAGTAGTCCCGGATGCGCTGCGTGTGTACGGAAGCGAATCGGCGGCCATGGCCGCCGGAGTGGGAGCGATCGCCGCGACCGACCAAGCCGCGACGGTCGCCGCGGTGGTCCCGGTGTTCGGCCTGATCGGCCAGGAGTTCCTTGTCTCGTACGCCTTCGCCCAGGCCAATCACCTGTCGTCGGTGGCGCAGCTCGCCGCCGTGCACGCGGGCACCGCGCTGACGGCACATCAGGCCGCCGCCACCTACGAGGGCACGGACACCGCCTCGGGCGCGGCCATCGGAGCGATCCGCGCGCGGTCATGACCACGCCGGGAGCCGTTCCGCCGCCTGGCGCCGATCCGCTGGATCCCACGGTCCTGGAATTGCTGCGGGGCAGCGCTCTCGCGCCCATGCTCGACCTGCCGGTGAACGATGTCCTGCGCAGCATGGGATTACCGAATCTGCCGGAGCTGCCCGCCTTCGTGCACCTGCCGGAGCTGCCGCCGCTGCCGACGATCGATCTGGGCGCGCTCATGCGCCCGCTGACCGATCTCGCCTCCGCGTTCGGCACCGGTCAGCTCGCCGCGCCCGCGCCGGCGCAGGCCGGTGCTCCCGCCGCGGGGCAGGCTCCCCCGGTGGACCCGACTCAGTTGTTGCAGAACGTGTCCACCGTGATGCAGACGGTGATGCAGGTCGGTTCCTCCCTGGTGCAGACCCTGATGTCGGTATGGCAGGGCATGGCCGCGATGGAGGCCGCGAAGAAGGCCGGCGAGGCGCAGACCGACGCGGGTGAGCTGGCGGCGCAGAGCACGCAGGAGAAGGCGGTGCTCGGCAACGCGGCGGGCAGCGTCTTCACCGGCGCCGGCTTGATGGCGGCGGTGCTGGCGAAGTTCTCCACCACCATGGCCTTCGCGCCCCTGCTGGCGGCCTCGCCGGGGGGACAGGGCTTCCTGGTCGCCTCCGCGATCGAGGCGACCACCGAGGCGCTGGCGATCACGGCCAAGACGAAAGCCGAGCTGGTCGGTCACAGCGCGAGCATGACGCAGGCAGGTCAGAAGGTCCCGATCACGAACGCGCCTACGGGCGTGAAGTCGGCCGAACAGCTCACCCAGTTGATGAGCATGATCACGCCGCTGATCAGCACGGCCGGTCAGGTGGCGCAGTCGCTCGGACAGTTGGCGGCGGCCAATCCTTCGCTGCTGGCGCCGAAATCGATCAGCGCGCCCGGCGCGCACGAAGCCGAGGACGCACCCGGGGAGGGCAAGGAAGGCGAGCACGCCGGTGGCGCGGGCGGTGCCGGTGGCATCGGCGGTGGCTTCCCCGGCGCGATCGCCGCGGCCGCCGCACCGCTGAACCCGTGGCCGGGGACCCGCGTGGCCGGTGGATCGCTCGGCAACATCGGCGCCGCCACCGCCGCCGGTACCGGAGCGGGAACGTCGTCCGCCACCGTCGCGGGAACCACCGCGGCGGGGACCGGAACCGGGACGGGATATGTGCCGATGGGCGGTGCGGGCATGGCAAGCGCGGGCCTGGCCCGCGACGGCGAATCGACCACCGACGCGCTGCGCGGCCAGATGGTCACCGGCCAGCACGGCGACGAAGTGGTCGGCCGGATCGAAGGGGTCTCGCTGCCGGTGGTCGGCGCGGCCGACACGACATCGGAACCACCGCCGGACAAGGAACTCACGCTCTGACGCGAGTGCCGAGCAGTACACAGGAGGGTCTTATGAGTGACGGGCGGGGTCAGATGTACGACAGCGTGCGTTTCGACTCGGTCACGGCGGCCAAGGCGTCATCCGGGCTGGACGCGCTGGCCGACCGGTTGGCGTCGGATCTGCGCGCCACCGAGGAGGCGCTGACCGTCGTGCCCGCCGGGGCCGACGAGGTCTCCGGCCGAGCCGCGCGGACCGCGAACGACGTCGCGTCGTCGTATCTGGCCGGCGCGCAGGCGGGCGTGCACGAACTGCGCAAGCTGGCGGCCACCTTGCGGCTGCAGTCGAACCGGTTCGACGGCATGGAATCGGCGAATACGGCGGATTTCGACACCACGGGCGGCCGGTCGGCCTGACCGTCGTCGCGCAACCGAAAGGTCCTCCGCAGCAATGATCGAACCACCGCAGCCAGGTTTCACCGGCGTGGTGTGGACCGCGCGCCCGCCCGAGCGGCTCGCGCGCGATCTCACCACCGGGCCGGGCGCCGTGCCGATGGCCGAAGCCGTCGCCGCGTGGTCGCGCCTGGCCGCGTCGTTCGGCGCCGCTGTGGCCGAGTACGAGAAGGTTCTCGCGGACGTGCGCGGAGCCTGGCAGTCGGGGCGCAGCGACGAGGTGCTGCGACAGATCTCGACGCTGCGGGACTGGCTGGTCGACGCCGCCGCCGCTGCGGCGGCCAACGCCGCGCGATTCCAGGCCCAGGTCACCGCTTACGAGATCGCCCGGTTGGCCATGCCCGATACCGCCGACCTGGAAAACCTGCAGCAGCTACAGCGGATGCTGGAGTCGATGGGCGGGATGCTCGGTGGGCCGATCCGCGCGATCGCCGCCGAGACGGATGCCGACCAGGACGCGGCGAAGGCCGTGGCCTCGCGGGTCATGCGGAACTACGAGCTGGCCACCGAGCCGCTGGCCCTGCCGTGGCAGCACCAGGAGCCGCCCGTGGTGGCGCCGGAGCAGGCGCTGGCCGCCGAACAGGCCGAGGCGGCACAGTCGGCCGCGGTGCCGCGCGGTGCCGCGCCGATCGGTGCGCTGCCGATCGGGACGGCGCCCATCCCGGCGATGCCGCGAGTGCGCACCGCCTATCAGGCGCCGGTGTACGCGCAGTCGGCCACAGCCGCCGACGTCGTTCCGCGCACGACGCAGGCCACCACGGTGAACACGGGCGGCCAACCGGCTCCGCTCGTTCCAGGGGCATTGGGGCAGGCCGGGTCCGCACCGGATGCGGCGCGATTCCCGCGCGCCAGCCTGCCGACGGAGACCAGCGATCAGATCGGTTTCGAGGGCGGCATCCAGGCCGCGCCCGCGGTGCTCGGCGGCGCCGAACCCGCGGCTGTCGCGCAGACGGAGACCAGTCCAGAGCCGGGAGGTGCGCCGTGACGTCACTGACGAACGACGCGCTGCTCGTCGTCGCCGAGCGGCTCGGTGTGCAGACCTTGCCGCTGGTGCTTTCGGTGGCGCCGCAACAGGACTCGATCGAGGAATATCGCGCCGCACGGGAGCGCGCGCTGTCCGGCCTGGTCGGCGCGGGCCTGCTCGACGCAGAAGGCGAAGTCGAATCCGGCCTGGCCGCAGCTCTGTTGGTGCTGGCGCAGCCGGATCGCGAGCTCGTCGCCCGTGTCTACGCCGAGGACGGCGCCCGCCGCTTCTGCCTGGCGCGCCGGGGCGAGCAGCACGCGCTCGCCGTGCGCTCGGGCGACAGCTTCGAGGTGCGATCCCTCTGGGCCGACGGCTCGGACGCGTCACTGGCTCGCCCACTGCTGGCCGCGCTCGGACCGTGCGAACCCGCGCAGATCACCGGATTCAGCGCACCCGCTGGCGAACTGGCCGACCGGATGGACGCGGCCGAAGGCTCCGGTGATTTCGCCGACGCGGTGTACGCCCTCGGCGTCGGTGAGCGTGACGCCGCCGTGCTCGGACTCGCCTTCGGCTCCTGCCGTGCCTACGCCGAGATCGTGGCCTACGCCCATCAGGACGGGCTGACCAGCAGGGCGCCCGGCGCGGTGGTGGTGTACGACACCGGCCGCGGCCGCATCGTCGTCGCCCCCATGGTCGCGCCGGATCAGCAGATCTGGTCGACGGTCACGACGGGCACCGACCACCGGGTGACTCAGGCGGTCGCCACATTGCTGGAAGGGCTGCCCGGGGGGAGGTGGCTGCCTCAGTAGCTGTCGAGTCGCAAGAAAACTCGGTTGCCACATTGCTCGGTGAGATCGTCCGGATCTCCGCACCAACAACACTTCTGACGGAAGGACCACACGAAATGGCTTACACAACTCTCGGCGACGGCTCGGGGAACACCTACGGTGTCGAAGAGGGCGGCATCGACAGCGTTGTCAGCCGCATGGAGGACTCGATCTCGACGCTGCGCACCTCGATCAACCAGATCGACGAGTCGGTGCAGGCCGTCGCGCGCGGCTGGCAGGGTGACGCCCACCGCGAGTTCAACACCGCCGCCGCCGAATGGCACGACGAGGTCACCGCGCTCAACGGCAAGCTCGACCGGCTCTCGCAGGCCGTGACCTCCGGCAAGAACACCATCGTCGGCTCCGACCAGGCGGGTCTGGCCTGACCGCTGGACGGTGCTGCCGTCCGGCCGGATCCCAATCTCTCAGCAGAAGGAAGACAACAATGACCATCAAGTACAACTCCCCGGCCATCACCGAGATGGTCAGTGACCTCAACCAGTACGGCTCCAACATGAAGGCGCAGATCGACGAGCTCAACGGCGCCGCGGCGTCGTTCCGGGAGAACCTGCAGGGTGAGCAGGCGGTCGCGAACTTCAACAAGGCGCACAACGACCTGACCACCGAGCTGGAGGACACGCTGCAGAAGCTGGACAACCTCGGCGTCAAGGTCGAGAACGCGCTGAACCGCGCGATCGAGGCCGACGGCAAGGTCGGCGACGGTTTCGCCTCCTTCTGAGCGCGCGAAGCGCCGAACGGCGGCCGGCTGGAACGGTAAGGGTTCCAGCCGGCCGCTTCGTGCGGTCAGCGGGCCGCGAGCGACTCGCCGATGTAGTGCATCTCGTCCGGTGTGGTGACCATCAGTACGGTCGCGCTGCGCGCGGCGGTGCGCACCGTGATCCGGTTCGGCGCCTGCGGATCCTGCACCAGCGTGACGTCGGCGTCGACCGACCTGCCGGGATCGTCCGGCCGCCGCACGTGCACGATCGTCGCGCCGCCCGCGTGCGCGATCGGCGGGAGACCGTCGAACACCAGCACCGTCGTGCTCGGATAGGGAGCGGCGGGCGTCGGCGGGGGAGCGGGCGGGTGGTAGCTGGCGCCCGCGGCCCGCGGAGCGATCGAGAGGACCTGCGGCGCACCGAGATTCGCCACCATGGTGTGCCATGCCTCGGGCCGGGCGGTGTGCACGATGGCATGGGCGCCCAGCGCGGTGGCGCGCAGGATCACCTGCTGAGCCAGATCCAGATTGCCGATCACTTCCAGGTGCCTGGTGCCCTCGCCGATCAGCGGCACCGCGATGCCCTGCCCGCGCTCGTCGGCGCCGATGAGCTGGCCGCAGCCCGCTGTCGGCACCGCGAACTCGGCCAGCGCGGCCAGGGTGCCGCGATAGGCGATGTCGCTGCCCCAGCGGCCCGCGTAGCCGATGGGCAGGGTGTCCAACAGGATTCGCAGCTGGTTGCCGATCAGCTCGCGCAATCCGGGCAGCGGTGGTTCCTCGGGCGGCGCGACGGTGTCGAAGCGGACGACGGCGTTGAGCACCACGGTGTCGGCGAAATCGGTGTGCCGGTCGTGGCGGCCCGTTCCCGGCCGCAGGCGCAACGTCACCGTGGTGGACAAGCTGGGCACCGCCCAGATGCCGGCCAGTCCGCGCGGGCCGATCATGTCGGCCGCGATCTGGTACTGGGTGAGGTAACGGCCTTGGTACTCCAGCGTTTTCGGTGACTCGGCGAGCTGGTCGACATCGAAGCCGTGGGTGAGTTGACGCACCGCGGCGTTCATCTCGGTGGCGGTCAGCACGGAAACGGCGATGTCGTGCGCGGCCAGCCGGTTGGCGACCCGGCGGGTGGCGATGATCGCGGTGCGCAGCGCGCCGCTGCCACCGCCGCCGCGCTTGTCCACCGCCTCGGCGTTGGCCAGCGGATCCATCCGCAGCACCAGCCAGCAGGTGCGGTGCGCGATGGCGGGCAGCGGGCCGAGGATGCGGTCGTAGAGTTGCGCGGCCACGCCGGTGCCCGCGGTGCGCGCGCCGGTGCTCACCACGTCGATGCCCGCCAGGGTCAGATCGAATTGATCGAGGCAGCGGGCGATCTCGGGCAGCGGAAGCAGTTGATCGGTGCTGAGCGAGCCACGATCCAGCAGCGTCAGCGTGTCCGGCGGCGGATCGATCCTGAGCATGGTGAGCAGCAGGTCGCCGTCCCAGCGCACCCCGTAGGCGCCGCCCTCGGCCAGCGGCACGTCGAGCGCGGGCGCCTGCGACAGGCGTTCGGCCGGGCGCAATCCCGGGCGCCTGCGTGCGATCGCGCTACCGATGCGCTCGGCCGGCGTGTGTCCACCGACCGGCACCAGACCGGCCAGCGCGACCACCGCGCCCGCGGCGATCGCGCCCCGGATCGAATCGCCGACGGCGAGAACGATCCACGCGACGGCGGCGGCCGATATCGACACTGGCACGACCACGCGCAGCGGAAAAATGCGAAACAACCAGAATTCCGGATCGCGCAGTGTGTCGTAGTCCGATCGGCGTTGATTTCTCGGCGGCGCATCCATTATTTCACTATTGGTTGCCTCGCCGTTCATCGTTTCGTTCACCGTTGTTCGTCCCCGCTTCGTTTCGTGACGGCCGCCGTCGATCGGGTCGTGATTCCATCGGTTCAGGGCCGTCGGTGAATTACGGTACCGTGTCGAAGAGAATGGTGATCGATAGCTCGATGGAGACCATGTGCCGGCACAGCTGACCACCCGCGCTCAGGTCAACGGATACCGATTCCTGTTGCGCAGGCTCGATCACGCGCTGGTCCGCCGCGACGTGCGCATGTTGCACGATCCGATGCGTTCGCAGATCCGCTCCTTGCTCGTCGGCGCGGTGCTCGGTGTGCTCGTGGTGGCGGGCGCCGCGATCCTGGCCTTCCTGCGTCCGCAGGGCGCGATCGGCGACGCCGTGATCGTCTCGGGAAAGCAGAGCGGCGCGTTGTACGTGGTGGTGCAGGGCCAGGACGGCGGCAAGACGCTGCATCCGGTGCTGAATCTGGCGTCGGCGCGGTTGATCACGGGCGCCGACGCGGAGCCGCACGCGGTGAAGGACGACAAGCTCAACGATCTGCCGCGCGGGCCGCTGCTCGGCATTCCGGGAGCGCCGAGCGCGCTGCCCGGCTCCGCGCAGGGCAGCAAGTCGGAGTGGTCGCTGTGCGAGACCATCGCGCTGTCCGAAGGCGGTAGCGCCGCCTCGTCCTCCGGCGGCACGACGACGGTGATCGCGGGCCACCCCGCGCTCGCGGACCGGATCCGGACCGCGAATCACGACGAGGCCCTGCTCGTGCGGCGCGACAACAAGACCTACCTGGTCTACGACGGCAAGCGCGCCGAGGTGGACCCGGCCAACTCGGTGATGGCCAGGGCGCTGGACCTGCGCGCCCAGCGGCCGCGTCCGGTCGGCACCGGTCTGCTCGGCGCGACGACGCAGGTGCCGGCGCTGACGCCGCCGCAGATCCCACGGGCTGGCGAGCGCGGGCCGGGCCCGCTGTCGGAGATCCCGGTGGGCGGCGTCATCTCGGTGTCCGGCGTGGGCCCCGACGGCGGTTCCGCGCTGTATGTCGTGCTCGCCGACGGTTTGCAGCCGATATCGCCGTTCACCGCGCAGGTGATCAGGTACGCCGACTCGCACGGCATGCGCGAGATCGCGACCATGCCGCCCGACGTGCTGGACCGGGTTCCGGTGGTCCGGCAATTGCCGGTCGACGACTTCCCGGTGCGCACCCCGCGAATCCTGCCCGCCGAGGACGCGCCCGTGGCCTGCGTGGCCTGGGCGAAGTCGCCGGGCGCCGCTCCAGGGCCGAGCGAGGACAACGCGGGCGACGGCCCCGGTGAGCGAGCCGCGGTCAGCCTGCTGGTCGGCACTCGCCTGCCGATCGCGGAGTCCGCGAAACCCGTCGAGGTGTCCACCTCCGACGGCGTCGGCGACCGGGTCGACGCGGCCTACATCCCCCCGGGCTCAGGGGAATTCGTGCAGGTTACCGGGATGGAGCCGGGCAGCCCGCGCCGCGACAGCCTGTTCTACGTCGCCGACACCGGCGTCCGCTACGGCATTCCGGACGCGGCCACCGCGAACGTGCTCGGACTCGGCGGCTCTGCGCGCCTCGCGCCGTGGGCGATCATCGGCCAGCTGGTCCCCGGTCCCACGCTGTCGGCGCGCGAAGCGCTGGTCAGCCACGATTCGCTGCCCACGAAATGAGCCGCGGCGGACCGGTCGCGCGGTCCGCCCTCGGACTCAGTCCGTCCAGCCGACGTTCAGCGAGGTGAGCAAGCCGGCCAAGGCCAGCTCCATGTCCGACGCCTCGATGCGGCGCAGCACCGCCTCATCGATGTCGGTCAGGTCCAGCGATTCGTCGTTGGCCAGGCGGTATTCGCGCTCCTCCTCGGCCGCCTCGATCACGTTGCGGACGAACCGTCCGTTGCCCGCGAGATCGACGCCGCGGCGCGGCTGACCGCTCTGGTCGGTGCTCTGCATCGCGTACAGGCGTTCGCAGGCCCGGACCAGCTGCTCGAGCGCTCCTTCGGACAGGTCGGAATCGCGTTTGCGGGCGATCACCTGGCCGATCTGCCCCAGCTCGTCGGGCGTGTAGGACGGGAATTGCAAGCGCTTCGAAAAACGGGAGGCCAGGCCGTCGTTGGCGGCGAGCAACCGATCGATCTCGCCGTCGTAGCCGGCGATGATCACCACGAGGCGATCACGGTCGTTCTCCATGCGCGCCAGCAGCGTGTCCACCGCTTCACGGCCGAACGCGTCGCCGCCTTGCAGGCCGGTCTGGATCAGCGTGTACGCCTCGTCGATGAACAGCACACCGTCCATCGCGGTGTCGATCAGCTTCTCGGTCTTGATCGCGGTGCCGCCAAGATTCTGGCTGACGAAGTCGACGCGCTTGGCCTCGACCACCTTGTCGGTCTTCAACAGGCCGACGCCGCAATAGATCTTCGCGACCACCCTGGCGATGGTGGTCTTACCGGTGCCGGGCGGCCCGGTGAAGGCCAGGTGCTGGCCGCGCGGCTGGCTCGCCAAGCCCTTCTCGGCCCGGATCTTCGCCAGCTGCGCCGACGACTGCAGCTTCGCCACCTGGGTTTTCACCGAGGCGAGACCGATCTGCGAGTCCAGTTCGGCACGGGCCTCGACCAGGATCTTCTTCGCCCGGTCCTGGCTCTCGGCCTGCGCCATCTGCTCCATCGACGGCGAGGACGCCGGGTCCCACTTGTCGGTCCGCGCGTCGATCACCTCGCGGCTGGTGACGGTGATCCGATAGGTGCGGTCGCGCATCGCGGCCGCGTTCGCCTCGAAATCCGGCGCCTGCGAGTACACCTTCTCGAACAGGGCTTGGGCTTCGTCCTCGTTGCCCGACTCCCGCAGGCACAAGCCGCGACAGAACATCGCGGTCGACCGGGCCGCCGGGATCGGGCCCGCCTCGGCCTGCTGCATCCGCCGGATGGCCTCGCCGAACAAGCCGAGCTGGGCACACGCGGTGCCGACCATCACGTGCGCGCCCGCCGCCAGGTACGGATCCTCCCACTCCGCCGATCCCGCCAGCACCGCCATCACATCGGGCCAGCGCTGAGTGTTGTAGTGCAGCACGCCACGGACATACGCGCAGATGCGGTCGTCGATCTCGCCCTCGGGGTTGCTCAGTTGCCCGCGGCGGAACGTGTCGAGCTCGTCGAGCACTCGCTCGGCCTCGTCGTACTCCTTGTCGGCGATCAGATGCGCCGCCCAGGCCAGCGTGATCTCGGTGTGGTTGGCCAGCGGATAGTCGATGTACAGACCGGGAAGGAACCGGCCCGCGAGTTCGCGCGGACGCAACCCGAGCCTGCGCTGCTCGCGGTAGAGCGTGCTCGCGCTGGTCTTGTACAGGTTGAACAGAACGTCCTTGGTGAGCTCGCCCGCGGCGGCGCGGCCGAGCCACGCGTCGCACATCGTGGGATCCCACTCCGTGGCGCGCTGAAAAGCCAGTTTCGCGTAGTCGAGATCACGTGCGGATTCTTGCCCCTCGATGGACAATCCGAGCGACAGGATTCCGGCATCGAATGCGCGTTGTGCTTGGCGGTTGCCGGTCATTGCTGTCGAACCCCGAAATCTTCGTTTCTCGTAGTAGAGACGTTCATCTGGATACCAGACTACCGATCGCGCGCGGCCCGGTTCGTCCGTTACATTAGGTTCAGCTGCCGGGAGGTCGCAACGCAAGAGTCGGCTATGTGTGAGTGTGCTCGACGAGTGGTGAAGTCGGGTACTCAGGACAGGTTCCAGCAAATGGTGTCGATGCGAGAATCATTGTTCCGGATGAGGGCGGGGGAAGGTTGCCGTTGATCGAGTCGGCGAGCGGCACACGTGCCACCGAACCCGTATTGAGTCGTGTTTCGGTCATCGGTGGAAACACTCAGATCGATGTCGGATTGCCTGCCACCGTGCCGATCGCCACATTCATCGGCGATCTGGTGGCGCTCATCGAATCGCGCGATCCGGAGCGTCCCGAGGCCGAGGAGGACGCGGCGCCGCTGGACGCGCGGCACTGGACGCTGGCCAGGCTCGGACGCGAGGCGATCGCGCCGAGCCGCACGCTCACCGAGGCCGAGGTCTACGACGGCGAGCTGCTGGTGCTGCGGTCGGTCGCCGCGAAGGAAGCGCCCGCGCTGTTCGACGACGTCATCGACGCGGTATCACGGTTGACGGCGGAGGAATTCCGGAGCTGGTCGGGAGTGGCCGCCCGCTGGATGGGCCTGGTCGTCTCGGCGCTCACCGTGCTGGTCACGCTGGCCGTGCTGGTGGTCTCCCGCGCGAACGGCGATCCGATCGCGCCCGCTCTCGCCCTGCTCGGTTGTGGCACAGCGGCTTTCGTCGCGGCGGGCATCGCCGCGCACCGATACTCCGACCCGGTGACCGCGACCTGGCTGTCACTGGACGGACTGCTGGTGCTGTTCGGCGGCGCTGCGCTGCTGGTCCCCGGCACGCTCGGCAGTCCCCATCTGCTGCTGGGCAGCTCGGTGCTGCTGATCGCGGCGCTGCTCGGTTACCGGATCACCGGCGCGGGCGCGACGCTGTTCTCCTGTGCCGCCGCGCTCGCCGTGATCGCGGGTGTCGCCGCGGCGATCCATCTGATCTGGCATCCGGGTCTGCCGAAGCTGTCGGCCGGTCTGCTGGTGGCGGGCATCGCGATCATCTCGGCGGTGCCGCGGCTGGCGGCCGTGCTTGCGCGGCTGCCCATTCCGCCGGTCCCCACCGCGGGCGGCGCGATCGACCCGGCCGACCACGAACCGCGACCGACCATCGAGGGCATCGGCGCCATCGGCGCCAGCGCGCTGCCCTCCGCGGCGGGACTCGGGCTGCGCGCCCGCACGGCCAACCGTTTCCAGTCCGGACTGATCGCGGCCTGCACCGCGAGCGCGGTCGTCGGCGCGTTCGGCGTGGCGGATCCGCTGGGTTCGCCGCGCTGGCAAGGGGTCACGCTGGCGGTCGTGACCGCGATCATCCTCGCGCTGCGCGGCCGCTCGTTCGCCGATCTGGTCCAGGCCGCGACGCTGATCGGCGGCGGCTGCCTGACATCGGTCGCACTGACCGCCGGATTCGCCGTCGGCGATTCGGACCACACCTTGCTCGCGGCCGGCATCCTGCTCGCGTTCGCGACCGGTGTGGTCGGGTTCGGGGTGATCGGCCCTCACATCGAGGTCACCCCGGTGACCAGGCGGATGATCGAAATCTTCGAGTACTTGCTGATCGTGTCGGTGATCCCCCTGGTGTTGTGGGTGATGAACATCTACTCGATGGCCCGGAACATATGACCGGCAGCGCATCCCGCCGCAGCGTCATGCGGATGGCCTGCGCGGCAACGGTTGTCGGTGCCGCGATTGCCGGGCCGTGGCCCGCCGCCCGGGCGATCACCCCGCCCGGGATCGACCCCGGCGCACTCGGCGTCGCACAGGCTTTGAGCGTGCGGCCCGCGCCGCTGGAACCGACCGAACAGCGCGCCGTGTGCGCCGAACCCCTGCTCACCGGCGCGCCGCCCAGTGAGCCCCCGATGGCGCAGCGGGTATTGGATCTGCCGTCCGCATGGCAGTTCAGCCGCGGTGCGGGGCAGAAGGTGGCCGTCATCGATACGGGGGTCAATCCGCACCCGCGGCTGCGGTCCTTGCAACCGGGCGGCGATTTCGTCTCCGACAGCGACGGAACGGTCGACTGCGACGGCCACGGCACCCTGGTCGCCGGGATCATCGCGGCCCAGCCGAGCCCCGGCGACGCCTTCGCGGGCATCGCGCCCGACGCGGACCTGCTCACCATCCGGCAGCTGAGCTTGGCCTACGAGCCGAAAGACCGTGCGGGGCGTGGTGATCCGCCGGGCAAGATCAGCAGCGACGGTTACGGCAGCGTGCTCACGCTGGCGGCGGCGGTGGTCCGCGCCGTCGATCTCGGCGCCACCGTCATCAACATCTCCGAAGTCGCCTGCACCGCGGCCGGATCGGACACCGCGGACGCCTCGCTCGGCGCGGCGGTGAAGTACGCCTACGACCGCAATGTCGTCGTGGTCGCGGCGGCGGGCAACTTGCAACCCGACGGCGCCTGCTCGAAACAGAACGAAGGGTCGGGCTGGGGCTCGGTGGCCACGGTCGCGAGCCCGGCCTGGTTCACGCCCTATGTGCTGTCGGTGGGCTCGGTGGACTCGACCGGCCAGGTGTCGGAGCTGTCGCTGCACGGCCCATGGGTGGGCGTCGCCGCGATCGGCCGCAATATCGTTTCGCTGGACAGCAAGCCGGGCGCGACCGGGCTGGTGGACGGCGTCCAGACCACCGACGGCATCAGGGCCGTTGAAGGCACCAGCTTCGCGGCGCCCTATGTGGCCGGGCTGGCCGCGCTGGTGCGCGCACGCTTCCCCGAACTCACCGCCCAGCAGGTGATGGACCGCATCGTCCGCACGGCGCACGGACCGGGCACCGGCCGCGACGACCGGATCGGGCACGGCCTGATCGATCCGCTCGCCGCGCTGACCGCGCAACTGCCGGACAAACCCGTGAGCGCCGACGCCGACGCCGCCCGAGCCGTCGCAGCGCCGGCGCGTCCGCCCGGCCCGGACCCTCGGCCGCGCCGGATCGCCGTGCTCGGCTCCATCGTGTGCCTGGCCGGTCTGGCCATCGGTGTGGCCGTGGCGTTCCCGTTCCGCCGGACCAGGCAGGACCTGAACGCGGAATTCGATCCGTAGCGCGGGCGCAGCTCGACCGCTCGCCGCCGACCGAACGAAGGAATCATGGCTACCGAAGGCTTTGTGCGCCGCCCCCGCATCGCACCGCCCCGGGCACCCGGTGGCGAGGTGGCGCTGACCGCACCGCCGGAGATCGCGCGCGCACTGCCCGCGCCGCTGATGATGAAGCTGATGCCGATCGTCATGGTGGTCGCGGTGGTCGGCATGATCGCCATGATGGCGATGATGGGCCGCAACCTGCTGGCCAATCCGTTCATGATGATGTTCCCGATGATGATGCTCATGTCGATGGTCGGCATGATGGCCGGGTTCCGGGGCGGCGGGCCCAAACGCGCGGTGGAACTGAACGAGGAACGCAAGGACTACTTCCGCTATCTCGACCAGGTCCGCAAGGAAGTGCGCCGCACCGGCGGCAAGCAACTGGAGACGCTGCGCTGGAGTCATCCCGAACCCGCCGACCTGCCGTCCCTGATCGGAACCAGGCGGATGTGGGAGCGCAGGCCCAACGACCCCGACTTCGGGCACGTGCGCGTCGGGGTCGGCAGCCACCGGCTGGCCACCAAGTTGGCGCGCCCTGAGACGGGGCCGCTGGAGGATCTGGAACCGGTGTCCACCGTGGCACTGCGCCGATTCGTGCGGACCCATTCGGTGGTGCACCGCCTGCCGACCGCCGTGTCGTTGCGCGCGTTCCCCGCGATCAACATCGGCGGTCCGGCCGATGAGGCGCGCATGCTGGTGCGGGCGATGCTGATGGAGCTGGCGGTGTTCCACGGTCCCGACCACCTCGCCATCGCGATCGTCTGCTCCGACCCGGACGGCCCGGCCTGGTCCTGGGCGAAATGGCTGCCGCAGCTGCAACATCCGACCCAGCGCGACGGCATGGGTTCGGCGCGCATGATGTACCACTCGCTCGGTGAGCTGGAGACGGCGCTGGCGGCCGAGCTGCTCGAGCGCGGCCGGTTCATGCGCAACCCACAGCCGACCCAGGGGCGACTGCACCTGGTGGTCGTCATCGACGACGGCTACGTGAGCGGAAGCGAACGGCTGGTCAGCGAATCGGGTCTGGACTCGGTGACGGTGCTCGACCTCACCGCGCCGGAGGGCGGGCTCGCGGCCCGGCGCGGACTGCAACTGGTCGTCGCCGACGGTGAGGTGGCCGCGCGCAGCGCCGCCGGGGTGGAGAAGTTCGCCACCGCCGACGAGGTGAGCACGGCCGAGTCCGAGTCCTTCGCCCGCGCACTGGCCAGATACCGGCTGGCGACCGCGGCCCAGATCGTCAGTCTCGGCGAGGGGACCACGGCCGATCCCGGACTCATGGCGCTGCTGAAGATTCCGGACGCGGCCCAGATCGATCCGGCGCGGGTGTGGCGTCCGCGCACCGGCCGCGAGCGGCTGCGGGTGCCGATCGGCATCACTCCCGACGGCACCCCGGTGGAGATCGATATCAAGGAGTCGGCGGAGAACGGCATGGGCCCGCACGGCCTGTGCATCGGCGCCACCGGCTCCGGAAAATCCGAATTCCTTCGCACGCTGGTGCTCTCGCTGGTCACCACGCATTCCCCGGACGCGCTGAACCTGGTGCTCGTCGACTTCAAGGGCGGCGCGACCTTCCTCGGCCTCGATTCGCTGCCGCACGTCGCCGCGGTGATCACCAACCTGGAAGAGGAACTGTCGCTGGTCGATCGCATGAAGGACGCGCTCGCCGGCGAGATGAACCGCCGCCAGGAACTGCTGCGTTCGGCGGGCAACTACGCCAACGTCACCGACTACGAGAAGGCGCGCGCCGCCGGCGTGCCGCTCGACCCGCTGCCCGCGCTGTTCATCGTGGTCGACGAGTTCTCCGAACTGCTGTCGCAGAAGCCGGATTTCGCGGAGCTGTTCGTGATGATCGGCCGCCTCGGCCGGTCGCTGCACGTGCACCTGCTGCTGGCCTCGCAGCGCCTGGAGGAGAACAAGCTGCGCGGCCTGGAATCGCACCTGTCCTACCGGATCGGCCTGCGCACGTTCTCGGCGAACGAGTCACGCGCGGTGCTCGGCATCACCGACGCCTACCACCTGCCCAGCGTGCCCGGCTCGGGATACCTGAAGAGCGACGCGTCGGATCCGTTGCGGTTCAACGCCAGTTACGTGTCCGGTCCGTACGTCGCGCCGCAGGGCACGGTGACCGGCGAGGACGGCAGCCCGGTCGCGGGCCGGCGGCCCGCGTTGTTCACCGCCGCTCCGGTGGAGATGCCGGAGGCGATCGAAGCCGGCGTCGAAGCGGAGCCGGTCGCGCCGTCGAACCCGCTGCTGGAGCTGCCGCCGCCACCGTCGGCCGTCGGGGCCGCGCCCGGCGCCGACGAGGGCATCCCGGACACGTTGCTCGACGTGGTGGTCAAGCGGCTCACCGGGCACGGCCGCCCGGCCCACGAGGTGTGGTTGCCGCCCCTGGACGAATCCCCGACGGTGGACATGCTGCTGCCGGACCCCGACTGGCGGTCGCCGGTCAACCGGCACGGCCAGCTGTGGATGCCGATCGGCGTCATCGA
Source organism: Nocardia implantans (assembly GCF_035544775.1). Taxonomy (NCBI): domain Bacteria; kingdom Bacillati; phylum Actinomycetota; class Actinomycetes; order Mycobacteriales; family Nocardiaceae; genus Nocardia; species Nocardia implantans. Next base: position 291,883 of record NZ_JAYKYQ010000006.1, on the reverse strand, counting down.
CAAGCCCTACGAGCAACGCCGCGATGTGCTCACCATCAATCTGGCCGGCGCCCAGGGCAATGTCGCCGTCGTCGGCGGCCCGCAGTCGGGCAAGTCGACGACCCTGCGCACCATCATCATGGCGACCGCCGCCACCCACACCCCCGAACAGGCGCAGTTCTACTGCCTCGACTTCGGTGGCGGAAGCATGGCCGGGTTGTCCGGCGTCCCGCACGTCGGTTCGGTGGCCGGTCGTCTCGACGGCGACCGGGTGCGCCGCACGGTCGCCGAGCTCACCACGCTGATGCGTCAGCGCGAGGAGCGCTTCGCCGCGCTCGGCATCGAGTCGATGGCCGAATTCCGGCGGCGCAAGTTCGGCGACGGCCGCCGCGTCCAGGACGGCGCGGCCGGGCCCGCCGATCCGCTGGCCGACGACAAGTTCGGCGACGTGTTCCTGGTGATCGACGGCTGGGCCGCGATCCGCGAGGAGTTCGACATGCTGGAGCCGCAGATCAACGCCATCGCGGCCCAGGGTCTGTCGTTCGGCATTCACCTGATGATCGGCGCCGCGCGCTGGGCCGAGATCCGCCCGGTGGTCAAGGACCAGATCGGCACCCGCATCGAGCTGCGGCTCGGCGATCCGTCCGACTCGGAGATGGGCAGGCGCACCGCCCACCAGGTCCCGGTCGGACGTCCCGGCCGCGGTCTGACCGCCGACCAGTTGCACATGCTGATCGCCCTGCCGCGCTTGGATTCCGACTCCGACCCGGGCAGCCTGGCCGACGGTGTCGCGCAAGCGCGGGCCGGACTCGAACAGCAGTACCCGGACCGCCGCGCGCCCGAAGTGCGCATGCTGCCGCTGCGGTTCTCCAGGGACGAGTTGCTGGCCTCGGCGAAGGCGGAAGGCGTCGAGCTCGGCCCCACCAGGGTCGTCGTCGGGCTCGGCGAGTCCGAATTGCAGCCGCTGGTGCTGGACTTCGGCGTCGAACCGCACTTCATGGCATTCGCGGACGTGGAATGCGGCAAGACCACCCTGTTGCGCAACATCGTGATGGGCGTGGTGGAGCAGTCGACCACCGAGCAGGCCCGGATCATCATGGTGGATTACCGCCGGACCATGCTGGGCGTGGTGGAGGGCGACCACCTGGCCGGGTATTCCACGTCGTCGCAGACCTGCGGCCCGATGATCCAGGAGGTGGCCGGGTATCTGGCCAAACGGATTCCCGGCTCGGACATCACGCCGCAGCAACTGCGCGAACGCAGCTGGTGGAGCGGTCCGGAGATCTACATCGTGGTCGACGACTACGACATGGTCGCCGCGGGCACCGGCATGAACCCGTTCGCGCCGCTGCTGGAATTCCTGCCGCAGGCGCGCGACATCGGCATGCATTTCGTGGTCACCCGCCGCAGCGGCGGTGTGTCCCGCGCGCTGTACGACCCGATTCTGGGCACCATGAAGAACCTCTCGGTGGAGACGTTGATCATGAGCGGGTCGCGGGACGAGGGCAAACTGATCGGTGACGTGCGGCCGAGCAAGCTGCCGCCAGGACGCGGAACGCTGGTCTCGCGCAGCAGGGGAATCGAGATGGTGCACATCGCGCATCTGCCGCCGATCTGAGCGGCGCGCCGTCGCGCGGTGGACGCCTCCGTCGTGCGTGCGTGCGCGGGAGGTCGCCGGTGGTGTGCGGGGGCGCCGCGCATCGGGACGTGCCACCGCCATCGCGAGCGCCCGAGTACCGGCGCTCAGTTGTTCGGCGGCGGGCGCAAGAGCGCCGACGTGCTCACCCGCCCGGCTGCGGTCACCCGGACGGGAAGGGCGGGATCCCAGGTGTCGGCTCTCCGCTCGAACAGCGCACGCGAAGGTCCGAGCGCGAGTGGTCCCCCCGCGACACGCACCAAACGGAATCCCGCCGAACGGTAATAGGCGTGCAGGTCGGTATTGGTGGTCCACGCGTCGAGCCGGACCCAGGCGCGGCCCTGCGAGCGGGCGAGCGTTCCCGCGTGCGCGAGCATGTAATGGCCGACGCGCTGGCCCGCGAATCGCAGGTCCACGATCATGTAATGGACGATCACCGCGTCGTCGAGTTCCCATCGCGACCACAGACCGTCGTCGGCGCGGTCGTTGACCGTGATGGTCCCCGCCGGTTCCCCCGCGACCTCGGCGATCCAGGTCTCGCCCGCGTCCAGCGCGCGTCCGACGGCGCGGGCGAAGATCTCGATGGGCAGGCCGCGTCCCGCGACCGTCCACTGGTCGGAGCCGCGCGCGGTGAGCCACGCCGTGCGCTGCACGCGCAGGCGGCAGATCATGCCCAGATCGCCCCATGTCGCCTGGCGCAGCGCGATCGTCATGGATTACGCCCGGCCGGACCCGTGTGAATCGGCAAGCGTGTTCCGGATGACCGCGGTGCCTTCGGCGTCGCCGAGTTCGTAGGCGAGCCGATTGCCGGTGGCGAGCGAACGTTGCCGCGTGGCACGGGTGACGCGCTCGTGGGTGGCGCCGATCCGCAGGTGGTCGAGCAGGATGGTGCCGGTGGCGACGCCGAGCACCAAGGCTTCCTCCGCATTGGCCGGCCGCGCGACGAGCGTGTCGCGGTGCGCGGTCTCGGCATGGCCCCGGTCGGCGAGACGGCGGGTGGTGCCCTCCGGAATGTCATGCGGCGAGTCGATTCCCGTCGCCTCGGCCAGGTCACGGGGATAGAAACTGACCTCCCACGACCACGGCTCGTGGTCGAGATACTGGACCACCGTCCTGGCCAGCACCCACGAATCCGGCGGTACACCCAGCCAAGACGCGACCTCGGGGCTGGCGGGCTCCATCTTCGCGCTGAACTCCTTCGACGGCTCCCGGTGCGCGGCCCGCGCGATCTCCTCGAAGATGTCGTGCGGGGTCTGCGGCCGGTCGGGGCGGATGGAATCGGTGACCACCGATTCCAGAATCTCTTGGTTTCGAACGATCGTCCCGCGGGAAGTAGCTGTATAGACGAGATTTTCGGCCACCAGCACCTGGATCGCGTTGCGGGCCGTGGTTATCGAGACCTGCATTTGATCGGCAAGTTCCGAGTGACTGGGCAATCGATCGCCCGGTTTCCACTTGGCTGCGCGGATCTCCTCGCGGAGGAGGTCTGCGATCCGGTGATACGTCGGACCGTCCGCCATCTTGCTCCTCGGTTGGTCATGCAGGTAACGAAGTGTACTCTTCGTGACTCCCTACGGCCCGGTAACGCTTGACAGGTGCCTTCAGAGGTTTATTGTAATGAAGTCCTGATCCGGTGTTGTGCGGCGATGACGGCGAGGCAACGTGGCAGGTTCGGATTCAACGGTCGTAATGACCCTCCCCGGCACACCGAGGTGTGCCGATCCTTCGGTGCGCTCTTCGGCACCGGGATTGCTTCCCACGTCCGACCTATTGGTCCGGGCGTGTCGCGGACACCGCGTGGTCGGTGGTCCGCTCCTGTGGTTCGCTCGTGATCTGGCAGTGCTACATGAGCGCCGCTTGGTCGGCCGCGGTGGTTCGGTGGACACCTCTGTGGCGGTGGTCCGCGAAATCGAGCGTCGCAGAATCGAATTGGTGATGGCCATCGACGACTGGGTGATGCGGAACGTGCCGCAGCATCGGCTCGGCGCCACCTTGCACACCGAAACGGTGGGCGCGGTGATCGATCGCCTCGCCGAATCGTCGGTGCGCGCGCACCACGCGTTGATGACTCTCAACGCGCACGACGAGTTGCTGCACAACGCGTGGCATCATCTCGCCGAACTCGCGGACGCCTACGACGATCTGGTGCGCGATGTCATGGCGGGCAGACGGCGTCTGCCCGAGTGGTGAGCGGCTGATCCGTTCGCCCTTTGCCCGCCGGGCCACGGCCCGGCGGGTGTCACGGGCGATAGCGACGGTGATCGGTGGCGAAATCGTCGGCGACGGTCGCGGCCAGTTCGACGTAGGCCCGCTTGGTCTGCTTGTGCAGCCGGTGCAAATCGATTTCGGCGCCCTCGGACATGTGCGCGTCGAACGGGATGATGTGCACGGCGCGGCACCGGGACAGGAAGTACTCCCGTAGCTGCTGGATACCGACATTCGGCGATCCGGCCCGCGGGGAGTTGATCACCACCACAGCGTTGCGCACCAAATGGTCGTGGCCGTGCAGGGACAGCCAGTCCAACGTCGCTGCGGCACTGCGCGCTCCGTCGATCGCGGGGGAGGAGATCAGTACCAGCGAGTGCGCCAGGTCAAGCACACCGGACATGGCCGAATGCATGAGTCCGGTGCCGCAGTCGGTGAGGATGATGTTGTAGAACCGCTGCAGGATCCGGGCGACCGCGCGGTACTCCTCTTCGCTGAACGCCTCCGACGCGGCCGGATCACGTTCGCTGGCCAGCACTTCCAGACGGCTGGTCGCCTGCGAGGTGTGCCTGCGCACATCGGAATAGCGCTGGATGGTCGAATCGAGGAGCAGGTCGCGCACGGTGGACCTGGTCTGCAGCGGCACCCGCTGCGACAGCGTGCCGAAGTCGGGATTGGCGTCCACCGCGATCACCCGATCGCCGCGGATGGAGGCGAAGGTGGAGCCGAGACCCATGGTGGTGGTGGTCTTCCCGACGCCGCCCTTGAGCGACAGCACCGCGATCCGGTAGTCGCCGCGGACGGGCTGCCTGATCCGCGCGACCAGCTCCTGCAGCCTGCGTTCCTCCGCGGACATACCGGGGTTGATCGCGCCGCCGGACACGTGGTGCACCGCCTTGCGCCATCCGGTACCCGGCGCCTTCTTGGCCCGGCGCAGTGGCACGTTGTCCAGCGAAGGCTGCTGGAAGGGTGCGCCTTGCTGCTGGAGTGGGGCGCCTTGCTGTTGGAGTGGGGCGCCTTGCTGTTGGAGTGGGGCGCCTTGCTGTTGGAGCGGGGCGCCTTGCTGCTGGGCGGGCGGCTGTGCATAACCCGGCGGCGTGCTCCACTGGGGGGCTGTTTGCCCGGTGATCTGGTGCGGTGGCACGGAATGCGGTGCTGCCGACGCGGATTCCGGGGCGGAGGTATTGCGCCACTGGTCGGCGGGGGCCTGTGGCGGGGTGCCCGGCGCCTGCGCACCCGCGAATTGCATTGGCGAGGCTGCGGTTACGTCGCTTCCGCCATGGGGAAGCTGCTGGGTGCCCTCCGCGACGTAGGGCGTTTCGGGTCGTGGCGGGGGGACGGGCTGCTGGTCGAAGCCGGGCGCTTGTCCGACCGGCGCCTGCGAAGCCGACGGTTCGTTCGGTTCCGCGTACAGCCGGTGTCGTCCGCCACCTGCGCCGAGTCCCGCCGCCGGGCCTATCTCGGTCGCGCTGGTCCAGTTCGGTGCGTGTGCGCTGGAATCGCCTTGCGCGCGAGCGACATCGACCGAACCGGCGGCGTTCGGCTGCACGGGGGTCTCCGGCGTGCGAGCGGAAGCCGGTGGAGCGCCGGTCGCGGCGGCGCTGTGCGGAGCGGGCGGCGCGGCGAGCCCACCTTGCCCGGCATGCGGGGCGGAGGGGGCCGGTTCCGTGACGCCGTAATCCGCGGGCGGTTGGTGATCGGCGGGCGTATGAGTTTCCGGCGCCCGGTCTGCCGGTGCGGCGGTCTCCTGAAAGGTGGGCGGGAGTCCCGGACGGTCCGGCCGGCGTTGCTCCGGCGCACTGTGACCGAGCCAGGGCGGCGGGCCGTCCGCGCCGCGCGGCGGCAGGCGGTGCTCGTCCGGAGCGGCTGGGGATGAACCGGATCCGCCGGTGTGCGGCGGGTCGGGCAGCGGTGGGAGTCGGCGCGGCGCGTCGGTCGCGGACGCCTCGGTCTGCTCGGGCCGGGGTGCGGCGAGCCAAGGTGGCGGACCGTCAGGAGTCACCGCAGGGGGAACAGCCGAGACGGTCTGCGGGGCTTGCAGCGGATGCTTCGCTGTGGGTGGTGTGTGGTCGGCCTCGCTTGACGGCGTGAGGTAGCTGGTGCCCTGCCCGAACTCCGTACCTGCCGTTGTGGCTGGTGCATGAACCGCTGCCGCGCCCGCCCCGACAGGGGTGTTCTCGCTGTGCGGTTCGTCCGAACTCGCACCGCTTGATCGCACTCCAGCGCCGGGTTCCGCTCCCTGGCTCCCGGCCTCCCGGACCGGGTTCGGTCCAGCAGAAGCCGCGCTCCCACCCCCGGGCGCCGATAGCCCATCGCCGTACTGCCGTGTCTGCTTGTCGGCTGCAACCCCGGATTGCGCTCCCTGCGGCTCGCCGGAATGTTCCCCGCTCGACAGCGCGGCCGACTCCCGTGCCGAAGAATCCGCGCCGGCCGGTGCCCCGCTCGCGGTCGAGACCTCGCTTGATGGGGGTTGGGTGCCGGTTGTCGTCGGCAGGGGTGCGTTGTGCCGTGCCGTGTGGTCCGGGTCGGTCGGCGCCCCGCTGGCGGCGCTCGGTGCTTCGCTTGTGGTGGGGGCGTCACCTGTTGTGGGTTGGGTGCCGGTTGTCGTCGGCAGGGGTGCGTTGTGCCATGCCGTGTGGTCCAGGCCGGTCGGTACTCCACCTGTGGTCGCGCTACCGGTCGGCCCGGCAGTGCCCGTGGTGGGCGGTGTGCCGGTCGGTGCCGATGCCTGTGCGCTGTGCGAACCCGGCTGCTGGGTACCGGTCGGCGCAGCGGCCACGCCGGTGGTGAGCTCGGACGGGGGAGCGGGTGGGGTGGCCGTCGGCGTCTGCGGGTACCCGCGCTGCCGCGTCGGGTGATCCTGGGTGGACGGAGGCGCTGCGGAGTGCCCGCCGACGGTCGGCGGAACCGGCGCATCGCCGGTCGGGGCTTCCGGACGCGCGCCGGTCGGCCACGGCTGCTGCGGACCGTGCGGTGGGAGTTCGCCGGGAGCCGTCGGTGAGTGCCCGCTCTGCCGTGCCGCATGGTCCGTCGGAGGCGGGGGCACGGCGGGGTATCCGCCGTGGAGCGTCTGCGCGGACATGTCGGCGGCGGTCGGAGTTTCCGGCTGTTCGCCGGTCGGCCGCGTCTGTTGCGAACCGTGCGCCGGGAGTCCGCCGGGCGGCGTCGGTGAGTGCCCGCCTGTCCAAGCCGCATGGTCCGTCGGAGACGGGGGCACGGCGGGGTCGGGTGACTGCACCGAGGTGTCGCCGCTGGTCGGAGTCGTGGTCGTCCAGGGTTTGGGCGACCCGGCACCCGGCTGAGCCGCCTCGTTGCCAGTCGGTCCGCGGCCCGCTCCCTGGCCGGGCGGAGCCGCGTTCGGCCACAGGCTCGGCGCCACGGCTGAGAGGGCGGCGTCGAGCCGAGGGTTGCCGGTGGACGGCCATCCGCCGAGTTGCGGACTGAGCGGAGGCCGGCCGCCGGCCTGTCCGGGTGCGCTCTGGCCGTGTGACGGCCGGGCGTGCTCGTCGTTCCGCGTCGCGGCGGGCCGTTCCTCGGCCGATTGCCGGGGCGGCGGTGGCGGGAGGTCGGGCCTGTCCGCCGGCTGGTCGTTCGGCACGGGCGGGTTCGTGGACCTGCTGCCCAGCGGCTGGAAACCGGGCGACGGCCGCGACGGGTTGCGGGTGGGCAGGCTGTGCTGCGGAGTGTTGCCGCGCTCGGGCGGCGCTTGCCACGAGTTGTCCTGGGCCGGTGGGGTGCGGTCGTGGCCGGGCTGCTGCCAGGATTCCTGCGGCTGCTGCCAGGACTCCTGCGGCGGCCGGACCGGTGCGGGCTCGTCCGGGACCGGTGCGGGCGCGCGGCCCGCCTCGACGTGCCGCTGGTCCTCCTCCGCCGGGCCTTCCTGCTTGTCGCGGCGCCAGCCCTTGCGGCGCTTCTCCGGCCGCGCGGCCTCCGGGCGCTCCGCCTCGGGCGCGCGGTTCTTGAAACGGCCGCGCCTGCGGCTGGGGGTCTCTTCGATGAGGTCGTCGTGCGGAAGGTTCTGCACCGGCGCTTCGTAGCCGCTCTGGCTGACATCGCTCTCCGACAACCACGGCGGCAGCATCGGCAGGCCGTCATTGCTACGGCTCACGACTGCGCCTCGCCGCCACTCGGCGCGCCGATCCGCTCGCCGCGCTCAGCCACGACTCGCCTCGCTGCCGCTCGGCTCGGTCGCGGCCAGGGGCGCCCCGCCGGTGACTCGCTCGCTACGCTTACTCACGGCCTCGCCTCCCTGCCGCTCGCTTCGGCCGCGACCGAGAGCGCCTCCGCCGGTGGCTCGCACGCTGCGCCGGCTCACGCGTCTCCCTCGATCTGCTGGACCCAAATACCCGAACAGCGGCCAGTTTACGCGACAACCCGGCGCCGTCGTGGCACCGCGTCCGAGGCCCGCCACCAGTGGGAAGGCGGCTGCGAAACCCCAGGCGACACCGGTATACAGGGAGGCATTTTTGCTCGATCCGGAACGGGTCGGTAAGCTGGAGCGGCGGTGCACCTACGCGCCGCCTGTTTGTGTGCGAGCGGTCCGCTCCAGCGGCCCGGTCCCATTCGAACAGAACCAGGCAAACAAACCAGGTTGAGCGTAACCGGGATCGCGGAGGACATGGCGAAGAAAGACGGGGCCATCGAGGTCGAGGGTCGAGTTGTCGAACCGCTGCCCAATGCGATGTTCCGGATCGAGCTCGAGAACGGGCACAAGGTTCTCGCGCACATCAGCGGGAAGATGCGGCAGCACTACATTCGCATCCTCCCCGAGGACCGTGTGGTCGTCGAGCTCTCGCCCTACGACCTGTCGCGCGGCCGGATCGTCTACCGCTACAAGTGATCGCGCCCGCGCGATCGGAGTCGGTTGCGAACCGGCGGTCCCGGCGTGAGCCGGGGCGGAGTCGAAGGACTCACACCAGAACTTCCCCAGTCGCCGACTGGGGAAAAACTGTGTTCACACCCCTGTGAACCACAACAGATTGGACGGACGTGAAGGTTCAGCCGAGCGTCAAGAAGATCTGCGAGAAGTGCAAGGTGATCCGCCGTCACGGCCGGGTCATGGTGATCTGCGACAACCTGCGCCACAAGCAGCGCCAGGGCTGAGCGGAGGCGAGGGCCACCTCGCACCACCCGCCCGAGGCTTGCCGACGGCGCCGCTCGACGCGACACCAGCCAAGCACCGAACCGCAGTTCGGATTGGCAAGAAGAACTCCCAGCACCAGCCGCACGCTGCGGAAATCCAGGGTTCGCCCTGGGGCGTGCGCGCCTACCACCGGTTCGGAGGCCGGTGCCCCACCACGACGAGGGGACGGACAGGGAGCAGACCTCCGCAACGATTAAGGAAGCTGCCAGATGGCACGTCTCATGGGCGTCGACCTCCCGCGCGAGAAGCGCATGGAGATCGCACTGACCTACATTTTCGGCATTGGCCGTACCCGCTCCAAGGAGATCCTCGAGGCCACCGGCGTCAGCCCGGACCTGCGTTCGAAGGATCTCAGCGACGATGATCTGACGAAGCTGCGTGACTACATCGAGGCTTCGGAGTTCAAGGTCGAGGGTGACCTGCGCCGCGAGGTGCAGGCCGATATTCGCCGCAAGATCGAGATCGGCTGCTACCAGGGCCTGCGCCACCGTCGTGGCCTGCCCGTGCGTGGCCAGCGCACCAAGACCAACGCGCGCACCCGCAAGGGCCCGAAGCGCACCGTCGCCGGCAAGAAGAAGTAGGGATAACCGATGCCTCCGAAGAGTCGGGCCGCGGGCCCGAAGAAGAGCCAGAAGTCGCGTCGCAGGGACAAGAAGAACGTCCCGCACGGCAACGCGCACATCAAGAGCACGTTCAACAACACGATCGTGTCGATCACCGACCCGAACGGCAACGTCATCTCCTGGGCGTCGTCGGGTCACGTCGGCTTCAAGGGCTCGCGCAAGTCGACCCCGTTCGCCGCGCAGCTCGCCGCCGAGAACGCCGCCCGCAAGGCGCAGGAGCACGGCGTCAAGAAGGTCGACGTGTTCGTGAAGGGCCCTGGTTCGGGCCGCGAGACCGCGATCCGCTCGCTGCAGGCCGCAGGCCTCGAGGTGGGCACGATCTCCGATGTCACCCCGCAGCCGCACAACGGCTGCCGTCCGCCCAAGCGGCGTCGCGTCTAGCGGGAAAGGAATAACGAACAATGGCTCGTTACACAGGCCCTATCACCCGCAAGTCGCGTCGTCTGCGCGTCGACCTGGTCGGCGGCGACCAGGCGTTCGAGCGTCGCCCCTACCCGCCCGGCCAGCACGGCCGCGCGCGGATCAAGGAGAGCGAGTACCTGCTCCAGCTGCAGGAGAAGCAGAAGGCCCGCTTCACCTACGGCATCATGGAGAAGCAGTTCAGCCGGTACTACAAGGAGGCCAACCGCCTCAAGGGCAAGACCGGTGACAACCTGCTGCGTCTGCTCGAGACCCGCCTGGACAACGTGGTGTACCGCGCCGGTCTGGCCCGCACCCGTCGGCAGGCTCGCCAGCTGGTCAGCCACGGCCACTTCCTGGTGAACAACAAGAAGGTGGACGTTCCCAGCTTCCAGGTCACCCAGTACGACATCATCGATGTCAAGGAGAAGTCGCTGGGCACCCTGCCGTTCCAGGTGGCGCGCGAGACCATCGGCGACCGTCCGGTTCCGGGCTGGTTGCAGGTGCTCCCCGGCCGGCTGCGGATCCTGGTCCACCAGTTGCCCGAGCGCGCCCAGATCGATGTGCCGCTGCAGGAACAGCTGATCGTCGAGTACTACTCGAAGTAACACTCGACGAGCCGTCCTTGGCTACCTCGGACGGCAAGCGCGCATGTGCCGCTGGTGCGTGGCCGCTCCCCATGGGCGGCCACGCGCAACCCCTGAGACGAGGCGTCAAATAGCGGGCGCCCAAAAAGGAGGATGATCCTAATGCTGATTTCACAGCGTCCGACGCTGACCGAAGAGGTCGTCGCCGAGAATCGCTCGAAGTTCACCATCGAACCGCTCGAGCCTGGCTTCGGTTACACCCTCGGCAACTCGCTGCGGCGTACCCTGCTGTCCTCGATTCCCGGGGCGGCGGTCACGAGCATCCGCATCGACGGCGTCCTGCACGAGTTCACCACCGTTCCCGGCGTGAAGGAGGATGTCACCGACATCATCCTGAACCTCAAGGGCCTGGTCGTCTCGTCCGAGGAGGACGAGCCGGTCACGATGTACGTGCGCAAGCAGGGCCCCGGCACCGTCACCGCCGGTGACATCGTGCCGCCCAGCGGCGTGGTGGTGCACAACCCGGACATGCACATCGCGACCCTGAACGACAAGGGCAAGCTGGAGATCGAGCTCGTCGTCGAGCGCGGTCGCGGCTACGTCCCCGCCGTGCAGAACAAGGCGTCCGGCGCGGAAATCGGCCGGATCCCGGTGGATTCGATCTACTCGCCGGTGCTGAAGGTGACCTACAAGGTCGAGGCGACTCGCGTCGAGCAGCGCACCGACTTCGACCGGCTCATCCTGGACGTGGAGACCAAGAACTCCATCAGCGCGCGGGACGCGCTCGCCTCGGCGGGCAAGACCCTGGTCGAGCTCTTCGGCCTGGCCCGCGAGCTGAACGTCGAAGCGGAAGGCATCGAGATCGGCCCCTCGCCGGCCGAGGCGGACCACATCGCCTCGTTCGGTCTGCCGATCGAGGACCTGGACCTCACCGTCCGGTCCTACAACTGCCTCAAGCGCGAGGGTGTGCACACCGTGGGCGAGCTGGTCGCCCGCACCGAGTCGGATCTGCTGGACATTCGCAACTTCGGCCAGAAGTCCATCGACGAGGTCAAGGTCAAGCTGCACGCTCTCGGCCTCTCGCTCAAGGACAGCCCCGCGTCGTTCGACCCGTCCAGCGTGGTCGGCTACGACGCGAGCACCGGCACGTGGAGCGACAGCGGCACGTTCAGCGACACCGACGGCGGCGAGCAGGACTACGCCGAGACCGAACAGCTCTAGGCCGCCGGGGTAGGCGCCCCGGCCCGGCCCGAAGACACAGGAGAACACCACAATGCCCAAGCCCAAGAAGGGTGCCCGCTTCGGCGGGTCGGCGTCGCACCAGAAGGCGATCTTCGCCAATCTGGCCACGGCGCTCTTCGAGCACGGCCGGATCACCACCACCGAGGCCAAGGCCAAGGCCGTGCGTCCCTACGCGGAGAAGCTGATCACCAAGGCGAAGGCAGGCACCCTTGCCGACCGCCGCGAGGTGCTGAAGGTGATCCGCAACAAGGACGTCGTGCACGAGCTCTTCGCTCAGATCGGCCCGTCCTTCGAGGGGCGCGAGGGTGGCTACACCCGCATCACCAAGACGCTGCCGCGTAAGGGTGACAACGCGCCGATGGCGATCATCGAGCTGGTCCGGGAGAAGACCGTGACCAACGAGGCCGATCGCGCTCGCCGGGTGGCCGCGTCGAAGAAGGCGGAGGAGGCCCCGGCCGCCGAGGTCGTCGAGGAGGAGGCCACCGCCGAGACCGCCGAGGCCGAGGCTCCGGTCGCCGACGAGGCCGCCGAGGACAAGAAGGACGCCTGAGGCTGAGCGTCGGACTTCGCGGACGAGCCCGCCACCCGCACTGGGTCGGCGGGCTCGTTCGTTTCTACCGGAGGATCATGTGACCGTGGAGGAATCGGTGGGATCGTCGTCGGACCGGCCGCACGCGGACGCGCCGGCCGTGGCAGCGGCCGAACCGCCACGCACCCGGGTCCGGTTGGACATCGCCTACGACGGCACGGATTTCATCGGCTGGGCGCGTCAACCCGGCCTGCGCACCGTGCAGGGGGTGCTGGAGGACGCGCTGAGCAAGGTGTTCCGCGAGCCGATCCAGCTGACCGTGGCCGGTCGTACGGACGCCGGCGTGCACGCCGAGGGGCAGGTCGCGCATTTCGACACCTCCGGCGAACTGGACGGCGGAAAACTCGTGCACCGGATGGCGCGATTCCTTCCGAAGGACGTGCGAATCAAGCGGGCGCGCCCGGCCGCGCCCGAGTTCGACGCCCGGTTCTCCGCCATCCGCCGTCATTACGCCTATAGGTTGACCACCGCGCCGTACGGGGCGGAGCCGCTACTGGCCCGCAGCGTGGTCGCCTGCCGGTCCGGCGTCGACGTCGACGCCATGCGTGCGGCGTCGCGAAAGCTGCTGGGTCTGCACAACTTCGCCGCGTTCTGCCGCCGCAGAGAGGGCGCGACGACGGTGCGGGAGTTGCAGCGTTTCGACTGGGAGCGCGAGGGCGACCTGCTGATCGCCTACGTAAGCGCCGATGCGTTCTGCTGGTCGATGGTCCGCAGCCTGGTCGGCGCGGTCCTCGCCGTCGGCGAAGGGCGGCGGACGACGGAATGGGTCGCCGACCTGTTGCGGGAGACCGAGCGCTCCAGTTCGGTCACCGTCGCTCCCGCACATGGTTTGAGTCTGATCGGCGTCGACTATCCGGCGGATGAGGATCTCGCCGCCCGCAACGCGCAGACGCGGGAGACGCGGACGGTTCCGGTCCCTGGCGGAGGTTGCTGCGGCGACTGAGGGTACGGACTACCCGCACCCTGCGCGGGTGCGGGTAGCGTGCGCGGTCACTTCGATTGCCGCGGGTACTGCTGCTGCGACTGCTGACTCTGCTCCTGTTGCGTCGGCGACATCGTCTCGGACCGGTTCGTTTGCGCCTCGATGGTCCTCGGTTCCTGCGACGCCCCGGTGATCTGGATGCGGCGCGGCTTCGCGCGCTCGGCGATCGGGATCGTCACCGACAGCACGCCGTTGTTGTAGGTCGCGCTGATGTTCTCCACGTCGACGTTCTCGCCGAGGGACATCTGGCGCATGAAGGTGCCCGCGAAGCGTTCCGAGGCGATCCACTGCACGCCTTCTTCGCTAGGCACGGTGCGCTGCGCCCGCAGGGTGAGCGTGCCGTTGTCGACGCTGACGTCGATCGAGCCGGGATCGACGCCGGGCAGGTCCGCGTTCAGGACGTAGTGATCTCCCGCTTTGAACAGATCCATCGGCATGAATCGCGGTGCGCGACCGGTTCCGGCTCTCTCCCCGAGCAATTGACGGGCGACGGTGTCGATGTCATGGAATGGATCGAATCGAAGCACAGCAATCACCTCCATTTCCCCTAGTGGTGGCGCGGGCCAGGCGGCGGGCGCCGATAGCTGTGCAATAGCCACAGTAGCCCTCGGTAATCAGCAGGGCATCGACTCGACCGACCGGGCGCGCGGAGCCGGAATAGCCGTCTCCGGGCGTGTGTTGGGTCGGGACATGGCATTCGACAGTCTCGGACGGTTCGGAGTGTGGCGGGCGTACAACGGGTTCAGCCCGCAAGACGCACGGGAATTGGAGCAGCTGGGGTACGGCGCGCTCTGGTTGGGGGCCTCGCCTCCCGCGGATCTGGCGACGGTCGAACCGCTGCTCGATGCGACCGAGACCATCACCGTAGCCACCAGCATCGTGAACATCTGGGCGTCGCCGGCGAAGGAAGCCGCCGACTCGTTCCATCGAATCGAGGCCCGCTTCCCCGGCCGCTTCCTGCTCGGCATCGGCGCCGGACACCCGGAGCACACCGGTGAATACCGCAAGCCGTACGACGCGCTGGTGGAGTATCTCGACGAGCTCGACGCCGCGGGAGTGCCCGTAGAACGGCGCGCGGTGGCCGCGCTCGGGCCGCGCGTGCTGAAGCTGGCCGCCGAGCGGTCGCTGGGCGCGTTGCCCTACTTCGTGCCCGCTGCGCATACCGGGAAGGCGCGCGAGATCGTCGGCCCGGACGCTCTGCTGGCGACCGAGCACAAGGTGGTGCTGACCGACGACACCCGCACCGCGCACGCCGTCGCGGATCAGACGGTCGCGTTCTACGTCGGCCTCACCAACTACGCGTCGAACCTGCGCCGATTCGGTTTCACCGACGCCGACCTCACCGTGCCGCCGAGCGAGGCGCTGTTCGATGCCGTCATCGCGCACGGCACGCCGGAGCGGATCGCCGCGCAGCTGTCCGCGCACGCCGACGCGGGCGCCGACCACGTCGCGGTGCAGATCCTCGGCGACAACTACCTGCCCGCGTTGCGCACCCTGGCCCCGCTGCTGACGGCGCGATCCTGACCACCCATGTTCTTCTCCGGCCCCCGGCGCAGCGCCGGGGGCCGGTTCGCGTTTCCGGGTGATCGTCCTAAGGGACTGTTAGGAAGCCGCGAGAGCCGTTCCGCGCTCGTGTGACTGCCGACACACTGATCTGCGACGACGTGATGAGGCGTCGGAGAAGGAGATGTTGTGACTACGACACAGCCCGTCGGCGAGCGCCGGGTGGTCGCGAACGTGCTGCGCGGATCCATCGGCAACCTCGTCGAGTGGTACGACTGGTACGTCTACGCCGCGTTCAGCGTGTACTTCGCCAAGACGTTCTTCCCCAAGGACGATCCCACCGCGCAGCTTTTGTCCACCGCCGCAGTGTTCGCGGTCGGCTTCCTGATGCGCCCGATCGGCGGCTGGGCGCTGGGCCGCTACGCCGACCGGTTCGGCAGGCGCTCGGCGCTGACCTTGTCGGTGACGGTGATGGCGGCCGGTTCGCTGATGATCGCGGCGACGCCGGGCTATCAGACCATCGGTCTGGCCGCCCCGGCCCTGTTGCTGGTGGCCCGGCTGCTGCAAGGTTTGTCGGTGGGCGGTGAGTACGCCACCAGTGCGACGTATCTGTCCGAGGTGGCCTCGGCGGGCAGGCGCGGGTTCTACTCGAGCTTCCAATACGTGACGCTGGTGGCCGGCCAGCTCGTCGCGCTCGGGGTGCAGATCGTGCTGCAACAGTTCCTCGACGCCGACCAGATGAACGCCTGGGGCTGGCGGATTCCGTTCGTGATCGGCGCGGCGGGCGCCCTGATCGTGATGTGGTTGCGGCGCGGCATGGACGAGTCCGAGCAGTTCCGCGCCGAATCCGAGCAGCAAGCGGCGAAGGGCGCGCCCACCGCCGCGCACCGATCGCGTGGCTCGTTGCGCATCCTGTTGCAGTACCCGCGCGAATGCCTGCTGGTCGTCGGCTTGACGCTGGGCGGAACGGTCGCGTTCTACACCTACACGACCTACATGCAGAAGTTCATGATCAACACCTCCGGCATCTCCAAGTCGACCGTGGCGTGGATCAACTTCATCGCGCTGCTGGTCTTCGTGGTGCTGCAACCGCTGGCGGGCGCGCTGTCGGACCGGGTGGGCCGGCGCAAGCTGCTGATCTTCTTCGGCGTGGCAGGCACCTTGCTGACCGTGCCGATCATGACGGTGCTCGCGCACACCACCGATCCGGTCGCCGCGTGGGGCCTGATGATGGCGGCGCTGGTGATCATCACCGGATACACCTCGATCAACGCGATCGTGAAGGCAGAGCTGTTCCCGACGCGAATCCGCGCGCTCGGCGTTGGGCTGCCCTATGCGCTGACCGTCGCCATCTTCGGCGGCACCGCCGAGACGATCGCGCTGGCGCTGAAGAAGGGCGGCCACGAGTCGCTGTACTTCTGGTACGTCGCGGGCTGCATCGCGGTCTCGCTGATCACCTACTACTTCATGCGGGAGACCTCGGCCTCGTCGGCGATCGACGCGGCCGAGCCCACCGCGAGCGCCGACACCGGGCCCGGCGCCGCGGCCGAGCCGGGACGGCCGATGGCCACCGTGCGTGACTGACCGACCGGCACACGCGCCGGTCCGCCCACTGTGGGAGGATCGGCGCGTGCGGCTTGCGGTGGTCGAGGACGACGACGGCGTGGGAGACGCGCTGGTCGAGGCGCTCAACGCCCGCGGTTACCGCGCCGAACGCAAGCGCCGCGGCGCGGATCTGCTGATCGCGCATCGCGACTACGACGCGGTGATCCTCGACCTCGGACTGCCCGACGGCGACGGTCTGCAGGTGCTGCGCAGGCTGCGCGAGGTGAGTTCGGTTCCGGTGCTGATCCTGACCGCGCGCAGCGACGAACGCTCGATCGTGCGCGGTCTGCGCGGCGGCGCCGACGACTATCTGGTGAAGCCACCGCGCATCGCGGAACTCGTCGCGCGGTTGGAGACGGTCACCAGGCGCGCGGCCGCGGCGGCGCGGCCGGAGCGATCGGTGGTCGTCACCGGTGACGTGCGGGTCGATCTCGGCGCGCGCGTGGTGGAGGTGGCAGGCGAGCCGGTGTCGCTGACGCAGAAGGAATTCGAACTGGTCGAGGCGCTGGTGGAACGGCCGGGGGCCGCGGTGAGCCGTCAGCAGTTGATGGATCGCATCTGGGGTGACGCCTTCGTCGCGGTCTCGCGTTCGCTGGACGTGCACATGACCGGCTTGCGGGCGAAGCTCGGCAGGCCCGGCCTGATCACCACCATCCGCGGGTACGGGTACCGGTGGGGGCAATGAACGCGGCCCGGCGGGCCGGAGGTGCGTCGTGCGGCGTCGCTTGCTGGTCGCGCTGACGCTGTTCGCGGCCATCGCGGTGCTGGGGTTCGCGGTGCCGCTGTCGCTGACCGTCGCCACCAGCCGCACCCAGCAGTTGGTGCTCGCGCGCTCCGGGGACGCCGATCGTTTCGCCACCCTCGCCGACGACGCGGTCACCGCGGGGGACTACCGCGCGCTGGCCGACGAGGTGCAGCGCTATCACGAGCTGTACGGGGAGAACGTGCTCGTGGTCGACGCCAAGGGCGCGACGGCGGTGAACGCGGGCGCGGACGTCGATCATCCCGCCATCGAGGCGGCGGTGGCGGCCGCGCGCCGCAACCAGCGTCCGCACGCGGTGGACAAGCTGACGCCGTGGGGCGCGCCGACCATGCTGGTGGCGCGGCCGGTCGGCACCGGAGTTCAGGTGAACGGAGCCGTGGTGATCGAGGCGTCGACGGCCCGCGCCCGCGCTGACATCGGGCGGGCCTGGCTGGTGATCGTGCTCGGCGGCGCGGTCGCGATGGCAGTGTTCGTGCTGCTCGCCGTGACGATCGGCCGCTGGGTGCTGCGGCCGCTCGCGGCGCTGTCGCACGGTGTGGCCGAGTTGACCGCGACGTTGCCCAAGCCGCGCGCCGACACCGTCGCGCCGGTGTCGATCGCGGGCCGCTACGGCGGACCGCCGGAGATGCGGGCGCTGGCGGAGTCCTTCGACGCCATGGCGCTGGCCGTGGCCGATTCGGCGGACGCGCAACGTCAGCTGGTCGCCGACACCGCGCACGCGATGCGCAATCCGCTGGCCGCTCTGACCATCCGCCTCGATTCCCTGGAATCCGTGATCCCGGCCGGCGCGGCGGATACCTTCCGCAGCGCGGGCGCCGAGGTCGAGCGGCTCACCGCGCTGCTCGACGGACTGCTCAGCCTGGCTGTCGCCGAGACGCCCGCGGCCTTCGACGTCGCCCGCACCGCCGAGGACGACAACCAGTGCGACGCCGCGCAGGTGGTCGCCGACCGTTTCGACGCCTGGTACTCGGCGTTCGAGGCGGCCGGACAGCAATTGCGGACGGCGCCCGTGGCCGGGCACGCCGAGGTCGCGGTCCCGGCGGAGGTGCTCGCGCAGATTCTCGACGTGCCGCTGAGCAACGCGACGCGCTACGCGGGCGCGGGCGCGCACGTCGATCTGGTCGTCGCGACCGAGCCGGGCTGGGTCACCGTGGCCGTCCGCGATGACGGCAGCGGTGTTCCCACCGCCGAACTCGACAAGCTGACCACCCGCTTCTTCCGGGGTTCGGCTGCGCGGGCCGGTGGCTCCGGGCTCGGTTTGCCGATCGCCGCGGCGTTGGCTCAGGCACGCGGCGGCGCGCTCACCGTGGCGGCGGTGCGTCCGCACGGTCTGGCGGTCTCGGTGCGCCTGCCAGCGGCGGAGGCACTCTGATGGGCAGGCAGCCGATCGTCGGGCGCGGCATGGGCCGGCGCGGTTTCCTAGCCTTGGCCGTGGCGGCGGGTATCGCGGGTTGTGGGCCGGGCGGCGGGGGCGCCACCGTGCGACTGGCGTCCGGCGAGGTCGGCGGCTTCTATCACGCCTTCGCGGGACTGCTCGGCCTGGCCGCCGCCGATACCGCGGACGTGCGGATCGAGCGGGTGATCACCTCGGGTTCCCAGGACAACCTGGCGTTGCTGGCGCGCGGCGCGGTCGATGCCGCGCTGGCACTCGCGGATTCGGTGCGCGACAGCGCGGGCGAGGTGTTCGCGCTGGGCCGGGTGTACGAGAACTACCTGCAGTTGGTCGTGCGCGCGGACAGTCCGATCGGTTCGGTCGCGGATCTGCGCGGAACGCGGGTGAGCCTGGGCGCGCAGGGATCGGGCGCGGCGTTGACCGGCGAGCGCATACTGCGCGTCGCGGGGCTCGACCCGAGCGCCGACGTCACGATCACCCATCGTCCCTTGGCGCAGGCGGTGGCCGCCCTGACCGCGGGCGAGGCGGATGCGCTGTTGTGGGCGGGCGGCGTGCCGACGGCGCGGCTCGCGATTCCGAGCCGGATGCGCCTGGTGGACATGGGTGAACTGGCCGCGCCGATGCGGGAGCGCTTCGGGCCGGTGTACGACCGGGTCGCGATACCCGCCGACGCCTATCCGGGCGGGGTCTCGGTGCACACCATCGGGGTGGCGAACCTGCTGCTCGCCGCGGGCAGCATGTCCGAGGAGGTGGCCGCCGCCATCGTGGAACTACTCGTGTGGCATGCCGACGCGCTGGTGCCCACCGAGGCGGCGGGCACCCAGTTCCTCGACGGCCGTTCGCTGATCAGCACCGGCCCGATTCCGCTGCATCCCGGCGCGGCCGCGGTCTATCGCCGCTGGCACGGATAGGTGGTCAGGAACGGACCAGGCGGGCGATGGCGTCGGTGGCTTCCTTGATCTTGGCCTCGGCTTCGGGGCCGCCCGCGACCGCCGCGTCCACCACGCAGTGGCTGATGTGGTCCTCGAGCAGGCCCATCGCCACCGCTTGCAACGCTTTGGTCATGGCGGAGACCTGGGTGAGGATGTCGATGCAGTACTTCTCCTCCTCGACCATCCGCTGCAGACCGCGTGCCTGGCCCTCGATGCGCCGCAGCCGCTTGAGGTAGTCGTCCTTGGCGGTGATGTAGCCGTGCCCGGCGTGGTCGGCCGCCGTGTTGTCGTGGGGGGAAGCTGCCACCGATGTCTCCTCGCTGCTTGCCGGTCGCCGGAACCGGTTCAATACCCCCCTAGGGTACATCTCGCGCGGGGTCTTGTCAGATCGTGGGCGATCCGCCGCGACGGTCCGTAGTCGGCCATGCGTCGCCGGAAAGCAGGGTAACGCGGATCCCGGCGCGCGACGGCCATCGCGGGACGAGACAATTGGGGTATGAGTTCGCACCCCCGGCCCGCGCTCGCCGTCATCGGCGGCAGCGGCTTCTACGATTTCTTCGACAACGAGGCGACCATCGTCGAGGTCGAGACCCCCTATGGCGCACCGAGCGCGGGCATCGCCGTCGGAGAGGTGGAAGGGCGGCCGGTGGCGTTCCTGCCTCGCCACGGCAAGAACCACGAATTCGCGCCGCATACCTTGCCCTACCGGGCCAACCTCTGGGCGCTGCGCTCGCTGGGCGTGCGCCGGATCTTCGCGCCCTGCGCCGTCGGCAGCCTGCGCGCGGACTGGGGGCCCGGCACGGTCGCGGTGCCGGATCAGCTGGTCGACCGGACCTCCGGCCGTCCGCAAACCTACTTCGACGGCGGCGGCATCCACGTGTCCTTCGCCGACCCGTATTGCGAGGAACTGCGCGCCGCCGCCATCAAGGCCCAGTCCGACGAACTGCACATGATGCACGCAGGCACGATGGTCGTCGTCGAGGGCCCGCGCTTTTCCACCCGCGCCGAGAGCCGGTGGTTCGCCGCGCAAGGCTGGGAGCTGGTGAACATGACCGGTCACCCGGAGGCGGTGCTCGCTCGCGAACTCGAGATGTGCTACGCCGCCGTCGCGCTCGTCACGGATCTGGACGCAGGTCTGGAGGAGGGCGATGGAGTGCGAGCCGTCGACGTCTTCGCCGAGTTCAAACGCAACTTGACGCCCTTCAAAGAGCTCATCCGCCGCGCGGTGGCCGCGGTGGACGGCACCGACACCTGCGACCGGTGCCGAGTCCACGCGGGAGTGTCGCTGCCGTTCGAGCTGCCCTGAGTCCTATCCGAGGGCCGGCCACCGCAGCGGGAGCCCGCTGCGGTGAAGCCCGCCGAGCTCGCTGACGCCCGGCGTTCCCGCGCGGACCGCGGAAAGGGGGAACGACCGCGCCGGGCACGGCCGAGTAGGCGGCGACCGACTGATCCGAACTCGGATGGCCGGATGTCGCTCAGCTCGGCCGCGGCGCGAACGCGTCGGCGTGAGCCGTCGCCCACTGCTCGAAAGTCCGCGGAGGTCGGCCGGTCACCTGCTCGACGGTCGGATAGAGCGTCGCCTCGTCCAACGTGCCCTCGACGAAAAAGCTGAGAAACGCGTCCACGTACTCCCGCGGCATGGTGGCCGCCAACTCGGCCTCGGTCTCCTGGTCGTCGAGCTCATGCGCCACCAGCGGCCGGTTCAGCACCGCGGCGAGTACCGCGACCTGCTCCGCCGGTCGCAGTGCCTGCGGGCCGGTGAGTTCGAGCACTCGCCCTTCCAGCCCGTCCCGGGTGAGCGCGGCGGCCGCGACCGCCGCGATGTCGGCGGGGTCGATCGCGCCGACCCGGACACCGGGGAATTGCACACGGACGACGTCGCCCGCGGCGAGCTGCGGCAACCAGCGCAGCGCGTTCGACATGAACGACCGCGGCCGCAGGAAAGTCCAGCTCAGCTCGGATGCGCGCACTGCGTCCTCGGACAGCGTCATGTAGCGCGAGACGGCGTTGTCCATGTCGCGCAGCGCGGCGGAGCCGCCGGAGAGCAGCGCGACCCGGCGGACCCCAGCCTTGTTCGCGAGGTTCAGCAGCCCCGGCAAGTCGTTGTAGCCGGGGAGCAGGAACATGCCGTCCACGCCGTCGAGCGCGTCGGCCAGCGTCTCCGGGCGGTTCAGATCACCGGTGACGGGCTCGGCGCCGGGTGGGAGCACCGCCTTGGCCGGATCGCGCACCAGCGCCCGCACCTGCTCGCCCGATCCGCTGAGGGTCCGTACCAGTTCCGCGCCGACGTTGCCGGTGGCGCCGGTTACCAAGATCATTTCTTCTCCGTGTTCGATTTGCCGCGACTGCGTCGCGGCGTGTTCGCGGCCCCTTTGTGGCTCGCGTGTGCGCGACCGCCGCTTGCTCCTTCGTCGCCTACGCGGCGGCCGCGCACACGCGAGCCGGGCCGCGAACGGCGGATGCTCGGTCTCGCTTCGCTCGAAAGACGTGGTTGCGGTGCGCTGGGCGCGTTGGTAGCGGAACTCAGCACCAGGCGCGCAGTGGAGGTGGACGGTGTGCGGCTTGCCACGGCGGTCGCTTGCCCCTTCGTCGCTTACGCGGCGGTCGCCCGGACGCGAGCCCGGCCGCGAACGGCGGATGCTGTTGCGTGTAGGCCATGCCTTCCGTATTCAGTGCTTGCCGTCCATTGTTGTTTCGGCAGGCCTGGATTCGAGATTGTGACGTCGGATCGGATCGCGGTGACGCGAACGGGTTGTCTTGTAGGGCTCAGAGTATCCGGGGCTCTCAGGTCGGGCACTCTTCAACGGCGGGAAGTCGTCGCTGAGTTTCCCGATGCTGCGGAGCGTGCCGGTACGCGGTTGCCGTCAGGTCCCGAGTTAGGCTCGCGCGGTGGAAACCACGTTGCGGCTCGAGGTCATCGTGGCGAGTGTGCGTCCGGAGCGGTTCGCGCCGGTGGTCGCGGAATGGTTCCTGCGTACCGTGCGTGCCCGGACCGAATTCGACACGGGTGTCATAGATCTCGCGCACACGCCGTTGCCGGTCGAACTCACCGAGAACGACGAGACCGCCGCCTATCGCGCGCGATTGCGGGACGCCGACGCGTTCGTCGTCGTCACCTCGGAGTACAACCACGGCTATCCGGCGTCGCTGAAGACGGCTTTCGACACCGCGAAGCACGAGTGGCGCGCCAAACCCATCGCCTTCGTCTCCTATGGCGGTCTTTCCGGTGGTTTGCGTGCGGTGGAGCAGTTGCGCCAAGTGGTCGCCGAGATCCATATGGTGTCGGTTCGTGAAACGGTCAGCTTCCATCAGGCGAAGAAGCGCTTCGACGAGACGGGCGAGACCCGCGACGGCGCCGCCATCGACGCGGCGGAACGCATGCTGCGTCAATTGGCCTGGTGGGCACGTACTTTGCGAACCGCGAGGACGACCGATCCATATCCCGGCTAGCCCCGCTTGGGCGCCGGACGGGTGGGTGGGCGGTGTCGACGGCCTCGCCGGGATCGGCCTCGGTGTCAGGACGACCTGCGCGCTTCTGATGCTCAGCACCACGTGGCCACCGATTGCGCAGGCTTCGCTCTCGGGGCCAGCGAGCCGATGTCGAAATCGACATGACTCAGCGGCTGCGCTACTGCGGTTGCATCGCCCGTCGGCCGCGCGGCTGGCCGATGTAGGTGGCCTCACTGGGAATAGATACCAGCGTGAGGTCGACCTGCGCCGTGCCGGTGCGCAGCACCACGTGGTTGCCGATCGCGCCTGGCTGGTGGATGGCCAGGTCGGGACGGCTGGCGGGCCAGCCCATCGGATCACCCGTGACGTAGATGGTGGTGACGCCGGCGTGCGGGGCCGGTGCGAGCACCCCGTCCACGACCGTCGCGGTGAAACCCGCGTCGGACTGGTGGGTTTCGACCGCGATGGTCAAGCGCTCCGGATTGCCGATGGTGGTGACGAGGTTCTCCCAGGCCCGTGCCCGGTCGGTACGGATGAGGATCCGTTCGCCGACCGCGAGCGCCCGGAAGACCAGTTGCTGCGCCAGATACAGCTCGCCGGCGACGTACACCGTGGATATGCCCGCGCCGACGATGCGGACCGCAACGCCGTTGCCTTCGTCGTCCGAGCCGATCAGCTGGCCGCAGCCGGAGGAAGGTAGGTGCAGATCGTCGACGACATCGATCAGGTGCTCGATCATCGGGACGGTGTCGTCCACGCCGGGAACGGCCAGCGGCAGATGGGCCAGCAGCCCGTCGCGGTGGCGTCCGTTCATCGAGATCATGCCAGGCAGCTCGGACCGCTCCGGCAATTCGCGTGCGGTCAGCCGCCAAGCCGCGCCGATGCTCACCGTGTCGGCGGAACTACCGGGGCGCAGCCGCACCGCCACCGTGGTTCCGCGCGACGGCGCCACCCAGAGCTGGGCGAGCAGGTCGGATTCGAGTCGCTTGGGATCGATCGCGCTGCCGATGTTCACGCTGTTGCCGATTTCGGCGTAACGCCAGCTGTGTTCGAGCGTGCGCGGATCGTAGCCGCCGGTGATCTGCAGGACCGCCTTGCGGATCTCCGGCGCGGTGAGGATGCGGGCGTTGCAATCGGCGTCCTCGAGCGTGCGCATGATGCGCTGGGTGGCGATGGTGACCGCGCGCGACGCTCCTTCCGCGCCACCGCCGCGCCGCGCCGCCGCCTCCGGGCAGGCCACCGCGTCGAAGCTGATCGCCAGCCACACCGTGCGGTGCGCGGTGGCGGGCAGCGGCCCCAGCAACGATTCGTAGATCTTGCCCGCGGGAGTGCCGGAACGGCTGCGATGCCCGTGGCTGATGATGTCGATGCCGCTGAGCAGGATGTCGTGCTGGTTCAGGCCTTTCGCCAGCTCGGCCAGCGGAAGCAGGTGCGAGGCGTGCACCGTGGTGCGGGCGATCCTGGTCAGCCCGCCGGGCGGGGGCAGCACCTCGACCACCGTCACCACGCGGCTGCCGTCCCAGTAGAGGCCGAGCGAACGCCCGTCGGCGCCGCGGAAGTCGACGGTGTCGCCGAGTTCGTAGTCACGATGCGTGAGGTAGCGCCACCAGGTGGCGGCCCAGTCCAGCAAAGTGCGTCCGGCGACGGGGATCAGTGGAATCAGCGCGACGACCACCGCCACGCCGAGCGCGGGAAGTCCCGGGAGGCCGGCCAACAGCGCGACGACTCCGACGGTCAGCCCGATGAGCTGGGCGATCAGCAGGTTCTGCATCGAGATGCGCCCGAGCAGCGGTCGTGGTCCCGCGCCTGCCGGTTCCGCCATCGTCGTCCCCCAAGTACCCGATATCGGCCGGTTCGCCGCGGCCGAGCTGAACAAGAGTCCCCGGGAACTGTACTGTGTTCGGCGAACGTGAGCACTGTTCGGGGGAGGAATAATGCCTTCAAAACCCACCACTCGCTGGCAGGTCAGCGGCTACCGCTTTCTGGTCCGGCGGATGGAGCACGCCCTGGTGCGCCGGGATGTGCGAATGCTGCACGACCCCATGCGTTCCCAGTCCCGCGCATACGCGGCCGGTCTGATCCTGGCGTGTGTGGCACTGGCCGGTTGCGGTGTGCTCGCGTTGCTGCGGCCGCAGGGCAAGATCGGCGACGACAACAAGATCCTGATCGGCAAGGACTCCGGCGCCGTCTACGTGGTGATCGACGACGTGGTGCACCCGGCCCTCAACCTCGCCTCCGCCCGCCTTGCCGCGGGTGAGGCCGCCAAGCCCGCCACCGTGAAGGAATCCGAGCTCGGAAAGAAGCCCCGCGGCCAATTGATCGGCATCCCAGGCGCTCCCGCCTCGCTGCCCCTCGACAAGGAGGGCAAGGGGCGCGCTTGGACGGTGTGTGATTCGTTGAAGACCGACGGCACCGATGACCGCAGCACCTCCGTTCTCGTCGGCGATCTGGAACTCGGCGACAAGGCGGCGGCGATGGGCAAGGACAAGGCGCTGCTGGTGAAGGGTAAGGAAGCGACCTACCTCATCTGGAACAAGACGCGCGCTCGCGTGGATATGAACGAACCGGCGGTCACCGGACCGTTGGGAATCCGTGGCATGACGCCGCGCCCGATCAGTGAAGGCTTGCTGAACGCGATCCCAGAGGTGGACGCGATCGTGCCGCCGAAGATCGATGATCCGGGTGGGCAGCCGTCCGGCTACTCGATCAACGGCCTGCGGATCGGCACCGTCGTGCAGATGACCGGCAAGTCGAACCAGAACTTCGTCATCCTGCACGACGGCTTGCAGCCCATCAGTGCATTCACAGCCGAAGTCATCCGCAGTTCCCAACGCAACCCGGATCACGGCACCGCCATCGGAGACTACGAGGCAAACAATGCGCCGCCTTCGAAAGCGCTGAAGGTCGACTCCTACCCCGATGTCGCACCGACCGTCATCGAGCCCAAGGCGCGACCGGTGAGCTGCTTGTCCTGGAAGCCCATCCCGGGAGTCGCGGGCAATGCCGACGTTGCCCTGCGTGCGGAACTCACTGTCATCGATGGCAGCGACCTGCCGATGTCCAGCAGCGCCAAGCTGGTTCCGCTCGCCCAAGCCGATGGCAAGGGAGACAAGGTGGACTCCGTGTACTTCAAACCGGGCTCCGGCGCGTTTGTCCAGAGCACCGGCATCGAACCGGACAGCCGCCGTAAGGACAGCATGTTCTACATCGCCGACACCGGTGTCCGCTTCGGCATCAAGGACGTCGAGGCCGCGAAAGCACTCGGCATGGACAAGGAATCGGACGTGACGCCGGAACCCGCCCCCTGGCCGATCGTCGGTCTGCTCGCAAGCGGCCCCACCCTGAGCCGCGAGGCCGCCATGATCGCCCACGACGGCGTCGCTCCGGATTCCGCCCCCGCAAAGCAGCCGGTGGCCTCGGCGAAATGATCGACTGGCGGATGCCGACACCTCCACCAGGCGTGTGACACAGGTTTCCTATCGAATTTCGTTCGACGGGAACCGGAGTCGCTCATGTGCCGTCCAATCCCTCCGACGGACGAGAATCGCCATTCGTGTTCGTCGCCGTAGCCGCGCAGCAGCTGCTGGACGGCGGATCTGGGAAGGGTTTTGCATGAATAGAAGAGTTTCGGCACTGGCGTCATTCGCTGCATCAGTTGCCATTGTCGGAGGAGTCTGCGCGCTCAACGCAGGGCAGGCGTACGCGGACCCGATTGCCAAGTACAGCAGCCCAGACGCATGTGAGAAGGAAGCGGCGAAGCGAAACGCCGAATACCGGCGTAGTAACGAGGGTTCGACTGCACCCGGGGTTACTTTCTACTGCGAGCCGTGGGAATGGGTGGAGACCAAATCCTAAGGCTTGTTCTGGAGGCCCAACTCTTATCCGTGATCACGCCCTGTGACTCGAACGGTTGTAGGCCCGTCCTATGACGGGCCTACAACCGTGTCTGGCGGGTCACTCGTCTTCGCGGACGCCGAATCGGCGGCGGATCGGAAACGAGGCGAGCATGCCCAGCACCAGTAGTACCGCGACGCTGCCGCTGCCGATCAGCGCTACATTTCGTGCGCGATGGTCGGGCGGTGGAGTCGGCGAAGGAACCCGCAATTGCACACTCGAAGCTGCTGCTGGGCGCTTTGGCGGGAGAGTTTTCGGTACTTCGGCGGTTAAGGCGGCGACCGGATCGACAGCGCCGTAACCGATGTATGGATTCCAGCCCTCCGCAGGGGCATGGGCGGTCGCCTCGATGCGCTTGATGACCTCCAGCGCACTCAGCTCCGGGAAACGGGCTCGCACCAGGGCGGCCACCCCGGAAACCAACGGGGTCGCAAAACTGGTGCCCTGAATCGGACCGAGCTTCCCTGATTGCTGGACGCTGCCGAGTTGAACCGCGGTTCCTTTGCTGTTCGGATCATTGAACAGTGGATCGAGGGAGGTGATGTTCTCGCCGGGCGCCGCCACACCAAGCCATGGTCCGGGCACTGTGAACGTCGACGGCTGCCCGTTCCCGTTGATGGAACCGACGGCGAGCACGTAGTCGTCATAGCGGGCGGGCGACACGTTCAGGTCGACTTTGCCCCACGGATCCGCGGTGGGGTCGAGCGGATCGATGATCGCGTTGTTGCCCTTGCAGCTGTCAGCGCTTTCGCTGCTGTTACCTGCTGCCGCTACCACGACCACGTCCTTCTCGATCGCGGCGTACCGGACCGCGGCGCCGAGCTCGGTGTCTTCAAAAGGCTCGGAGATCGGCTTGCACGCGACTTCGGAGATATTGATGACGGTTGCTCCCATGTCCGCCGCGCGACGGATCGCCGATGCCATGGTTCGAGTGGTGCCGTATCCCTGGGGCAGCGCATCCGGTCCTTTGTCCCGATTCGCTCCCTCCTGCTGGTACAGCCTGCTGGTCTGGCGGATCGTGAGAATTCGGGCCGCCGGTGCGACCCCGGAGAAACCCTGGCCGTCGACCTCCGTCGCCGCAATCAGCCCCGCGACCAACGTTCCATGCGCATCGCAGTCCTCGGTCCCGTCACTATTGCTCACATAGTCGCCGCCCGCGATCAACCCCGGCAGGCGCGGATGGCGGGCGACGCCGGTGTCGATGACCGCCACGAGTTGACCTGCGCCCTTCGAGAATCCCCAGGCATGCTGCAGGTCGAGGGAGCGTTGCGGCTCGGGAATCGAGGGCCCGTTGCCTCCCGAGCCGGTACTGACGCACGGGGTATTGGATGCCCGCTCGGTCTTGTCCGGTGGAGCGGCCGGCTCGCCCGCTGGCGGTGGCGTATTCGGGCTCACGGTGGGTTTCTCCGCTTGCGCAGGCGGGATTGCGGCCGTTGCGCCGACGGAGACGCCGAGCGCCAACACGCAGACTGCCGTGCCCAACCGAACCGCTCGGAAGCCACTGGCGATCAGCTGTTCGGAACTCATCGCTGTGAACTCACAGCCCGCGGACGATGGAGTAGAGGTCCGCCACCCAGAAGACCAGGGGCAGTACCGCGGCGACGAACGTGTACTCGAGCAGTTCGACGCCGCGCCGCATGGGTGGGGTGGCCGACTGGTTGGGGACGATGATGCCGAGGATCAGCGCCGCGACCAGGACCGCCATGGCCGCGCCGAAGACGGCCAGCGGCTGGTGCATCGCGAAACCGGCGCCAACCAGCATGATCAGCACGATGCCCGCGCCGCCTGCGATGAGCACGACGGCCTGTTCGGCGCCCGCGTAGGTGCGACTGCGGAACATCAGCACCACCGCGCAGACCAAGGCGAGCGCGATGCCGGGCCAGTACGGGTCGTCGGACGCCGGGTCGGTGGCGCCGAGCGCGCCGATGACGGTGACCAGCGTGGTCGCCGCGACCAGGCCCGCCAGGTACATGCGGGCCCGCTCCGACTTCACCCGCAGCACCTCCATGGTCGGCAGTGCGCGGTGATCGTCGGGATCGTCCTCGGTCGGATCGATGGGGGTGCCGGGCGAAGGCACCGGCGGCAGCGGCAGTTTCGCCAGCAGCATGGACACGCGCGGGGCCAGGGAAAGGCCGCCGAGGCCGAGCGCCGCCGCGCCCGCGCCGATCGCCCGCTCCGGCTGGTCGGTGAGCAGGCCGACCAGCGCCGCGGGCACGGCGTAGGTGGCGAGCGCGGCGCCGCCGATGAACAACGCGAGGCCGACGCCGGTGACCCGCCACGCCAGAATCGCGGTCGCTCCGGCCAGGACCGATCCGAGCAGGATGTGCGCCCAGCCGTAATCGTCGGGCACATAGAGCATGCCCGCGCTGAACGCGGCGGGCAGTGCGCAGCCGCCGAGCACGAGCGCGGTGCCGTTGTCGCCATACATCCTGCTCAGCACCATCGCGGTGACGACGAGAAGGATCGCGACCACCAGCGCGATCGAGCCGCCGACCCCGATCGGCAGCGAGCCGGGGGACAGCAGCAGCCCGAGACAACCGACGATCATGGTGAGCGCCGCGAGCACCGAGCCGGTGATCCGCGCGACCCGAGGGGTCCAGCTGCGGTAATGGTCGGTGTCGGCGATCGCGACGTTGTACATGATGTCGTCGAACAGCGGGGTCGGCGCGGTGTGCGATGCGCTCTCCAGCATCAGCAGTTCGCCGTCGCGGACGCCGTGCTCGCCGAGGCTGAGCGAATTGGAGAACGGCGGGTGGCCGATCCGGGCGAGCACCCATTCGGCGGGTTCGTAACGCTCGCCCTCGTTGTCGAAGTCGTTGGTGCGGCTGTGCTGGGCGACCATGTCGACCACGCTCGGAATCACCAGGGCGACCGGCACGTCGACCGGTATGGCCATGTCGACCTGCGTGTGCTTGGCCAGAATCGTCACCCGGGCGAGGTCGGGAGCGCGGACGATGCCGCGCGAGGATTCTTCGTCGATGTGGTCGAGCCGCGCGTGCGTCAAACTTCCCCCAACTCCGTCTTCTACCTGGTGATTCCACGGCACGGCGGGCCTGGGGCGAGCTTGCGAACCCTCGGTCCGGGCAGCAGAATGCTGGTCGAACTGTACGACATGTCGGTTGTGACCTCTACACTGAGGCCGAATCACAGCTGGCCGAAGGGGGAATCTCGTCGATGAGCACTGTCCGCTTCCAGCGCCGTGCGCGCCGCGAGATGCCCCGTACGCCCGGCGGCGAGGTCACGCTGCAGCCGCCGCCCGAAATCCCCCGGGTCACACCGGGAAATCTGGTGCTCAAACTCATGCCGGTCGTGATGGTGATCGGCATGGTCGGCATGATGGCCCTGATGTTCACCCAGGGTGGCGGCATCGCCTCCAACCCGATGAGCATGATGTTCCCGATCATGATGCTGTTCTCGATGGTCGGCATGTTCGCGGGCCAGGGCGGGGGCAAAGGACAGAAGGCCGCGGAGGCCAACGAGGACCGCAAGGACTACCTGCGTTACCTCGACCAGGTGCGCAAGGACGTCAACGAGACCGCCGCCCAGCAACGAGCTTCCGTCGAATGGAGCCACCCGGAGCCCGAACTGGTCTGGATGCTCGCGGGCACCAGCCGCATGTGGGAGCGCCGCGCGGGGGACAAGGACTTCTGCCACGCCCGCATCGGTCTGGGCGGCCAGCGCCTCGCCACCAGGCTGGTGGCCCCGGAGACCGGTCCGGTCGAGGAGCTCGAACCGATCGCCGCGGTCTCCCTGCGCCGTTTCGTGCGCGCCCACTCCACCGTGCCGGATCTGCCGACCGCCATCGCGGTCAAGGGCTTCGCCACCATCGCGCTGGACGGCGACCGCGCCCAGGCGCGCGACATGACGCGCGCGATGCTGGTGCAGCTGTGCATGTTCCAGGCGCCGGACCAAGTGCTCGTCGCGGTCGTCTGCGGTCCGGACACCGCGCCGGAGTGGGAGTGGACCAAGTGGCTCCCGCACACCCAGCATCCCGACGCACAGGACGGCATCGGCACCCAGCGCATGTTCTACGGCTCGATCCGGGAGGCGATGGCCGGACTGCATCCGCTGCTCGGCAACCGGGTCAGGTACTCCCGCAACCAGCCCGCCAACGCGAACATGGTGCACATCGTCATCGTGGTCGACGGCGGTCTGCTCGAGGCCGAGGACGATCAGCTGCGCGAATCCGGCTACGAGGGCGTCACCATCATCGACCTGTGCGGCTACGCGCCGCGCCTCGCGGTATCCCGTGGCATCAAGATGATCGTCGAGAACGGCGAGTGCGTCGGCCGCGGCGCCACCGGCAATCAGGAGCGGTTCGCGCTGATCGACCGGATCAGCCCCGAGCAGGCGCAGCAGGTGGCGCGCAGACTCGCCCCCTACCGTGCCGCCACGCAGCGCAGCAGCGACGCGGAGAACGACGACGCCGAGGTGATCTCGAGCTGGGCGCAGCTGATGGGTCTCGGGGATATCGGCACCTTCAACCCGGAGCACGCGTGGCGGCCGCGCTACGGACGGGAACGCCTTCGCGTCCCGTTCGGTGTCGGCGCCGACGGCCTCCCGGTGGAACTGGATATCAAGGAGGCCGCCGAGAACGGCATGGGCCCGCACGGTCTGTGCATCGGCGCCACCGGATCCGGTAAATCGGAGTTCCTGCGCACCCTGGTGCTCAGCCTGCTGGCCACGCACTCGCCCGACCAGTTGAACCTGGTGCTGGTCGACTTCAAGGGCGGCGCGACGTTCCTCGGCCTGGAAGGTGTTCCGCACGTCGCGGCCGTCATCACGAACCTGGAGGAAGAGGCCGACCTCGTCGACCGCATGAAGGACGCCCTGGCCGGTGAGATGAACCGCCGGCAGGAAGTGCTGCGGGCGGCGGGCAACTTCGCCAACGTCTTGGAGTACGAGAAGGCCAGGGCCGCAGGCGCCGATCTGGATCCGCTGCCGGCCTTGTTCGTGGTTCTCGACGAGTTCTCCGAACTGCTCACCCAGCACCCCGATTTCGCGGAGCTGTTCGTCATGATCGGCCGCCTCGGCCGCTCGCTGCACGTGCATCTGCTGCTCGCCTCGCAGCGGTTGGAGGAAGGCAAGCTCAAGGGCCTGGAATCGCACCTGTCCTACCGCATCGGCCTGAAGACGTTCTCCGCCAACGAATCCCGTCAGGTGCTCGGTGTGCCCGACGCCTACAACCTGCCGAACCACCCGGGTGGCGGCTATCTGAAGGCCGATTCCGGAGAGATCCAGCGCTTCCAGGCTTCCTATGTCTCCGGCCCGTATGTCGGCGGTGGCTCGCAGCGTGACATGACCGTGGCAACGCAGTCGGGGGAAATCGACGTCAGGGCGCGGCCGTTCACCGCGACCCATGTCGACTTCCGGCCCGCGGACCGCGTCCCGCTGCCGCCCGAACCGAGCCTGGAACCGGAACAGGACGAGGACGGCGAGCAACTGTCCAACCTGAACATGCTGGTCTCCCGGATCCGCGGCCACGGCCGCCCGGCGCACGAGATCTGGTTGCCGCCGCTGGACGAGGCGCCCACGCTCGACCAGCTCGTCCCACGCTCCGTCCTCACCGGCGAGTACTCCGCGGTGTCCACGCTGCGCGCCCCGATCGGCATCGTCGACCGCCCGTACGACCAGCGTCGCGACCCGATGGTCATCGACCTGTCCGGCGCACGCGGCAATGTCGCCATCGTCGGTGGCCCGCAGTCCGGGAAGTCGACGGCGCTGCGCACGCTCATCATGGCGATGTCGTTGACGCACACCGCCGAACAGGTGCAGTTCTACTGCCTCGACTTCGGTGGCGGCACCCTGGCGAGCCTGCAGGGGCTGCCGCACGTCGGCTCGGTGGCAAGCCGGTTGGACGAGGACCAGGTCCGGCGCACCATCGCGGAGATGACCACCATCGTCCGGCAGCGCGAGGCGCGCTTCCGCCAGCTCGGCATCGAATCGATGGCCGACTTCCGCAGGCTGCGCGCGATGGACCCGGCCAGCAGCCCCGGCGCCGCGGGCGCGCACGAGGATCCGTTCGGTGACGTCTTCCTGGTGATCGACGGTTTCAGCTCGATCCGTCAGGACTTCGAGATGCTCGAGCAGACCATCATGAATCTCGCCGTCCAGGGTCTGTCCTACGGCGTGCACGTGGTCATCGCCCTCAACCGCTGGGCGGAGGCGCGGCCCGCGCTCAAGGACCAGATCGGCACCAGGATCGAGTTGCGCCTGGGTGATCCGATGGACTCCGATTTGGGCCGCAAGTTCGCTTCCCTGGTTCCGCAAGGGCGGCCGGGCCGCGGTATGACCCCGGAGTGCCTGCACATGCTGACCGGCTTGCCCCGCATCGACGGCAGCTCCGACCCGACCGACCTCACGCACGCCGTCGCGGACGCGGTCGCGACCATCGCCCGGCTCACGCCGGGGCGTCATGCGCCCCAGGTTCGCATGCTGCCCGAGCAGCTTCCGCGCGAGCAACTGCTGTATCTGGCGGGCGATTGGCCGTCGCAGGTGGATCCGAACGCGAAGTGCCTGCGTATCCCATTCGGCATCAACGAGTCCGAGCTCGCGCCGGTCTACATCGACTTCGTCGAGAGCCCGCACTTCATCATCATCGGTGACACGGAATCGGGAAAGACGACGCTGCTGCGTTCGCTGATCGAGGGCATCGCCGCGTCGAACACTCCCGATCAGGCTCGCTTCATCATCGGCGATTACCGGCGCAGCATGCTCGGCCTGGTTCCGGAGGGATACCTCGCGGGCTATGGCTCCACGGCGCCGCAGTTCACGCAGAACATGAACGACCTGGCCGCCTATGTCGGCAAGCGCACGCCGGGCCCGGACGTCACTCCGCAGCAGTTGCGGGATCGGTCGTGGTGGAGCGGGCCGGAGCTGTACGTCATCGTCGACGATTACGACTTGGTCGCCACCTCCGCGGGCAATCCGGTCCAAGCGCTGCTTGAGCACCTGCCCCACGCACGCGACCTCGGCTTCCACGTGATCATCGCCCGGCGTTCGGGCGGTGCGAGCAGGGCGATGTTCGAGGCGACGCTGGCGCGGATGCGCGATCTGGGCTCGGCCGGCCTCATCCTGAGCTGCAGCAAGGACGAGGGCGTCCTGATGGGCACCAAGCGACCGAGCCCGATGCCGCCGGGCCGAGGGACCTACGTCACTCGGAATGCCGAGGGCCTGGTCCAGACGGCGTGGATGCCGTCGCCCTGATGTCCGAGGTCGAGCTCGTCGTCACCGAGGCGCGCATCTGGGCGCGTGGCGCCGACACGCACTGGGACGCGCCGCCGTCGGTGGTTCTGGGCAGCAATGGCTTCGATCTCGTCGTGGGGCAGTCGCTGGCGCCGCCCACCCAGGTCGGGTCGGCGGTTCAGTTCGTGCCCGCCGACGCCATAGCCCTGCCACCTCGCACACCCTCGGTGGTGGACGCGATGAGCGCGGTTTTCGCGAGTGTGCTCGAGCAGCTTCGTGTCGCGACCCCATGCGGCCGGATGACGTTGATCTGTCCGACCGAATGGGGCGCTGGCCGTCGCGGCGTGCTCGATCAGGCGGCACGCCGCGTCGCCTCGGACGTCGCTTTCGAGGACATCGCGGTCCGTTCGGTCGCCTCGGACGAGGGCACCAGCCACAGCAGGCGGACGCTGGTACTGGAATTCGGCACGCTGGCCACTACTGCGTCGGCGGTCATCCGAAGTCATCGCGGCGTGCACATCGAGTCCTGTGAGCACGAGCCGACGCTCGCGTTGGCCGAAATAGCGGACGGATCAGCGGGTTTCGCCGAACTATGCGGCCTGCTCACTCGAGTGCTCGATACCGGACCCATCGACCTCGTGCAGGTGGTGGGTGTCAGCGACCCCGGGAAAGTCGACTTGATCCGTGGGGCGGTGCGGCAGGCCATCGGCGCCGATGCCGAACTGCGCCCGGTCGCCGGTTCCGATCTGGTCCGAGGGCGCGGGGCCGAGCCACGCGAAACACCCGCCGCACCGACCGAGTGGATGCGACCGCTTCGCGAGCGTGCCGCGGCACGGCCGCCCCGGCACAGCACGGCGCGGATCGCGCTCATGGCGCTCACGGCCGTGGTGGTCGTCGCTCTGACGATCGTCGGCGCGATCGTCTTGTCCGGTCGCGGAGGTGACGAGATCGCCGCGGCGCCGAGTCCGGAAGTGGCGTCACCGACCGCCGCGCCGCCGCCCGGCGCCCCACCGGCCGAGTCGGCGCCGGAGGCGTTCGGACGGCTCCGCTTCCGGGTCCCTCCGGGCTGGCGCATCACCCAGTCGCCGGAGACGGGACGTGCTCGGGTCGATCTGGTACCCGAAACCGCTGCGCGGCAGCGGATCACGCTGATGCAGGCGCCGCTGACAGCGTCGTCCGGTTACGCACAGGTCGCGGCGAAATTGGAAGCACAGATCGCGCAGCGCCCACCGGGGGTGCTGACCGACCTGCGGCAGGATGTCATGTTCGGCGGCCGCTCCGGACTCGCCTATCTGGAACATCCAGGAGACGGATCAACGGTCCACTGGCATGTCCTGCTCGAGTACGGGATTCAGATCAGCATCGGTTGCCAGTACGCGGGAGACGACTGGGGACGATTGGAAGCCCCGTGCTCGCATTTCGGAGATACGGTCCGCGTCGTCCCGTAACCGGCGCGAGCACCTGAACGAACGCACCGCGGCGCAGAACGATTCGAGCCCCCGGTACCGAGTACCGGGGGCTCGAATCAGCCGAGACGGGATCTCAGAAGAGGCCCGCCAAGGCGGTGTCGGTGCCCTGCAGGTCGGAGTTGCCGCTGCTGACCAGCTTGCCCGCGCTTTCCAGCGTGGTGTTGAGCTGGGTGACCTGCGTGTTCCACTGGGCCTGCAGCGAGGCGAACGCGTCGTTCGCGTCACCCTTCCAGTAGTTGGTCACGAAGTCGGTGACCTGCTTGTGGAAATCTTCGAGCATGGTCATGACGCTGCGCGCCTCGGCCACGATGGCCTGGGCGCCCGCCTCGACCTCGCCGAAGTTCGAAGCAATCCGACCGGGGTCGTTCGCTACCATGGGGAGCTCCTTGTTGTCTGTGGTTCGGCTGTCGGATCAGGGAAGGTCCAGGCTGGAGGCCTGCGCGGCCACCTGCTGGGCGAACTGCTGGTCCTGATCGGCGAACTTCCGGCCGGCGTGGGCGAGCTTGTCCGACGTCTGATCCAGCTGATCGTTCAGCTTCCGCGCCTGGGCGAAGTAGCTGTCCATGAACGTGTCGAACGCCTGACGGGCAGCACCGCTCCAGGTGGCGGTGGTCTGATCCGACTTGCTGTTCAGTGCGGTGATGGCGGTCTGCAGATCCTGGTGCCGCTGCCGGCAGTTGTCTACAAACTTCGAGATCGCCTCTTCGCTCGCTTCGAGCTGTCCTGCCATTTCGGCTCCTTTCGGGTTCCCGTCTCGGCCAACGGCGGAAGCCTCAGTTGGCCTGTACATCTGGTTGGACGCGGTGCGGGTCTGATCGGTTCCATCCGACTCGAGAAAAGTTCGGCATCGCCCCACGGGATCAGCGCCCAGCGCCCCTCAGCCCGGCTCGTCCGTAGATTTCGGCGGCCGCGCACGGGCCTGCTCGGAAGACCACGATGCGATCCGGGTCTGCATGACTTGTAACGCCAGCGCTCGGCTCCCCTCCTTCCCCCTGCTCGCTGCTGTAATGATCGGCGAGTGGGCTGGCTGCGGTACACCTTACCGAACGCCTAAGTCCGCCGCTACCAGCAGATTGCCGAAGGCCAGTGGTCTCGGAACTCGAAAAGCCCACGAACCCTTACGTTCAGCGGATGCGACCGAATCACTTCACGCGATTGCGCAGCACCGGCACCAAGCGGTCGAGCAGAGTCTGCTGGGACGACTCGCTCCAGTCGCGGACCGCGGCGACGGCCGCGGGATCGTCCAGTGGAATGACCGTGGCCCGGGTACCCGCGACCTGGTACGGAAGGCCGAGCAGGCCACCGCCGCCCGCCTTCTCGTCGCTGCGCACGGCCAGCACGTAGCCATCCGCCGCCACTTCGAGCCGGGTGGATCCGGTCAGCTCGCGAGGCGATGTCTCCTCGCCCTGCCGCCGGTAGTTGAGGTTGTAGACGAACCCGAGATCCTCCAGGAACTCGGTCTGCGGTGTGCCGCCGAGAAAGATCGAGATCTGCGAGCCACGCGGCACGTCGACCATCGTGATCGTCTTGCCCCGGAACGCCGGATTGTCCGCACGCGCCCGGTCCAGCGGCGACAGGACGGCCGTGCTGCTCGGCGTGGCGACGGCGGGCCCGGATGCGGGCTCATCGCGGTTGAGTGCCCAAATGCCGACCCCCGCGGCGAGCACGACGGTCACCACGCCCGCGGCGGCGGCGAGCAGCCGGTTCTTGCGCGTGGGCCGTGCGGCGGCGCTCGCCGGCCCGGAGACGGCCACGCGGGGATCGGTCCCCGGCCGCGGATTCAAGACCTGGATCGGATAGGTGGGGGAAGTGTTGGTGGCGACGGGGTTGTAGCCGGGCACGAGGGCGCTCGCCGCCGCATCGGTGAACTCCCGGCAGCTGTTGAATCTTTCGGCGGGATTCTTCGCCATCGCGCGGGCGAAGACATGATCGATGGCCTGGGGGAGGCCGGGATTGACCGCGGTGGCCAGCGGCGGGGGTTCGTGGAGATGCCCCATCATCACCAGCGCGGGCTGCGTTCCCGGGTAAGGATTGCGCGCGGTGAGCAACTTGAAGAACGAGCACGCGAGGCTGTAGACGTCGGCGCGATGGTCGAGCGGGCCGCCGGTGAGCTGCTCGGGCGGTGCGTAGGCGATGGTCGCGACGAAGCTGCCGGTCTGCGTGAGTTCGGTGGTGTCGTCATTGGCCTTGGCCACGCCGAAATCCGTCAGCAGCACGCGTTCTTCTTCACCGTCGACAGGTGTGGACAGCAGGAAATTCGCCGGTTTGACGTCGCGGTGCAGCAGACCCTTGCGGTGCGCGTAATCGAGGCCTTTGCCGACTTCGGTGGTGATGCGCAGTGCGCGAAGCGGATTCATCGCATGCGGGTCGCGGGCGAGTTCGGCGGAGGCATCGGTACCGTCCACGTATTGCATGGCGATCCACAACTGGCCTTGTTCTTCACCGCGGTTGTAGACCGAGACGATGTTCGGATGATCCAGTCCGGCGGCCAGATTGGCTTCGCGCTCGAAGCGGGTGCGGAACTCGTAGTCGCGACTGAGTTCGCCGCCGAGCACTTTCAGCGCGTCGGTTCTGGGCAGACTGGGATGTTTGGCCAGGTAGACCGTGCCCATGCCGCCCGCGCCGAGTACACGGATGATGCGGTACCCGCCGACGATGGTCCCCGGGCTCATCGCCATATGCACGATCTCCTGACTCCACGCGGGCCGCTGGCGTTCGCCACGCAGCATACTCGACCGGATTCGCGACGAAACCGGTGCATTTATCGGCTGTTCGCGAAAACGGAATACTGTGCGGCAGCGCGCTGCTGAGCGTCCAGCAGTTGATTCGCCCCGACGAATCCGACGTATTCCTTGTATGCGACGACGCAGGTGAATCGCCGATCATCGAATAGCGTGGCCCGGTTCTCCACGCACACCGAATCGGGCAGGTGCTGCGGTGGATCGGCCGGGCCCGCGATCACTGTGGGGGTGATGCGTTCGGCGACAATCCGCCGCGCCGCCGCCGGATTCGGCGTGCGAATCACCACTGTGTCCCCGGAGACGGCGAATCTGTCGGCGCCCATCGCCGTGAAGCGTTGTTTCGCGTAATCGCGGTCTTCGGCGTATTGCATGATGCCGCGCAGACCGAGCAGCGCGTGTGAATCGTCGTAGCTGGGGGAGTGGACCCCGGCCGGATTCAGGGTGCGGCTCAGCAGATGATCGGGGTCCCAAGGCAGACGCAGCATCTCTTCCTCGGTCAGCGCGGGCAACTGATCGAGCAGCGGCAACTGAACGTCGTACGCCTTCTCCGCGAGCGCGACGAGGGCGTTGCGATCGGGAGCGTTGGCCGAGACGAGGAACGCCACCACGTAGGAGCCGTGCGCGAGGATCGTGCGCAGGAACGGGGAGCCTGGACGCCAGTGCGCTCGCGCCTGCGGCTGCCGCGGCAGGGTGACCGGCTCGTTCTGCTCGCGGTAGGCGCCGAGATCGGCGTCGTAGAACTCCGTCGCGGCCTGGCGGGCGCGTTCGGGGTCGGGGAACTGCATGACGATCGTGCCGACGGTCGTGGAATTGGGCCGGGGCTTGGTCGGCCATCCGGAGGCGATCAAGCTGACATTCTGATCCGAGCCGTTGGTGTGGAACCCGAACATCATCCGGTTGCGTTCCGCGATCGGCCGCATGTCCTCTTGGCGCCCGAGTTCACCGGGCAGCGTCCCTTTGCTGATGCTCGACGGCGTCCAGCTGTACTTCATCCTGGGATCGATGTCGTAGGCCGACGCGACGTGATCGGCCAGCCGCATGGCGGCGACCTTGTCCATGTCGATGAACAGCGGCTGGTAGTCGTCGTCGTGCGCGTTCGGCGGCTCGGTGGGGTAGTTGCCGGTGTCCAGACCGCGAATATCGATCTCACCCGGCCGCGCGGTCCCCGCGAGCGTCGAGCCACAGCCGGTGACGATGGTGGCGGTCATCGCGCAGGCGAGTGCGACGGCGGCGGTGCGGAATCTCGTCATGCGGCATTCACCAGCAATGCGTACTGGGCGGAGATGCGCTGCTGCGCGTCGAGCAGTTGATGCGACCACGCGAACGCCGCGTAGCGGTCGTAGGACACCGAGCAGTAGAAACGGACGACCACCGTCTTGGTTCCGATGTATTCCTTGCAGCGCGCGGCGGGCAGGCCCTTCGGCGCCTCGGCCCCGCGGAACTTCTTCGTCAGCCCACCGCGCTGCTCCCGCAGCTGTGCCGCCGCGGCGGCGTCGCGGGCGCGGAACAGATCGGT
This sequence comes from Nocardia implantans, assembly GCF_035544775.1. NCBI lineage: Bacteria > Bacillati > Actinomycetota > Actinomycetes > Mycobacteriales > Nocardiaceae > Nocardia > Nocardia implantans. Next base: position 252,047 of record NZ_JAYKYQ010000006.1, on the reverse strand, counting down.
GCCGTCGGTGGCGTACCGGTCCACTCCGGCCGCTTCGATGATCTTGCGATCCTCGGCCGAATCGGTGGTGAAGTGCAGCGCGCCGTGTCCGGTGTAGGCGCCGGGCGGATCGATCCACGAGTCTTCCCTCGGTCTCGGCAGCGCCCGGCTCAACATGCCGTCCATATCGATCGACACTGTCATCAGCTGGTCGACCGGGGTCGGAGTGAAGCGGCCGATGGCGGGGACGACTGTGTCGAGGCTCTTCTCGACCAGACCGAGCAGCGCGGGCAGGTCAACCTTCTCCAGGAAGATCTTCACGTAGTCGAAGATCCAGGTGTAGACGACGAACTTGCCGGTGGCGAACCACGACCCGATCGACTGCTCCTGCGGCTGCCAATGCGCGTGCGCTGCCGGGTACTTGGGGATCTGCACCGGCGTGTTCCGGTTGTTGGCCTCGAAGTCGACGCGTTCCAAGGCGGCCGCGGCAGCCGCGGCCTTCTGCTCATCCGGGAAGATCAGGACGGCGTTGACCAGGTCGGTGCCGCGATTGTCCGGCTCGGTGCCCGCGCTGCTGAGGAATCCGGCGACGAACTCCGGGGCGGCCTCGGCGAATCGGGAGACGTTCATGATCCGTCCCAGCGAACTCTTCGGCTCGATGAACACCTTGGAGATCGAAGGATTCGCGGAGACGAACGCCGGGTCGATGTCCGACGGCATGGGCACGAAGTTCGCCAGCCGCTCCGCCTCGATCATGCGCGCCTGCTCGGGATTCTTCGCTGTCGCGTAAACGCGCGGCGTCGTCGCGTAATTGCCCACGTCCAGCTGCGCCAGATCGACCGGCTGTGCGGGCTTTTGTGTCGTGGCCTCCGGATCGCCGCACGCCCCTGCACCCAGGGCGACGGCGCCGGCCAGTACCAGGGCACAAGCGATTCGGATCGGTCTCGACATCACGCCGTGCTGCATTCTTTCCCTCCCCTGACTGCGGTAGTTGCGCCGGATCCTACTTCGGCCCACCCGCGGCCACGGATCGCGAAAGCGCGGGGCGACTACCGCCGCCGATCTCAGAAACTGTTCGCCAGCAGTGCGTACTCCGCGGCGACCTTCTGCCGCACGTCCGGTTCCTTATCACTGGTGACGACTCCGACATACCGTTTGTACGCGACGTAGCACCGGTACTTGTACTCCCGATCCGGGTCGCCCTTGCTGTTGAGCTGCAGGCATTTCGCGCCGGGGACGTCCTTGGGAGCGCCGAGCGGGTCGTAGTGCGCGCCTTCACTGTCCAACAGGCCGGTGACCAATTTCTGGGCGGCGGCCCCGTCGCGGGTGCGGGCGACGTAGCTGTCGTCGAGCAGACCGATGTGGTCCACGCCCGCTTCCTCGATCAGGCGCAGGTGCACCGACTCGTCATCGGCGCGGTGCACCGTGTGATAGCCGCCGTAGACGGCGAAGGTCGCCGGGTCGGGCTCTCGGTTCTTGCGGTCGGCGACCGCGACGCGGGCGAGCAGGCCGTCCGGATCCGCCTTCAGGGTGTCGAGCTTGTTCACCGGAGTCGGGGTGAACTTGTCCAGCTGCGCCACCTCGGCGGCCAAGGTCTTGTCGACCCACTTCACCAGGTCGTCGGCATCCGCCGTCGGACGCTGGATGAACAAGGAGATGACGAATTCCTTGTACGCCATGAAGGTGCCGACGTTGGGAACACCGGGCCGCCAGTGGATATAGGAGTCGGGGTACTTCGTCGACGACAGCTTGCGGTTGTCCGGCGAGACGGCGATGTCGACGTCCTCGAGTTCCCGGGCGGCGAGTTTCGCGGTGGCCTCGTCTGGGAAGCGGAACAGCGCGTTCGTGACCGCGGTGGCTTGCGGGGAAGGATTGGTCTGGCCGGCCGGATCGGGACGGTCCGCGCCGCTGGCGGCATATCCCACGATCAGCTTGCGGTTGTCGAGGACCGGCCTGGACACCTTGGCCACGAAGTCGAGCGCCTGCTCGGCGTCCTTGACGACGGTGCTGCCGCGGCCGAACTTCAACACGGAATCGATGCGCACGGTCGGGACCACGGCCTCGGACATCCGCATGCCTTCCAGCAGCGCGCCTTTGCCCGCCGAATCCTGGTCGTACTCGTGCTTGTCCACGGGATAGGTGCCGACTTCCAGCTTGCGCACGTCGATCTCACCCGCGGTCGGTGTGCCCTGCACGCCTGCGCAACCGGCCAGCATCCCCGCCAATGCCAGACAAGACGCGGTGAGCGCGATGCGTTGCGTCCGAACCATCTCAGGCCCCTCGTTCCTCCCGTTGCTGACACCGAAGTTACCCGACAGAGGGCGGGGAGGGGGACCGATGGTCGTCCTATTGCAATACCCTTGTCGGTGTGGCGACGACCTTGCACTGCAATCCCGGTGGAGGCCGATACCGGTGAAGGATCGGCAGGTCGAGGTCGTCGTCGGTAGCCACGCCGTGGCCAGGGTCGCGGGCGCGGTGATCATCGTGGCGCACCGCAAGCCGGGCAGGCCGGCTCAGGATTCGCCCGCCGCGGTCGCGCTGGAATCACTGGCCGAACTGGTGCGCGACGCGACCGATCGGGAGCCGGGCGGGCCCGGCGCCCTGGTGGCGCGGCAGGCGACGCGCTGGCTGATGAAGCAGGCCGAGCGGATCAGCCCGGGAGAGCCGATCGATTTCGGCATTCTGTCCACCGCCGAGCACGGGGGTGTGGCGATCTTCCTGCACGGGGCGATCACCGCCGTGCTGGCCGGTGACGGCGGGCTCGAGCGCTATCGCGGCAGCGACGCGGCCTTCACGGTGGATCGGGTCGCGGCGGTTCCGGCGCGGGCGGCGGCGCTGTTCGTCGACGACGCGAAGGGCCGTATCCCGGATCTGCCGCCCGAGCCAGGCATCGGCAGGCTGGTCGAAGGCATCGCGCAAGCGGGGGGCGCGATCGTCTGGACGCAAGGCGCGCGCACCGAGTTGCCCGGGTACGGCCGGGCGTCCGGATCCTTGGGCGCGCAGCACGACCCGGAGACCTCCGCGCTGCCGGCGGCGCGTGTCGAACACGCGCCGTCCGCGGAATCGGAACAGCGCCAGCAGCCGCACCCGCCGCGATACCCGACGGCGCCGTCTACCGCGATGCTCGACGCCCAGACGGAGCAGACGCCGATCGATCCGCACCACGCGCCGACGCAACTGGGCGGCACCAATCCCGCGCCGCGGCCCGATCCGGAGCTCCAGCGTCGGCTGGAGGCGACCGCGAAGGCCACCGCGCTGACCGTCAAGGTGATGGGGTTCAAATGCGCCCGGGCGCATCCCAGCGATCCGCGGGCGGCGTTCTGCACCGTCTGCGGGATGCCGGTCGACCAGACCCAGGCGCTGATCGAAGTGGTCCGCCCGCCGCTGGGCATGCTGATCCTCGACGACGGCATGACCTACATGCTCGCCGCCGACGCGGTGATCGGACGCGACCCCGAGCGTTCACCGGCCGCGGAGAGCGGACTCGTCCCGCTGCGGGTGGAGGACGCCTCCGGCGGCATGTCCAGGGCCCACGCCGAAATCCGCTTGGTGAACTGGGACGTGACGGTGGTGGACTGCGGTTCGACCAACGGCACCCGCACCAGGCTGCCCGGCTACCGCGACTGGGTGCGCCTGGCGCCGCGCCAGTCCATGGCGCTCGTCCCCGGCACCGAGATCATGCTCGGCAACCGCGTGCTGCGGTTCGAACTGGCCGCGCCGCCGCCGTTCGGCCGCTGAGCACGCGCTAGGAATAGCGCGCGGCGCACACGCTCTCGCCGTTGAGGACTCCCGCGCGGAATGCCTCCACTCGGGAGAAACCACTCGGCACGGTCTTCCCCTGGGCGTCGCTGGCGGCCAGGCCGTCGGTGAGCAGGCCGGAGACCGCCTCGTCGAGATCTCCTGCGGCGAGCTTGATATCGCCCTGACTGACCGGTCGTCCCGATTCGGCGAGTTTGCCGGTGACCACCCCGGACAGGCAGGCCGCGCGCAGTCCGGTTTTCGCGCCGACCAGGCTCTGCCCGCGGCTCTGCTGGACGGCCAAGGTGTATCGGGAGATGAACACGATGTAGCCGTTGTAATCGCCGGTCACCTTGAGCGGCAGCGGGTCGTCCGCGCCGTAGTCCGACGTACCCCGCTCGGCCAGTCGGGGGATGTCCGTGGCGATCGTGTTCGCGGCGGGGCAGTACGACACCGGTTCGGTCACCACGCCGTCGGGGCAAGCGATCTTCGCCCGGGTGTAGTCGTAGGTCGGCTCGTGGTCGATCGGCAGAATCGCTTCGAGTGCTTTGGTCAATTCGACCAAGGTCTGTTTGGTGATGGGGTACTCGCCGCGCCCGTTGTCGTCACTGAAACTCTGCGGCAGATTCGCGCGGCGCTGGTCGATCTCGTCCTGGTCGATGCCCTTGCACGCCTTGGGACCGTCGGTGAAACCGATCTGCACGGCGGTGACCCGTTCGAAAGCGGAGCCGTGCACGCTTTCCGGGTCGTCGGGGTCGGAGTCGCGGATGGCGACGGTGGCGGCGAGCACGCTGTTGAGGCCGTCGGAGGTGTTGATCGTGAAATGCCGGGCCTTGCCCTCGGCCACGTGCCGCATGAAAGCGCCCGCGAAGCAATCCGCCTGCTGCTCCTTGACGATCACCGGGTCCTTCGGCCCGACGATCTTGGCCATGGTCTGCACCGCGTGCCCGTACTCGTGCGCGAGCACCATCACCACGGACATCTTCCCGAAGGTCTCCTCCATGGTGGGAAGCAGCACCGACCGATCCCAGCCGATGGAATTGTCCAGGCGGCAGTAGGCGGCGTTGACCAAGCGGTAGGTGGTCTCCTTGCAGAACTCGACCGACTCCTGCCGCCCTGCCTTCGCGCTCCAGGACAGCAGCTTCTCGACCGGCTTGAACTCGCCTTGGAAGTATTTGCCGAACTCACCGCGCCAGTAGGTCTGGATATCGTCGACGGCGTTGAGCGCCAGGGTGTCCACGGCGCCGCCGTCGCCGTTGGTCGCGGTCAGCGTGCTGTCCTCGACGCCGGTGCGCGGGCCGCTCGGGCCGCTCGTGGTGGGCAACCCGGCCACCTTGAACGGATCGTCGTAGACGGAGACGGCCCGGCCGTCGACCACTCGGATACATCCGCCGACCAGCACCAGAACACTGAGCAGCGTCGCAACCAGCGCGGTCGCTCGGACTCTCGGCAAGGCTCCCCCTGGTCGGCCGCTACAACGTTCACATCGGTCGCCGGATCGGGGCATTTGGCGCATCGGGGGCACCGCCGATGTCCGGGTGATGGAATAGTATCCGCTGCATGTCTTCACCGGGGGCGCAGACCATCACCGTGCGCCATGATGGAAACGAACGAGTATTCGATTCGAGCCAGCAGGTCACGATGGGCCGCGCGCCGGAGGTGACGCTTTTCGTCGACAGCCCGCTCGTCTCGCGTGTGCACGCCACGCTGGCCTGGCAGGGCAGCGCCTGGGTGTTGACCGACAACAAGAGCACCAACGGCGTTTTCGTGGACGCGCGCAGGCTGACCCAGCCGGTGTCGATCGACCGCCCCACACAGGTCCGGCTGGGCGACGCGATCAGCGGCCCGCTGTTGCACCTGTTGCCGGCGAACCCGCAACCACCGCAGCGGCCTTCCGCGCGCCCGCCGCAACCGGTTCCCGCGCCGCCGCCGGGCCCGCCGCCGCACGCGGTCCGGCGGCCCGCGCAGCCGTTCCAGCGTCCGCACTATCCGCCTCCGCAGGACGCGCCCGCGCCCGCGGTGAACGTCAACATGACGACCAGGGCGGACACCTCGAACATGCCTCCGGTCCGGGCCAGGGCGAGCACGGCGCCCATCGCCCGCGCCGACCGGATCCCGCAGACCGGCCTGAGCATCGGCCGCACCACCGACAATCAGATCGTCGTCAACGATCCGCTGGCCTCCCGCAAGCACGCCCGCCTGATCGCCTCCGCCGATGGCCTCACCATCGAGGACCTCGGCTCGGCGAACGGCACGTTCGTCAACGGGCACCGCCAGCAGCGGGCGGTGCTGCGCGAGCGGGACATCATCACCGTCGGCAACGTCGACTTCGTCGTCCAGCAGGGCACGCTGGTGCACCGGCAGAAGCCGGTCGCCGAGCAGGGTTTGGCCGTGCACGGTGTCGGCTTCACCGTCGAGGGCAACAAGCAACTGCTCGTCGACGTGAACATGTCAGCCAGCCGCGGCACGCTCACCGCGCTGATCGGTCCCTCCGGTGCGGGCAAGTCGACGCTGTCGCGCCTGATCGCGGGCACCACACAGCCTTCGGGCGGCGTGGTCACCTTCGAAGGCCGCAATCTGCACGCCGAGTACGAGGCGCTGCGTTCCCGGATCGGCATGGTGCCGCAGGACGACGTGCTGCACCGGCAGCTCACGGTGCGCCAGGCGCTGGGTTTCGCGGCCGAACTGCGGCTGCCGAGGGACAACAGCAAGCAGGACAGGCAGAAGGTGATCGACGGGGTGCTGCAGGAGCTTTCGCTCACCGAGCACGCCGACACCAGGGTCGACCGTCTCTCCGGCGGTCAGCGCAAGCGCGCCTCGGTGGCGCTGGAACTGCTGACCGGCCCGTCGCTGCTCATCCTGGACGAACCCACGTCGGGCCTGGACCCGGCACTGGACCGTCAGGTCATGGTGATGCTGCGCGAGCTGGCCGACGCCGGCCGCGTGGTGATCGTGGTGACCCACTCGGTGGCGCACCTGGACATGTGCGATCAGGTGCTGCTGCTCGCTCCCGGCGGCAAGACCGCCTACTGCGGCAATCCGGCCGGTGTCGGCGCGGCGCTCGGCACCAGCGACTGGGCGGAGATCTTCGCCAATGTCGCGGCCAATCCGGATCAGGCGTTCGCCGCCTATCGCTCCCGGCAGGCGTTCGCGCCGCCGCCCCCGCCGCCCCCGCAGCCGTACGGGCCCGCGGGCAGTCCGCCGCAGTCCAGTCGCGGCAAGCAGTTCTCGACTCTGGCGCGCAGGCAGGTCCGGCTGATCCTGGCCGACCGCGGTTACCTGACGTTCCTGGTGCTGTTGCCGTTCATCCTCGGCGGCCTGTCGCTGGTGGTGCCGGGGAAGAACGGATTCCAGCGCGGCGCGTTGAAGGCGCTGCCGGATGGCACGTTCGTGCCGGAGGGCGGTAGTGAGACACAGCAGTTGCTGGTGGTGCTGATTCTGGGCGCCTGCTTCATGGGTTCCACGCTCACGGTGCGCGACCTGGTCGGCGAACGGACGATCTTCCACCGCGAACGCGCCGTCGGCCTGCTGCCGTCGGCATACCTGATGGCGAAGATCGCGGTGTTCAGCTTCACCGCGCTGCTGCAATCGGCCGTGCTGGTCGGGATCGTCCTCGCGGGCAAGAAGCGTCCCGGTGAGGGGGCGGTGCTGGCGTCCGGCAGCGCGGAGCTGTACATCGATATCGCCCTCACCGCGATCTGCTGTGTGGTCGTCGGGCTGCTGCTCTCGTCGCTGGCCAAGTCGAACGAGCAGGTGATGCCGCTGCTGGTGGTGGCCATCATGTGCCAGCTGGTGATGGCGGGCGGCCTGATCCCGGTCACCGGGCGGGTGGTGCTCGAGCAGGTGTCCTGGCTGTTCCCGGCGCGCTGGGGCTACGCGATGGGCGCTTCGACGGTGAACATCCGGGAGCTGTTCCTGAACGCGCAGGCCGACACGCTCTGGCAGCACAAGCCGGAGATCTGGGCGTTGGACGTCGGCGTGCTGTCGCTGATCACGCTGGTGCTCGCGCTCATCACCTGGCGCCGGTTGCGACTGAAGAAGTCGACCGCGTGAGGCGATCCGGACGGTCCGTCCCCGCCCCGGTCCGCGCAAGCGACGCCGGGCGGTGTGACACGGCGACGACGAGCATCTCGGCCGCGAACCGGGCACACTTATGCCTGTGACGGTGCGAGTAGGGGCAGTGCATCTCGGCTGGGATGTGGTGTCCGTTGCGGCCGGTGGCGGTGGCGTTCCCATCCGCCCCGTGCAGGTGGAGGGCATGTGGACGCCGCCGGCCTATCTGCTGGCGGATTCGTCGGGCCGGTTGCACACGGCAGGCGTGGAACGCAACAGACCCGATCTCGGGATGGCGATCGCCGACGTGCGCGACATCCTCGGGCATCCGCAGATCGTGGTCGCCGGCGCGACCTGGCCCGCGGAACTGGTCTTCCGCGCGCGTCTGTACAACCCGCTCGCCGAGATCGGCAAGCACTTGCGCGGCAAACCGGATCTGGTGGCGTTGCCCTATCCGGACAGCTGGCCGGACGAGAAGATCGATATCTACGCCTCGATGGTGGAACAGCTCGATGTCGTCGTGGAACCGCTGCCGGAGAGCGTCGCGCTGTCCGGCTACGTCCGCGCCCTCGGGCTGGTGCACCCGCCCGACCGGGCCAGGCCGAACGGCATCGGCGCGACGGGCGTGTACTCCGACGGCCGCGGCATGCTGGTGGTCGCTGTGCACGGCGACGACGAGCAGCCCACCGAGTCGGTCGACGTTCCGGTGGACGCGCAGGCCATGCGCGACGCCAGGTCGGCCGACGACGTCGTGATCGAGGTGATGGCGGCGGCCCGCTCGATCGGCGCGGACACCTCGACGGTTCTGCTGTCGGGCAACGTGCGCTTCAACGACGCGTTGCGCCTGGCCTTCCAGAACCATCTGGGGCACCGCCTGCACGTGGCGGACCATCCGATGCACGCCCTGGTGCTCGGCGCGGCACATCTGCTGGTGAGCGACCCGGAGGCGGGCGAGCCGGAGCCTTCGGGCAGGCACGCCGAACCAACGCCCGCCCGACCGCAGGCCGAGTATCCCCCGCAGCAGGCGGAGGCGGGTCGGCGCACGGCCCGGCCGGTGCCGGGCGTCCAATACGGCCCCGGATACCCGACCCAGCCCGACGAGCCGACGACCAGGATCGGGCGCGACGACGTGCCGCGCGGTCTGCCGCCGAACCTCGCCGAGCTGGGCAGCCGCTTCACCCGGCCGCCGAGCGCGCCCGACGAGCAGCAGGACGGCGGTCGCCCGCCCGGTGATCCCGTCGGCCCGCGTCCGCCCTACCCGGGCGCGCCGGAGCAGTCCCGGTACGCCGGTCAGCAGCACCAGGGGCCGTGGCAGGAGCCGGGCGCCGAGTCCGACGACGCGGACGGGCACCGCAAGGGCAAGCTGTGGAACAAGATGAAGGGCAACCTGTTCGGAGCCAACACCGTCGCCGGGGCGGTGGCGCTGGCCGTGGTCGCGCTTCCGTCCGGGAATCACCGGGTGGAGTTGACCGCGCGGCCGGTCGCCCTCGACGCGGCATCGGTCGTGTCCGCGGAAGAAGTCGACGGCGCGCCGGTCGGGTGTCCGACCTCGCCCTACGCGATCACCCAGCCGAAACCAGGTGTCACCGCCACCCGGGGAACCCAGCGGGAAGCGAAGGAAAGGACGGCGGAGTGCGGGCGGCCCGACGTCGACACCCTGCGCTACCTGGTCCCCGGCCCGCCCGGCGCCATGGACCTCGGCCCGCCGATCGAGATCTGACGGATTTCTCCCCGCCATACCCCACTGGTATGGTGGCTCGTTGGCGTGCGGAATGTCCGCCGAGCCCCGGGTCTCCACCGGCCGCCGGGAACAGCTCGACCGCACGCCTGGCTGGCAACACCGACGACAGACAGGGAAGCACTGTGCCTACGTACAGCCCCAAGGCGGGTGACGTGACCCGTAAGTGGTACGTCATCGACGCCACTGACGTAGTGCTCGGCCGTCTCGCCGTCCAGGCAGCGAATCTGCTGCGTGGCAAGACGAAGCCGACCTACGCCCCGAACGTCGATGGTGGCGATTTCGTCATCATCATCAACGCCGACAAGGTTGCCATCAGCGGCAACAAGCGGCAGGACAAGCTGATCCACCACCACTCCGGGCACCCGGGCGGCCTCAAGTCGCGGACCGTCGGTCAGGTGTTGGAGAGCCGTCCCGATCGGCTCGTGGAGAAGGCCGTCAAGGGCATGATCCCGAAGAACAAGCTCGGTAACGCGATCGCGGGCAAGCTGAAGGTGTACGCGGGCCCGACGCACCCGCACGCCGCCCAGCAGCCCATCCCGTTCGAGATCAAGCAGGTGGCCCAGTGACCGCTCCCGAGGAATTCAACGAGGAATACGTCGAGGAATTCGACGCTGCCGAGGCTGTCGAGGACGGTGCGGGCTACGAGGACTCCGAGGCCTCGGCGTCCTACGCTCCGATCGTGATCGACCGCCCGGTGCAGACCGTCGGCCGCCGCAAGGAGGCCGTCGTGCGCGTGCGCCTGCTGCCCGGCTCCGGCAACTTCGTGCTCAACGGCCGCACCATCGAGGACTACTTCCCGAACAAGGTGCACCAGCAGCTGGTCAAGTCGCCGCTGGTGACCGTCGAGCGCACCGAGTCCTTCGACGTGCACGCCCGCCTGGTCGGCGGCGGCCCGTCCGGTCAGGCAGGCGCCCTGCGGCTGGCCATCGCCCGTGCGCTGATCGAGGTCACCCCGGAGGATCGTCCCGCCCTGAAGCGGGCCGGCTTCCTGACTCGTGACCCGCGCGCCACCGAGCGCAAGAAGTACGGTCTGAAGAAGGCGCGCAAGGCGCCGCAGTACTCGAAGCGCTGATTTCGGCATCGTCGGCTCTGCGCCTCCGGCACTCTCGCGGTGCCGGAGGCGGTACGGTCGACGCGGCAGCCGTACGAGAGCAGGCTCCCAGCGAACAGCTGGTCGCCTGCTCTCGCGCTGTATGAAGACGCGGCGTTCGCGGGGCCTTCGTGGTGCACGGGCCGGTGCCTCCCGGGCCGACGCCCACGCCACAGATCACCAATGAGGGGCGAGGTATGGGACGGTTGTTCGGCACCGACGGAGTCCGCGGGCTTGCGAACGAGTCATTGAGTCCGGAGCTGGCGTTGCGCGTTTCCGGCGCGGCCGCGCAGATCCTGAGCCGGGGCAAGAAGCGCGCGCTCGCGGTGGTCGGGCGCGACCCGCGGGCCAGCGGCGAGATGCTCGAGGCCGCGGTGACCGCGGGGTTGACCGCGGCGGGCGTGGACGTGCTGTCGGTGGGGGTGCTGCCGACCCCGGCCGTCGCCTACCTCACCGGCTTGTACGACGCCTGTCTCGGCGTGATGATCTCCGCCTCGCACAACCCGATGCCCGACAACGGGATCAAGATCTTCGCCGCCGGTGGGCACAAACTGGACGACGCGATCGAGGACCGGATCGAGGCCCTCATGGCCGCCGAGAAGCCGTTCCGTCCGACCGGCGCGGGCATCGGGCGGGTGCGCAACGCGGCCGGCGCGCGTGACCACGGGCTGAGCATCCCCGACCGGTACAGCCTCGCGGGCACTCATGAGCGCTATGTGGAACACCTGGTCGAGGCCACCGGACAGGACCTGTCGGGGCTGACCGTCGTGGTCGACTGCGCGCACGGAGCCGCCGCCGAGGTGGGGCCTGCCGCCTACCGCGAAGCGGGGGCGACGGTGATCGCCATCAACGCCGAGCCCGACGGGCTGAACATCAACGACGGCTGCGGCTCGACCCATCTCGACCAGGTGCGGGCCGCGGTGGTGGAACACGGCGCCGATCTGGGTCTGGCGCACGACGGCGACGCCGATCGCTGCCTGGCCGTGGACGCGCACGGCAATGTGGTCGACGGCGACGCGATCCTCGCGATCCTGGCCCTCGCCATGCACGAGGCGGGCGAGCTGGCCGACGACACCCTGGTCGTCACCGTGATGAGCAACCTCGGCCTGCACATCGCCATGCGGGCGGCGGGCATCACCGTGCGCACCACCGCCGTCGGCGACCGTTACGTGCTCGAGGAGTTGCGGCGCGGCGGCTTCACGCTCGGCGGTGAGCAGTCGGGGCATGTGGTGTTCCCCCGATACGGCACCACCGGCGACGGCATTCTCACCGGCCTGCGCCTGATGGCGCGGATGGCGCGGACCGGGCGCGGCCTGGCCGATCTGGCGAGCGTGCTGCAGACCGTGCCGCAGATCCTGGTGAACGTGCCGGTCAACGACAAATCCGTGGTGGCGCGCGCACCCGAGATCCGCGAAGCGGTGCTGGAAGCGGAACGGATACTCGGTGACTCCGGGCGCGTGCTGCTGCGGCCCAGCGGCACCGAGGAGCTGGTGCGGGTGATGGTGGAAGCCACCGACCCGACCCAGGCGCGTCAGCTGGCGGACGATCTCGCCAAGCGCGTCGCGGGGGTGTGAGCGGCGCGCTGGTTGTGGCCGAGCGTGGCTTCGAGTCAGTGGGTTTCGGTGAGTACGCCCGCGTTCATGTGCCAGCGGCGGGTCGCGCGGACCGTGTCGAGCATGCGGCGGTCGTGGGTGACGAGCACGAGTGTGCCGGTGAAGGATTCGACGGCCTGCTCCAGTTGTTCGATGGCGGGGAGGTCCAAGTGATTGGTCGGCTCGTCCAGCACGAGCAGGTTCACGCCGCGGGCTTGGAGCAGGGCCAGGGCGGCGCGGGTGCGTTCGCCGGGGGAGAGCGTGTCGCACGGCCGCAGTACGTGGGTGCCGCGCAGGCCGAATTTCGCCAGTAGGGTGCGTACTTCCGCCTCCGGCCACTGCGGCAGTTCCGCGCCGAAAGTGGCGGCGAGAGCGGCGGTTCCGCGGAACAGCCCGCGCGCTTGATCCACCTCGCCGATCTCGACGCCGGAGCCCAGGCTCGCGGTGCCGGTGTCGGGTCGTAGCTTGCCCAGCAACAGGGCGAGCAGAGTCGACTTCCCTGAGCCGTTCGCGCCGGTGAGCACGATGCGGTCGGCCCAGTCGACCTGGGTGGTGATCGGGCCGAGCGTGAAGTCGCCGCGGGTGATCGTCGCCCCCGACAGCGTCGCCACCACCGAGCCGCTGCGCGGGGCCGCGGCGATGCTCATGCGCAGCTCCCATTCCTTGCGGGGTTCCTCGACCACCTCGAGCCGTTCGATGCGGCGCTGGGTCTGCCTGGCTTTGGCGGCCTGCTTCTCGGTGGCCTCGGCCCGCATCTTGCGGCCCGCCTTGTCGGAGTCCATCTTCCTGGGATCCCGCGCCTTGCGGCGGGCGGTGCGGACGCCGTGCTCGAGCCAGTTGCGCTGCATCTGCGCGCGGGCCTCCAGGCTCGTTCTGGTGTCGGCGTACTCCTCGTACGCCTCGCGCGCGTGCTGCCGGGCGATCTCGCGCTCCATCAGGTAGGACTCGTAGCCGCCGTCGTACAAGCCGACCTGCTGCTGCGCGAGATCCAGCTCCACGACGCGATTCACCGTGCGCGCCAGGAATTCCCGGTCATGGCTGATCACCATCAGCGGGACTCGCACCCCCGCGACGAACTGTTCGAGCCGGGCCAGGCCGTCCAAATCCAAGTCGTTGGTCGGCTCGTCCAGCAGCAGGATGTCGAAGCGGGACAACAGCACCGAAGCCAATCCGGCGCGCGCGGCCTGACCGCCCGACAAGCCGGTCATCGGAGTGTCCAGGCCGTTCGGCAGGCTGTCGGCGAGGCCGAGGTCCGCGGCGACCTCGTGCGCCCGCTGGTCCAGATCGGCTCCGCCGAGGGCGAGCCAGCGTTCCAGCGCGGGGGAATACTCGTCCGGCCCGCCTTCGGCCAGACGCTCGGCCGCGGCGTCCATCGCCGCCTGCGCCTCGGTCACTCCGGTTCGCCGGCCGAGGAATGCCAAGACGGTCTCGCCTTCGACCCGCTGTGTCTCCTGCGCCAGATAACCGACCGTCGCGTCCGGGGGGCTGAGCGTGATGCTGCCCGTCGGCGCCTTCCGTTCGGCGAGCAGGCGCAGCAGCGTCGACTTGCCCGCGCCGTTCACGCCGACCAGGCCGATCACGTCGCCCGGAGCGAGGGTCAGATCGAGGTCGGCGAACAGTGTGCGCTCGCCGTGACCGGCCGACAGGCCGCGGGCATGCAGAGTGGTGCTCACCAGCACGAGTCTGCCGTGCTCGGGGTCGCACCCTGAGGCCGACCCCGGGAGAAATCAGGGTCGGTATCGGCCGCCGGGCCGATGGCGGAACCCGCGGTGGCGGGCACAGTGGAGGACGTAGCGATCACCGCACGAGAGGGAAGACCAATGACCGCCCCCACCCGCCGTTTCACCCGCTCCACCCACGACAAGTGGATCGCAGGCGTCTGCGGTGGCATCGCCGAGTACCTCGGCTGGAACGCCAACGTCGTCCGGCTGCTGTTCGTGGTGTCGTGCCTGCTGCCGGGTCCGCAGTTCATCATCTACTTGGCGCTGTGGCTGTTGATGCCGAAGAAGTGAAGCCGCGGGGCTGCGTCGAGCCCGCGTGGGTGACAGGATGGAACGATGCCGCGCGAGCGGCATCGCACCACCGGTACGAGTCCTGCTGAGGAGGGGTCATGATCACCTCGAGCGAATTCCCGGGCCTGGATATACCCGGCATCGACGCGTCGTCGTCACTCGACGGCCTGGGTGCGATCGAACTGCACCACCCGACGCAGGACATCGACGGCGACGGCTCGCTCGACACCATCACCACGACGGGTGACGAGGCGATGCAGGTCTGGACCGACTACGACCACGACGGCTTCGCCGACCACGTCACCGTGGTGGAGAAGGACGGCGACTACGCCGCATGGGAATTCCACCGTCACCCCGACGGCACCTCCGAGTGGGTCCGCACCGACCGAGGCCGAATCGGCGGTTGACCGATTCCGCTGGAGCGGAATTCGGGGGGAACCGAGTGTCGGTGTGTTGCGTCGAAGGAAGTACGGCGGCATTCGGCGCGAAGGAGATTCGCGTCGGCGCAACGACACTACGAGGACGGAGGGGAGTCGTGGGCGGATCGGAAACGGTCGGAGTCCGCACGGGGGAGCTCGGTGCGCTCGGCAGCGACTATCGCAGATCGGCGGACGCCGTTCGCGACCAAGCGAAGCGGGTTGCCGAGCACCTGTTCGGCAGCGGCGGCGACGCGGGCCGGAACTACGCGCCGCAGGGCATCGCGGTGCAGCAGGGGCTGGAACGGATCGGTGCGTGGTTGCGGGATTGGAGTGACGCCACCACCGCGACCGCGGACGCGCTCGGGGCCGCCGTGGTGGCCTACGCCGAGACCGACCAGCAGCGCGCCTCCGAGACGGACAAGACATGAGACCGCCGAATGACATGCGCTCGCGCCGGCGACGCCACACATTCGAGGGGTCGGGATCATGACGGTTTCCTGGCAGGGCAAAGCGATCGACACCCTCTTGGACGAGGGCAGCGTGGGATTGCAGTACTGGATTCAGTTCATGCCGCTGTACGAGGCGGCGTTCGGCGGAAATGGCGGGCGCGGTGACGTCGGCAAGCTGCTGGCGATGTACGACGAGCAGCGCGGCACGCGGTTGGAGAAGCTGGAGCAGGCGGGGGAGACCCTGAAAGTCGCACTCGCCGAGGTGGATCGGCAATGGGACGCGCAGCGGGGCTACACCCGTCGGCTGCCCGAGTTGTGGCAGGGCACGGCGGCGGCCGCCGCGCTCGACATGCTCGGCAAGCAGTCGGTCCTGGCCGACGAGGACCGGCAGCACGCGAGGGCCGCCATGACCGTGATCGCCGATATGGCCGGCTCGTTGCGGTCCGCGGTGGCCGCGAAGGCGTTCGCCACCCGCGAGTTGCTCGAGGGTCCGGTGGGCGGCAGCAAGTCGATCAGCATCGACGGCAAGACTCCGGCCGATGTGAAGGTCATCGTCGACGTGCACAACGCGCGGGAATGGATCGACGCGGAGCAGGTCCGCGCACTCGGGCGCATATTCCCCGCGCTCGCCGTGCCGGAGGACAAGATCAACAAAAGCGTGCTCGGCTTCATCAACTCCGACAGCGAGAATCTGCTCACCGGCGCGTACGGCGATCGGGTGCGCAGCGTCACCGACGAGTGGCTGACCAGGACGTTCAAGCCGGACTTCGACCGCAAGCTGGCGTCCTACACCGATGTCTGCGCCGAGGTCGATCGACTGTTCAAAGACCAGTACAAGAACCTCACCGACGCGTTGGCGCAGGTGTCCGAGCAGGCCTACCCGCGCCCGGAAGGCCCGTCGCAACCACAGCAGGCAACACCGGTGGACCAGAACAAGCCGCAGGTGACGAACGCACCAGGTCCGCCGGGCACGCCCGCCGCCACCGTCCCGGCGAGCACCACACCGAGCACCGTCCCCGCGTCCACGACACCGGACACGCCGACTACGCCGAGTACGCCCAGCGCTCCGACCACCGCCGCGCCGAAGATGCCCGGCCTGGACGGACTTGCCGCGCTCAGCCAGGTGGCGAAGGAATTGGCCCCGCTCGCAACGGGTCTCGGTCAAGCCGTGGAGCAGGGCGTGTCCGCGCTGAGCGGGATTATCAAGAGCGGCGTCGACGACGCCATCGAAAAGCTCGTGCAGGGCATCGAGACGCAGCAAGCCGAAGCCGACGACCGGAACGGCGAGGGGCCGAGCGAAACGCCACGGTCCCAGGCGGAATTCGATATCGGCGGCAAGCACGTGAAGTTCGAGATGGGGCCGGACGGCCGGTTGAAACTCATCCTCTCCGATGCCACGGGCGTGGAACAGGAGTTCACCGTCGAGCTGAACGAGCACGGCTTACCGGTCATCTCGGCGATCGAGCCGCAAGCCGATAACGCACAGCCCCCGGCGCCCGAGGCAGCTCCCCCGCAGTCGCCGAACGAGAAGCCTCCAGCGCCGGAGCCCAAGGAGGAAAACGAAACGCCTACGCCCGGTCCGCCGCCCGAGGACGGTACCTCCGGGCTGCCGAGCGGAACCCTGCCGGGCACCCGGCGCGAAGAGGACGGCGAGCACTATCCGAAACCGATACCGGAGCAGGGAGAGCCGGAGCCGGACGTTCCGGTGGACAGCGGCGCGGAACTCGCCGAAGCCGGGCCGCTGGACCCGGGGTTCGCGGAGGCGGGTCCACTGTGACACCGGCCGGGACGAGGTCACACACCGGATGAGCGAGGAGGCGCAGCATGGTCGACTTCGCCGAGGAAGCGAGGCAACTCGCCGCCGAGAATCAGCGCCGCATGTCGCTGTTGCTCGACGAGATCCAGGCGATCAACGAGCAGACCGCGGCGACCGGTCGGGAATTCACCGACCGGCTGACCGCCGACATGGACGAGTTCTGGTCGACGCACGCCGCGGACCCGGACCAGGCCTCCGCCGAGGCGCACGAGCACCAGCGGCGGCAGGACGAACTCCGAGAGCAGCGCGCGGCCATCGCGCGGTCGATGGCCGCGCGCCGGGCCAATCAAACGGTGCGGCCGGTGGACGAGGAGGACGAGGAGGCCAAGTTCTACCAGCGCAAGAGCTGGCTGATCTGACCGGCGCTCCCCGGCTCGGCCGGTCGGCTACCTCCGCAGCAGCGCGGCGAGCTGGCCGACCTTCAGCTTCGGCGGCTCCGTCTCCTGCGGCGCCGTAGGGTCGACGACGGCGGTGTGCGGGATGACCTCTTCGGGATCGGCGAAGGCGCGATAGTTCTTGTCCTCCGCCAGCGTGGCGAGCAGGTAGCCCGCCAGCAGGGCGCGGGTGGTGCGGGCGGTCTTCGATTCGTGCTTGCCCGCCCCCACCGCGGCGAGGACGCGCCTGCCCTCGATGATGCCGTTGTGTGAGGCCTTGTCGATCGCGCGCAGGATCGCGGGGCCGCCCCACGCGGTGGCCAGCGGGATGGCGTTGGAGCTGACCGACGTGATGTCGGTCGCTCCGGCCAGGATCAACGCGGGAACATCCAGCTCGGGCGCCACGGCTTCGGCAGCGGGCGCGGTCGGCGCGGGGAACAGCGCCGCGACGGTGGCCACGTCGCGGCGACCGGCGGCGATGACCGCGGCGCCCGCGCCCATGCCGTGCCCGGCCAGGGCCAGCCGCTCCGGATGCACGCTGATCTCGCCGTCGCCGAGCCGCACGCCGGTGCAGATGTCGAGCGTGGTGAGCAAATCGGCGGCCAGCCCCAGATGTGACGGAATCGGTCCGCGCTCGGTGTCGGGCGCGGCGGCGACGATGCCCCACGAAGCGAGGTGTTCCAGCAGCGTGCGGTAGTGGTTCGCCCCGGTCAACCAGCCATGTCCGAACGCGACGGCAGGTAGGTTCCGCCCCGCCTCTGGCGTGAACACCACCCCCGGCTGACCGGCGATGGCCAGGTTGCCACGCAACACGCGGTGCGGGCCCCGGCTGGTCAGGGTGCTCAATAGCGATTTCACAGACGCCGACACGACGTGAACGTTATCCGATAAGTAGTGTGGTGAGCCATGTGCGGAATCGTGGGGTACGTCGGGTACCGAGACGCGCTCGGCGTCGTCGTTGACGCGTTGCGCCGCATGGAATATCGCGGATACGACTCCGCGGGTGTGGCGATCCTGGACGGCGCGGGCGCGCTGGCGGTGGAGCGCAAGGCGGGCCGTCTGGCCAACCTGGAGGCCGAACTCGCCGAAACCGGGATCGATCGCTTCGTGGGCACCACGGGCATCGGGCACACCCGCTGGGCAACGCACGGCGCGCCGACCGACCGCAACGCGCACCCGCACCGGGACCACAGCGGCAAGGTCGCCGTGGTGCACAACGGCATCATCGAGAACTTCGCCCCGCTGCGTCGCGAACTGGAGGACGCAGGGGTCGAGCTGAGCAGCGACACCGACACCGAGGTCGCGGTGCACCTGGTGGCCCGCGCGTACGCCGACGGCCCCACCGCTGGTGACTTCGCGGCCAGCGCGCTGTCGGTGCTGCGCCGTCTGGAGGGCGCGTTCACGCTGGTCTTCACGCACGCCGACCATCCGGACACGATCGTGGCGGCGCGCCGCTCCACCCCGCTGGTGGTCGGTGTCGGCAAGGGCGAGATGTTCATCGCCTCGGACGTCACGGCGTTCATCGAGCACACCCGCGAGGCGGTCGAGCTCGGACAGGACCAAGCCGTCGTGATCACCCTGGACAGCTACCGGGTCACCGACTTCGCGGGCGCGGACGCGAGTTCGCGCACCCGCCCGTTCACGATCGACTGGGACCTGGCCGCCGCCGAGAAGGGCGGCCACGACTACTTCATGCTGAAGGAGATCGAGGAGCAGCCCGCCGCGGTCGCCGACACCCTGATGGGGCATTTCAGCACCGACCAGGACGGCGCTGGCCGGATCGTGCTGGACGAGCAGCGCCTCGCCGACCAGGAACTGCGCGATTTCGACAAGGTGTTCGTCGTGGCGTGCGGCAGCGCCTACCACTCCGGCCTGCTGGCGAAATACGCCATCGAGCACTGGACGCGGCTGCCGGTCGAGGTGGAGCTGGCCAGCGAGTTCCGCTACCGCGATCCGGTGCTGGACCGTTCCACGCTGGTGGTGGCGATCTCGCAGTCCGGCGAGACCGCCGACACGCTGGAGGCGGTGCGGCACGCGAAGGAGCAGAAGGCGCGCGTCCTGGCGATCTGCAACACCAATGGCGCGCAGATTCCCCGCGAATCCGACGCGGTTCTCTACACCAGGGCCGGGCCGGAGATCGGCGTCGCCTCCACCAAGGCGTTCCTGGCCCAGGTGACCGCGAACTACCTGGTCGGGCTGGCCTTGGCGCAGGCGCGCGGCACCAAGTACCCGGACGAGGTCGCCCGCGAGTTCGCCGAGCTGGAGGCGATGCCCGAGCTGGTGGAACGCGTACTGGAGACCGCGCCGCAGGTGCGGGCCATCGCGCGGGAGCTGGCGCAGGTCCCGACCGTGCTGTTCCTCGGACGCCACGTCGGCTACCCGGTGGCGCTGGAGGGCGCGCTCAAGCTCAAAGAGCTGGCGTACATGCACGCCGAGGGGTTCGCGGCGGGTGAACTCAAGCACGGCCCGATCGCGCTGATCGAGGACGGCCTGCCGGTGATCGTGGTGATGCCGTCGCCGAAGGGGCGCGCGGTGCTGCATTCAAAGCTGCTGAGCAACATCAGGGAGATCCAAGCCCGGGGCGCGCGCACCATCGTGATCGCGGAGGAGGGCGACGACACGGTGCGTCCGTTCGCCGACGACCTCATCGAGATCCCGAGCGCGCCGACGCTGTTCCAGCCGCTGCTGTCGACGGTGCCGTTGCAGATCTTCGCCGCCGAGGTGGCGCAGGCGCGCGGCTACGACGTCGACAAACCGCGGAACCTGGCCAAGTCCGTCACCGTGGAATAGCCGAGCGGCCGCGCACTCGGTGAGTGCGCGGCCGCCGCTTCGCCGGGATACCGGCTCGCTATGCCCGGACGGCGGCCAAAGGCTCCTCCGGGACGGTGAGCGTCGTGCGGCGCTCGAGCCGTCCGGACACGATCGCCAGCAGCAGCGCGACCAGCACCAATCCGACGCCGACCCAGTTGGGTGCGGTATAGCCGTAGCCCGCGGCGATCACCACGCCGCCCAGCCAGGCCGACACCGCGTTGCCGAGATTGAACGCGCCGATGTTCACCGCCGACGCCAAGGTGGGCGCACCGGCGGCCTGGTCGAGGACGCGTTTCTGCAGCGGCGGCACCGTCGCGAAGCCGAGCGCGCCGATCAGCACCACCGTGACGGCGGCGGCGATCTTGTCGTGCGCGGTGACGGTGAACAGCGCCAGAACGAGCGCGAGCCCGCCGAGGGTGAGATACAGCATCGGCATCAGGTGGCGGTCGGCGAACTTGCCGCCGATCAGATTGCCCGCGAAGAAGCCGAGACCGAACAGCATGAGCAGCCAGGTGACCGAACTCTCCGCGTAGCCGGTGACCTCGGTCATCATCGGGGCCAGATAGGTGATCGCGGCGAACACCCCGCCGAAGCCGAGCACCGTCATCGCCATCGCCAGCAGCACCTGGGGATTGCGGAACACCGCCAGCTCGCTGCGCAGCCGCGCGTTCGCCGCGGCGGGCTGTTCGGGAACCAGCGCCGCGACGCCGGACAGGCCGATCAACCCGACCAGCGCGACGAACAGGAAGGTCAGCCGCCAGCCGAAGTGCTGGCCGAGCAGCGTCCCCAGCGGCACGCCGACCACGGTGGCGACGGTGAGACCGGTGAACATGATCGCGATCGCCCCGGCGCGCCGGTCGGCGCTGACCAGGGTGCCCGCGACGACCGCTCCGATGCCGAAGAACGCGCCGTGCGCCAGCGAGGCGACGATCCGTCCGGTGAGCATCAGGACGAAGGTCGGCGCCGTGGCGGACAGGATGTTGCCGAGCACGAGCAGCGCCAGCATGCCCAGCAGCATGCGTTTGCGCGACACCCTGGTGCCGAGACCGGTCATCAGCGGCGCGCCCGCCACGACACCGAGCGCGTAGCCGGTGACCAGCAGGCCCGCTGTGGGAATGGACACCGAGTAGGTGCCCGCGATGTCGGGCAGCAGGCCGACGACGACGAACTCCGTCGTCCCGATCGCGAATGCCCCGAGGGTGAGGGCGAGAAGTGCGAGGGGCATGGGGGAAGCCTCCACATGATGTTGCTTCAAACCATTACAGGCGGCAACAATAATTGCATACGCACTTTAATTGCAAGCGCTGGCTATTGTGATCTCTGGCTATCCTGGAGGCACAACCCCCGACGTCGAAGGATCGCCGATGACCGCGGATGCCGCCCTGACCGGCCTCGCCGATGGTTGGTACGCACTCTCGCTGCTGCACGACCGGATCGAGGCGCATATCGAGCGGGCCCTGCAAACCGGCCATGACCTCAGCGTTCGCGAATACTCCCTGCTGGTCGTCCTGAGCAGGCAGCACGACGGGCCTGGCGGGCACCTGCGGATGAACCAGGTGGCCGAGGCCGTGGTGCTGAGCCAGAGCGCGACCACCCGGCTGGTCTCCCGGCTGGAGGATCGCGGCCTGCTACAGCGCTACCTCTGCCCCGACGACCGTCGCGGCATCTACACCGACGTCACGCCGGCGGGACTGGACCTGCTCGAACAGGCCCGGCCCACGCACGACGCCGCCCTCGCCGGGGCGCTCGGGCAAGCGGCCGCCGATCCCGACCTCGCTCCGCTCGTGGCCGCGGTCGAGGCATTGAACACCAGTTCGGGTAATGGCGCTCGCCCCCGCGACTACCACCCCGTCTGATCGAGACGGCTCAGCACCGGGGTTCGGAACGAGAGTTCGGAGCTGATGGAAACCGGCGTCTCGCTGTACCCTTCGGCCGCGGCGCGGATGCCTGCCGATTCCGTGATCGGTTGCCGACTTACCGGCGGGTTCGGGCCGCCGTACGCCGAGGGAACTGGTGCGGACGGGACTCGGCTGCTCGCGACGCGCAGCGCAAGTCTTCCGAAGGGGCCGCATCGAGGACCGAGGCTGTCGTGCCGAGGCGATACCGGGACGCGCAGGCGCGGTTGTGCATGCCGGGATGCTGGAAGTGCTCGAGCAGCTCGGCATCGCGGACGAGCTGGTCGCCGCAATCGGCCGTGATCACTCCACAGTGACCGTGCCGCGCATCTCCGGATGCAGGGAGCAGAGGTAGCGGTAGGTGCCCGGCGTGGTGAAGGTGTAGCTCCACTCGCCCTTGTCGAAGATCGGGCTGTTGATGCCCATGGCCTTGTCACCGATGCCCTGCACGGTGTGCGGAACCTTGTCGTCGAATGTCCAGGTGACCGTGTCGCCGACCTTGATGGTGACCTCGGCGGGCGAGAATTTCATGTCGTGCACCGCGACGGTGGCGGCGGCGGGCTTGCGCTCACCGGTCTGCTGCACGGTGGTGGTCGGCCGGGCCGGTTTCCTGGTCGTGGTGGCGGCCGAACCGGATTCGTCGCCGCCGCAACCGGACAGCAACAGCGTGCAGGCCAGGGCGGCTCCCGTGACGACGCGGACGATCCCGATGCGGCGGACGCTTGGCATGATGGCCAAGCGTAGTAGGCCACACCTAAGGAGGCAGCGGCGATGTCCACGCAGCGGGGCTATTTCACCGTCGACCAGGTGCGCGCGGCGGAAGCCGAGCTGTTCACCCGGGTGCCCGACGGCGTGCCCATGCGCCGGGCGGCGCACGGGTTGGCCACGGTGGTGGCGGGCGAACTCAGGGAGCGCACCGGCGGTGTCGCGGGGCGGGCGGTGACCCTGCTGGTCGGTTCCGGGGACAACGGCGGCGACGCGCTCTGGGCCGGAGCGCAGTTGCGCCGCCGCGGTGTCGCGGTCACCGCGGTGCTGCTGAGCCCGGAGCGGGCGCACGCTCGCGGACTCGCGGCGCTGCGCGCTGCGGGCGGTCGGGTCGCCGACGACGTCGGCCGCCCCGACCTGGTGATCGACGGCATCGTCGGCATCTCCGGTCGCGGCGCCCTTCGGCCGCGCGCCGCGGAAATCGTTGCGGCGCTGCGGGCTCCGATCGTCGCGGCCGACCTGCCCAGCGGCGTCGACCCGGACACCGGCGCGATCGAAGGCCCGGCCGTACGCGCGGACGTCACGGTCGCGTTCGGCGCGTACAAACCCGTGCACGCCCTCGCCGCGCCGCAGTGTGGCCGAATCGAATTGGTGCCCATCGGCTTACGTCTTCCGGAAGCGGGTCTCACCGCGCTGGAGCCCGCGGCGATCGGCGCGGCGTGGCCGGTGCCCGGCCCGTTCGACGACAAGTACACCCAGGGCGTCACGGGCATATGCGCGGGGAGCGCGACGTATCCCGGCGCCGCGGTGCTGTGCGCGGGCGCGGCTGTGGCCGCGACATCGGGCATGGTGCGGTATGCCGGAACCGCTGCCGCCGAGGTTCTGCACCACTTTCCCGAAGTGATCGCCACCCGAGAGGTCGCCGCCACCGGCCGCGTCCAGTCCTGGGTCTTCGGACCCGGCGCGGGCACCGACTCCGCCGCCGGGGAACGCCTGCGCCGGATCCTGTCCACCGACCTCCCGGTGGTGATCGACGCCGACGGACTGACCTTGCTGGCCGCGGAGCCGGACCTGGTGCGCGGTCGCGCGGCCCCCACCGTCCTGACTCCGCACGCGGGCGAGTTCGCCCGCCTGGCCGGCCACGAGGTCGGCCGGGACCGGGTGGCCGCGGTCCGCGACCTCGCCGCTTCCTGGCAGGTCACCGTGCTGCTCAAGGGCCGCGCCACGCTCGTCGCCGCCCCCGGCCGCCCCGTGCTGGTCAACGAGGCAGGCGGCTCGTGGGCCGCGACCGCGGGCGCGGGCGACGTGCTCTCCGGCATCATCGGGACGCTGCTCGCGGCGGGGCGGGAGCCCGCGTGGTCGGCCGCGGCCGCCGCGCGCGTGCACGCACTGGCCGCCAACCTCGCCGCCCACGACGGCGCACCCGCGGGTACGCCGATCTCGGCGAGTGTCCTGGCCGCGCACGTCCGCCCCGCGATCGGCGTCCTCCGTGGCCTCGCCCACCCCTTCTGACTCGGGCACACGCTCGGGCGACTCGTTTCGCCACGGCGGGACGGCGAGTTCGAGTCCGCGAACCCGCGAACGCAATGTCGGCCGTTGGCGGATGTGTTTGGCGCGCAGGTCTCCTGGATCTCGGCGACCGGGGCGGCCACGTCCCAGTAGGGGCCATAGTTCGGCGATGCGTCTGCGAGGCGGTTCTCTCGTTCCTCGATCGCCGGGTGCGTCACGGGCTCGCGTACCCGGGCGATCAGCCACATGTCTTCGAGGCGCTGCATTGCCGACCCGGGCGACGCTGATGGTGCAGTACACCTGATCGGTCAGGCGCCGCCTTCTTCTGCGTGCCGAGCGACCGCTATGTCTCCGGGACGACGGCTTCCAGCGGGTGAGGAGGCAGGCGCTGTGTGCCGGACGCCATGGGGTGTCGGCGCGATCGGTGCTGGTCGTGGCGCCCGCCACACGGGGCCGGGCGCCATGAGAACCGAGTGGAACCGGAACCGAGCCCGCCAATAGACTCGACCGGAACCATCGCACCGACTGATTTCGAGAGCACATGGGTAACTCGCCGGGTACGCCCAGAATCCAGGCGGCACCGAACGAATCTCACGCGCCCGACCGGCACGGCCCGAACCCGCGGAGAGGCGGCACAGCGCAAGTGGAAACGGTCATCGACCTGGACGCCATCGCCCACAACATGCGGATCCTGCGGGAACACGCGGGCGACGCCGCGGTGATGGCGGTGGTGAAGGCCGACGGCTACAACCACGGCGCGGTCGAGGTCGGCCGGGCCGCCTTGGCGGCGGGCGCGGCGGAGCTGGGCGTCACGACGGTGGGCGAGGCCGTGCAGTTGCGTGCGGCCGGGATCACCGCGCCCATCCTGTGCTGGCTGCACAGCACGGACACCGATTTCGCGGCCGCGGTGGCCGCCGATGTCGAGATCGGGATCTCTTCGGTGGCTCAGCTGCGCGCGGTCGAGGCCGCGGCGCGCGACCTCGGCCGTCCGGCGACGGTCACCGTGAAGGTGGACACCGGCCTCAACCGCAACGGTGTGCCGCCGCTGGCCTACCCCGAAGTGCTGACCACGCTGCGCACTCTGGTCGACGAGGGCCTGGTGCGGTTCCGCGCGATCTTCTCCCACCTCGCGCACGCCGACGAACCCGAGCACCCCAACAACGACGCGCAGCGTGCCCGGTTTCTGGAGGCCATCGCCACGGCCAAGGAACACGGCTTGGAGCCGGAGCTGGTGCACATCGCCAATTCCGCCGCCACCCTGACCCGTCCCGACCTCGCCTTCGACTTGGTGCGGCCCGGTATCGCCATGTACGGCCTTTCCCCGATACCTGGCGACGATTTCGGTCTTCGGCCCGCGATGACGTTCCAAGCCCGTGTCGCCCTGGTCAAACGGGTCGCGGCGGGCGAAGGCGTTTCCTATGGGCACCAGTGGATCGCGCCGCACGACACCACCGTCGCGCTGATCCCCGCCGGTTACGCCGACGGCGTGTTCCGCCCCATGAGCGGACGATTCGACGTCTGGCTCGGCGGGGCGCCACGCCGGAACGTGGGACGGGTGTGCATGGACCAGTTCGTCGTCGATCTCGGCGACAACGCGGCCGGCGTGCAGGAAGGCGACACCGCGATTCTCTTCGGCGCGCGACCGCACGCCCAGCAGTGGGCCGACCTGCTCGACACCATCCATTACGAAGTGGTGTGCGCGCCGCGCGGCCGGGTCACCCGGCGCTATGTCGGCGGCGACCGATGAGCCGCTTGCGCGTGACCCCGCTGCGCGGCGGGCTGGCCACGGCGGGCGTCGTCGGCGCGCTGGCCGGCGCCCATGCCCTGCGCCGCGCCGGTGCGCGCGTGCTGTGGCCAGCCAGAGGCGACGACTATCGCGACGAGAATTTCGCCCTGATCGATGCCGACCGCCCAGGGACGGTGCTCGCCGACGACGGTGTGCCCCTGGCCACCCGGACCTGCGGACCGGACGACGCGCCGGTGACGGTGATCTTCGTGCACGGCTTCTGCAACAGCATGTCGTCGTTCCACTTTCAGCGACGTGACCTGGAAAAGCGCTATGGCGCACGGCTTCGCATGGTGCTGTTCGACCTGCGTGGGCACGGCCTTTCCGGCGTGCCGAGCGCCGCGAGCTGCACCGTCGCCCAGCTCGGCCGCGATCTCGCCGCCGTGCTGAACGCCACCGCTCCGGAAGGGCCGGTGGTGCTCGTCGGGCATTCGCTGGGCGGGATGGCGATCCTGGCCGCGGCCGCGCGATTCCCGGATCTGTTCGCGAGCAGAGTGATCGGGATCGCACTGCTGTCGACCGCCGCCGCCGGGGTCACCGCGGCCGGTATCGGGCAGTTGTTGCGCAATCCCGCGATCGACGGGTTCCGGCTCGCCGTCTACACCGCGCCCGCGCTGGTGCAGGCCGGCCGCGTCACCGCGCGGCATGTGATCACGCCGTTGCTGCACGTCAGTTCGTTCCACGGGCCGGTGAGCCCGACCCTGTCGCGCTTCACGACGCTGATGATCGACCGGACGCCGGTGGAGACCATCGTGAAGTTCCTCCAGGCCATCGAATTGCACGATGAATCGGCGGCATTGCCCGTGCTGGCGGGCACACCGGTGCTGGTGCTCGGCGGCAGCCACGATCTGGTGATCCCGTTCCGTAATTCGCGTGCGCTGGCCGCCGCCCTGCCCCACAGCGAACTCATCCGGCTGGAAGGCGCGGCGCACATGCCACATCTGCAGTACCCCGACATCGTCAACGCCGCGCTGGACCGCTTGCTGGTGCGCGCGGGCGCGATCGACCCGGCTCAGGGAGAGACCTCAGAGGTGGCCCGTGGCTGATCCGGGGTATCGCGTGCTGCCTACCGTCGCGGACACCGAGGCGCTCGGCCGGGAACTGGCCACGGATCTGCGCGCGGGAGATCTCGTGGTGCTGGACGGTCCGCTCGGTGCGGGAAAGACCGCGCTCACCCGCGGCATCGCCGATGGACTCGGCGTGCAGGGGCGGGTCAGCTCGCCGACGTTCATCATCGCCCGCCAGCACCGCGCGGGGCAGCGCGCGGACGGCCCGCCGGTGCCCATGGTGCACGTGGACGCCTACCGGCTCGCCGGCGACCTCGACGAGCTGGACGCGCTGGACCTGGACACCGATCTGCATCAGGCGGTGGTCGTGGTGGAGTGGGGTCGCGGCGTGGTGGAGCACCTCGCGGAGCGGCACCTGCGCGTGGTGCTGTCGCGCGCGCCGGACTCGGATGTGCGCACCGCCAGCTGGGAATGGGTGAATTAGCTATCAGGTAGCTCTGCGTGGGCGCCCGCTACCACCCGGTATCGTTGGCCCAATCATGCTTGTACTAGCCGTCGACACCGCGACACCCGCCGTCACCGCGGGACTGGTGGACTTGGAGCAGGGCGCCGGCGCGGCGGATTCCATCCGGGTACGCACCGTCGCCTCCCGGGTGCGGGTCGACCCCCGCGCCCACGCCGAGGTACTCACCCCGCAGATCCTCGAATGCCTCACCACGGCAGGCCGATCCAGGACCGAGATCGACGCGATCGTGGTCGGTGTCGGCCCTGGTCCGTTCACCGGCCTGCGCGTCGGCATGGCCACCGCGGCCGCCTTCGGCGACGCGCTCGGCATCCCGGTGTACGGCGTGTGCAGCCTCGACGCGATCGCCGCCGACGCCGCGGTCGATCCAGCGGTGCGGCCCCCTGTCGAGCTGCCGCCCGATGCCGAGCTGCTCGTGGTGACCGACGCCCGGCGGCGCGAGGTGTATTGGGCGCGGTACCGGGCGGGCGCGCGCGTGGCCGGACCCGAGGTGTGCAAGCCGTCGGACTTGGACGCGGGCGAGGCCACGGCGATCGCCGGATCCGCTTCGCACGTCGACTACTTCGATCTTCCCGTGCTCCCCGCCGAGACGCCGTCGCCCGCCGGGTTGGTCCGCGTCGCCGCCGCCGAGCTGCTGTCCGGCAGCGTGCCGCTGCCGCTGGTCCCGCTGTACTTGCGCAGGCCGGACGCGGTGGAGAACGCCTACCGCAAGCTCGACCGGACGGGGGCGTGAGGCCGGTGGCTTTCCGAATCGCGCCGATGGTGGCCGCCGATATCGCGCGCTGTGTGGAACTGGAGCAGTTGCTGTTCCCGGAAGACGACCCGTGGGCCGCCGTGGCGTTCCAGTCCGAGCTGGCCGGGCAGCACAACCGCTACATCACCGCCCGCGACGACGACGGGCGAATGGTCGGCTACGCGGGCATCGCCCTGCTGGGTGACGCCGACCATCCCGAGGCCGAGGTGCACACCATCGGCGTCGACCCCGGCCGTCACCGCGCGGGCGTCGGCACGCTCCTGCTGGAGGCGCTGCTGGCCGAGGCGGACCGGCGCGGAGGCCCGGTGTTCTTGGAGGTCCGCACCGACAACGCGCCCGCGATCGCGCTGTACGCCAAGCACGGCTTCCACATCATCGGATTGCGCAAGAACTACTACCACCCCAGTGGCGCGGACGCGTACACGATGCGCCGCCCCGCGCTGACCAGCCAGGACCGCTGGCGCACACCGGACGAGGTGCTGTCGTGATCATCATGGGCATCGAAAGCTCCTGCGACGAGACCGGAGTCGGCATCGTCCGCAGGCATCCCGACGGCACCTGCGAACTCCTCGCCGACGAGGTCGCCTCCAGCGTCGACCAGCACGCTCGCTTCGGCGGCGTCGTCCCCGAGATCGCCTCGCGCGCCCATCTCGAGGCGATCGTGCCCGCCATGCGCCGCGCGCTGTCGGCCGCGGGTATCGCGAAACCCGACGCTCTGGCGGTGACCATCGGCCCCGGCCTGGCCGGTGCGCTGCTGGTCGGCGTCGCCGCCGCGAAAGCCTATGCGGCGGCGTGGGATGTGCCCTTCTACGCGCTCAACCATCTCGGCGGGCATGTGGCGGTGGACACTCTGGAGCACGGGCCGATGCCGCCGTGCGTCGCGCTGCTGGTGTCGGGCGGGCACACGCACCTGCTGCACGTCACGGATCTGGCCGAGCCGATCGTCGAGCTGGGCAGCACCGTCGACGACGCGGCGGGCGAGGCGTTCGACAAGGTGGCGCGGCTGCTCGGACTGGGCTTTCCCGGCGGTCCCGCGCTGGACGCCGCCGCGGCGACCGGCGATCCGCGCGCCATCGCCTTCCCCCGCGGCATGACCGGGCCGCGGGACCCGCGCTACGACTTCTCCTTCTCGGGCCTGAAGACGGCAGTGGCCCGTTACGTGGAGGCGGCGCAGCGCGACGGCGTCGCGGCGGAGGATCTGCCCATCCCGGATATCGCGGCGTCTTTCCAGGAGTCGGTCGCGGATGTGCTCACCATGAAGGCGGTGCGCGCGGCAAAGGACGTCGGCGTCGGCACGCTGGTGCTCGGCGGCGGCGCGACGGCCAACTCACGGATCCGCTCGCTGGCCGAGGAACGTTGCGCCGCGGCCGGTTTGACCCTGCGGGTGCCCAAGCCGAGGCTGTGCACGGACAACGGGGTGATGATCGCCGCGCTCGGCGCCCATGTCATCGCGGGCGGGGCGGCTGCTTCGCCGCTGACGGTCGCCACCGATCCGGGTCTGCCGGTGTCGGTCAGCATGGTTCACTGACCGGCTCGGAGGAAGCGAAGAGGCGGCGTCGCACGGGTTTCCGGGGCGAAGGGCTGTCGTGCGACCGGATCAGTTCGGTGCGAACAGTCCTGGGTGCGACGCCGACCCGGAATTGTCCCGGAGCGGAAGCGGCAGGCTCGTGCGTGCCGGCGCCTGGGTGGGCGCCGGACTCGTGCCGGGCGCCGTGGCGCTGGGCGCAGCGGGCAAACTGTTCGGCGCCGCGTTCGGGTTCCCGAACAGGGGACCGAGCAGTTCGGGGAACGGAATCGGCGGAAGGTTCGGATCCGGGCGCAGCGTGGGCTGCGTGGGCGGGATCGCCGGCGTCGACCACGGCCCGCCGGTCGTGCTCTGCGGTCCGCGTTCCGTGGTCGTGGGGGCGATTCCGGTGCCGTCCGGCGTGGTGACCGCCGTGGTCGTCTGCGGCACGGATGCCGGATTCGGCAGTTGGGAAGCGCTGCTCGTGGTCCCGGCGGGGGAGACCTCGTCATCCGAGGTCGGCGCGAACGTCTTGACCCCGTACCCCACGATCAGCCCGACGACCACGATGGCACCGGCCAGCGTGCCGAACACCTTGGTGACCGTCCCCGCGGGCGCGTCGCCGCCGAGCCCGCTCACCGGGAAGACCGAAGGCTGCATCGAATCGGCGACCAGCGCCGCGCCTTTCGCGGTCACCGCCTCCGGGTCGGGGACGGTGAACACCGGAACGTCGACCGCGGCGGTGAGGGTGTCGAGCACCGCGGGAATGTTGGCGCCGCCGCCGATGACCGCGACCGCCTGTGGTTGCTCAGGCGCACGGGCGAACGACATCGTGACGAACCTGGCCAGGTCGCGCAGCAGGTCGGCGATCAACTCCTCGAAGTCGGCCCTGGTCAGCTTCAGCGGACGACCCGCGACGTGGTCGATGGTGACCGCGGGCGCGATGGACAGGTGCTCCTTCGCCGCGCGGCCCCGGTTGGTGAGCGTGCCGCGGTTCGGGCGGGTGCCGCGCCGGGCGAAGTGCAGGTCCACCAGATGGTGGTAGATGAGGTCGTCGATCGCCGTGCCGCTGACGGCGGCGGTGCGATCCGAGCGCAGCAGGGAGCCTTCGGCGCGGTCGGCGACGGTGACGCTGAGCCCGCTGGCGCCGAGGTCGACGATGGCGACCGTGTCGTAGCGGTCGAGCAGGCCGGTGTGCCGCAGGTAGGTCAGCGCGGCGGTGCCCTCCTGGACCAGCCGCAGGTCACGCTGCTTGCCGGTGGCCGAGCGGATGATCTGGGCCTGTTCCTTGGTGCGGTAGGCGACCGCGACGCTGGTGGGCGGGTGCCCGGTCATCGGCTCGAAGTGGCGTGGCGCGCCGGCGAAACGACCGCCGGCCGGACGGATGATCTCGCGCGGCGGCTGCGTGGTCGGCAGCTGGGTGGTCATCAGCTCGATCGAGGACGCCACCAGGTCACCGAGATCGGAGTGGGCGGCGTCGGCGGAGACGACGCGGTAGTCGAAGCTCTGCGTGCCGTTCGGCGCGGTGGAGACCAACGCCGAGCACACGACCTCTGCCCCGGCCGAGATGCCGAGGGATGTTCGCATGTTCACCTCCCTTCGAGCGGATGGTCATGGTGTCGCCGACCATCTCGAATGGACTGCCGGACCGCCGTATGGATGACGCGCGACCCGGACCGGGAAACGAACCGGCCCCTCGTCCGGGTGGGTCGCGGGGACCGGCCATGGATCACGTGTGTCTTGCTCTCTGGTGAAGCTGGTGGTGCAACGATCGTGCTGCGGCGCTGCGAGTTCGGCGACGCTGTGGCACTCGTGTGCCACCTCGCCGCCGCCCGAGGAGCGACGAACCGGCGGCCGGACCGCAGCCGTCGTCAATAGTGTCACAATCCGTTATCCGAACGTTACTGTTTTCCCGAACTTATCGCCAAGCCCGTGGTGTCGTCGGCGCGCCGCGCAAAGTTGGCACCGCCCAGCCTTGAGCGCTGGCACTCTCATGTATAGAGTGCTAGTCGGCACTGTGTGTAGTGCTTGTGCCAGCAGCTTGACCACTGGGCAGGGGTCCCGGCACCCGCGACGACGGGGCTATGCGCAGGGTCAGCATCGTGACCAACCGACGAGTTCGGAGCGACAGTTCCGGACGACCGAATCCCCTGAAAGTGGAGGGCTCAACGTGGCGAGCGTGAACATCAAGCCGCTCGAGGACAAGATCCTCGTCCAGGCCAACGAGGCCGAGACGACGACGGCCTCCGGCCTGGTCATCCCCGACACGGCGAAGGAGAAGCCGCAAGAGGGCACCGTTGTCGCCGTCGGTCCCGGCCGGTGGGACGACGAGGGCGAGAAGCGCATCCCGCTGGATGTCCAGGAGGGTGACACCGTCATCTACAGCAAGTACGGCGGCACCGAGATCAAGTACCAGGGCGAGGAGTACCTCATCCTGTCGGCGCGCGACGTGCTGGCCGTCGTCACCAAGTAGCCGATCAGGCACGCATGCGTTCCGCCCCGGTGTCTTTCGCGACCCGGGGCGGAGTGCGTTCGGCGCCGACACCCCGGCACTGAAACACGCGGTGCGAGCGACGGGCCCGGAGGCGGTCCGGAGCGCCGCAATCCACTACAGGAGCGAATTCCCATGGCAAAGCAGATCGAGTTCGACGAGAAGGCTCGCCGGGCTCTGGAACGCGGCGTCGACAAGCTCGCCGACGCCGTGAAGGTCACCCTGGGCCCGCGCGGACGGCACGTCGTACTCGCGAAGTCCTTCGGCGGCCCGACCGTCACCAACGACGGCGTCACCATCGCGCGCGACATCGAGCTGGAGGACCCGTTCGAGAACCTCGGCGCGCAGCTGGTCAAGAGCGTCGCCACCAAGACCAACGACGTCGCAGGCGACGGCACCACCACCGCCACCGTGCTGGCCCAGGCGCTGGTCCGCGCCGGGCTGAAGAACGTTGCCGCCGGGGCGAACCCGATCGCGGTCGGCTCCGGCATCGCCAAGGCCGCCGACGCGGTCTCCGAGGCGCTGCTCGCGCTGGCCACGCCGGTCTCCGGCGAACAGGCCATCGCGCAGGTCGCGACCGTGTCCTCGCGGGACGAGGAGATCGGCGAGATGGTCGGCAAGGCGCTGACCACCGTCGGCAAGGACGGCGTCGTCACCGTCGAGGAGTCGTCGACGCTGCAGACCGAACTCGTCGTCACCGAGGGCGTGCAGTTCGACAAGGGCTACCTGTCGCCCTACTTCGTCACCGACCCCGACAGCCAGCAGGCCGTCCTCGAGGACGTGTTCGTCCTGCTGCACCGCGAGAAGATCAGCTCGCTGCCGGACTTCCTGCCGCTGCTGGAGAAGATCGCCGAGAGCGGCAAGCCCGTGCTGATCATCGCCGAGGACGTCGAGGGCGAGGCGCTGTCGACCCTGGTGGTCAACGCCATCCGCAAGACGATCAAGGCCGTCGCGGTCAAGGCGCCGTTCTTCGGTGACCGTCGCAAGGCGTTCCTCGACGACCTGGCCGTGGTCACGGGTGGCACCGTGGTGAACCCCGATCTGGGCATCACCCTGCGCGAGGCCGGCTTGGACGTGCTCGGCAAGGCGCGTCGCGTCGTGGTCACCAAGGACGACACCACGATCATCGACGGTGCCGGTTCCGGCGCGGACGTCGAGGCGCGGGTCGCGCAGCTGCGCCGCGAGATCGAGGCCACCGATTCCGACTGGGATCGCGAGAAGCTGGAGGAGCGGCTGGCCAAGCTGGCCGGCGGCGTCGCGGTGATCAAGGTCGGCGCGGCCACCGAGACCGCGCTCAAGGAGCGCAAGTACCGCGTCGAGGACGCGGTGAGCGCCGCCAAGGCCGCCGTGGAAGAGGGCATCGTGCCCGGTGGCGGCACCGCGCTGGTGCAGGCGAGCGGCAAGCTGGCCGAGCTGCGCGATTCGCTGTCCGGTGACGAGGCCGTCGGCGTCGAGGTGGTCCGCACCGCGCTGCAGGCGCCGCTGTACTGGATCGCCACCAACGCGGGCCTGGACGGCGCCGTGGTGGTCAGCAAGGTGGCCGAGGGCAAGGAGGGCTTCAACGCCGCCACGCTCAGCTACGGCGACCTGCTCACCGACGGCGTCGTCGACCCGGTGAAGGTCACCCGTTCGGCCGTCGTGAACGCGGCGTCGGTCGCGCGCATGGTGCTCACCACCGAGAGCGCCGTGGTCGACAAGCCCGCCGAGGAGCAGAACGACCACGGTCACCACGGTCACGCGCACTGACCCTTTCTCGGGACAACGCACGAGCACGGCCCCCGAGCCACGCGGTTCGGGGGCCGTGCCACATCCGGCCGCGCGACGACGCGCCTAGCGGGGAAACCGAGGATGTTCCGAAGCTCGACGCGCTGTCTGCCGCGGGGCCGGAAACGAGGCCGTAGGAGGATTCCGACCGCTGGGGGTAGGTACGCGCGGAGCGGGAAGAGCCTGACCCGATGCCGGATTCAGCTGGCGACCGGCGGCTGCTCAGCGGCGATGGCCGCGAGTAGGCGAGCACGCAGCGACGGCGGGGGAGTCACCGCCGTGGCTGTGGCGAGAACGGCGAGCGCTTCTTTCGTGTCTCTGACTTCCTGGATGAACTCCGCGCGTAGCACGGGGTCTTCGCTGTCGAGCAGTTCCTGAATTTCCTGACGGTCTTCGTCGTCGATCGATCCGAGCGCGACGGTGTGCGCGAGATCGATCCGGCGTTCGTTCATCTCACGTCACCCCCAAACTTTTCTTCAGTCGTGTCAAACCGTCCCGAATCCGGGACTTAACCGTGGGTAACCCTACGTCGAGATAGGTGGCTACCTCCGCATAGGTGCGCCCGCCGTAATAGGCGAGCGAGATGGCTTCCCGCTGGGTTTCGGTGAGTGTGGCGAGACCAGCCAGGACGGCCTGTTGTTCGAGTCTGCGCTCGACCTCTTCGGTGACCTCGTCGAATTCGTTGCCGAGCACCCGGATCCCGTACGCGACCTCGCGCTGGGTGTGGGCTTGCTCGGCGCGGACCCGGTCGACGGCACGCCGGTGGGCGAGCGTCATCAACCAGGTGACCGCGGAACCTTTCGCCGGGTCGAAACTCGATGCCATCCGCCAGATCTGCAGATAGACCTCCTGCGTGGTCTCCTCCGCGTATCCCGGATCGTGCAGAACGCGCAACACCAGACCGAAGACGCGCGCACACGTCCGGTCGTACAGTTCGGCGAATGCTTCCTGGTCGGCTCGGCCGCATCGTTGTAGCAGCGCGGCGAGTTCCATACTTTCGGCTGCGCGTGCCGTAACCGCAGAATCCACCGTAGGTGGGAAGGCTTCTCTTCGGAACGAGTCGCCCTCTGCGGCCGACGGCCGCGTTGTCACAACGCTCCATTCTGTGTCATCGGTCACTACCGTAGCGCGCCGCTATGACCTCCCTTCCGGTGGGGTGCCCGCAAGTTCGTCATGGCCCGGCGTCGGCTGCGAAACACGCCGACACATCGAACATCTCGGGAGGAACGCCGTGACACGCCGTGCCCTGCCGGAGACGTCGGGTGCACGGTTTCCGGCCTTCGCCCGGCGGCCGGCCGATCGATGGTGACGATCGCAACCCACGCGCCGCCCTCGGCGCGGAACCGATCACCGTGTCGCGTGAGCGGCTCGGCCCGAAGCATGTTGCAGTGGCCCGTTGTTTGCTAGGGATTCGACGCCCGGTGGCGCGCGGATGGGAGAAGTTTGATTCAGACGGCCATGCGGCGGCGGTTGCGCCGCGCGTGCATCTCGCGCTCGGTCTCCGACATGCCGCCCCAGATGCCGTAGGGCTCGCTGACTTTCAGCGCGTGGGCGCGGCACTGCATGAGCACCGGGCAGGTGCGGCAGATCTCCTTGGCGCGCATCTCGCGCGCGGTGCGTGCTCGGCCACGTTCGCCATCGGGATGGAAGAACACCGCGGAATCCTGCCCGCGGCACGATCCTCGCATCTGCCAATCCCAGACATCGGCGTTGGGTCCCGGGAGGTGGGTCGGCATGGGCATGGTGAACTCCTCGTGGTGCGAGCTCGTCAGCGTTGTCGAGCAGTTGTTCTGCAACAGTTGTGGGCCACGACGCCGTGTCGGCGGGGGTACCCCTTGGGCTCGCCCCTTCGTGGTCGCTGCAATTTCGCGCGGCGCCGTCCGTGGCGATGAGCTACGTTAGGTCCAGCCGCGAATTTCCGTCAATAGTTCGACGCAGCACTTTTCCAAATCTCGCGCTGCCAAATTTAACCTCCGAACTGTTTACTTTTCGCGCTGTTTCCGGCGATACTGTTCGGTTGGCCGGAAGCCCGTGGCTGCCGCATGTGCCGTCGCTGATGGCGTTTCCGCTGGTAGAGGCGATTTCGTGGTTGTCGCGCCGCTGCGGCGCCGATCTCGCGGCCATGACGTCGGTCACCGTGGTGGCCGACGGTGTTCGCGGCGTGCGGAACCGAAGATGGCGGCAACGGGGCGCGCAGGTTAATTACGCGAAACACGCATGAATTCCCGGCACGGCCGCTCGGCGATTGCCGGGGCGAGATTTACCTAATGGCAACATCGGCTCGGCCACGCAAATCCCGCGTCCCGCCCGCCTGCCGCCGGGGCGCCTTTCCGCCTCGGGGAGCGCGTGCCGCACAGGATAGAGTGCGCCCGTGTTCGCGCCCGCTCCGCTCGGAGATCCTCACGTCGCGGCCCTGGCGGAGGCCGCGTTCGGCGCCGCTCCGGGTCGTGCCGCCGGAGACCTGCCGCCCGCCTCCGACGCGCTCGGCCGGTGGTATCGCGCGGTGGTCCTCGGCGGCCAGGGTCGTTACGCCGCGGCGCGCGCCGAATTGCGAAGGGTATGCAACCACAGCACCGACCCCGTCCTCCTCTCACTGGCGGGAAGCGCCGAGGGGTCTTTTCTTCGCCAGCTCGGTTGGCACGAGCGCGCCGCGGCGTTCGACGGGCGGGCCGCCGCGCTGATCCTCACCGCGGGCGCAGGCGCGGAGCCGCACACCGCCGAGAGTCCCGTCGACGCGGCCGCCGGCTACCTTCCCGGTCGCGGCGACGCGATCTGTGACGCCCTCACCGGGCTGGCCGCCGACGCGCTCGGAACCGGACGGCTCGCGCTGGCGGCTCGCTTGCTGCGCCGCAGCGCGTGGGCGGCGCTGGAGCATCGCGCCGGTTGGCGTCCCGAGATCCGCCTGCGCTGGGTTTCCGCGGAAACGGCGCTGGCGACAGGGGATTTCGAGGCGGCGGCGGCACACGCGGGGGCCGCGCTGGAGCTGGCCGAGCGCTCACCGTCGGTGCGCCACCGGATCAAGTCCCGCCTGCTGGTCGCCGCGGCCGATCTGGCGGGCGATGCGCGCGGCCGATCCGGCGTATCGGCGGATGAGGTCGCCGAGCAGTGCCGCGAGCACGGTCTGCTGCCGTTGCGCTGGGCTTGTGCCATGCTCCGCGCCGGATCCGGCGCGCGGGACGCGGCGGCGGAGGCGGCCGAATGCGCAGCGATCATCGCCCGCTCCGGCGGCGTGTTGCGTCCCATGCCCGGTTGGTAGGTGATCACGGAGTACACCGTGTTGACCAGTTCCGGCCAACGGGTCGCTATTGTTAGATCCGTTCCGCCCCTTCGGTGGAAGCACTGGTCGTCACCGGACCGTGCCACTTTGTAACGCCAGGAATAT
This sequence comes from Nocardia implantans, assembly GCF_035544775.1. Classification (NCBI taxonomy): domain Bacteria; kingdom Bacillati; phylum Actinomycetota; class Actinomycetes; order Mycobacteriales; family Nocardiaceae; genus Nocardia; species Nocardia implantans. The sequence continues at coordinate 214,653 of NZ_JAYKYQ010000006.1, read as the reverse complement.
CTCTGACGATGACGCACACGGGCGAAGAGTTGGACCTCGCCGTCGCTGCCGCTGCGCAGGGCGACAGATCCGCTTTAGCTCAGGTACTGGAGATGATCCGCCCGCTGGTGGTGCGCTACTGCCGCGCGCGGATCGGAGCCGCGGAGCGTGGGCAGCTCTCCGCGGACGACGTTGCGCAGGAGGTTTGCCTGGCTGTGATGACAGCCTTGCCCAGGTACCAAGACCAGGGCAGGCCCTTCATGGCCTTTGTTTACGGGATCGCTTCGCACAAGGTCGCCGACGCGCATCGCAACGCCGCCCGTAACAAGGCGGAGGCGATGGCCGAAGTACCAGATGTCATATCCACCGACCAGGGACCGGAACAACGAGCTCTCGAATCCGAGACGAGCAGGCAGATGAACCGTCTGCTCGCGACGCTTCCTGAGAAGCATCGGGAGATCTTGATCCTGCGCTTGGTCATGGGTTTGTCAGCGGAAGAAACCGCGGTCGCCGTGGGCAGTACGGCGGGTGCGGTACGGGTCGCCCAACACAGGGCACTCGCGAAACTCAAGTCACAAGTGGCGAGGGCAGGTGAAATGTATGGCTAGGGATGGCGAGCGCGGTCGGGGTGACTGGAAGGCGCGGCTTGGATCGCGGAACAGCGGTCCCTACGCCGAGGCGTCCGGTGACACCGGCCCGGTCGACATCGCCGCGGTACGCCGCGACGATGCTCTGATCGATGCCATCGCCAGCGATGGTCCGGTGCACACCGACAGCGCCGAGGAGTATCAGCTCGCGACGTTGCTCGCGGACTGGCGAGCGGAGTTGATCGCGGCTCCGATGCCGGCCGAGCCGGATCTGGATGCGATCGTGGCCGCGGTCAACCAGGAGATCGGCGCGCGGCAGGTTCGCATCGGGGCGCACAGCGGCGGGCGACTGCGGCTACTACGCCCGATCATGGGCACCGCGGCCGCGCTGGCCCTGGTCATCGGCGGCATGACGGCATTCTCGTACAACGCCGAGCCGGGCGATCCGCTCTGGCGGGTCAAAGAGGTCGTGTTCAGCGAACAGGCGCAGACGACGGTCGTGCAGCGGGCAGGCGACGACCTGAACGAGGCTTCCACGCTGGTCACCCAGAACCCGACCCAGGCCAAAGTGCGCCTGGAGCGAGCCAAGGAGAACGCCGCGCAGGTCAGCGATCCGGACAAGCGCGCCGAGCTGATGACCGAGTGGGAGCGGTTGCTCGCGAAACTGCACGACGTGAATCCGGAGCTGGCCGATCAGCTGGGATCGACGGTCCCCAAGACCACCGATCCACGTGCCACCTCGGGCAGCAGCGCGACCACGAAGCCGAGCCCGACGCCGGGCAGCGGGACCTCGACGATCGTGCAGCAGCCCGGCGAGCCCTCGACCAATCCCTCGCCGTCGGCCGACGCCACCGCCCCCAGCGGTGGAACGTCGAACAATGGCGGAACGTCGAACGGCGGCGGCGCGCCGACCACGGTGCCTCCGGTGACCACAGCGCCCCCGGCGAACACTCAGCCGCCGTCGACCGCGGAGCCGACGGCGCCGCAGGAGCCGCCGGTCACCGAGGTCAAGCCGCCGCCGGCGGGTGGAACTACGGGAGACACCGGTAATCCGCCGACCGCGCCACAGCAGCCCCCTACTGCCCCGACGCAGGGCAACACCGGTACTCAGAACAACAATCAGCCGCCGACCTTCAGCGTGCCCGTCATCCCCAATCCGGGCTCGTTCGTGCCGCCCCACCGCTGACACCAGAAAAACGGTCAAGGCAAGCCGATCGCCGGCCAGGCGGTCGGCTTTTTGCCTTTCCGGGAGAGCGGGCTCGTCCGGCGGGTGACCATAGGGGCCGGATTCATCGGCGTGTCGCGCCGCGCGGAGGCGGCATCGTGTGCCTGCCGCAGTGATCGTGTGCGTCGAAAATCACAGTGGCAAGCGCGAAGTACGCGAGCCTCGAGAGGCCCGCGCGCCGCTCGATCGGCTGTCCTCAGCCGTCGAATCCGTCGAATCCGTCGCCGTGGAAAGCCTCGTTCATCGAAGCGTCCGCGTAGCCCCGGCAGTAGTCCCAGGTGACATACGCTTCCGGGGTCGGGTCGTAGGCGGGCTCGTGCGGGCGGACCGTGCCGTCGACCAGCAACTGAAGCAAGTTGGCGCGCAGCATGTCCCAGTCGTGGTAGTGGTCCTGCCTGCAGTCTTCGCAGCTGACCACGAGTCCGCGGATGCCGCGGTGGGCCAGCAGTGCCTCGTACACCGCGAGGTCGGCGAGATCCTCCTCGACCGCAAGGCGCTCGTGGGGATCCAGCGGTTCGCCGGGCTCGATGGCATCGAGCGCGGCGGACGGGTCGGAGGGGTCTCCGGCGAACGGATCCGGCGGCAAGCCAGGTGGTAGATGGTCACGCACATCCCCACGGTACGCAGAACAGGGTGGTCTGCGCCAGCGATGCGGCCTGCCAGTTTCGGTGGTGGGCTCACTTCGTCGGCGAGTTCACCGGACAGATACCATGGAGCACAGGCTACGGCGGGTACCGATCGCACCGCCGCCGAACCACGTCCATCCCATCAGCCGTCACGGCGCCGGTACCACCGGCGCCGGTCGCTATCGACGTCCAGGAGGGGTCGATCCGAATGAGTAATCCCGTATCGGGCGAACGAATCGCAGTCCGCCCTCCTACGGGTGGCGACGATCCGAACAAGATCGCCATGCTCGGCCTCACATTCGACGATGTGCTGTTGCTGCCTGCCGCCTCGGATCTCATCCCCAGCTCTGTGGAGACCTCCAGCCAGCTGACCAGGGAGATCCGCCTGCGCACCCCGCTGGTCAGCTCGGCCATGGACACGGTGACCGAGGCGAGGATGGCCATCGCGATGGCGCGTGCGGGCGGTATGGGCGTGTTGCACCGCAACCTCTCGACCGCCGACCAGGCTTCCCAGGTGGAGACAGTCAAGCGTTCCGAGGCCGGCATGGTCACCGATCCGGTGACCTGCCGTCCGACCGACACGCTCGCCGAGGTCGACGCGATGTGCGCCAGGTTCCGCATCTCGGGTCTTCCCGTGGTGGACGAGACCGGTGCGCTTGTGGGCATCATCACCAATCGGGACATGCGGTTCGAGGTGGATCAGAACCGGCGCGTCGCCGACGTGATGACGAAGGCCCCCTTGATCACCGCGCAGGAGGGCGTCACCGCCGAAGCCGCGCTCGGACTGCTGCGCAGGCACAAGGTGGAGAAGCTGCCGATCGTCGACGGCAACGGGCGCCTGCGTGGCCTGATCACCGTCAAGGACTTCGTCAAGACCGACCAGTACCCCAACGCCACCAAGGACCGTGACGGCCGCCTGCTGGTCGGCGCCGCGGTGGGCGTCGGCGAGGACGCCTGGTCGCGGGCCATGACGCTGGCCGACGCCGGCGTGGACGTGCTCGTGGTGGACACCGCGCACGGCCATCAGGTGCAGGTGCTGCAGATGGTGACCAAGGTCAAGGCCGAGGTCGGCGACCGGATCCAGGTGGTCGGCGGCAACGTGGCCACCCGCCAGGGCGCGGCCGCGCTCGTCGAGGCGGGCGCGGACGCGGTCAAGGTGGGTGTCGGCCCCGGCTCGATCTGCACCACCCGCGTGGTAGCCGGTGTCGGCGCGCCGCAGATCACAGCGATCCTGGAGGCGGTCGCCGCGTGCAAGCCCGCCGGTGTCCCGGTGATCGCCGACGGCGGCATCCAGTTCTCCGGCGACATCGCCAAGGCGATCGCGGCGGGCGCGTCCACCGTGATGCTCGGCTCGCTGCTCGCGGGCACCGCCGAGTCGCCCGGCGAGCTGATCCTGGTCGGCGGCAAACAGTTCAAGAGCTATCGCGGCATGGGCTCGCTCGGCGCCATGCAGGGCCGCGGCCAGGCGAAGTCGTTCTCCAAGGACCGCTACTTCCAGGACGACGTGCTGGCCGAGGACAAGCTGGTCCCCGAGGGCATCGAGGGCAGGGTGCCGTTCCGCGGCCCGGTCAATCAGGTGATCCACCAGCTGGTCGGCGGCCTGCGCGCGGCCATGGGCTACACCGGCTCGCAGTCGATCGCGCATCTGCAGGAAGCGCAGTTCGTGCAGATCACCGCGGCGGGCCTGAAGGAGAGCCACCCGCACGACATCACCATGACTGTCGAGGCCCCTAACTACACCGGGCGGGCCTAGCCCACTAGGTTCATGTACGGGACCAACCGGTCCGTGCATGATGGAACTCGCCCACCGGCTGTGGCGGTGTGCGAGCCGTGCGGCAGTCGGTGGCGCGTTCCGTGCTGCCCACCTGCCCCCACAAGTAACCACTGGAGGCGCGAGTCTTACGAGCGCCCGTTCGCGGCCCGGCTCGCGTTCCAGCGGTCGAAGCGCATGCGCCGCAGGCGCGAGTCTCGACCGCTGGAACGCGAGCCACAAGAGGGCCGCGAACACGCAGCGCCGCGGGCGCTGCCAAAAATTAAGGAGAATTCGCGTGCGCGACATGGTGGAGATCGGCATGGGCCGGACCGCCCGGCGTACCTATGAGCTGGACGACGTCGACATCGTCCCCTCGCGCCGGACCCGCTCGTCGAAGCAGGTGTCGCTGTCCTGGCAGCTGGACGCCTACCGCTTCGAGATCCCGTTTCTCGCGCATCCCACCGACGCCTTGGTATCGCCGGAGTTCGCGATCGAGCTCGGCCGCCTCGGCGGGCTCGGCGTGATCAACGGCGAGGGACTGTGGGCGCGGCACGCGGATGTCGGCGCGAAGATCGATCAGTTGCTCGAACTGGCAGGCAAGGGCGGCTACGAGCGCGCCGTGGCGCTGCTGCAGGAGTTGCACGCCGCGCCGATGCAGCCGGATCTGCTCGCCGCCGCGGTGGCGCAGGTCCGCGCCGCCGGTGTCACCGTCGCGGTGCGGGTGAGCCCGCAGAACGCGCGCACGCTCACCCCCGCCCTGGTGCAGGCGGGCATCGACCTGCTCGTGGTGCACGGCACGATCATCTCCGCCGAGCACGTCGGCGACGGTGAGCCGCTGAACCTCAAGACCTTCATCGCCGAGCTGGACGTGCCCGTGGTCGCGGGCGGCGTGAGCGATCATCGCACCGCGCTGCACCTGATGCGCACGGGTGCGGCGGGCGTGATCGTCGGCTACGGCTCCTACCCCGGAGCGACCACCACCGGCGAGGTGCTCGGCATCGGCGTGCCGATGGCCACCGCGATCGCGGATGCCGCCGCCGCCCGCCGCGACTACCTGGACGAGACCGGCGGCCGCTACGTGCACGTCATCGCGGACGGTGACGTCGCCACCTCGGGGCACCTGGCCAAGGCGATCGCGTGTGGCGCCGACGCGGCCATGCTCGGCGTCCCGCTGGCCGTGGCCGCGGAGGCGCCGGGCCGCGGCTGGTACTGGCCGTCGGCGGCCGCGCATCCGTCGGTGCCGCGCGGCTCGCTGCTGCACGTCGACGACCCGTGGGATCTCGGTGGTGAGCCGGTCGGCGACCCCGTGCGCCCGAGCTTGGAGCGGGTGCTGTTCGGTCCGTCCGACGACCCGTTCGGCTCACTGAACCTCGTCGGCGGACTGCGTCGCTCGATGGCCAAGGCCGGTTACTCGGACCTGAAGGAATTCCAGAAGGTCGGCCTGAGCGTTCGCGCTTGATACTGGTCCGGGGCGCACCCCGCCACCAGGCGATCTGGAGAAGCGAGTCTTACGAGCGCCGTTCGCGGCCCGGCTCGCGTTCCAGCGGTCGAAGCGCATGCGCCGCAGGCGCGAGTCTCGACCACTGGAACGCGAGCCATGGAGGGGCCGCGAACACGCAGCGCCGCAGGCGCTGCACATCGAACACAGCGTTCACCGCACGCGGGCTGGTTTCGTCCGTGCGCGGAGGAACTGCCGGATCGCGTGGTTCACCGGCTCGGGGTGGGTCATCGTCACCGCCAGGCGGGCTTCGGCGATCTCGATGAACGTGGCGCCGGACAGGCCGTGGGCCAGCTCTTGGGCGCGCTCGCGGTCCATGCCGCTGTGCGTCGGGTGGATCACCAGAGCGGGACAGGCGATTTCGCGGAGGCGATCCAGCACCGAGTCGCGGCTGAGCAGACAGCCTGCCGCCACTTCGATGCCGCGGCGATCGCGCACCAGCCAGCGCTGGGTCCAGATCGAGCGGTACCACTCGTCGTCGCCGATCAGCCAGGAAGCCAGCTGGTGCACGGCCCGTTCGCGGGAGCCGTCGTCGTACCACTCTTCGAGGAACTTCTGCGTGGCGGTGGACTGCTCCGGGGTGGGACCGTGCGCTTCGGTGCTGATCAGGATCAGCGCGGAGACGCGCTCCGGCGCGATCAAGGCGGTGCGCAGCGCCGTGAAACCCCCCTGCGCGGTGCCGCCGACGACGGCCTGGTCGGCGCCGAGATGATCCAGGACGGTCAGCGCGTCCCTGGCCGCGGTCCAATAGGTGAAAGGTAGGCCCTCGTCCCTGGTGCGGCCGTGGCCGCGGGCATCCCAGGACACGATCCGGAATTCGGGTGCGAGCGCGGCCATCTGGGCGGCGAACATGGTGCGGTCCATGAGGAACTCGTGCGCCAGCAATACCACCGGGCCGTCCCCGCCGCTGTCCTCGTAGTGGATGTCGGCATCGATCGCGCGGGCGAAGGGCACGAGCAGAAGGATAACCAGCGAGCCCGGCCGCGGGTGACGATTCGGGCGGTCGGGCTCGTCTCCCACGCCTGCCGCTGTGCCGATGATTCGCTCGTTTCCCCGCTCACTAAACTGGGCGAGTGGCACAAACCCAGAGACCGGTCCTCGTCGTCGACTTCGGAGCACAGTACGCCCAGCTGATCGCGCGGCGGGTGCGCGAGTCGAGCGTGTACTCGGAGGTGGTTCCGCACACCGCGACGGTGGAGGAGATCGCCGACAAGCAGCCGCTCGCGGTGATCCTGTCCGGCGGCCCGGCCAGCGTGTACGCCGAAGGCGCGCCGCGGCTCGATCCGCGGTTGTTCGATCTGGGACTGCCGGTCTTCGGTATCTGCTACGGCTTCCAGGCGATGGCCCAGGCGCTGGGCGGCACGGTCGCGCACACCGGCACCAGGGAGTACGGGCGGACCGAGCTCAACATCGACGGCGGTTTGCTGCACGGCGGCCTGCCGACCATTCAGCCGGTGTGGATGAGCCACGGCGACGCGGTCACCGACGCGCCGGATGGCTTCGAGGTCACCGGAACCACCGCGGGCGCGCCGGTCGCCGCCTTCGAGGATCGCGCCCGCAGGCTGGCCGGTGTGCAGTACCACCCGGAGGTGCTGCATTCGCCGCACGGCCAGCAGGTGCTGAGCCGGTTCCTGCACGAACTCGCCGGCATCCCGTCGACCTGGACTCCGGCGAACATCGCCGATTCGCTGATCGCCTCGGTGCGCGAGCAGATCGGTGACGGGCACGCGATCTGCGGGCTGTCCGGCGGGGTGGACAGCGCGGTCGCCGCCGCCTTGGTGCAGCGCGCCATCGGTGACCGGCTGACGTGTGTGTTCGTCGACCACGGCCTGCTGCGGGCGGGGGAGCGCGAGCAGGTGCAGCAGGATTTCGTCGCCGCGACCGGCGCCAAGCTGGTGACCGTCGACGCGGTGGACAAGTTCCTCGGCGAGTTGAAGGGCGTGACCGACCCCGAGGAGAAGCGCAAGATCATCGGGCGTGAGTTCATCCGCTCCTTCGAGGACGCGGTGGGCGAGGTGGTGCTCGAGCACGGCGCGGCCGACGGCGCGACGCCGAAGGTCGAGTTCCTGGTGCAGGGCACGCTCTACCCGGATGTCGTCGAGTCCGGCGGCGGCAGCGGCACCGCGAACATCAAGAGTCATCACAATGTCGGCGGCCTGCCCGACGATCTGGAGTTCGAACTCGTCGAGCCGCTGCGGTTGCTGTTCAAGGACGAGGTCCGCGCGGTCGGCCGCGAACTCGGGTTGCCCGAGGAGATCGTGGCCCGCCAACCCTTCCCTGGCCCCGGCCTCGCCATCCGGATCGTCGGCGAAGTCACCGCCGACCGGCTGGAGACGCTGCGCCGGGCCGACGCCATCGCCCGCGAGGAACTGACGGCGGCCGGTCTGGACCGGCAGATCTGGCAGTGCCCGGTCGTGCTGCTCGCGGAGGTCCGCAGCGTCGGCGTGCAGGGCGACGGCCGCACTTACGGACACCCCATCGTGCTGCGTCCGGTGTCCAGTGAGGATGCGATGACCGCCGACTGGACCCGGTTGCCCTACGAGGTGCTGGAGCGCATCTCCACCCGGATCACCAACGAGGTGGCGGAGGTCAACCGCGTGGTTCTGGACGTGACCAGCAAGCCGCCGGGCACCATCGAGTGGGAGTGATCCCGCTCAGGCGGTAGAACCCTGCCGTCGGTCCCGACTCCGCGCGACATCAGCGGGGACGGTGGAACGCGCTCTGCAGAATCAGGTGGCCCAGGAGTGTGCCGGGCGTGGCGCAGGGGCGGGGCTCCGGCGGCGTGGTCCGGGCGGTGGGTGGCGTCTGATCGGCGGGTTGGTCGGGCTTCATTCGGTTCTCCTGTCCGTAGGACGACGAGGGGTCTCCGGCGGCGACTCGAGGACGAACGCGCAACGGCCCGTCCGGGTGGACGGGCCGTTCGTCGTGCTCAGGATCGTTTGCGCGGGGAGATCACCAGCACGATGCCGATGACGATCGCGGCGAGCACGACGATCCACCCGATCGGGATCATGCTGGTCGCCGGCACCGACGCCGGACCGGCGAACGCCCACACGCTGATCGCGAGGGAAAGCAGTCCCGCGATCAGCAGCGAGGCGGCGGGGCCGCGCCGGGAGCCGGTGCGCTTGTCGTTGTCGGTCTCAGCCACGCTGCACCTCCACGTTTCCGGCGCGGACGTCGACGTTCAGATCGAGCACCGGCGCGCCGGGAGTATTCGGACCGCTGATGCCGTCGGCGCAGATCGCCTCGGCCATGGTGGCCGTGCACCGGGTGCGGACGGTCATGTCCGCGGGCAGCAGCACGCGGGCTTCGCCCATCCGGACATCGATGTCGACGGTACGGTTCTCGGTCAGTTTCACCGACCGCAGGTCGAGCGTGCCGGTACCCATGGTCACCTGGTAGTTCCCGGCCAGATCCGCGGCCGAGGCGGGCGTCCAGATGTGGTCGCCCATCGCCGCCCGATCGAATTCGAGCGGACCGATCGCCGAGGCGAACAGCACGAATCCGGCGAGCGGAGCGGTGAGCACCAGCAAGCCGTAGCCGCGCCGCAGGAACGCGCCGAGCACCAGGCCGAGACCGATCACGGCCAGCGCCGCCGCGGCGATGCGGGCCGGTGTCATCCACTCCACGCCCGAGGCCGCGGCCGCGCCGGCTCCGGCCGCCGCGAGAATGGCCGAGCCGATCACCACCGGCGTCAGCCGTGAGCGCGGCCGCTTCTCCTGCGGGGCGACGACGGTGCGGGCAGGGGGAGGTTCCGGCAGGTCCCAGGCAAGCGGAGCGACGCCGAGCGGATCCCAGGACGGTGGGGTCGGGCCGCCGATGATCGCGGGATGAACGGACGCGGTGCGAAGCGGGCTCGGAGGGGCCGGGACGTCTTTGCGAAGTGGGACCGGACGGTCGGACGGTGAAATTTTCGCGTCCGGTGTGCTCCCCGATGAATCGGTGCGGCCGGTATAAGCCGAGTCCGATCTGACTCGGCCGACCGTACCGGCGGGATCGATCGGGCCGTTTCCGACCTGAGCCGGCCCCACTCGATCGCTGACCGTGGCGGGTGAATCGATGCGGCGGCCGACCGGAACTTCCGGGTCCTGTTCAGCGGGCATGGCCGCCTTGTCCAGCACTACGGTGGCGTCATCGGTCGCGGGCTTGTGCAGCGGAACCGTCGCGCCGTCCGCGGGGGTCTCCGGGATGTAAGCGTCCGGCAGTTTCGTGTAGGGCGTGTACACGGCGGTCGGCGGCATGTACAGGTCGCCGACGGTTCGGGTCGCTCCCTGTGGGAAGACCGCGCCGGGGTAGCCGGTGGCGTTGATCCCGGTCTCCGCAGCGAATCCGCCGAACGCTTCGGTGGTGCCCGGTGGCGGATTGGGCGTGCGCAGGTGCAGCATCCACCAACCGGCCAGCATCAGGGCGAAGCTGATCACGCCGGAGCCGCCGAGACCGACGCCGACCGGACCCATCGTGCTGACCGCGATGGCCAGCGCCACGATCAACACGATGGTCTTGGTCTGCGACTGCGAGCTGTGGCCCTTGCCGACCAGCGACTCGGCCGCGGAGGCCTGGTCACCCGCCGCGCTGAGCAGCAGCCAGGCCAGCAGGTAGAGCACGATGCCCGCGCCGCCGAAGATCGTCGAGACGACGAACGCGACGCGAACCAGCACCGGATCGATCTCGTAGCGGCGCGCGAACCCCGCCGCGACGCCCGCGATCGGCCCCTGCTGCGGCAATCGGACCGGCCGGGCCTGCCATATCTGCTGGACCTGGTCGCCGAAGCTCGTTTTCGTCATGTTTCCCATGGTGTGCCGATCACGGAATCGGCGCATCGGGGGGAACCCTGAAAAACAGCCTGAACACTTTGGACCGATCCACCGATGCAGCAAATTTTCAGCTATGCGCGGGTGTGCTCGGGTCGCGGCGTGTCCGCCCTGGTCGGCGCGGGTGTGATCGAGCAAGATCAGGGTGAATCCGGATGCTGGCGGCTTCGTCGCCGTGCCAGTATCGAAGACATGTACCCGTCTGTTCCCGCGTTCGACACCCGGGGGTTCGACGCTGCCCGTGGGCTGGGGCCCGTGCCCGCGCCGGTCCCCTGGCCGCCGCAGGCGCGGATGGTCCGCCGGTCGGGCGGCCGGGTCGTCGGCGGCGTCGCGGGTGGTCTGGCCGACCATCTCGGCGTCGACGTGTTCAAGGTGCGGATGGCGTTCGTGCTGCTGTCCGCCCTGGCCGGGGCGGGCATCGTCGGGTACGGACTGCTGTGGATCTTCACGCCCGGCGGATCCGATCAGGTGAAACCCTCCGGTGCGGAGCGGCGGCAGGCGATCGGGCTCGCGATGCTCGGGCTGGGGCTCGCGATCGCCGTGTCCTGGGTGTTCAGCGGGACCGCGGCGAAGGTGATCGCGCCGATCATCGTGGTGGCGGTCGGCGCGGCGCTGGTGTGGCGGGAGTACGACGTCGACGGGCCGCGTTCGCTGCTCGGGCTGCCCGCACGGCCTTCGGTGGTCACCTGGTCGCGCATCGTCGCCGGTGCGACGCTGATCGTGGCCGGTCTCGGTGTGGTGGTGCTGGCCAGGATCAATCTGAGCTCGATCGGATCGGCGCTGCTGGCGGTGGCGGTCACGCTGATCGGCGCGGGACTGCTGACGGTCCCGCTGTGGCTGCGCATGATGCGCGCGCTGAACGCCGAGCGCGCCGCCCGCATCCGCAACGAGGAACGCGAGGAGATCGCCTCGCACCTGCACGATTCCGTGCTCCAGACGCTCGCGCTCATCCAACGGCAGGCCGACGACCCGCAGGAGGTGTTGCGGTTGGCCCGCAGCCAGGAGCGGGAGCTGCGGAAATGGCTTTTCGAGGATTCCGGCCCCGCGCAGTCGAGCTTGGCCGCGGCCCTGCGGACCATCGCGGGCGAGGTGGAGGACCAGCACGGCGTGAAGGTGGCGCCGGTGACCGTGGGCGACGTCTCGATGGACGTCGACGGCTCCGGCTCGGGTCTGCCGAAGGAACACTTCACCGCTCTGCTCGGCGCGAGCAGGGAAGCGCTGGTCAACGCCGCCAAGCACGCGGGTGTCCCGGAGATCGACCTGTTCGCCGAGGTCGAACCGCATCAGGTGAGCATCTTCGTCCGTGACCGCGGCTCCGGCTTCGACCTGGCGGCCGTGCCGGAAGACCGTCGCGGCCTGGCGAAGTCCATTCGCGGACGGGTCGAGCGCCGCGGGGGCCAGGTGGACATCCTGTCGACGCCGGGCCGCGGCACCGAGGTCCGAATCATCATGCCGCGGACGGATTCCGGCTGCGCCACCCAGGACGAAGAGCCCGCTCGGGCCGCCCACTAGGCGCGTTCGGCGCCCGCGCGGGACGTGACGGGCGCACGGGGGACGAGTGTGGTACGGGTTGGGGGTCATGGGTCGGTTAGGAGAAGTAGGTGACCGTGCGGGTCTTTCTCGTCGATGATCACGCCGTCTTCCGGTCGGGTGTGCGTGCGGAATTGAGCCGTGAGGCGGACATGGAGGTGGTCGGGGAGGCCGGAGGGGTCGCGGAGGCGGTGGCCGGGATCAACGCCGAGCGACCGGACGTCGTCCTGCTCGACGTGCACATGCCCGACGGCGGGGGAGTGGCGGTGCTGGCGGGTATCGATCCCGGGCCGGTGTGCTTGGCGCTGAGTGTGTCCGACGCGGCCGAGGACGTGATCGCGGTGATCCGGGCCGGGGCCAGAGGATATGTCACCAAGACGATTTCGGGTGCCGAGCTGGCCGACGGCATCCGCCGGGTGGCGGGCGGCGACGCGGTCTTCAGCCCGCGCCTGGCCGGCTTCGTCCTGGATTCGTTCACCGGGAGGTCCCCGGTGCCCGAGCCGCCCCTCGACCCCGAACTGGACTCCCTGACCCCGCGCGAACTGGAGGTGCTGCGCCTGCTCGCGCGCGGCTACACCTACCGCGAGATCGCCGAATCCCTGTTCATCTCGGTCAAAACCGTGGAGACGCACGCCTCCAATGTGCTGCGCAAGACGCAGCAGTCCAACCGCAACGCCCTGACCCGATGGGCACACCGCCGCCGCATCGACTGACCGTCGTCCGGGACGGCTGGGTCGAGGTCAGAGGACGGCGACGATGATCCCGATGATGATGATCAGGCCGATCAGCAGGCCGACAGCGATGGCCAAGGGCGCGTTGCCGGGCTGGGCGTTCTTGGTGCGCTGCGGGGGCGGGGCCGCAGCCGCACCCGCGAGGTTGCGGTGCGGGCGGGGAAGGGGCGTGGAGTGCGGGCTGCGGATCCCGGACGCCGAGTTGCGTGCGGCCCAGAACGGAATGGTTCCGTCCTCGGTGCGGACGGGCGCGCCGAGAATGTAGGGCCCGGTGCCGGGACCGAAAGCGGCGGTGAGGATCTCGTCGCGCGCCTCGGCCATGGTCGGGCGGCGCTGCGGCGCGGGTTCCATCATGTGCAGCAGCGCCTGGGTGAGCACGCCGCTGCGGGTCGGCGGGATGATCTGCGCCATGGCGGCGCGGTGCACGATGACGTCGCTGTCCTCGTCGAAGCCGTACGGCGGCTGTCCTTCGATCGCGGTGTAGAGCGTGGCGCCAAGGGAGAACACGTCGCTGGCCTTGGTCGGTTGCGCTCCGCGCGCGACCTCGGGGGGCAGATAGGAGGGGGTGCCGGTGATCACGCCGTCCGGCTCGTCGAGCAGGTCGCCCGCGCCACGGGAGATGCCGAAGTCGCTGAGTTTCGCCATGCCGACGCCGGGGCCACGGTCGGCGACGAGGATGTTGCCGGGCTTGATGTCGCGGTGCACGATGCCGACCGCGTGCGCGGCGGCCAGCGCGTCGGCGACCTGGGCGCCGATCTGCGCGACCTCGATCGGCGGCAGCGTGTCGACCAGCGCCAGCGCCTTCGCCACGCTGCGCGAGGGCAGGTGCTCCATCACCAACCACGGCTCACCGGCCTCGAGCACCACGTCGTACACGGCGATCGCGTGGTCGTGCGAGAGTTTGGCGGCGACCCGGCCCTCGTGCATGATCTGGTTGCGGACCGCGTCGGCTTCGGCCTCGTCGAGCCCGGCCGTGGTGAGCACCTGCTTGATCGCGACGTCCCGGTCCAGCAGTCGGTCGTGCGCCAGCCAGACCGCGCCCATGCCGCCGCCACCCAGCTTCGACTGGAGGCGGTAGCGGCCTGCGACGAGATATTGGGGGCCGACAGTGGGACGAGCGCGTTCGGTCACGGGTGCAGGGTAGCGGAAAATGAGGCTAGCTGGCCTGATTCGTGTTCGCGCATAGGCGGGCAGGAGGCACTGTTATGTGCCACGCACGCTCTCGGTTCGTATGTGTGCCACAAACCATACCGATGAACCGGGCGCCGGGCGTGGTGGCCGGGTCTGCGACACCATACCGAGGAAACGGGGGTGGTGGCCGGGCGCGCGCGGAACGGGGCAGCCGCGACACGCGCCGCGGGAACCCTTGACGGAAACCTGGGGGTCGGTTTCTACTGTCTCGGTATCGAACGTATATTCGATATCAATCGATAGCTGAATCGGTGCTGGCACTCGAATCGAGGGTCGCTCCGCATGCTTCGCCTCGGGTCCATCGTGGGAAGTAGGTGGTTGGGATGGGTTCGGATGCGATATCGCAGGGAGGGGTGAATCGGGGCGCGCTGCCGCGCGGTGGTGGGCGTGAGGGCGCCCCTTCCCTGGCTGAGCTGCGCAGACGTATGGCCGCAGTGCCGGGCCGCGGGGAATCGGCGGCGCAGCGTGTCCCGCTCGGCGCCGAGTCGCGCCGACCGGCATTACCGGTGCCCGCAGCGCTCGCACCATTGTTGCCGGAGGGTGGCTTGGTCGCCGGTTCCGTGGTGGCGTACACGGGGGCGAATTCGCTGCTGGCCGGTCTGCTCGCCGCGGTGACCGAAGGTGGCGGGCACGCCGCGGTGGTGGGCATGCCCCGCCTCGGTCTGCTCGCCGCGGTGGAGATGGGGGCACAGCTGCGGCGGCTGGCCGTGATCGCCGATCCCGGCCCCGACCCGGTGGAGGTGGCCGCGGTGCTGCTCGACGGGCTCGATCTGGTCGTGCTCGGCCTCGGCGGCGGGGCCGTCGCGCCCGCGCGCAGCCGGGTGATCGCGGCCCGTGCCCGCAACAAGGGCGCCACCCTGGTGGTCGCCGACGGTCGCTGGCCCGGCGCGTCCCTCCAGCTCGATGCTCGCGTCGCGGGGTACGCCGGTCTCGGCCGCGGGCGCGGACGATTGCGTTCGCTCGGTTTGGCCGTCGAAGTGCGCGGCAAGGCGGGACCGCCGCGGCGCGGGCGGTTGGATCTGTGCCCGAACGCGGGGCGCGTGGAATGGGTGCTGCGCGAAAAGGCGGCTCCGGCGGTCGAAGCCGTCGACACGCAGGAGGCGGTGTCGTGAGTGCGGCGGCCCGCTCCTCGGTTTCCGCGGGTCGTGCGGCGCCGTGATCCGATCGAAGCGGGTGCTGGCCCTGTGGTGCCCGGACTGGCCCGCGGTCGCCGCGGCGGCGGTGGCGGGCCTGCCCGCTACGCGGCCGGTGGCGGTGCTGTTCGCCAACCGGGTGGTGGCCTGTTCGGCGATCGCGCGAGCCGAAGGGGTGCGCCGCGGGCTGAAGCGCAGAGAGGCGCAGGCGCGCTGCCCCGAGTTGTTCCTCGCGCAACAGGATCAGGATCGGGACGCGCGGCTGTTCGAACCGCTGGTCGCCGCGGTGGCCGCGACCATGCCCGGCGTGGAGGTCCTGCGCCCCGGGCTGCTCGTGCTCGGTGCGCGCGGTGCGGCGCGGTTCTTCGGCTCCGAGGAGGCGGCGGCCGAACGCCTGGTGGACGCGGTGGCCGCGGCCGGGGCGGAAGCGCAGATCGGGATCGCCGACGAACTGTCGACGGCGGTGATCGCCGCCCGGCGCGCCGCGATCGTGCCTCCGGGGGAGGGCGCGCGGTTTCTGGCACCGCTGCCGGTCGGGGAGCTCGCGGTCGAACCGAGCTTGGCCGCCCCGGAACGCGCCGACCTCGTCGATCTGCTGCACCGTTTGGGTCTGCGCCGGATCGGCGATTTCGCCGCGCTCTCCGCGGCGGAGGTCGCCTCCCGGTTCGGCGTCGACGCCGTGCTCGCGCATCGCTGCGCCAGAGCCGAGCCGGAGCGCCCGCCGTCCGCGCGGCAGCCACCGCCGGATCTGGTGGTGGAGTACCGCTGTGATCCGCCGATCGAGCGGGTCGATGCGGCCGCCTTCGCCGGTCGCATGCTCGCCACCCGGCTGCACGGCGCGCTCGCGGCCGCCGGGCTGGCCTGCACCAGGCTTTCGGTGCGTGCGGAAACCGAGTCGGGGGAAGGGCTTTCGCGGATCTGGCGCTGCGCAGAGCCGCTCACGCCGGAGGGCACGGCGGACCGGGTGCGGTGGCAGTTGGACGGCTGGCTCACCCGGCGCGACGGCGCGCGGCCCACCGCGCCGATCACCGTGCTGCGGCTGGAACCGGTCGAGGTGGTCACGGCGGGCGCGCTGCAACTCGGGTTGTGGGGCGGGGACGGGGCCGAGGACGAGCGGGCCCGCCGCGCGCTCATCCGGGTGCAAGGGCTGCTCGGCGGGGAAGCGGTGCGGGTCGGCGTGCTGAGCGGCGGACGTGGACCCGCCGAACGCATCACCATGGTCGCGCTGGGCGACGAACTCGTCCCAGCGGCCGACCCCGCGCAACCCTGGCCGGGACGGCTGCCCGAGCCCGCCCCGGCCGTGATCCTGCTGAACCGTCCGCTGGTGCGGCTGGAAACCGCCGACGGCGCGCTGGTCAAGGTCACCGACCGCGCCCTCTTCGACGCCGACCCCGCGCTGCTGCGCTGGGGGAGCAAACAGTGGCGGCTCACCGGCTGGGCAGGCCCGTGGCCGGTGGACGAACGCTGGTGGTCAGCCGGCTCGGGCGACGCGGAATGCACCGCCCGCGCGCAGGTCCAACTCGACGACGCCACCGCGGCCAGCCGGGTGCTGCTGCTGCTCTATCGCGACGAAACATGGTGTGCGGAGGGTCTTTACGACTGAGCACTCTCAGTCGGGGCGCGACCACACGGTCGCCAACGTGAACGGATGTCCGCGCAGGGCCGCCCATTTCGGTTTGCGAGCCAGCCACGCGTCGTCGACCAGCGCCTCGGCTACCTCGGTGAGGACCCAGCCTGCGTCCAGTCCGGCCGACAGGTGCTCGCTGATCAAGTGCAGATGGGTGCTGATCGCCACCGGTTCGCCCGATGGGTCAGTGTAGTGCGTCGGCATGCCGGACACCATGATGAATTGCGGGTGGTAGCTGACCAGTACGCAGCGCGCGCCCGGCGCGGCCAGCCGTGACGCCTCCGCGTAGAACGGCGCCAGCTCCGGCAGGTGCTCGTCGATCAGTGAGGCGATCACCAGGTCGTAGGCGCCTTCCGGCAGGCCGGTGGCCCGCACGTCCGCTCGGGTCAGCGTGGTGTGGGCGCCGCGTTCGGCGGCCAACGCCAGCATCCCCTGGCTCACGTCCACGCCGTCGATATGCGGTATTCCCCGCTCGCGCAACCAACTTCCGGTTCGCCCGGTGCCACAGCCGAGGTCGGCCGCGCGCCGCACTCCGCCGAGGTCGAGCCGCAATCGCCCGAGCAGAGCGAGATCCATCTCGTCCAGGACGGTCTGCTCGTAGGTGGGTGCCCATCCGTCGTACCCCGTGGCCACGTCGACGGTGCGGTAGTCGCGGCGGTCGAAGTCGGCGAAGGAGGGCATGCGGCGAGTATTGCTCCGAGTTCGCCCCTGCGCCAGGCATTTATCGCGCTGCTCGAAACACCACCGTGGAGAACGGCCTTCGCGAGGCTCGGATCTCATCCCGGTGAGTGCCGCCCGAACTGCGTTTTCGCCGTTGCGTGATCAGCGCTACACCGCGCGGGGGTGAGGCATGACTGCCGGTATCCTTCATTGTCGTGGATCTGACGCTTGGCCAGGTGACATTCGGAGACGTGCGGATCGCCTATCGGGATTCGGGGGTGGGCGCGGTCAGCGACATTCCCGTGCTGCTCGTGCACGGCATGGGCGGCGACGGGCACACGTGGGATCGGTTCGCCCGTGTCCTCGTGCGATCCGGACGCCGCGTGATCATCCCCGACCTCCGTGGACACGGCCGTAGCTCACACACCGATTCCTATCTTTTCGACGAGTTCGGCGACGATCTGCTGCGCCTGTGCGACCACTTGGAACTGCCCGCGGTGGATCTGGTCGGGCACTCGCTCGGCGGTTACGCGGTGTCGCGCGTCGCGCAGGAGCGGCCGGAACTCGCGCGCAGGCTGGTCATCGAGGAGTGCCCGCTCCCGCTGCGGTCCGGCGCCGAGGAATTGCGCCTGACCCGCCGGTTCCCGACCGTGCCCGAACTGTGGCACGCCACCTCCAGCCTGGTCCTGCACCCGCGCGCGGTGCTCGCCTTCGACCGTTCCATGACGAAGACCGCGCTGGAGCAGTTCCGCAAGCCGAACCCCGAGTGGTGGGACCGGCTCTCCGACATCACCGCTCCCACTCTGGTGCTGTGCGGTGGACCGGGCGGCATGGTGGACCCGGAAAAGCTCGCCATCCTGCAAGACAGCATCACCGACTGCACGGTGACCACCTTCACCTGCGGCCACAGCATCCACCGCGACCGCTACCTGGAGTTCGCCGCGGCGGTCCGGCCGTTCCTGGCGGGCTGAACCCCGTTAGGGCGCCGGATTTCACCAATGGGTGCCGGGGACCCAGCGGGCGGCGCGCCGTAAGGCCGTGCCCGTGACGCGGCGCGTGGTGGATCGGGGCCGGGGCTCGGGGAGAGCGGCGACGGGTTCGGCCGGTTCGTGGGATGCCGTCGGCTCGCCTTTGGCCGCGGGGGAGTCGGGCAGGGCGCGGTAGTAGCGGTGCAGGACCCGGTCGCGGATCTTCGGGGTGAGCAGCGCGCCGTATTCGGCGAGGGTGCCCAGCGGCACGTCGATGCGCTTGGGGCGTTCGGTCAGGGCGCGCACGATGGTGGCCGCCGCCCATTCGGGTGACTCGGCGGGGCCCTGGTCGCCGCTCGGGGCGATCATCGGCGTGCGCACCAGCGGCATGTGGATGGTGGTGAACGTGACGCCGTCCGCCATGGTCTCGACGGCCGCCACCTCGGTGAACTTGTCCAGCGCCGCCTTGCTGGCCAGGTACGCCGCGAACCGGGGTGTGGCGACCTGCACGCCGGCGCTGCTGATGTTGACGATGTGCCCGAACTTGCGTTCCCGCATCTGCGGCAGCAGGCCGAGGGTCAGTCGCAACGCGCCGAAGTAGTTCACGGCCATGGTGCGTTCGAAGTCGTGCAGCCGGTCGGTGGAGCGATGGATGGCGCGGCGGATGGAGCGGCCCGCGTTGTTCACCAGCATGTCCACGTGGCCGTGTTCGTTCAGGACGGTCTCGAGGACCTGATCGACGGAGTCGGAATCGGTGACGTCGCAGGAATATCCGTAGGCCGACCCACCCGCGGCTCTGATCTCGTCGACGACGCCGGCGAGTTCCTCGCCCCTGCGCGCGAGCAGGAACACGGTGGCGCCCTTGCCCGCGACCGCCAGCGCCGCCGCGCGGCCGATTCCGGAGGACGCCCCGGTGATGAGGACGTGCCGTCCGGTGAGGTCGCGGTTGTGGCGCCGGCGGCGGACGGGCTCAGCGGAGGCGTCGGTCATCGCTGCTGCTCCTTTGCAGGTCGGGTGCCCATGAACTTACTCCGAAGTAAGTTCGCTGCCAAGTGGCCTTCGTCACGTCCCCGTGGGCCGGTTCCGGTCGTCGCCGCGGCCTGCCCGTCCGCTCGGGAATCGCACGCGGCCTGCGGATTTGCCAATGCGCGAAACGCTTCGAACAACCCTCGAAACGTTCGAACATATGTGCGATACTTCAGCGCATGTCGGACGATCGGATGGCGGAGGTGTTTGCCGCGGTGCGGCTCGGTGGCGTCGACCCCGCGGCGGGGCGACGGGCGTTGGAAAAGCTCTGGGACGAACTCGGCGAACGCGGCGGAGCGTTGCAGCGCTGCGTGGTCGCACACCATCTCGCCGATCTCCAGGAGGAGCCCGCCGAGGCGCTGCGCTGGGATCAGCGCGCGCTGGCCGCGGTCTTCGGGCCCGGCGTGCCGCTGGACGAAGGACTGCGCGGCTTCTTGCCGTCGCTGTATCTGAACCTGGCCGACAGTCATCGCCGGGTCGGGGAGTTCGAAGTGGCCAGGATGCAGTTGGCCATCGCGCGCGGCCATCTCGACGTCCTCGCCTCCGATGCCTACGGCGCGCTCATCCGAACGCGCCTGTGGGGTGTCGAGGCGGCTCTGGCCGCCGGTTCCGTCGAACGTCTTCGTGCGTCCTGACCTGCCTGTACATCTCCTGTATTCGAATGTATGTTCGAGGCGAGGAGGTGAGTCGTGGGCTGGGGCAACGGACCGCCGAGCTGGGCGGAGATGGAGCGGGTGCTGTCCGGACGGGCGAGCCAGGAGGCGGCGTATCCGGGCGACGGCGGCGACAGTCCGGCATGGTCGCGTAAGCGCGGCGAGTACCGTCCCGAGCCGGTGCGCCGCAACGATGAACCGCGGGTTCCGTACGCGGAGTTGCACGCGCACTCGGCCTACAGCTTCCTGGACGGTGCCAGTCAGCCGGAGGAACTGGTGGAGGAGGCGGTGCGGCTCGGCCTGACCGCGATCGCGCTCACCGACCACGACGGCTTCTACGGCACCGTCCGCTTCGCCGAGGCCGCCAAGGAATGGGGCATGCCCACCGTCTTCGGGGCCGAACTGTCGCTCGGCACGGCACTCGAACCGCAGGTGCCCACGCGTGGGCACGCCGCAGCTCCCGACTCGGCGCCGCGCACCGGCGCGCCGGACCCGGCCGGGCCGCACCTGCTGGTGCTGGCCCGCGGGCAGGAGGGTTACCGCAGGCTCTCCCGCGAGATCGCCGCCGCGCACATGGCCGCGGGCGAGAAAGGCATCCTGCGCTACGACCTGGACACGCTCACCGCGGCGGCCGATGGGCATTGGCACATCCTCACCGGATGCCGGAAGGGTCACCTGCGCCAGGCGCTCGACCTCGACTTGCGCGCGGGCAGCACCCGGCTCGAACGTGCGGAAGCGGCCCTGCGGGAGCTCGCCGACCGCTTCGGCGCCGACCGGGTGAGCGTGGAACTCACCCATCACGGCATCCCCGAGGACGACGAACGCAACGCGCGTCTCATCGCCTTGGCCGATCGCGTCGGCCTGCCCGTGCTCGCCACCACCGGAGCGCACTTCGCCGCACCGAGCCGGCGCCGCAGGGCCATGGCGCTCGCGGCGATCCGGGCCAGGCAGAGCCTGGACGAGATGGCGGGCTGGCTGGCCCCGGCGGGTGGCGCGCACCTGCGGTCGGGGGCGGAGATGGCGCGATTGTTCGCCGACTGCCCGCAGGCGGTGGCGAACGCGGCGGCCCTGGCCCGCGAATGCGCCTTCGACCTGCAGTTGATCGCCCCGAACCTGCCGCCCTTCGACGTGCCCTCCGGACACGACGAGCAGTCCTGGCTGCGCGAACTCGCCATGGCCGGCGCCGCCGCGCGCTACGGGACGCCCGAGCAGAACCCCGAGGCGTACCGGCAGATCGAGCACGAGCTCGCGGTGATCAACGACCTGGAATTCCCCGGATACTTCCTGGTGGTGCACGACATCGTCAGCTTCTGCAAGGCCAACGACATCCTCTGCCAGGGCCGCGGTTCGGCGGCCAACTCCGCGGTCTGCTACGCGATCGGCATCACCAATGTCGATCCGGTGCGCAACCGGTTGCTGTTCGAGCGTTTCCTCTCCCCGGAGCGCGACGGTCCGCCGGACATCGATATCGACATCGAGTCCGACCGCAGGGAAGAGGCGATCCAGCACGTCTACCGCAAGTACGGCCGCGAGTACGCCGCGCAGGTGGCGAATGTGATCACCTATCGCGGCAAGTCCACGGTGCGCGACGCCGCACGGGCGCTGGGGTTCTCGCCCGGCCAGCAGGACGCGTGGAGCAAGCAGGTGAGCCGCTGGACCGGTGTGGGCGCCGAGACGAACACCGACATCCCCGCCGAGGTGCTGGAACTGGCCGCCGATATCGAGGGTTTGCCGCGGCATCTGGGCATCCACTCCGGCGGCATGGTGATCTGCGACCGGCCGATCGCCGACGTCTGCCCGGTGGAATGGGCGCGCATGCCGGGCCGCAGCGTCCTGCAATGGGACAAGGACGATTGCGCGGCCATCGACCTGGTGAAGTTCGACATGCTCGGCCTCGGCATGCTCTCCGCCCTGCACTACATGATCGACCTGGTGCGCGAGCACAAAGGCGAGACCGTCGAGCTGCACGCGCTCGATCTGGCCGAACCCGAGGTCTACGAGATGCTTTCGCGCGCGGACTCGGTCGGCGTCTTCCAGGTGGAGTCGCGCGCGCAGATGGCCACCCTGCCCCGGCTGCGCCCGCGTAGCTTCTACGACCTGGTGGTCGAGGTGGCGCTGATCCGTCCCGGCCCGATCCAGGGCGGGTCGGTGCACCCCTACATCCGCAGGCGCAACGGAGCCGAGGACGTCGTCTACGACCATCCGGCACTGAAGAATTCGCTGGAACGCACGCTCGGCGTTCCGCTGTTCCAGGAACAACTCATGCAGATGGCTGTCGACGTCGCCGGATTCACCGCCGTCGAGGCCGATCAGCTGCGCCGCGCCATGGGCTCCAAGCGGTCGCCGGAGCGCATGGAGCGCCTCAAGGCGCGGCTCTATCAGGGCATGCGCGAGCGGCACGGCATCACGGGCGAGGTCGCCGACCGCATCTACGAGAAGCTCTACGCTTTCGCGAATTTCGGCTTCCCCGAGAGTCATTCGCAGAGCTTCGCCTCGATCGTGTACTACTCGGCCTGGTTCAAACTGCACCATCCCGCGGCCTTCTGCGCGGGCCTGCTGCGCGCCCAGCCGATGGGCTTCTACTCGCCGCAATCGCTGGTCGCCGACGCGCGCAGGCACGGGGTCGCGGTGCACGGTCCCGATATCAACGCCAGTCGCGCCGAGGCCACCCTCGAGGCGAAGGGCACCGAGGTGCGCCTCGGTCTCGCCGCGATCCGCCAGATCGGTGACGACCTCGCCGAACGCATCGTGGCCGCGCGGGGCGATCGGCCCTACACCTCCTTCCTCGACCTGACCGGCAGAGTGGAACTCGCTGTCGCGCAAGCGGAATCGCTCGCCACGGCGGGCGCGCTCGGCAGCCTCGGCAGCACCCGCCGCGCGGCGCTCTGGGCGGCGGGCGCGGCCGCGGGCGAGCGCCCCGACCGGTTGCCCGGCACCGGCGCGGCCACCACCGCGCCCATGCTGCCCGGGATGAGCGATCTGGAGACCGCCGCCGCCGACGTCTGGGCCACTGGCGTCTCGCCGGGCAGCTATCCGACGCAGTTCCTGCGCCCGCACCTGGACGCCCTCGGCGTCATCCCCGCCTCCGGCCTGCTCACCGTGCCCGACGGCTCGCGGGTCCTGGTGGGCGGCGCGGTGACGCACCGGCAGCGTCCCGCGACTGCGGAGGGCGTCACCTTCCTCAATCTGGAAGACGAGACCGGCATGGTGAACATCGTCTGTTCGCTGGGGCTGTGGCGGCGTTACCGGCGCCTCGCCCAAGGCGCCGCCGCCCTGCTCATCCGGGGCCGGGTGCAGAATGCCGAGGGCGTGGTCAGCGTGGTGGCCGAACATCTGCAGCGCATGGATCTGCGGATGGCGTCCAAATCGCGCGACTTCCGTTGAGCCCGTTGCTTTAAGGAAGTGTTAGAAGCGCTCTAGAGAACCGTTATGCGCGGCTTTTCCGGCGGTGTCAACGGCTACTGTGCCAAGCATGAGGAAGCAGCTTGCTGTGCTGTGCGCCGGCGTGCTCGGGTTGATCTTGCTCACCGGCTGCGGTGACGACGACGCGACGCGCGCCCTGGATCGGACATCATCGGTGCTCACCGGGCCGGGGCCCGCCGCCCCCGCACTGGTGCCGCCGGGGCTGCACGAGCAGGCGCCGCCGAAGCGGGACAACGATTCCGGCGCCGAACCGACGTCCACCCGCAAGGAGGTGGTCACCGGCAGCGTCGAGATCACCGCGGACGCGCCGGTCGCCGCGGCGGGCACGATCATCGACCAGGTGCGCGCCGCGGGCGGCCGAGTCGACAGCCGCACCGAGCAGCCCGGCACCGACGACACCGAGCCGAGCGCCACGCTCGTCGTCCGGCTGCCCGCGGACAAGACCGACGCGTTCATCGCGGGCCTCGGCGGAGTCGGACGGATCACCCGGGTCAGCACCAACCGCGACGACGTCACCATGCACTGGGAGGACCTGGACGCGCGGATCAAGGCGCTGCAAGCTTCGGTCGACCGGCTGCGCGGGCTCATCGCGGGCGCCACCACCACCTCCGACCTGATCGCCGCCGAGCAGGCGCTGTCGAGCCGCCAAGGGGAACTGGACAGCCTCACCGCGCAGAAGCGCAGGCTCGACGACCAGGTCGCCCTGTCCACGCTGACCATCGACGTCAGCACCGATCCCAGGAAGTCCGGCGACGATCCCGACAGCTTCTGGGATGGCGTCGTCTCCGGCTGGAACTCCCTGGTGGACTGGTTGCAGGACGCGATCGTGTTCAGCGGCAAGGCGATTCCGTGGCTAGGATTCCTGGCCGGGGCGCTCGCCGTGCTGTGGGGCGTCGTGCGCTTGGTGCGGCGGCGCGGGCCCGCGCCGGGTGGGGGAGAATCGGCACCGGCTCCCACGGAACCGGTGAGCGGCGCCTCCGACGGCGCGGAAACCAGCGCAGGAGGCAAGCGTGCCGACGGTGGTCAGGGCGACGATCAAGCCGAACAGCCGTAAGGGCCCGCTGGTGGAGACCCTCGACGATGGCAGCCTGCAACTGTACGTGCGGGCTCCCGCCGTCGAGGGCAAAGCCAACAAGGCGGCCATCGAGTTGCTGGCCGACCACTACGGCGTCCCCAAGTCCGCCGTCCGGTTGACCGCGGGCGCGACTTCCCGCTTCAAACGATTCGAGATCGACGAGTCCTGACGCCGATCAAATGCCGCCGGGGAAACCGAGCTGGCGCCATGCTTCGTAGACGGTCACCGCGGCGGCGTTGGAGAGGTTCATGGAGCGGCGGCCGGGCAGCATCGGGATGCGCAGCCGGTCGGTGATGCGTGGGTCGGCCAGCACTTCCGCGGGCAGTCCGGTGGGCTCGGTGCCGAACAGCAGCACGTCGTTCTCCCGGTAGGCCACGTCGGTGAACCGTGTGGTGCCCTGGGTGGTGAACGCGAAAACCCGCTCCGGGCGCAGCGCCTCCCACGCCGCCGCGAGATCCGGATGCACCGTCACCGACGCCAGATCGTGGTAATCCAACCCGGCCCTGCGCAACTTCGGCTCCGACAGATCGAACCCCAACGGCTCGATCAGATGCAGATGACACCCGGTCCCCGCGACCAACCGGATCGCGTTGCCGGTATTCGGCGGAATGCACGGCTCGTGGAACATCAGATGGAACACGGGTGTCAGTCAACCAGGTGATCGAGAGCGACCGCGAACGGTGATCCCCGGCTCGTGGGCCGTCGGAGAACCGGATCCGGACGATCGGGCGTGCGGCCGTCCAGGACTCAGCCGAAGCTGCCCGTACTCGGCTTGCCGATCACGTCGACGGTGACGATCTCGGTCACCGACGTATCGCCCCCACGGGGATCGTCGGTGGGGCGTTCCCAGGCGCATGCGCCACGCACGCGCATCCGCCCTGCGGGCAGGGAACCGTTGCCCAGCGACGTCTGGACCATCTTGCCGTCGGCGATGGCGAACGACGTGGGGTGGTTGCCGCCGAAGATCTCCCCGGTGTCGTCGTTGTACACCCAGCACACACCCTCGGCGTTGGGGTTGTGGAATTTCGCCGACACGGTTCCGGGCACGGAGAAGACCTCCTCGAGCACCGGAGGCGACAGCGGAGGTGTCGCGGCAGCGGTGGCGCCGGAACCGAGCGCCACCGGAATCGCGGCGAGCGCGAGAAGGCGGAGTCGTCGCAGGATCATGCTCGAGATGATGCCAGCTCCCGCACACACCCACGTCCCTCCGTAACCGATAAACCTGAGCTACAACGCTTTTGGAACCGAAGGATCGCCGAAACGAGTGGCACACCGCCGAGGGATCTCTGGCGATTCGCCGCAGCCGTGTGCCACTCGTCACTACTCGACCGGAAAGGAGTTCTTCCCGGCAAGCGTCACCGCAGCGACGCCTTCGTCCCTCCGGAGAACGCAGAGTCGTGGAACTCGATCTGGGCAGGTTCCGCATCCGGTGGTACGTCGAACACCAAGACGACGTTCAATTTGTTGCCGGGATTGATCTCGGCCCCGATGACGCCGCTGTCGTTCACGCTGAGTTCGGCGGTCGTATCGTTCGTGAACTGTCGTCCCTGGACGTCGATCAACTTCTGGTTCTGGCCGAAGTAGGTTTGCGGCTTGTTTCCGGTGTTGGAGACCGTCACGCGAACCAATACGAATTTGCCCTGAGCATCCTTCTTCAGATACGGATTCGTCCCGACCGACGGCAGGCCCGCCTCGACGCCGGTGACGACGAAGCCGAACTTCCCGTCGCGAACTTCCGTACCGAGGGGCGCTGCATCGGAATTCGCCCGACCTGCCGGTCCTCCTGGCGCCGCGGCTTGATTGCCGGTGCTGGACGCAGAATCCTTAGTGTCGTTCCCCGCGATGCTGACGATGCCGAAGCAGCCACCGCACAGCAGGATTAGCGCCCCGATCAGAATCCACGGCCAGACCCGACGTTTCTTCGGCGGTTGGGGTGGGTACGGGTAGGGAGGCGGATTCTGCCCGTACGGCTGAGGCGGCGGCTGTTGGACCATCGTCGACCTTTCATGAGGAGCCGGGAGGCCCCTGCCCTCCCGGACGATTCCCGGGAGTTCTATCAGCCACGGTCCTCGCCGGGATAGGGAACGGCGGACGGTTTTAGCCCCTAACCTGCATGTTGCAGGCACTGCCAGGACCGCTGGGTATGCGGTCGGCCGGGAGGCCTCTGAAGCACCGATCGCTGGGAGTCTGCAAGAATCGGGGGGTGACCGATGCCGACACGCCTATTTCGGAGCACCGGGCGGGGGCCCGCGGTTTGTGGGCGGAGTTCTTGCGCTCCCATCTGCCCATGGTGGTCGTGACGCTGGTCATCGTGGTGGCGGTGGTGTTCGTGGCGTCCGATCGGTGGCGGCGCGGGGCGTTCTTCTTCGGGGGCGCGACGCTGCTGGCGGCGGCGTTCCGGCTGTGCCTGCCGACCGCGCGGGTGGGGCTGCTGGCGGTGCGCGGTAAGCCGTTCGACGTCGGCGCGCTGACGCTGCTCGGCTCGAGCATTCTTTTCCTCGCGGCCACGATCAATACTCTCGGCGTCGGCTGAGGGCCTGCGAGCGGCGCAGACGTGGCGCAACTCGAGACCGGACGGAATTACTTGGCGCTGCGCGGTGAGGTAGCCCGGACAGGGCTTCTCAGCGTCCGGGTCGCATACCGGCGCGGGCCAGTCGCATGGTCTCGGTCAGCAGTTTCGACACCGCCGCGGCCTCGGTGAGGAATCCGTCGTGCCCGTCGCGCGAGTGCACGATCTCCAACCCGTCGCAACCGGGCAGCAGATCGGCGAGTTCCTGCTGGGTCCGCAGCGGATACAGCCGGTCGGAGTCGACGCCGCCGACCACGCAGGGCACCGGCGTCGCCGCGAGCGCCGCCTCGACTCCGCCCCGGCCCCGGCCGACGTCGTGGCGGTTCATCGCCTCGGTCAGCAGGACGTAGGTGGCGGGATCGAAACGCTTGCACAGCTTCTCGGCCTGATGGTCCAGGTAGCTCTGCACCGCGTAGCGGCCGCCGTGCCACGGGTCCTCGCCGTCCTGCGGCTTGTTCTCGAACCTGTGATCCAGCTCGAACTCGGTGCGGTAGGTCAGGTGCGCGATCCGCCGGGCCAGGGCCATTCCCGTCGTCGGAGCGCGTCCGGTGCCGTGATAGTCGCCGCCCTGCCAGTCCGGATCGGCCTTGATCGCCGCGATCTGGGTGGTCTGGGTGCCGATCTGATCGGCGGTGGCGCGCGCCCCGACCGCGAGCACCAGCGCCGCGGCGACCCGCTCCGGTGCGCCGACCATCCACTCCAGCACTCGCATACCGCCCATCGACCCGCCGACCACGGCGGCGAGCCGCTCGACGCCGAGCACGTCCAGCAGCGCGGCCTCCGCGGTCACCTGATCGCGGATCGAGATCTCGGGAAACCGCGAGCCCCATGGCTTTCCGTCCGGAGCGGTACTGGACGGCCCGGTGCTGCCCTTGCAGCCGCCGAGCACGTTCGTCGCGATCACACACCATTCGTCGGTGTCCAGCGGCGCGCCGGGCCCGACCATGCCGTCCCACCATCCCGGCAGCGGGTGCACGTCGTCGGCCTTGCCGACGACGTGCGAGTCGCCGGTGAGCGCGTGTTCGACCAGCACGATGTTGTCCAGTCCGGGGGAGAGTTCACCCCAGCGCTGCACCGCGAGGTGGACGTCCGGGATGACCGCGCCGTTCTCCAGTCGCACGTCCCCGATGGCGATGGTGCCGAGCTGTCCATCCGGGGGCGGCAGGACGACGCCTGCGGTCCGCGAGCTCGATTCGGTGTTCACGGTCATGTCGCCGCCGCGAAACCGGCGGGCAGGTCGGCCGGGTCGTCCTGCGCCGGGAGCGAACGCATCCCGAACTCGGCACCGTGGCTGTGCGGGCCCGACTGCGCCCGGCCTCGCTCGGCCCCGGGCGCGGTGAATTCACTCATGGTTTGCTCCCAAGCAGGTGTTCGCCGGTACAGCAGGGGTTAGCGGTGTGTGGGTGACGAACAACAACACATGCCGGCGACCTCCTGTTACGCGCTTGCTCCCGGCTCTCGGGAGCCAGGTCATCACCCGGAGCACCCCACCGCGGCTGGAGGGTTGCCGACCAGCGAGCCGGGGCTTGGCGCTGGTACTCATGACCTGTCCGGCATCATAACCGGCAGGCGGTCAGCGCCCGAAATCCTCCATCGAACTCACTGGTCGACGGCGGTCGGCGTCCCGCAGCAGGTGCGCACGAACTCGTCGTAGGCCTCGGTGAACGCGGCACGCCCCGCTCTGGCCGCGGTCGCCAGGTCGTCGTCGAGGAACACATCGTCGGAGCACTCCATGCCGACGTGGCCGATCAGTTGCCAGGTGCCGACGATGAGCCGCACGGGCCGCGCGTCGGGTGTGGTGCCGAGGCGCTCGGCGACCACCGCGGCGATCGCGGTGTTCTTGGCGTCGGCGTGTTCCATGTTGCGCGCGGCGACCGATGGGCTGCTGCGCAGGATCCGCTGCATCTTCTGGAACTGCCGGAACGACAGCGGGTCCGCCTCGCCCGCCGCGGCGGCTTCATCGACCACGTGCAGGAAGGCCGCGCGCAGCGCCGCGAGTTCGTTGCCCGTGCGGGGCAGCTCGCGCAGCGTCTCGGCGATGGTGCGACCGAAATCCTGGACCGGGCCGAGGACGATGTCTTCTTTGCTGTCGAAATAGCGGTTGATCGTGCGCGGCGAGACGTCCGCCGCGTTGGCGATCTGCTCGATCGTGGTCGCGTCGAAGCCATGGGTGTCGCACAGGTCGAGGGCCGCGGCGATGATGCGCAGCCTGGTCTGTTCCTTCTTGCGTTCGCGCAGGCCACGGGTCGCCGGGCCGCCGGCGGCGCGGTCGGCCGCTGCGCCCGCGCCCGTCGGCGCCGATGACTCGAGCATGCCCCCATGCTAACGCAACCTGCCGTTTTCCTGTCCTTAACAGTCAAATGTCGTATCACGACATTTTTCGCTTGACGCCAAATGTCGCTTGATGACAGGATGGCTCGAGACATCGAGGGACGAGGAGAAGACCGTGACGGAGACGGCGACAGCGGTGCACGCGCCGCGGAAGGCGAGCGGTTCAGCGCGGTGGCTCGCGCTGGCGGTGATCGCATTGGCCCAGCTCATGGTGGTGCTGGACGCCACCATCGTGACCATCTCGCTGCCGTTCGCGCAGCGTGATCTCGACATCAGCGACGGCAACCGGCAATGGATGCTCACCGCCTACACGCTGATCTTCGGCGGCCTGCTGCTGCTCGGCGGCAGGCTGGCCGACTACCTCGGCCGGCGCCGGATCTTCATCGTCGGCCTGATCGGCTTCGCGAGCGCTTCGGCACTGGCCGGTCTCGCGCAGACCGGCGCGGAACTGTTCGCCGGACGCGCGCTGCAGGGCGCGTTCGCCGCACTGCTTGCTCCCGCCGCGCTTTCGCTGCTGTCGGTGACGTTCACCGAGCCCGGCGAGCGGGCCACCGCGTTCGGTGTGTTCGCGGGCATCTCCGCGGGCGGCGCGGCCCTGGGCCTGATCGCGGGTGGCGCGCTCACCGAATACGCCTCCTGGCGGTGGTGCCTGCTGGTCAACACGCCGATCGCGCTGATCGCGCTGGTCGGTGCGCTGGCCTGGGTGGCGAAGGACGTGCCTGCGCCGCGCAGCGGGGGATACGACGTGCCCGGTGCCGTCACCGTGACGCTCGGACTGATCGCCATCGTGTACGGCTTCAGCCGCGCCGCTGACGACGGCTGGCTGGCGGGTAGCACTCTCGCGCTGCTGGTCGCCGGGCTGGCGCTGCTCGTCGCCTTCGTCGCGATCGAACGGCGCTCGGCGAACCCGCTGCTGCCGCTGCACATCCCGGGGGAGATCAACCGGGGCGGCGCGTTCCTGGCCGCGCTGCTCATCCCGATCGCGATGTTCGCGATGTTCCTGTTCCTGAGCTTCTACTTCCAGATCACGCTGGGTTACTCCGCGCTGAAGGCGGGCTTCGCGTTCCTGCCCTTCCCCGCGGGCATCGCGATCTCGGCGGGTGTCACCAGCGCCCTGCTGCCGAAACTCGGCCCGCGTCCGCTGATGCTGGCCGGGGCCGTGCTCGGCGTCATCGGCCTGCTGCTGCTGGCGCAGCTGAGCTACGGCGACAGCTTCCTCGCCGGTGTGCTGCCCGCTCAGGTGCTCATCGCGCTCGGCATGGGTCCGCTGTTCGTCGGCATGCAGACGGTAGCGCTGCACCAGGTGGAGGAAGAGGACTCCGGCGTCGCCTCCGCGTTGCTGAACGCGGCGCAGCAGGTGGGCGGCGCGGTCGGGACGGCGCTGTTGACCACCATCTCGGTGCAGGTCGCCAAGACCTTCGCGCACGACAACCCCGGCATCGACAACCTGGCCGCGCGGGCCGCGATCCACAGCTACGACGTGGCCTTCTACGTCGGCGCCGGGTTCTTCCTCGCGGCCGTCCCGATCATCGCGCTGATGATCCGGGACCGGCCGGAGAACCTGATCGAAGGTTCGGAGGAGGGAACGCGGCTTCCGGTCGCGGTCTGATCCGCTGGAACGAGGCCCGCGCGACGTGACGGCGTCGCGCGGGCCGGTTGTGTGCTGGACGGTTGCCGAGCCGCGACGGAAGGCGGATCATGGCGACGACGGCGGTGGTACGGGTGCCCGCCGAGGCGCTGGAAGGCATTGCCTACCAATCGGTAACAAAGGTGGTCCAGCTCACTCCGGGGGCTGCCCGTGCGGTGAGGACTTCGGCAGCAGTACGCTTGTCTTGTTTGCACCACATGTCCCGCCGACAACGCGGGACATATACGTTGTCTGTTGGAACAGCTGGGGTCCGCTCACAAGCGTGTTCGCCTGGCCGTGCAATGAGGGCACCATCCTAGGAGGACACGAAGATCCATGTCCAAGATCAAGGTTGAAGGCACCGTCGTAGAACTCGACGGCGACGAGATGACCCGGATCATCTGGCAGTTCATCAAGGACAAGCTGATCCACCCCTATCTCGACGTGAACCTCGAGTACTACGACCTCGGCATCGAATACCGCGACAAGACCGACGATCAGGTGACCGTCGACGCCGCCGAAGCCATCAAGAAGCACGGCGTCGGTGTGAAATGCGCCACCATCACCCCGGACGAGGCGCGGGTCAAGGAATTCGGCCTGAAGAAGATGTGGCGCTCGCCCAACGGCACCATCCGCAACATCCTGGGTGGCACCATCTTCCGCGCCCCGATCATCATCTCGAACATTCCGCGCCTGGTGCCTGGCTGGACCAAGCCGATCATCATCGGCCGTCACGCCTTCGGCGACCAGTACCGCGCCACCGACTTCAAGGTGTTCCAGGGCGGCACCGTCACCGTGACCTTCACCCCGGACGACGGCAGCGAGCCGATCGTGCACGAGGTCGTGAAGATGCCGGACGAGGGCGGCGTCGTCATGGGCA
This sequence comes from Nocardia implantans, assembly GCF_035544775.1. Taxonomy (NCBI): domain Bacteria; kingdom Bacillati; phylum Actinomycetota; class Actinomycetes; order Mycobacteriales; family Nocardiaceae; genus Nocardia; species Nocardia implantans. Next base: position 182,750 of record NZ_JAYKYQ010000006.1, on the reverse strand, counting down.
TGTACAACTTCCGCAAGTCCATCGAGGACTTCGCGCGGGCGTCGTTCAACTACGGCCTGCAGCAGAACTACCCGGTGTACATGTCGACGAAGAACACCATCCTCAAGGCCTACGACGGCATGTTCAAAGACACCTTCCAAGACATCTTCGACGCCGAGTTCAAGAGCCAGTTCGACGCCGCCGGCTTGACCTACGAGCACCGGCTGATCGACGACATGGTCGCCTCATCGATGAAGTGGGAGGGCGGCTACGTCTGGGCGTGCAAGAACTACGACGGCGACGTGCAGTCCGACACGGTGGCGCAGGGCTTCGGCTCGCTGGGCCTGATGACCTCGGTGCTGCTGACCCCGGACGGCCGCACCTGCGAGGCCGAGGCCGCGCACGGCACCGTCACCCGGCACTACCGCCAGCACCAGCAGGGCAAGCCGACCTCGACCAACCCGATCGCGTCCATCTTCGCCTGGACCCGCGGGCTCGAGCACCGCGGCAAGCTGGACAACACCCCCGAGGTGATCGGCTTCGCGCAGACCCTGGAGGACGTCGTCATCAAGACCGTCGAAGGCGGCCAGATGACCAAGGACCTCGCGCTGCTCGTCGGCGGTGACCAGGGCTACCTGAGCACCGAGGAGTTCCTCGGCGCGCTGGACGCCAACCTGGCTCGCGCGCTGCGCTGAGCTCACGCGGGCCGAGCCACGGCGCTCGGCCGACGCCGGCGCTGGGTGCTCACCCAGCGCCGGGCTGAACATCGGGCACCCGCCCCGCCATCGGTGGAACGGGTGCCCGGATTGTTTTCGCGGCCGATTCGCCGAGTCGTGGGCGCAGGTCAGCTGGGTCGGCTCACTCCGACTCCGGCAGGACCGAGCGGCACGGTGGTCGGGCTGACCTGCGTCGTTCATGCTCCCGGTGGGCGAACTCACGTTCGCCGGGGAAGCGAATGCGGGCCGGGGCCGGTTACATGAACACGTGACCACCCCCGTGATCGCCAGCACCTCCGCTCCGCCCGGACGCACCGATTGGCACGTGCCCGCCATGCTCGCGCTGGCCCTCGGCGGATTCGGGATTGGCACGACCGAATTCGTCACCATGGGTTTGCTGCCGGACATCGCTTCGGCCATGCGCGTCTCCGAGCCGACCGCGGGGCATGCGGTGTCGGCCTACGCGCTCGGTGTGGTGATCGGCGCGCCCCTGATCGCGGCGCTGTGTGCCCGGATGCCGCGCAGGCGCCTGCTCGTCGCGCTCATGGTCGCGTTCACCGTGGGAAATGCGGCGACCGTTCTGGCACCCTCGTTCGAGACGCTGGTTTTGGCGCGATTCGTCTCCGGTCTGCCGCACGGCGCTTACTTCGGCGTCGCCTCGCTGGCCGCCGCCACTCTCGCCCCGGCAGGGCAGCGGGCCAAGGCGGTTGCCGCGGTTATGCTGGGGTTGAGCGCCGCCAATGTTGTCGGCGTTCCCGCAGCTACCTGGCTCGGCCAGCATCTCGGCTGGCGCGACGCGTTCGTGGTGGTCGCGCTGATCGGTGTCACCACGGTGGCGGCGCTGCTGCGCTTCGTTCCCGAACTCACCGGCATCACGGTGACCGATCCGCGGACCGAACTCGGTGCGCTGCGCCGTCCGCAAGTGCTGTTGACGTTGCTGGTCGGCGCCGTCGGATTCGGCGGCATGTTCGCCGTCTACACCTACATCGCGACCACGCTCACCGACGTCGCCGGTCTGCGGACCGGGGCGGTTCCGTTGGTCTTGATGCTGTTCGGCGTCGGCATGGTGATCGGGAACATCGCCGGCGGCGCGCTGGCCGACCGTGGCGTGGACCGTGCCGTCGGCATGTCCCTGCTCGCGATGACGGTGATTCTCGGCGGGTTCGTCGCCGCCGCGCACAACCCGTACACCGCGGCCTTCGGCGCGCTGCTGGTCGGCGCTTCCGGAGCCGCGCTGGCGCCCGGTCTGCAAACCCGTCTGATGGACGTCGCGGCCGACGCCCAGACCCTCGCCGCCGCCCTCAACCACGCCGCCCTGAACATCGCCAACGCGGCGGGCGCCTGGCTCGGCGGTCTGGTCATCGCCGCGGGTCTCGGTTACACGGCCCCGGCGGTGGTCGGCACGGCCTTGGCGGCGACCGGCGTCGTGTTGTTCGCGCTGACGGTCTGGACGGCGCGCCGATCACGCGGGTAGCCGGGGTGGCGGCCGACGCGGGCATCGTGACGGATCGGAATCATCGTTTCCGCGGGACTGCTCCATCGGTGGGGTGATCGCGCGGCGTGACAACCTCGTGGCCGGTGCGCGCCGGACTATTCGGTGGGTCGGCTGCTCAGGGCCCGCCCCGCGATCTCGTGCAGATGCGCCGAGGCCCGCCGCCACCGCCGCCGGGCGCGTTCGTCGTCCGGATCGATGAAGTTCGAAATCAAGATGCCGCGCAGCGCGTCCATCGCCGTGTAGATGAAGTCGCGCGCTTCCTTGCGCCGCACGTCGTCCGGCACGAAACGGGCCACCGACAGCAAGACGGCGTTGTTGACGAACGGCTCGACCTTCTCCATCGCCGCCGCCAGCACCGGGTCGGTCCGCCCGGCCACCCACAGTTCGACCGTCGCGATGAACAGTGGACCCTGGTGCAGGTCCCACAGGAAATCCAGCGCCGCCGCCACCGGATCGTCGCCCGCTTCGACCCGCGACATCTCCCGCATGGCGGTCTCGGCGCGCAGCTGCGCCAGATGGCTGATCGCGGCCACGACCAGATCGGTTTTCGAGCCGAAGTGATGGACCTGGGCCCCGCGGGTCACCCCGGCGCGTTCGGCCACCCGCGGCGTGGTGGTGCCCGAATATCCGTACTCGACCAGACAGTCCACCGTCGCGTCCAGCAACCGGGTGCGCATCTCGGTGCTGCGCTGCTCCTGCGTCCGGCGCTGCTGCTTCACGACTACGCTCCTGGCCACCGCACGATCTTACACTTACATACAGTGCTGTATGTTCCGCCATTCCGAGTGGGTGGCCGGCCCCCTGGGGCGGGGACCTCTGCTGCGGGTCAGTAATCCGCCATGCAGCCGGTAGCGAGGAAACAAGCATGTCTCACTGTATGTAGCAGATGCGACGCAATCGGCTGGTTATTCGCCGTGTCTCGGCGCTATCGGGCATGACCCTTGTTCACTTACATACAACCTTGTATGTTTGTTTCCACTCGTTCCGTCGCTCGCGACGTACGCACAATCTGAGGAGTTCGATGGCGAACAAGGTCTACGTCGTCGGTGTCGGCATGACGAAGTTCGAGAAGCCGGGCCGCCGCACGGTCGAGGAAGCCGACGGCACCACCCGCGCCTGGGACTACCCCGACATGGCCAGGGAATCGGGCACCAAGGCGCTCGCGGACGCGGGAATCGCCTACGACCGGGTGGAACAGGCTTACGTCGGCTATGTGTACGGCGAATCCACCTCCGGGCAACGCGCCGTCTACGAACTCGGCATGACCGGAATCCCGGTGGTCAACGTGAACAACAATTGCTCCACCGGTTCCACGGCGCTGTATCTGGCGGCGCAGGCGATCCGGGGCGGGCTGGCCGAATGCACGCTGGCGCTGGGCTTCGAGAAGATGCAGCCGGGCTCGCTCGGGTCCACCTGGGACGACCGCGAGCAGCCGATGGCCAAGCACGTCATGGCGCTGGCCGAGATCTCCGAGGTGCTGTTCCCGGTGGCCCCGTGGATGTTCGGCGCGGCCGGGCGCGAGCACATGAAGCAGTACGGCACCACCGCCGAGCACTTCGCCAAGATCGGCCACAAGAACCACAAGCACTCGGTGAACAACCCGTATTCGCAGTTCCAGGACGAATACACCCTCGAAGACATTCTCGCCTCGCGCATGATCTACGACCCGCTGACCAAATTGCAGTGCTCGCCGACCTCCGACGGGTCCGGCGCGGTCGTCCTCGCCAGCGAGAAGTTCGTCGACGCCAACGATCTCGCCGGGCAGGCGGTGGAGATCGTCGGCCAGGCGATGACCACCGACTTCGCCTCGACCTTCGACAACACCGCCAAGAACCTGATCGGCTACGACATGAACGTCCAGGCCGCGCGGAAGGTCTACCAGCAGTCCGGACTGGGCCCGGAGGACTTCCAGGTCATCGAACTGCACGACTGCTTCTCGGCCAACGAACTGTTGCTGTACGAAGCGCTCGGTCTGTGCGGCGAGGGCGAAGCGGGCCGGCTGATCGACGACGGCCGGACCACCTACGGGGGCAAATGGGTGGTCAACCCCTCCGGCGGCTTGATCTCCAAAGGACACCCGCTCGGCGCGACCGGTCTCGCGCAGTGCTCCGAGCTGACCTGGCAGCTGCGCGGAGCGGCGGACAAGCGGCAGGTGGACGGCGTCACCGCCGCCCTGCAACACAACATCGGACTCGGCGGCGCGGCCGTCGTCACCGCCTACCAGCGCGCCGACCGCTGACCGGCCCGCCGAACTCGACGAGGAGTGCAACACATGGGACACATCGAAGCCGCCAAGGACGTCAACGCCGCCCCCGAAGCCCTGTGGGCGGTCGTCTCCGACCCGCACAGCTGGGACAAGTGGTTCACCATCCACGAGCGCTTCATGGAGGAGCCGCCCGCTGTGCTCAGCGCGGGCGCCAAGCTGGTCGCGAAGATCGTGATGCTCGGTATGGCGAACAAGCTGGAGTGGACCATCGTCTCGGTGGACGCGCCGAACAAACTGACCCTGGGCGGCACCGGCATGGCGGGCGTGCGGACCGAGTTCACCTTCGACATCAGGCCCAACGGCGATGGCAGCACCATCCTGGTGTCGGGCGACTTCGAGGGCGCGTTGATCAAGGGCGCGCTCGGCAAAGCGGTGGAGAAGGACGGCATCAAACAGCTGGACCGCTCCCTCGACCAACTCGACGCCCTGGCCTCCGCGGCATGAGCGGTCAGGCCCGGAGGCGGCAGCGGAGTGTGACCACGCAGGGCCCCGCTCGTGCCGGAGAGGAAACAGCATGAGCGGTCAGGCCCGGAGGCGGCAGCGGAGTGTGACCACGCAGGGCCCCGCTCGTGCCGGAGCGGAAACAGCATGAGCGGTCAGGCCCGGAGGCGGCAGCGGAGTGTAACCACGCAGGGCCCCGCTCGTGCCGGAGAGGAAACAGCATGAGCGCCGGTACCGGTGCGCGCGCTGTCGAATTCGATGACAGCGGCTTGGAGACGTGGTCGGACGAGGAACGTTTCGAGGTCACGGCCGACCGGATAGCGCAGTACGCCGCCGCCACGAACGATCCGATCGCCGCGCACCTGGCCGGTACGGTGGCCGGGCCGGTCTTCGCGATCGTCCCGGTCTTCGAGGCCATGATGATGCCCGTCATCGATGTCGCGCCGATGGACATCTTCGGCAGGGTCGTGCACGGAGAGCAGGACTTCCACTTCCACCGCGCGATCCGTCCCGGCGACCGGCTGGTGTCGCGCGCCAAGGCGATCGGCTACACCAGCCGCCCCAACGGCACGACCATCACCATCCGCATCGAATGCCGCACCGAGGCGGGGGAACCGGTCAACGACCAGTACCTCACCGCGTTCTTCCGCAACATCGACGCGGGCCGGACGGTCGGTGCCGCCGCTCCGGCGCACAAATTCGACGAACGGCTGCGCGAACAGGATCCGGTTGCTGTCGTGGCGCAGCACGTGGACCACGACCAAACCTTCCGCTACGCGCCCGCCTCGGGCGACCCCGTGCCGCTGCACCTGGACGAGCAGGTCGCCAAGGACGCCGGATTGCCCGGCATCATCGCGCACGGGCTGTGCACCATGGCGTTCGCGTCCTGGGCGGTGCTCACCGAGGTCGCGGAGTCGGACGTGCACCGGCTCCGGCGATTCGCGGTGCGATTCGCCAAGCTGGTCTTCCCCGGTGACGATCTGGAGACCCGCATCTGGAAGGCGGAATCCGCCGACGGCGTCACCCGCTACGCCTTCGAGACCGTGCGCGGCGACGATGTCGTGCTCAGCGACGGACTGGCCGAGATCGCCGACTGACCAGCGCGGCGGCACGATGTCCGCCGCTTCACTTCGCCGGATTCGGCACGAATGCAGGAGACAACACATGGGCGTACTGGACGGACGGGTCGCCGTCATCACCGGTGCGGGCCGCGGCATCGGCCGCGAGCACGCATTGCTGTTCGCGAAGGAAGGCGCCGCCGTGGTCGTCAACGATCTCGGCGGCAGCAACGCGGGCGAGGGGACCGACGCCGGGCCCGCCCAGGAAGTGGTGCGCGAGATCGTCGCCGCGGGCGGCGAAGCGGTGGCCAACACCGACGACGTCGCCACCTGGGACGGGGCGCAGAAGCTGGTCGAACAGGCGGTCACGGAGTTCGGCTGCCTCGACGTCGTGGTGAACAACGCGGGCATCCTGCGGGACGCGTTCATCGCGGGCATGGACGAGGCGCAGTGGGATGCGGTGATCGCCGTGCATCTGAAGGGCCACGCCGCGGTGCTGCACCACGCCGCCGCGTACTGGAAGCAGCAGTCCAAGGCGGGTGACCAGCCGAAAGCCGCCGTGATCAACACCGCGTCGGCGTCGGGCACCACCCTGCCCAACCCGGGCCAGGCCAACTACGGCGCCGCCAAGGCCGCGATCGCCGCGCTGACCTTGGTGGCCGCCGACGAGCTCGCGCGCTACGGCGTGCGGGTCAACGCGATCGCGCCGATCGCGCGCACCCGGCTCACTCTCGCCACTCCCGGCATGGGGGAGATGCTGGCGGCCGAGGCGGAGGCGTCGGAGGGCGGGTTCGACGCCTTCGCCCCGGCCAATATCGCTCCGCTGGTCGCCTACCTGGCCGCCGCGGACTGCCCGATCACGGGCAAGGTGTTCGCGGTGCAGGGCGGCGCGATCTCCGAGCTGGCCGGTTGGCACGATGTGAAGACCATCGAGACCGAGGGGCCATGGCTGATCGACGACATCGCGGCCCGGCTGCCCTGACCTCGGGGAATGTGAGGAGAACGACGATGTTCGAATGGTCTGAGACCGATGTGATGATCCGCGATGCCGTGCGGGCGTTCATCGACAGGGAGATCCGCCCGAACCTGGACGCGCTCGACAGCGGGGAACTGCCGCCGTACCCCGTCATCCGGAAGTTGTTCCGGGAGTTCGGGATCGACGCGATGGGCGGCGAGGCCGTGCAGAAGATGCTGGCGCGGGAAGCGGCGCGCGAGACCGCGGAGGCGGAACAGAAGCCGAAGTCCTCGGGGGCGAGTCCGTTCGGCGGACAGGAATCGCTGATGGCGGTGCTCATCGGGGAGTTGTCCGGGGTGTGCATGGGGCTGGTCTCGGCGATGGGGGTGAGCATCGGCCTCGGCGCGACCACCATCATGTCGCGGGGCACGCTGGCGCAGAAGCAGCGCTGGCTGGAGGACATCGTCACCATGCGGAAGGTCGCGTCCTGGGCGATCACCGAACCGGACTCCGGTTCCGACGCGTTCGGCGGCATGAAGACCTACGTCAAGCGCGACGGCGAGGATTACCTGCTCAACGGCCAGAAGACCTTCATCACCAACGGTCCCTACGCCGACGTGATGATCGTCTACGCGAAGCTCGACGACGGCGCGGGCGGCGACAAGCGCGACCGCAAGGTGCTCGCCTTCGTGCTCGACAAGGGCATGCCCGGTCTCACCCAGGGCAAGCCGTTCAAGAAGATGGGCCTGCACTCCTCGCCGACGGGTGAGCTGTTCTTCGACAACGTGCGCGTCGGCCGGGACCGGTTGCTCGGCGAGACCGAGGAGCACAAGGGCGGCGACGGCCGGGAGAGCGCGCGGTCCAGCTTCACCGCCGAACGCGTCGGCGTTGCCTTCATGGCGCTGGGCATCATCAACGAGTGCCACCGGCTGTGCGTGGACTACGCCAAGCACCGCAAGCTCTGGGGCCAGGAGATCGGGCGATTCCAGCTGGTCCAGCTGAAGCTGGCGAAAATGGAGATCGCGCGGATCAACGTGCAGAACATGGTGTTCAACACGCTGGAGCGGGGCAGGGCTGGCAAGCCCCCGACCCTGGCGGAGGCGTCCGCGATGAAGCTGTACGCCTCCGAGGCGGCCACCGAGGTGGCCATGGAAGCGGTGCAGCTGTTCGGCGGCAACGGCTACATGACCGAGTACCGAGTGGAGCAACTCGCCCGCGACGCCAAGTCGCTGATGATCTACGCGGGCAGCAACGAGATCCAGGTGACCCATATCGCGAAAGGTCTTCTGGCGCAGTAGTTCTCCGCGCGGCCGGGGTCGCGTACCACCGTCCCGCTTACGCGTTCGGAGCCGACCGAGACGGAGCCTTGTCGGTCGCGACCCGGCTGCCCGCTGCCTCGGCGGTCGGCCGGAGCGGCCTCGTCGGCCGCCGTTGCCGCCTGATCACGTCGGCCGCCCGGAGAAACGCCCGGGGGCAGGCGAGTGGTCGGCCGAGCCGACAACCGGCCTCTATGGACTGCGCGCGCCTGATCGCGGGGTTCGGTACCGACGCGCCCAGCGCACCCCCACTACGTCTTTCGAGCGAAGCGAGACCGAGCCTGTTCCGTTCGCGGCCCGGCTCGCGTCCGAGTGACCGCCGCGTCCGCGACGAAGTCGCCAGCGGCGGTCACTCGGACGCGAGCCACAAAGGGGCCGCGAACACGCCGCGCCGAAGGCGCGACCAAACTACACAGCCCGCAGCCGCGTCCGGCTGGCGTAGACGTGTTCGGCGATGAGGGTGGCGATGCGGTCGGGTGCTTCCAGCATCGGAACGTGGCCGACGCCGTTGACCAGGATGCGGTCGGCGGACTCGGGCAGTTCCTTCAGGTAGCGCCGTGCGTAGACGCGGTTGGGGATGACCCGGTCGTATTCCGACAGCAGCAGCCGGACCGGCGTCCGCAAGGTGGACAGGTCCGCCTGTGCGGGCGCGCGCATCGCGCCGAGGATCATCGGCACCATCGCCGGGCAGTGCAGCGCGGCGGCGAGCGCGGCCGCGGCGTCGCGCCGGGATACCGCCGCGGCCTGCTTGCTCAACGCGAGCAAGGCGACCCGCTGGGCGAGCGGGTTGCCGATGGCGAATCCGCCCATGCGCTTGCCGATCTGGACGAGCGGTATCAGGGAGAGGAATTTCAGGTTGATCCGCCACTGGGTCAGCGAGGGCGCGTGCCAGCCGCCGGCGGGCGCGATGAGGGTCAAGGTGCGGGCGCGTCCGCGGCGCGCGAGTTCGACGCCGACCAGCCCGCCGAGCGAGTTGCCCGCGATATGGCAGGTGCGCCAACCCAGTTCGTCGAGCTGTTCGCAGATCCGGTCGGCCAGCGACTGCACATCGACCGACGGACCTCCGGTGGGCGCGCCGCCCCAGTGCCCCGCGAACGCGGGCGCGAACACCTCGCAGTGCGTCGACAGCCGCGCCGCCGTCTGCTCCCAGCAGTGCGGCGACATCATGAATCCGTGCAGCAACAGCAGGGGATCGCCGGATCCCACGTGCAATGCCTTGATCGGCTGGGGCGGTTTCGCCCGGGTGGATCCGCGCGTGACGGCGGAGGAGGACTGGGAGGTGTCGGACGACATCGTCATCACCCCTTCCTGGACGGCAGTGTCCAAGGGACTTCATCTGACCAGCATTGTACGGTCGTGGAGTGCCGTATATCTCGACAGTGAACGTGAACGGTGTCCGCGCGGCCGCGGGTAAGGGCTTGCTCGCCTGGCTCGCGGCCACCGAGGCGGACATCGTCTGCGTGCAGGAGACCCGCGCCACCGACGAGCAGGTCGCGGCCGCGCTGGCGCCCGCACTGGACGCGGGATGGCAGCTGTCGCACGCCGAGCCGGAGTCCAAGGGCCGCGCCGGTGTCGGCATCCTGTCCCGGCGGGCGCCCAGCGCGGTCCGAGTAGGCTTCGGCAGCAGCGAGTTCGCGGCGGCGGGCCGCTATCTCGAGGCCGATTTCGACGACGTCACCGTGGCCAGCGTCTATGTGCACTCCGGTGACGCGGGCACGGTGCGCCAGGACGAGAAGTATCGCTTCATGGCCGAACTCGGCGCCTATCTCTCCGCGCGGACCGGCGATTTCGTGGTCGCCGGGGACTGGAACATCGCGCACACCGAGCGCGACCTGAAGAACTGGAAGGGCAACCTGAAGTCGGCCGGGTTCCTGCCGCAGGAGCGGGCGTGGATCGATGAGCTGCTGGCCGCCGGATACGTCGACGTGGTGCGGCAGTTGCACCCGGAGGGCGACGGTCCCTACAGCTGGTGGTCCTACCGCGGCCGCGCCTTCGACAACGACAGCGGCTGGCGCATCGACTATCACCTCGCTCGAGGTGATCTCGCCGCCCGTGCCAAGGACGCGGTGGTCGAGCGTGCCGCCTCCTACGATCAGCGCTGGTCCGACCACGCTCCGGTCACGGTGCAGTACCGATGAGCCGGTCGATCAAGCGCGGCATCGGCCTGCTCGGCGCGGTGGCCTTGGTGGTGCTCGCCGCGGTGCTCGCGTTGTACGACGGTGGCGATACCACCACGTCCGCTCCGGCGAGTCGCGCGACCACCGCCGCGACGAGCACGGTCACCCTGACCAGCGCGGCACCGCGCGGTGGGGACAGCGCGTCGCCGGTCACCCAGGCCGCCGGTGTGCCGGAACGCGCGTACGCCACGTTGCGGGAGATCGATGCGGGCCGGTGGCCGGATTCGGCGAACGCCCCCGGCACCAAAGGGGGCGAGCGATGGATGAACCGGGGTGGCGACCTGCCCGCCACCGATGGCTCCGGTAAACCGATCACCTATCAGGAATGGGACGTCAATCCCAAGCAGTCCGGCCGATCCCGCGACGCCGAACGCATCGTCACCGGCAGCGACGGTTCGGCCTGGTACACCGGCGACCACTACAAGACCTTCACGAGGATGCGCTGATGACAAAGACCGTCACGCTGTCGCAGTTCCTTGCCCGCCCCGACGCCGACGACGCGCCGCCCAGCCCCGAACTCGCCCCGCCGCGCGTCACCTTCGGCACCCTCGCCGTCGACGCCGCCAATTTCAGCGGGGTGCGGGACAAGGCGCCCTCCGGATACCTGGTGCGCGAGTTGCGCGGCGCGAAGATGCCCACCACCGCCCGGCTCTTCGACGAGTTCGCCGCCGCGTTCCAGTTCCCGTACTACTTCGGCGAGAACAAGGACGCGTTCGACGAATGCCTGCGCGACCTGGACGATTTTCTCGGCGAAGGGGCCGGATACGTTGCCGTGGTGCGTGATTCGGCCGGATTGCTCGCCGAGGAGCCGATCGAGCGCGACTGGTTCGCCGAGGCCATGCGCGACTGCGCGGCCTACTGGTCGCGGCGGGACGTGCTCTTCCGGGTGGTGCTGCAAGGCGACGCGCCCGATTTGGAAGACGTGTCCCTGCGCCTGTGATCGGGGCTGTTACCGCAGTTTCTCGGCCAGGTCCTCGCCGAGCAGGACGAACACGTCGACGGTCTGCTCGATCAACTCCTCGCGGGTGAGGTCCAGGTCGCCGTGCAGCCAGGCGGTCAGCGTCTGCACCAGGCCCCCGACCAGGTACAGCGCCCGGAAGTCGACCACCGCGGCCGGTGCCGAGTCGGACATCCGATAGAAGTCCGTGCCCTCCGTGGCCACCATCCGCGCGAACGCTCGCACCGTCTCGGTGGTTCGGGTCCGTAGTTCCGGCGTCGCCATGCCCGCGATCAGGGCCGCTTTCGCCTTGCGCGGGTCGTCGGTGAGCAGGTGCACGCCCGCGGTGATCGCGGCGTGCGCGGTCGCGCGCGTGTCCGTGGCGGCGGTGCGGACGGCGGCGAGGATGGCCGCGGCCAGTTCCGTGGCGATCCCGTCGATCAGGGCGGTGAGCACGGCGTCGCGACTGTCGAAGTTCTCGTAGTAGTACCGCTCGTTGAGACCGGCCCGCGCGCACAACCCCGACACGGTCAGCTTCCCCAGCCCTTCCGTGCCGATGATCTCGAGCGCGGCCTCCAGCAACGCCGCACGCCGCTGCGCCCGGCGCTCCTCGGCGGAAACACCCCCATAGGTCCGTTGCGCCGTCACCCTTCGATTCTTACAGGTACGCCGAAGCCGGTGCCCCCGATCGTCGCGCACGCCGGTTCCCCGGCGTATGCGGCGGTCGGTAGCGCTTAAGACTCGGCCACTGAGACCGAGCATGCGAACACGCCGCCACGCAGTCGCGGCCGAACACAGCAATTTGGACACAGCTATTGCCAGAATTCGTCGTTCTGGTGGATGCTATTGCCAGATGTTCTCGACGAGGAGGCGGTCATGTCCGAGCCCGGCTATTTCAGTGACCACTCGATGGTCCGGCGGGTGATGACCAAGCGGGCGGTGGGGCTGACCTACGGTGTGCGGGCTCTGGTGATCGGCGCGGTCGATCCGCTGCTCTACGTCGGCACGGCCGAGAACACCGAGCACCGCATGACGCCCTACACCCGGCTGGCGCTGACCGGCCGTCTGTTCGAAGCGGTGTTCCTCGGCAGCAAGGCCGAGGCCGATCGCGCGCTGGCGTTCACCAGGAAACGGCACGTCAAGGTGCGTGGGGCGCTGCCGGAGGACGCCGGTGCCCACCACCCGGCGGGCACCGAGTACTCCGCGCTCGATCCGCACCTGATGTTCATGACGATGGCCTTCACGTTCGACTCGGCCGAGGTGATGTACGACCTGCTGGTGCGCACCATGACCGACGGCGAGCGCGAAGGGCTCTACCAGGACTACGTGCGCTGGGGCGAGCTGTTCGGCATGCCCGTGGACGCCGCGCCGGCGAGCTACCCCGAGTTCCGGGCCTTCTTCGACGGCTACCTCGCCTCCGACGAACTGTTCCTCACCGACGAGGCGCGGCTGGTCGGCTCCTACCTGGCCGGACAGCGCGTCCCCTACGCGCAGGGCGTGCCGTTGCAGCAGGTCACCTCCGCGTTCTACCTGCTGGTGCAGGGCAGTCTGCCGGCACGCATCCGCCGGATGTACGGGATGCGCTGGGGTGTGGCGGAGGAGGTGGCCTACCAGGGACTGTCCCGGGCGGTGCGCGCCGCGCACGTGTCGGTTCCGCTGGTGCCCCCGATGCTGCGCGGCACGCTCGCCGGGCCCAGCGCGCCGGTCTACAAGATGCTGTCCCAGCGGGAACACGAACTGGTCAGCAGGGGACGGCCGAGCATGCCAGGAGTGGACCCGCGCAACTGGGTGCAGCGAAATTCGGCTTGAGCCGCATGCGAAGATCGGGGTATGTCCAGTCCTGCGCCCAGCCCGGCCGCCGAACGCAAACAGCGGGTTCTGTCCGGGATCCAGCCGACCAGCTCCTCGTTCCATCTCGGGAACTACCTTGGCGCGCTGCAGTACTGGGTGACCATGCAGGACGACTACGACGCGCTGTACTTCATCCCGGATCTGCACGCGATCACGGTGCCGCAGGAGCCCAAGGAGCTGCGGCTGCGCACCAAGGCCGCCGCCGCCCAGCTGCTCGCGCTCGGCATCGATCCGAAGAAGTCGACCCTGTTCGTGCAGAGCCAGGTGCCCGAGCACGCCGAACTGGCCTGGGTGCTCAGCTGCATCACCGGTTTCGGCGAGGCCAGCCGGATGACCCAGTTCAAGGACAAGTCGGTGAAGCAGGGCGCGGAGAACGCGACCGTCGGCCTGTTCACCTACCCGGTGCTGATGGCCGCGGACATCCTGCTCTACCGCGCCCATCAGGTACCCGTCGGCGAGGACCAGCGTCAGCACCTGGAACTGACCCGAAACCTGGCCCAGCGCTTCAACACTCGGTTCAAGAAGACGTTCGTGGTGCCGGAGGCGCACATCGTCAAAGGCACGGCGAAGATCTACGACCTGCAGGACCCGACCGCCAAGATGAGCAAGTCGGCCTCCACCGACGCGGGCCTGATCAACCTGCTCGACGACCCGAAGGTCACCGCGAAGAAGGTGAAATCCGCGGTCACCGACACCGAACGCGAGATCCGCTACGACCCGGAGCGAAAGCCGGGCGTCAGCAACCTGCTGGTGATCCTGAGTTCGCTGACCGGTGCGCCGATCGTCACCCTGGAAAAGGATTTCGAGGGTAAGGGTTACGGCGAGCTGAAAGCCGATGTGGCCGACGCGCTGGTGGAATTTGTCACGCCGTTGCGGGCGAAGGTGCAAGAGTACATGTCGGATCAAGGTGAACTCGACCGCGTACTCGCCGCAGGCGCGGAGCGCGCGCGAGAGATCGCAGGCAACACCCTCGCACAGGTCTACGACCGGGTCGGTCTGCTGCGTCGCTGAGCGGCTGCTCTCCTTCGCCGGGCGGTTGTCGCCCGCTCGACCGGGTATCACCGGTGCGGGGTCTCTCGGCCGAAGGGGCGAATGGTGCAGGTGATCGACAACGTCAAAGCCGGGATCGAACGCCGGATTCAGGCGAAACCGTGGCTGGACCATCTGGTCCGCGCTGCGGGACGCTATCAGCGGCAACGGGGTGACTACTACGCGGCAGGCATTACGTATTTCACCGTGTTGTCGTTGTTTCCGCTGCTCATGGTCGCTTTCGCGGTCGCGGGCGTGGTCTTGTACAACAATCCGGAACTGCTGGACGAATTGCGCGGCAAGATCGTCGAGAACATCCCCGGCTCGTTCGGCACCCAGCTCAACGACCTGATCGATCAGGCGGTCCAATCCCGGCGCACAGTCGGCGTGCTCGGCCTGGTCACCGGCGTCTACAGCGGGCTCGGCTGGATGGCCAACCTGCGCGCCGCGCTCACCGAGCAATGGGATCAGAAGTCCCCGGACGGTAACTGGCTGATGACCAAGCTGTCCGATCTCGGCGCGTTGATCGGTCTCGGTCTCGCGTTCACCGTCTCGCTCGGGTTGTCGGCGCTGGCGTCGAGTTCGCTGGGCAGCCAGCTGCTCGACGACCTCGGCCTCGGCGACCTGCCCGGTGCGGGCGTGTTGCTGTCGCTGGCGTCGATCGCGCTCGGATTCCTCGCCTCCTGGGCGGTGTTCGCGTGGGCCATCGCACGGTTGCCCCGGGAACCGGTGACGCTGGCCAGTGCCGCCAGAGCGGCCGGCTTGGCCGCGCTGGTCTTCGAGGTGTTCAAGATCGTCGCTTCGATCTATCTGCAATCGGTGCTCAGCAGTCCGGCGGGCGCCACCTTCGGCTCGATCATCGGCCTGATGGTGTTCAGCTACGTCACCTACCGCATCGTCCTGTTCGCCACCGCATGGGCCGCCACCGCCGCGGAGAACGAGCCGGAGGCGGAGGTCCCCGCGCCGGGACCGGCCGTGATCGCGCCGCGGGTCGGTGCGCGTGACGTATCGATGGGGGTGGGCGCCGCCTTCTTCGGCGCGGGAGCGCTTGCGGCTCTTGCCCTTTCCGGTCTGCGCAGGCGCTGATCGGTCAGCGCCGCCGGGTCGCGCGCCGTGCCCCTAGCAGCAGAGCGGCGACCACCAGGACGCCGCCGATGATCAGCACGGTTCGCGCGCCGGTGCGGTGATCCCCGGTGTGCGGCATGGCGGACGGATCGCTTCCCGGCGCCGATGCCGTGGCCGGCCCGGAGTCCGGCGTCGGCGGCGCGGCCAGAGTGACTCCGCTCTGGTCACGCTGGGGCACCACCGCGCCGGGCAGGTTGCCGATCACGGCGCCGCGGGGTAGCGCGAACCCGTAGTCGAGCAGGCGAGCGGCCTGCTCCCACGGCCGCACCGGTTGCACGTCGGCCTTGAGAAGGGTGACGGCGAGCCTGCGGCCGCCCCGCTGGGCGGCGGCGACGAAGGTCTGGCGCGCGTCGTCGGTGAAGCCGGTCTTGCCGCCGAGGGCGCCGTCGTAGTTGTAGAGCAGCTGGTTGTCGTTGCCGATCGGGTAGCCGGGACGGTCGGTGTCACCGGGAATCGAGGGGTCGGCGGGGTAGCCGGGGAAGTCGACCTGCTCGGTGTGGATCAGCTCGGCGAACAGCGGGATGGTCATCGCCTCGCGGAACAGCACGGCGAGGTCGTAGGCCGAGGTGCTCATGCCGGGGCCGTCGAGTCCGGAGGGGGTGGCCGCGCGAGTGTCCATGGCGCGCAACGATTTCGCCAGGTCGTTCATCTTGGCGACCGTCGCGGCGTCGCCGCCGAGTTGCGCGGCGATGGCATGTGCCGCGTCGTTGCCCGAAGCCATGATCAGGGCCTGCATGAGCTGCCGGTTGGTGTAGCGGCCGCCGGGCCCGATGCCGACCCTTGTGCCGTCGGCGTCGGCGTCGGCCTGCGTGCCGATGACCACTTTGTCGAGATTCAACGTGCGCAGCGCCAGCGTGGCCAGCAGCACCTTGATCGTGCTCGCGGGACGGTAGCGGCCGTGCGGGTCCTTCGCGGCCAGCACTTCTCCGGTGTCCAGGTCCGCCACCAGCCACGCCGTCGCCGAAATGTCCTGTGGAGCGGGCGGCGCGTTCTTGGGAAGCACGACTCCGCACTCGCCGAGGCGCGCGCCCCCGATCGGCGGGGAAGGAATCGGGAGCGGCGGTGGAGCCGGCTGTCCTGGCGCGGGCACCTCGGAGGTGTCGATCGGCGCCGGCGGCGAGGTCTTCTGCGGGCACCCGTCGGTGTTCGGGGTGGTGAACGGCGTGGTGGTGCTCGGCGCTGCGACGGACGGCGCGGCTGTCGCTCCGAGCGCGGCGACGGCGAGCACGGCGCCTACGCAGAGCAAGGCACGGCGAGTGATCTTCATCGCCGATGAGCCTAGCGAGCGATCCGGTGATCGAGCATGCCGTCCCCGCGGCGGTATTGACAGTCACTACTAAATGAAAGCTACTATCAAATTACTGTAGCTATCATTTTTGGAGGCGTCATGAAGACCGACTCGGCCCGTCGCTGGCTCGCCCTCGGCGCGCTGGCCGTGGCGATGTTGACCATCGGGCTCGATGTCACAGTGCTGACCGTGGCGCTGCCGACGCTCGCCGTCGACCTGAACGCGAATACCGCCGCGCTGCAATGGTTCAGCAGCGCCTACACGCTGGCGCTGGCCGCCGTGATGCTGCCCGCGGGCGCGCTCGGCGACCGCTACGGCCGCAAGAAGTTCCTGCTCGCCGCCCTGGCGCTGTTCGGTGTGGCGTCCATCGCGTGCGCCGTGGCCGGCTCGCCCGGCGAACTCATCGCGGCGCGCGTGGTGCTCGGCATCGCCGCGGCGGCGATGATGCCGCTGTCGATGTCGGTGCTGCCCGCGCTGTTCCCCGAACCCGCCGAACTGCAGCGGGCGCTCACCATCTGGATCACCTCGACCGCGATCGGCCTGCCGCTGGGCCCGATCGTCGGCGGCTGGCTGCTGCGCAATTTCTGGTGGGGTTCGGTGTTCCTGATCAACGTGCCGATGGTCGTGATCGGCGCGTGCGCCGTCGCCGCGCTGGTGCCCGAGTCGCGCAGCGCGCAGCGCTTCCGGATCGATCTGCCCGGCGTCGCGCTGTCCGCGGCGGGCATGCTCGGACTCACCTACGGCTTCATCCGGATCGGTGAGAAAGGCTGGGGCGACGGCCCGGCCTGGGCGATCGTCGCGGCCGGTGTGCTGCTGCTGGCCGCCTTCCTGCTGTGGCAGCGCAGGACCGCGCATCCGCTGATCGATCTCGGTCTCTTCGCCGCCGACGGATTCCGCTGGGGCACAGCTTTTTCCATCGTGGTGAACTTCGCCATGTTCGGCATGTTCTTCACCGTTCCGCAGTACTTCCAGGCGGTGCTCGGCGTGGACGCGCTCGGCAGCGGCCTTCGGTTGCTTCCGTTGATCGGCGGTTTGCTGGTCGGCAGCAGGCTGGTCGACAGAGTGCTGCCGAAACTCGGCGTGCGCGTGGTGGTGGCCGCCGGTTTCGCCCTGCTGGCCGGCTCGCTGGCGCTGGGCGCGCTGACCACGGTGGACAGCGGCTACGGCTTCGCCGCGCTGTGGCTGACCCTGCTCGGCGCCGGTATGGGATTGGTGATGCCCGCGGCCATGGGCATGGCGATGGGTGACCTGGACGCCGAACGCTCCGGCTCCGGTTCCGCGCTGTTGCAGGCGCTGCGCCAGGCCGGTGGCACCATCGGCGTAGCGGTGCTGGGCACCGTGCTGTCCACCCGGTACCGGGCGGACCTGGGTGAGCTCGACCGCGAACCGATCGCCGACGGCGTGAACGCGGGTGTCGCCACCGCCCGCAAGCTGGGTGATCCGTCGATGCTGCACCAGGTGCAGGTGGCCTTCCTCGGCGGCATGAGCGCGATGCTGTGGACCTGCGCCGCGCTGTGCGTGCTGGCGGCGGTGCTCACGGCGACGTCGGTGCGCACGCGGCAACCGGCCCGGTCGCCGGAGCCGGGTGCGGCAGAATCGATTCATGTCGGTTGAGCTACCCGCGAACGGGACGGCGCAGGGTCTGCGCGAGCGGAAGAAGGAACGGACCCGCCGGACGATCCGCGTCGAGGCTTTCCGGCTGTTCCGCGAGCAGGGTTACAACGAGACGACGATCGAGCAGATCGCCGCGGCCGCCGATGTCTCGCCGAGCACCTTCTTCCGCTACTTCCCGTCCAAGGAACAGCTGGTGCTCGCGGACGATCTCGATCCGGCGATGATCGAAGCGCTGCGGCGTCAGCCGCGTGACATCGGACCGATGGCGGCCTTCCGCAACGCGGTGCTCGAAGTCTTCGGTAATCTGCCCGCCGCCGAGCTGGCGTTCGAGCAGGAGCGGCAGGCGCTGCTCTATCACGTGCCGGAGCTGCGGTCGGCCATCGGCTTGGAGATCATTCGCAGCATCGACCTCATCGCGGGCCTGCTTGCCGACCATCTCGGCAGGCCCGCCGACGACTTCGAGGTGCGGGTGGCGGCGGGCGCGATGGCGGGCGCGGCACTCGCCATGGCGACGATGACGCCCTTGAACGTCGAGAACATCACTCGCACATTGGATTTCCTGGACGCGGGCATGCCGCTCGGACCGAGGCGCGAGTCCTGACATCTCGATCCGGCCGCACCGCTACGCGCCGACGGGGCTGCCGTGCCGCAGACGGTCGGGTGTGTCGTCGTCGATGGTCGCGAAGAAGCCGCCGATCACGTCCTCGATCTCGCTGATCGAGTCCGCGCAGTAGAGCGTCGGCTGATAGTGGGTGATGTCGTAGGTCGCGGTGCCCATCCGGGCGATGTCGAGGGGGCGTAGCTCGGCGTGCCGGAACTCCTCGATCTCGCCGTAGGACGACAGCAGGCCCGCGCCGTAGCACCGCACCTCGCCGCGCTCCCGGACGACGCCGAACTCCATCGAGAACCAGAAGACGTCGGCGAGGAATTTCAGCGCGCGATCGGTGTTCAGGCGCGCGACCGCGGTGCCGACGGTCGCGTAGATCGCCGCGAAACGCGGGCTGGCGATCTGATTGGCATGGCCGATGATCTCGTGGATGGCGTCCGGCTCGGGCGTGTACAGCGGTGCGGAATGATGCCGGATGTACTGCGTGGAGTGGAAGACCCGATCGGCGAAGGAACCGAAGAACTCTCGTAGCGGCACCAGTCCCGCGGCCGGTGCGTAGCGGAATCCGGTCAGCGGTGCGAGTGCCGCCGACACCTCGTCCAACTGCGGGATGTGATCGGTGGGCAACGACAGCGCCTCGGCGGCCGTCAGTATCTCCGCGCTGGCATAGGTGCGATGCTTGCGCGCGAGTTCGGCCGACACGATCCGCCACACCTGCTGCTCTTGCTCGGTGTAGGCGATGTGCGGCGGCGGTTTGCCCGGCGCGTAATCCAACGCCAGCGCGGCGATGGCATTGCGCCGGGCCCGGTATTCCGGATCGTGCACACCGGGGTGCTCGTCGCTCAGGTGCACGGTCACGTCGCCGTCGCCGGTGCGGGTCACCGGCGAGTACAACTGCGCCTCGCTGAACATGACTCGATGCAAGCACCACCGGCACGCGGCGACAACAAAAGCCCGTTCAGCTGGACAATCTGCCTAGCTGAACGGGCTGCGGGCGGGTCGTCGTGTCATCCGACGGCGCGGATCGGGCGGCGTGCTGATCAGTGCGCGCCGTGCAGCGAATGCACCACCGCGTGGCCTTTGCCGCGTCCGATCATCCACTTGTTGACCGGCGTGGTCAGCACGAAGGCCACTGCCAGGGCGAAGGCGAGGGTGATCCAGAACAGGATGGTGTCCAGGTGGGCGTCCATCGCGCCGGGGACGGCGAGGATCACGGCGTTGTCCACGATCTCCATGACCGTGATGGACACCGTGTCGGCGGCCAGCGCGGTGCCGATGGCGGCCGACAGCGGCAGGCCCGCCCGCAGCACGCCGCGCATGGTCAACGCGTAGCCGAACACGAACGCCAGCACGATGGCCAGCGCCATCGTCGCGGTGTTGTTCCAGCCCAGCGCGGTGCCGATCACCATGCCGAGGATTTCGCCGATGGCGCAGCCGGTGAGGCAGTGCAGCGTGGCCATGGCCGCCATCCGCCAGGTAGCGGGGGAGTGGTGCCCGGTGTGCTGTCCGGCGTGCGAGGCGTGGGAAACGTGTTCGGCCGCGGGGTGGTGCCTGTGTTCCATGTCAGGAACTATACCCCCGTAGGGTATTTACGCAAGTCCGAGTTCGCGATTTGCCGGACATGAACGGGCGTTATGCCGCAAGATGGCGAAAGTATGAAGGAGGGCGCATGAAATCCGTGCGGATCGATCTCGACCAGGACCTGCTCGCCGCGGCCGCCGCCATCATGGGCACGTCGTCCAGCGCCGCCACCGTCAACGAGGCCTTGCGCCGGATCGTCGTGCACGAGCGCCAGCTGCACAATCTGCAGCGCCTGGCCGCGAAGGCGTTCGTCGGGCTACCCGATATCGCCGTGGTGGATCGCTAGGCCCTTCCGACCGGCGGCCTACCTGGGCGAAGCGGGCCGTTGCTCATCGAGAGCGCGCTGCCAGACCTCATCGAACTCTCCGGCGTCGATCTGGAGTGCGGTGAACTCGGTCTCCGCGCTCAGCTCGTCCGGCGTCGGAACCGGGATCTGCCCGAGTTCGGTCGTGCCGGTGCCGCGGCCGGAATCGGCCCAGTCGCGGTGCCCGTCGCGGAACACCTCGACCTTGCGTACCTCGAAACCGTCGTCGCCGATCTCACTGAACAGCTCGACCGGCTCGTCGTCGAAATCATGGTGCCATTGCGCCTTCAGGTACCACATCGCCCCTCAGCTCCCCAGCTCGCGACCGACTCGGCTACCGAACCGCACATCAGCCAGCATATGGGTGCGGCCGAGGTGTCGGTGGTCCCTGGCAGAATCCCGGGCACTGTTGGCGTGACCGAGGGGTGGAAGTCATGGCGGTCTCTCTCATCGACGTGCCGGTAACGCAGCGGCCGCGCGAGCGGTTGCTGGCGCTCGGCCCGCAAGCGCTGAGCGATGCGGAGTTGCTCGCATTGTTGCTGCGGCACGGCAGGCGCGGTGCGAGCGCGCTGGATCTGGCGGTGGAGCTGCTGGTCGAGCACGGCGGGCTGGCCGGCTTGTCGTCGGCGCGTCCGGAGGAGTTGTCGCGTCGGGCGGGCATCGGCGTGGCCAAGGCCGCCGCCATCATCGCCGCCTTCCACCTCGGCGCGCGCGCACGCGGGAGGCCGGACGCTTCGATCCGGCTCACCAGCCCCGCCGATGTGGCCGCCGCCGCTCTCCCGCTCTTCGCGGGCTGCCGGGTCGAGCGTCTGCTCGTGCTGGTCTGCGACGCGCAGAACCGCCTCCGTCAGAAGGTCTTCGTCGCCGAAGGCGCTGTCGATCAGGTGTCCGTCCCCGTCCGCGAAGTCCTGAACACCGTTCTGCGGCACGACGGCCGCGCCTTCGCCATCGTGCACAACCACCCCTCCGGCGATCCGACCCCCAGCTCCGACGACCGCCACACCACCACCCTCCTCATCGAAGCGGCCCGCAC
Source organism: Nocardia implantans (assembly GCF_035544775.1). Taxonomy (NCBI): domain Bacteria; kingdom Bacillati; phylum Actinomycetota; class Actinomycetes; order Mycobacteriales; family Nocardiaceae; genus Nocardia; species Nocardia implantans. The sequence continues at coordinate 160,978 of NZ_JAYKYQ010000006.1, read as the reverse complement.
CGTCGGCCTCCGCTTCCTCGACCACGTGGTGCTCGCCGGGGAGAGGTGGACCAGTGCTCCGAGGTTCACGGGCCTACCAGAGCCACCGTCCCCGGGCACTGCATGAAGTGTTCAGCCGGAACCCGCGCTTGACCTTCGCACTGTGTCAAGGCCTTCACTGGCTGTCGGAGGTGGTCCCCATCAATTCGACACACAGCAATCCACAACACACCCGACTGCTCGGCGCATTGGCGGCGAAGAACTCATCGACGCGGCTCGAGGCAGCCCTCGCGATCGGCACGCATCCCGATCCCGGTTTCGTCGACGCGCTGATCGAACGATGCGCGATCGAGCCGGACTTCTTCGTGCGCGACATGCTCACGTGGGCGCTGACGCGGCTGCCATCGGCGATCACGGTGCCGAAACTCCGCGCGGAGCTGGGTTCGGAGCGTCCTCAGGCGCGCAGTCAGGCGCTGCACACGTTGTCCAAGATCGGCGACCAGGACGCCTGGCCCGCGATCACGCGGTCCTTGCTGCACGATGCCGATGACGAGGTAGCCCGGACCGCTTGGCGCGCTGCCGTCGTCCTCGCGCCCGAGGGGGACAAGGAAAGTCTGGCCGCGGAGCTGGCCACGCAGTTCGGGCGCGGTGACCGGGACGTACGGTTGAGCCTGAGCCGCGCTCTCGTCGCGCTGGGTGACGTGGTCGAGCCGGTCCTCCGGGCGGCGACGGCGAGCGACGACCCGGTGGTGCGTGCGCATGCGAGCGCCACCGAGCGACTCCTGCGCGATCCGGAGGCCGGATTCGACCTCGCCGTCGATCAGGCGAAACGGGTTGTCGCGCTCGGTCCGGATCGGGAGGAGACAACTGCGTGCTGATCGGTGAGGTGGCGCGGCGCTCGGGGGTGAGCGCGCGGATGCTCCGGCATTACGACTCCCTCGGGCTGGTGCGACCGACCGGCCGCACCGTGGGCGGCTACCGGGAATACTCCCCGGAGGACATCCGGCGCATCTTCCATGTGGAGGGGCTGCGGTCCCTGGGAATGTCGCTGAGCCAGATCGGACGCGCGCTCGACGACGCGGGATTCACACCGTCCGCGCTGGTCGGCGACCTCATCCGGAAAACAGAAGAACGACTGAACCGAGAGCGGGAACTGCTCGAGCGACTGCGCAGGGTCGATGCCGCCGAACCGTCCGGCTGGCAAGACGCCCTGCGCATCGTCGAACTCCTGCGCGGGCTCGGTTCGCCGGACGCCGCCCAACGACAGCAGGCGGTCCTGGCCCCGGCCGAGGACGTGTCGGTACCCGCCGAACTGCTGGCCGAGGCGGTGCTCACCGAATCCGATCCGTACGTGGCCGGGGCACTGCGGTGGGCGCTCGCGCGAGCCGGCGGTGACAGTGCGGCGAGCGTGGCGGCCGGCCTGGCCTCCGACAACGTCGACATCCGGCGGCGCGCGGTCCTGGCGCTCGCCGAACTACCGGGCGACGAGACCACGGCGGCGCTCACCAGCGCGCTCGATGACCCGGACGCGACGGTCCGCAGACGTGCCGCTCTCTCCTTGGGCGCGCGCGGCATGACACTGGCCGTGCCCGCGCTCGTCGGCACAGTGGTCGAGGGCCCGAACGATGTCGAGGCGGCCGAGATCCTGGGGACGCTGGCGCGCGACCCGGAGTGGGCCGGCCGGATCATCAGCGCGCTGGCCGACGAGCTGAACGAACACAAGGGTGATTCAGCGGTGCGGCTACGCCTGACCCAAGCGCTCGCCGAGATGCCGGGCGCCATCGCGCTGAATACCCTGCGTCAACTGGCCCGCGACGACGATCGCGCCGTGGCCGCCCTCGCCTCGGCCCTCGCGGCAACGCTCGAAGAACGGTCTGACGGATGAAGGACGCTCGCTCGACTTCTTGCTCGAGCATTCCCGGGGCGCCGTGGTCGGCAATCTGGTTTCAGCGGCCTTCGGTCCAGAACCGCTGTATGCGAGTGATCGCTTCCTCCCGGGTCATCAGGGCGATTTCGTCCTCGGTGAGACCGACTCGCTGAATCAGCAAGTGCACGAGGTCGATGGGCAATGATGACTTGGGCTTTTCTGGAACACCGCGGTTCGGCAGCACATCGTTCAAGACGCATTCCCAGAACGAATCCTCCGTTACGTCCAGCTGGTCCCGCAAGATGTGCGCCCACAGGGAAGAGCCGTAAGTTGTGCGATCGACGGGATGGGAGATGCGTGTGCGCAGAATTCGGCCGTCCGGTAGGCCCAATTCGTAAGTGATGTGGTGGGTTCCAGTGCGGCCTCGTGCATCCCGTATCCGCTCCCACCCCTCGATTTCGCAAAACTGTTCGTGGCGTTTGCGAGTCGGCTGCGGCCAGGTCATCCGGCGGCTCCGACCAGCCATTCCCGAAGTTGGGCGTCGTTGCTCAGGCCGATCAGCTGAATGAGGCCCCAGTTCTCCCGATGGTTCGGTGCATCGCGGAGCCTGGTTTGCCAGTCCTCGGCGTATTCGCGCAACGCGGCGATCGTCTCGTCTATGGCTTCATCGAGCGTGCTGCCGTCAGCGGCCACCGGCAACCCTGGTAGGAACACCGACCATCCCCCGTTCTCGGCAACCACTTCCGCACCGGACGGGCAAACCTTCGCAAGCATGTAGCGGAGCCGTTCAGCATCGACCACCGCGGCGTACTCGGCGTCGCGCCGTACCGTCGCCACACGTCCTCGTACGGCAGCATCCAACAATTCTTTGAGATGGGCACGCGCGTCGGTGTAGCTGTCATAGTGCACCGCTGACATCGGTCACCTCCAGAATCGCTGCGTCTCCATAATCCCGCCCTTCTACAAGTACGTCAAGTACGCCACGTACTGGTCGCCAGGCTGCGAATGCCGGCGACCGCCGATGCGGGCAGTCCCCCTCACAAACGGCGAAGGCCGCCTCCATCGCATTGATGGAGGCGGCCTTCGGTTCGGCTGGATCCGTGAAATCAGCGGGTGAACAGCAAGGCTCGCTTGACTTCCTGGATGGCCTTGGTGACCTCGATGCCGCGGGGGCAGGCGTCGGTGCAGTTGAAGGTGGTGCGGCAGCGCCAGACGCCCTCGACGTCGTTGAGGATGTCGAGGCGTTCGCGGGCGCCCTCGTCGCGGCTGTCGAAGATGAAGCGGTGGGCGTTCACGATCGCGGCCGGGCCGAAGTAGCTGCCGTCGCTCCAGTACACGGGGCAGGAGGTGGTGCAGCAGGCGCACAGGATGCACTTGGTGGTGTCGTCGAACCGGGCGCGGTCGGCCTGGCTCTGGATGCGCTCGCGGGTGGGCTCGTTACCCGAGGTGATCAGGTAGGGCTTCACCGCGCGGAACGCGTCGAAGAACGGCTCCATGTTCACCACGAGGTCCTTCTCCACGGGCAGGCCTCGGATGGGCTCGACGGTGACGGTGATCGACTTGCCTTCCTTGGGCAGCATGTCCTTCATCAGCACCTTGCAGGCCAGCCGGTTGACACCGTTGATCCGCATGGCGTCCGAACCGCACACGCCGTGCGCGCACGAACGACGGAAGGTGAGCGTGCCGTCCAGGTAGGACTTGATGTAGATCAGCACGTTCAGGAAGCGGTCGGTCGGCAGGACCGGCACCTGGAAGGACTCCCAGTGCGCGCCCTTGTCGTCCTCCGGGTTGAACCGGGCCACCTTCACGGTGATCATCACCGAGCCCTCGGGGACCGGAGCGGGCGTCTGCGAAGAGGGTGCTTCGGCAACAGCAGTCATCAGTACTTACGCTCCATCGGCTCGTAACGGGTCTGCACCACCGGCTTGAAGTCCAGGCGGATGTCCGAAAGGAGCTCCGAGCCTTCCTTGTAGGCCATGGTGTGGCGCATGAAGTTGACGTCGTCGCGGTCCGGGTAGTCCTCGCGGGCATGGCCGCCGCGCGATTCCTTCCGGTTGAGCGCGCCGACCACGGTGACCTCGGCCAGCTCGAGCAGGAAGCCGAGCTCGACGGCCTCGAGCAGGTCGCTGTTGTAGCGCTTGCCCTTGTCCTGCACGGTGATCCGCGCGTAACGCTCCTTGAGCGCGTGGATGTCGGTGAGCGCCTGCTTGAGCGTGTCCTCGGTGCGGAACACCGAGGCGTTGTTGTCCATCGACCGCTGCAGCTCGGTGCGGATGTCGGCGACCCGCTCGTCGCCGTGCTCGCTCAGCAGCTGGGCCAGCCAGTCCTGCACCATCCCCGCCGGGTTCTCCGGCAGCTCGACGAACTCGCTGCGCTGCGCGTACTCCGCGGCGGCGATGCCGGCGCGGCGGCCGAACACGTTGATGTCCAGCAGCGAGTTGGTGCCCAGACGGTTCGCGCCGTGCACCGAGACGCACGCGCACTCACCCGCGGCGTAGAGGCCGGGGACGATGTCGCTGTTGTTGCGCAGCACCTCGCCGCGGATGCGGGTCGGGATGCCGCCCATCACGTAGTGACAGGTGGGGAACACCGGCACCAATTCCTTCACCGGGTCCACGCCCAGGTAGGTGCGGGAGAACTCGGTGATGTCGGGCAGCTTCTCCTCGAGCACGTCCTCGCCGAGGTGGGTCACGTCGATGTAGACGTAATCCTTGTTCGGTCCCGCGCCGCGACCCTCCAGCACCTCGAGCACCATCGAGCGGGCGACGATGTCGCGCGGCGCGAGGTCCTTGATGGTGGGGGCGTAGCGCTCCATGAACCGCTCGCCGTCGGCGTTGCGCAGGATGCCGCCCTCGCCGCGGACCGCCTCGGAGATCAGAATGCCGAGCCCGGCCAGGCCCGTCGGGTGGAACTGGTGGAACTCCATGTCCTCCAGCGGCAGGCCCTTGCGGAACACGATCGCCATGCCGTCGCCGGTCAGGGTGTGCGCGTTCGAGGTGGTCTTGTACATCCGGCCCGAGCCGCCGGTCGCGAACACGATCGACTTGGCGTGGAAGACGTGGATGTCACCGGTGGCCAGCTCGTAGGCGACCACGCCGGTGGCGACCGGGCCGCGATCGGTCTCGGTGAGCACCAGGTCCAGCACGTAGAACTCGTTGAAGAACTCCACGTCGTGCTTGACGCAGTTCTGGTACAGCGTCTGCAGGATCATGTGGCCGGTGCGGTCGGCGGCGTAGCACGCCCGGCGGACCGGGGCCTTGCCGTGATCGCGCGTGTGCCCGCCGAAGCGGCGCTGGTCGATCTTGCCCTCGGGCGTCCGGTTGAACGGCAGGCCCATCTTCTCCAGGTCGAGCACCGCGTCGATGGCCTCCTTGGCCATGATCTCCGCGGCGTCCTGGTCGACCAGGTAGTCACCACCCTTGACCGTGTCGAAGGTGTGCCATTCCCAGTTGTCCTCTTCGACGTTGGCCAGCGCGGCGCACATGCCGCCCTGCGCCGCGCCGGTGTGGCTGCGCGTCGGGTACAGCTTGGTCAGCACCGCCGTCCGAACCCGCGGGCCGGCCTCGATCGCGGCGCGCATGCCCGCGCCGCCCGCGCCGACGATGACGACGTCGTAGCGGTGCTCCTGGACAGGACGAGATTCACCAGTCCCGATGGTTCGTTCGCTGCGCTCACTCATGCGAGGGGGCCTGTTCCTAACTGATGTTGGGGTCGAAGGTGAAGATGACGTAGGTGCCCACGCCCATGATCAGGATCATCGAGACGGCAAGCAGGGTCTTGAGCCAGAAGCGGGTCGAGTCCTTGCGGGAGTAGTCGTCGATGACCGTGCGCAGGCCGTTGCCGCCGTGCAGCTGGGCCAGCCACAGCATGGTCAGGTCCCAGAACTGCCAGAACGGGCTGGACCAGCGGCCTGCGACGAAGGCGAAGTTGAGCCGCTTCACGCCGCCGTCGAGCAGCAGCATGATCGCCATGTGGCCGAGTACCAGCACGATCAGCAGCAGGCCGGAGAAGCGCATGAACAGCCAGGCGTACTTCTCGAAGTTGTTGTTCGAGCGCGCGCGCGGCGAGCGGGGCAGGTCCAGGCTGGCCGGACGGTCATAGGACTTACCGATGACAGGTGCGCTCATTTCAGTGCTCCGTGAACAGGTAGAAGAACTGGCGCCCGATCGCGGGAACGGCCAGCAGGAACCAGATCGCGAGAATGATCCAGAGCATCAGCCGCTGGTACTTCGGGCCCTTGGACCAGAAGTCCACCAGGATCACGCGGACGCCGTTGAGCGCGTGGAACAGGACGACGACGACCAGGCCCATCTCCATCAACGCCACGATGGGCGTCTTGTAGGTCTCGATCGCTTCGTTGTAGGTGTCCGGGCTCACGCGCACCAGGGCGGTGTCCAGCACGTGGACGAAGAGGAAGAAGAAGATGGTGACGCCGGTGATCCGGTGCAGCGCCCACGACCACATGCCAGGGTCGCCTCGGTACAGCGTCTTCCGCTTCGGCTGGGCCGGAGCTTCAATCGTGGTCATAGAGTGCGGTGCCTCCAACGTCGTTGATGGACCCGGTCGCAGGTCCGACGCCGACGGCGTGGCGGGCGAATGCCCAGGTGGCTGTACTCCGGCCCGTCGCAGGGAACCTGAACCGATCTGTTCTGGACTCTAATCCTCCAGCAATCCCGGAACTAATTCGGCGTACCGTGCGTTGCGCGACACCGGATCGGGTTAGGCTTACCTTTCTTGATGGGTGCGAGGTTCCGTCGTGGCCTTCGCACGGCCGTGATCGGGTCGGTCCGAGAGGGGTTGTTTTTGCCGGAAATCGACTGGAAATTATTGCGGGCCAGCGCGTTTCAAGTTATGCGCAACGCCTATGCGCCGTACTCGCGGTTTCCGGTCGGCGCCGCGGCTCTCAGTGCCGATGGCCGCGTGGTGAGCGGTTGCAATGTGGAAAATGTCTCATACGGTTTGGGCCTGTGTGCCGAATGTGTACTCATCGGTAACTTGATTTCGGGGGGTGGGGGACGTCTGCGGGCGATCTCCGTGACGGATTCTCGCGGCGAAATCCTGATGCCCTGCGGGCGCTGCCGCCAATTGCTGCACGAGCACGGCGGGGCCGATCTCCTGGTCGACCACAAGGCCGGGCCGGTGCCGCTGCGCACGCTGCTGCCGGACGCGTTCGGTCCCGACGACTTGGACGCCGGGCAGGTCTGAGCGAGTACACCGGCGACGCGTGTGCTGCTGCCGGTGGTGCCCCTCGCTCGCGGCTGCGGGCCTCCCCGCATCGACCGCCACGACACCGAGATCGACTTGGCCCTGACTCGCGGCCGCGGGCCTCCCGGCGCGATCGACCCGGCCGATCGGGGGTCCGGCGCGCCCGGAAAGGTGCCGGATGGTGGTTTCGTCCCATCGGCGAGAACCCGGGCGCGCGTCGGCCCGTGCCAGACTGTCGACCGTGACGGCACTGGACGCGGTTTCGATCATCACCACCAAGCGCGACGGCGGCGAGTTGTCGGACGCGCAGATCGACTGGGTGATCGACGGCTTCACCCGCGGCGCGGTGGCCGACGAGCAGATGTCCGCGCTGGCCATGGCGATCGTCTGGCGCGGGATGACGCGGCGGGAGACGGCGCGGTGGACCGCCGCGATGATCGCCTCCGGGCGGCGCATGGACCTCACCGGCCTGCCACGCCCGACGGTGGACAAGCACTCCACCGGCGGGGTGGGCGACAAGATCACGCTGCCGCTCGCGCCGCTGGTCGCGGCGTGCGGCGCGGCGGTGCCGCAGTTGTCCGGGCGCGGTCTCGGGCACACCGGCGGCACCCTGGACAAGCTGGAATCGATTCCCGGCTGGCAGGCGGACGTGCCCGCGGCGCGGATGCGCGAGCTGCTGGCCGATCCCGGCATCGGTGCGGTGATCTGCGCGGCGGGCGCCGACCTCGCGCCCGCGGACCGGCGGCTCTACGCGTTGCGCGACGTCACCGGCACGGTCGAGTCGATCCCGCTGATCGCCAGTTCGATCATGAGCAAGAAGATCGCCGAGGGCACCGCTGCGCTGTTGCTGGACGTCAAGGTGGGCTCCGGCGCCTTCTTGAAGACCCTTGACGGGGCGCGCGAGCTGGCCACCGCGATGGCCGAGCTCGGCGCCGACGCGGGCGTGCGGACGATTGCCCTGCTCACCGCCATGGACACCCCACTCGGCCGCACCGCGGGCAATGCCCTGGAAGTCGCGGAATCGGTGGAGGTGCTCGCGGGCGGCGGCCCCGCCGACGTCGTCGAGCTGACCATCGCGTTGGCTCGTGAGATGGTCGCGCTGGCCGGTCTCGACGCCGATCCCGCCGACGCGCTGGCCGACGGCAGGGCGATGGATCACTGGCGCGCGATGATCCGCGCCCAGGGCGGCGACCCGGACGCGAAGCTGCCCACCGCGAAGCACACCGAGACCGTGCGCGCCGACGCCGACGGCGTGCTGACCCGGCTCGACGCGCTGAGCGTCGGCATCGCCGCCTGGCGCCTCGGTGCGGGCCGGGCGCGTCAGGGCGATCCCGTGCAGTTCGGCGCGGGTGTCGAGATGCACGCCAAGCCCGGTGACGCCGTGACGGCAGGTCAGCCGCTGCTCACGTTGCACACCGATACGCCCGCGGCGTTTCCCGGGGCCATCGCGGCCTTACGCGACGCCGTCACGATCGGAACCGATGCCGCGTCCGCTCCGGACTCGTTGGTTCTCGACCGCATCTTGTCCTGAGTCATCCGGGGTTGTCGCGGGCAATGGTGTCCCGAATCGCTCGCCGGTCTCTGCCTCCGCGCTGACCCTGCGGCCGCCGAGCATCGCCCGGGCATTGCCGGTCTGCGACCGTCGCACGCACCGGCGGCCTTGCCGTACTCGCGTTCGAGGCGCAGCAGCGCGGGGCCGATGAGGGCGTCTCTCGACCACGGCTGCACGGAAGCTCGTCCGTGCGGCGAGAGTCAGACTTCACGCGCGAGGGAGTGTTCGGAGCACCGCGCTCGCCGTACGATTCGGCGCCGAAGCGTGCCGCCCGCCGCCTGGTGGCGGCCGCACGCGTTCGCGCGGGCGTGTTGGGGCCGGTGGTGTGAGGCAGGACCGGGCGGTGTCCGGTTGTGGACCGGCCCGCATCCGGCGGGCAACGAGATGGTGGTTGCCACCCGAGTCGGCTGCCGTTTCGGCGCGCTGCGGCTACCGTCGTTACATGACTGGACCGATGCCTCTGACCCTCGCCTCGATCCGCCAAGCGCCGAAGGCGCTGCTGCACGACCACCTCGACGGTGGCCTGCGGCCCGCGACGGTGCTGGAACTAGCCGCGCACTGCGGCTACCAGGAGCTACCCGCCCACGACGAGGCGTCGCTGGCGGCCTGGTTCCGCGACGCGGCCGACAGCGGATCGCTGGAACGGTACCTGGAAACCTTCGCGCACACCGTCGCGGTGATGCAGACCCCGGAGGGCCTGCGCCGGGTCGCCCGCGAATGCGCCGAGGACCTCGCCGCCGACGGCGTCGTCTACGCGGAGGTCCGGTTCGCCCCCGAACAGCACTTGGAGCGCGGACTCACGCTGGACGAGGTGGTCGAGCACACGCTGGCCGGATTCCGCGAAGGCGAGGCGGCCGCCGCCGAGAGCGGCCATCCGATCGTGGTGACCTGCCTGCTCACCGCGATGCGGCATGCCGCGCGCTCCCGAGAGATCGCGGAGCTCGCGGTGCGTTTCCGCGATCGCGGGGTGGGCGGTTTCGACATCGCGGGCGCGGAGGCCGGTTACCCGCCGAGCAGGCATCTGGACGCGTTCGAATACATGCGCGCCAACAGCGCGCACTTCACCATTCACGCCGGCGAGGCATTCGGTCTTCCGTCCATCCACGAGGCGCTCGCGTTCTGCGGCTGCGACCGGCTCGGCCACGGCGTGCGGATCACCGACGACATCAGCGTGCCCGGTGCGATCGAGGACGCACAGCTCGGGCCGGTCGCCAACTACGTCAGGGACATGCGCATCCCGCTGGAGCTGTGTCCGTCGTCGAACGTGCAGACCGGCGCGGTGCCCTCGCTGGACAAGCACCCGTTCGACCTGCTGGCCCGACTGCGTTTCCGCGTCACGGTGAACACCGACAACCGGCTGATGAGCGACACCAGCATGAGCCAGGAGATGCTGAAGCTGGTCGAGACGTTCGGCTATGGCTGGAGCGACCTGGAACGGTTCACCATCAACGCCATGAAATCGGCGTTCATCCCGTTCCCCGAACGGCTGCGGATCATCGACGACATCATCAAGCCCGGATACGCGGTGCTCATCGGATAGCGGACACGCGCGCCGGAGGCGGTCGCGGATCACCGTGCGGCAACGAAAACGGCCGGCGGCGAGGTCGCGCAAGCGGGCCGGTAACCGGTTCGCTACGGAAGCGGTCGGCGGTAAGGTTCCGCAGCCCGGTCGGCAAACGGTTCGCTAGCGTGGCGATCATGGCGACTTTGCGCATCCCCCGCCGGTTCAACGGTCCGCCCGACTCCGGCAACGGCGGTTACGTGGCCGGTCTGCTCGCCGACCAGCGCGACGAGCAGACCGTCACCGTGATCCTGCGCAGTCCGCCGCCGCTGGAGACGCCGCTGGCCGTGCGGGACGAACGGCTCTACGACGGGGACACGCTGATCGCCGAGTCCAAGAGCGGCGAACTCGAACGCGACGCCCCGCGTCATGTCGCGTTCGACGACGCGGTCGAGGCGACGCGCAGCTACACGAGCATCGAGATGTTCGCGTCCTGCTTCGTCTGCGGCAGCGGCCGGGCCGACGGGCTGCGCATCGAACCCGGCCGACTCGATGACCACCGAGTGGCCGCGCCGTGGGTGCCCGACGCCACCGTGCCGCTGGGGCCGCCGCTGCTGTGGGCCGCGATGGACTGCCCCGGCGGCTGGTCGCTGCCCGGCATGCTCGAACGTCCCGCGCTGCTCGGGTCGATGACCGCCACCGTGCACGGCATTCCGCAGGTCGACGAGCGCTGCGTCGTGGTGGGCGAATTCCACGGCGAACAGGGCCGCAAATGCTGGGCCTCGACCGCCGTCTACGGCGCGGACCAACGCCTGCTCGGGCAGGCCGAGCAGGTCTGGATCCGGCTGGCCTAGTTACTGCTTGTCGAGCCGGGACTCCAGGTTGCGTTCCAGTTCCCGCCACGCCTGGGCCTCGGCGGTGAACGGCGGGTTGGGCGCCAACCGGGTGGGATCCGGATTGAGCAGGTAGGAGACATACCAGCCCAGCGGGGTGGATTGGGCCAGGGCCTGTTCCACCGTGTCGTCGTCGGCGTAGTCGGCGGCGTCGGTGAACAGCTCGACCGCCAGGTCCAGCTGTTCGATGTCGACCGCCTCCGGGCCTTCGGCCAGGTCCTCGGCCAGGCCGGGCAGCACGTAGACGTTCTCGTCGGTGACCTCGACCTCCAGCGAGCCGTCCACCGCCGCGGTCTGCACGTCGGCGAAGGTGCTCACGCGCGCCAGATCGTGCTCGTGGTCGTCGGCGAGGTAGCGGGCCAGCGCGCGCTCGGAGGAGAACACGGTGATCGAGCCCTTTGAGCCGAGGAAGATCGGCTCGTCGTCGAGGTAACAGCGCAGCGTGAAGACGCTGCCCTCCGAGGTGATGATCTTGACCGGGTCGATGCCGACCTCGTGCCAGAACGACTCGTCCTCGTCTTCCTCGTCGTCGTCCTCGTCTTCTGCGTCGAGGTCGACCGGCTCGAACTCCTCGTCCTCGTCGCTGTCGGCCGCGTCGTCGGCGTCGACCACGTTCTCCTCGGCGGCCAGCAACTCCGCCTCGGCCACCGCGACCGCCTCGGCGTCGACCTCGGGCGTCCGCACCACGGAGTCGATGGCGTCGAGTACGTCGTCCCAGCCCTTGGCGATGGCCGCGCCGATCTGGTCCCACAACTCTTCGCCGTCGCGACCGACGAACGCGTTGACGCCGCCGGGCAGCGCGCCGAGCACCGGATGCGAACCGAAGAACTTGGTCACCGTCTCGAGTTCGCACACCTCGCCGATGTTGCGGACCATGCTGAGCGTGTCCTCCAGCTCGGCGACGGTGTCGACGTCGGGCTCGCCCGCCGCCAGCTCCGGCACCGCGACCAGATCGAAGGAGAAGTTCTCCTCCGGCTCCAGTTCGACCGCCGACAGACCCGCGACAACCTTCCAGGCCGGATGGTCCACGAGGTCGTTGTCGGCGTTGGTTCGGATGAATGCGGCCAGCTCCGCCACGGACTCGAAACCGTAGAGGGCGTCCTCGTGCCCGAGGAACGCCTCCCACTCGTCGTCACCGTCTCGCCAGCGCGGTGCCCACAGGGTGACGAGATCGCCGTCGGTCAGGCCGAGCTCGATCGGGACGATGTCTCCAGAAGCCATGTGCGGAAGCCTATCGACCTTCCGCGTCAGGCACTATCCGGCCCGCCCCCATTCGTGCCCGCGGGCGGCGCCGCGGCGGGCACGAACGACTCGTTCAGTGTCGCAACGACCTTGGACCGCTGCGCGCCGGCGTCCTCGGCGGCCTGCCTGCACGCCCAGACGATCAGCTGCCCGACCTCGGCGGGCGGCAGCGAGGTGACCGATTCCGCCAAGGTCAGGCCGACCAGCGCGCCGTCGCTGTTGACCTCGACGCTCACCGCGCCGTCCGGCGAGGTGAACCGCCCACGCACCTGCTTCAGCCCGTACAGCGCGGCTTCCAGCGCCTCCAGTTTCTGGGTGGCCGACGCGACCAGGGCGTCCATTTCCGCACTCATACCGGCCTCATCCAGCTCGTCGGTCCCGTGTCCGCGTCGTCGATCCGGTCCAGCTCGTCGACCGCCTGCTGGCGGGTGGGCAGGCCGAGCCGGTCGAGGATGTCCGACGGCATGCCCGCCTCGGCGAGCAGTTCGCGCCGCCGCGCCCGCGCCGCGATGGCGGAACGCTGGGTGAGCCGCAGGATCTCGTTCGCGAGCGACTGTGCGCCGTAGCGGTATTCGCTGCGCTCGAACTTGATCTCCACCGGCATGCCCTGATCGGTGGCGCGCACCGAGATGGTGCCCGAGCGGTTGCTGCTCGCCGCCACCGTGACATTGGGGACTTGTGGTCGGGTCATGCCGTCGGCCTGTAGAAACCGTAGAAGTCCATGCCTGAGTTCTCCGTTCGAATCGAGCTGATCTGGACCGGGTCACCCGCCTCGACGAACTGTCCGTTGCCGATCACCATGGCCACGTGGCCGTCCCAGATCGCGAGGTCGCCCGGCATCAGGTCACCGGCCGACACCGGTGTTGCCCCGTTGCCCTGGTCGCACGCGAGCCTGGGCAGGTCGACGCCCGCCTCGCCGTAGGCGTATTTGGTGAGCCCGCTGCAATCCAATCCCGCGCCCGGGGTGTTGCCGCCCCAGACGTAGGGCGTGCCGACGGCGCCGATCGCCGACCGGACCGCCGTGGCGGCCTGCTCGTTGGGGGCCTCCACGACACTGCCGTCGGGCAGCGTGATCTTCACGCCCTTGCCGTCGTCGGGCGCCCCCGACGAACCCGTGTCGGGCCGAGGCGTGCCCGACGTGCCCGGCGTGCCGCGGGAACTGCGTGTGGACTGCGACTGGGTGGGTGTGGCCATCACGGTGCTCAGCAGCGAGCCCGCACCGTTGAGCACGCCGGAGGCGGCGGACGCCGCTTGCTGCACGCCCGCGGCGGGCACACCGGCGAGCGAGGGGGTCGGCGGCGGCGGGGTCAGGTCGTTCATCGACGCGGTGTGCGTCTGCAACTCGTTCTGCACCCGGCCGACGACAGTGAGCGCCTGGTTGAGATGGTCGATCGCCGAACCGACGAGCACCGTCAGCCCCTCCGGCGTCGCCAGGACCGGGCCCATGCTCGCCGCGGTGTTCACGAAGGACTGCGCGATATCGGTGAGCTCTTTCTGGCCCGTCTCGACCTCGCCCGCGGCCTGGTTCACGACCGTGGCCATCTCGTTGCCGCGATCGGAGATGGTCGCCGCGGAGGTCTGCACCCGCAGCGCCTTCGCCGTGGCCGCGTCGGCGGCGCGGCCGTCCCACGCGTCGTTCATCCCGTTGATGCTGTCGCGGCCCATCTGATGGATCCGGTCGACCGCGGTCGAGGTGCTGCGCAGCGCGTCGGTGGGACCGCCGGAGGGCAGCACACCGCTGCCGAAGCTGGCGAGCAGGTCCAGGATCGGCTGGGCCAGTGCGTTGACATCGATCACGCGCTCACTCCAGCTCGGCGGCCGCGCTCCGCAGCGCGCCCGCGTGGGCGGCGTCGGTCTCGGTGAGGACGGCCGCAGCACCGGTGGCAGCGCCGCCCATGCTGGTCAGCACCGCCGACAGCTGACCGATCGAGGCGACGTGCCCGGCGTGCGCCGCGGCGTAGGCCGCCATGAAGTCACCGCCGATCAGGCCCATGATCGGGCCGAGCAACGCGGGCTCGGCGGCCGCCGCGCTCACCCCCGCCGCCGCCATCTCACCGGCCATGACGTGGGCGGTCGCGCCATAGGCAGCGATGCCTTCGGTGTCCGCCGACATCTTTCGCATCAGAGCTTCCCCCATCTGTTGTTCCCAGGCAGAGTACGTCATCCACTTGGTTCGACGCGCGCGGTTGCGTTTCGGTTCCGCCGCATCGAGAAAAAGTTCGGTGGCGTCCGGCGGCGCGCCCGCGACCGACCTTATCGTTCCCTCATGCGCACCCACACCGTGGACCATCCACTCGTCGCCGCCCTGCTCACCACGATGCGGGACGAGCGTACGCCGAATCCGGCTTTCCGTGCCGCACTGCGGGATCTGACCGGAATCCTGATCTACGAGGCGCTGCGCGAGGCGGAGGTGGAGCGCTTCGAGATCGCCACACCGGTCGCTCCCACCGAAGGCTTCCGCCTGGCCCACCCGCCGCTGCTGGTTCCGGTGCTGCGCGCCGGACTCGGCATGGTGGACGCGGCCGCCGAGCTGATCCCGGACGCCGGAATCGGATTCGTCGGAATCGCCCGCGACGAGGACACGCACCTGCCGGTGCCGTACATGGAATCGCTGCCCGCGGATCTCGCCGGACTGCCGGTCTTCGTGCTCGACCCGATGCTGGCCACTGGCGGCTCCATGCGGCACACCCTCGAACTGCTCGCGGCGCGCGGCGCCACCGACATCACCGCGGTGTGCGTCGTCGCCGCCCCGGAAGGCATTGCGACGCTATCTGATTCGGGCCTGCCGGTGCGGCTGGTCACCGCCGTGGTCGACGCGGGCCTGAACGAGAACGCGTATATCGTGCCCGGCCTCGGCGACGCGGGCGACAGGCAATTCGGCCCGCGCTGAAGCGTTTCCGGGTCAGAACTTCCGGCAGAACTCGCGCAGCGCCGAGAGGCGTTCGCGCGCGGCGGCTCGCGCGGCGGGGAGATCGGCACGCGAGCCGACCGGTTCGACCACCTCCAAGTAGCACTTGAGCTTCGGTTCGGTGCCGGAAGGGCGGACCACCACGCGGGACGAAACGCCCTGGAAGACGAGCGCGTCGGTCCGCATGCGGCCCCGCACCAGGAGTTGATCGGTGTACTCCATCGGCTCGCCGGCGATCTCGCCCGGCGGATCGGCCCGCAACCGCTCGACCGCGGCCGCCGCCTCGGCGGAGGAGGCCAGCCGCAACGACACCTGCTCGCCCGCGTGCAGGCCGAATTCCACCGCGTAGTCGTCGAGTTCGTCGTTCAGGTCGCGGCCCGCCGCCTTCAGCCGGGCCACCAGGTCCGCGGCCAGCACGGCGGCGGAGATCCCGTCCTTGTCTCTGACCGCCGCCGGGTCGACGCAGTGGCCGATCGCCTCCTCGTAGGCGTAGACCAAACCGTCGCCCGCGCGGGCCAGCCATTTGAATCCCGTGAGCGTCTCCGCGTAGCGGCCGCCCCGCGCCGCGGCCAGCTTCGACAGCAGTCGCGAGGACACGATGGTCGTCGCCACCAGCGCGCCGTCCGGGGCGGTGCGCAGCACGCAGTCGCCGAGCAGCACACCGGTCTCGTCGCCGCGCAGCATCCGCCAGGCGCCGTCCGCCCCCGGAACGCCCACCGCGCAGCGGTCCGCGTCCGGGTCCAGCGCGATCGCCACGTCGGCGCCGACCCGAGCCGCCGTCGCCAGCAGCAGGTCGGTCGCGCCGGGTTCCTCCGGGTTCGGGAACGCGACGGTCGGGAAGTCGGGATCCGGTGCGAACTGCTCCTGGACCACGTGGATGTCGGAGAATCCCGCCGCGCGGAGCGCTTCGACGGCGAGTTCGCCGCCGACGCCGTGCAGCGGGGTGAGCGCGATCCGGACGTTCGCGCGCTCGCCCGGTCCGCCGATCCAGGCGGGCAATTCGGCGACGCGCCGCAGATAGCGGCGCACCACGTCGTCGTCGGCAGGGGTGACCGGCAGGCGATCGATCGGCTCGGCGACGGCCTCGATGCAGCGCTCGATCTCGGCGTCGGCCGGGGCGATCAGCTGGGATCCGCCGTCGAGGTAGACCTTGTAGCCGTTGTCGGTGGCCGGATTGTGCGAGGCCGTGATCTGCACGCCCGCGACCGCCCCCAGCTCACGCACCGCGTACGCGACCACGGGCGTCGGCAGCGGACGCGGCAGCAGCGTCACGGGGAAGCCCGCCGCGGCGAAGATCTCCGCGGTCGCCACGGCGAACTCGGCGGAACCGTGCCTGGCGTCGCGGCCGACGACCACCGCGCCGCCGCCCAGGCAGCGGTCACGCAGCCACGCCACGAGCCCCGCCGTCGCGCGGCTCACCGTGGTGACGTTCATGCCGTCCGGGCCGTCGCGCAACGGCCCGCGCAGGCCGGCCGTGCCGAAGCGCAGCATCTAGACCCGTTCCAGCACGCCGCGCAGCAGCTTGCCGAGCCGGGGCGCGGCGGCATGCCCTTCGGCGAGCACCTCCGCATGGGACAGATGCGCGCCCGTCACCCCCGCGGCCAAGTTGGTGACCAGCGAGATGCCCAGCAGCCGCGCGCCGAGCGCGCGAGCGGCGATCGCCTCCAGCACCGTGGACATGCCGACCAGATCCGCGCCGATCGTGCCAAGCATCCGGATCTCGGCGGGCGTCTCGTACTGCGGCCCGGTGAGGCCCGCGTACACGCCCTCGGTCAGGCTCGGATCGATCTCCCTGGCCAGCGCCCGCAACTGCGGATCCCAGGCGTCGACCAGGTCGACGAAGGTCGCGCCGGCCAGCGGCGTCCGGCCGGTCAAGTTGAGATGGTCGCTGATCAGCACCGGCTCACCCACCCGAAGGCCGGACCGGATACCGCCCGCCGCGTTGGTCAGCACGACGATCTCCGCGCCCGCCGCCACGGCCGCCGACACCGGGTGCACCACATCGGCGGGCTGATATCCCTCGTAGAGGTGCTGGCGGCCCATCAGGAGCAGCACGTCGTTGTCGTCCACCTGAACGGAATGGATCACGCCGACGTGGCCCTGTGCGGTCGGCGTCCCGAAACCGGGCAGCTCCGGCATCGGCACCGACGCCCGCGGCGCCCCGATCTCCGCGGCCGCGTCCTGCCAACCGGATCCCAGCACCACCGCGATCCGGTGACGTGACACTCCCGTACGTTCGGCGATCGCCTCAGCGGCCTGTTCGGCAAGCATGATCGTCACGATAGTGGATTCCAGCGCCTGCGGCGCTGGGTGTTCGCGGCCCCTTTATGGCTCGCGTGTGCGCGACCGCCGCTTGCTCCTTCGTCGCGTACGCGGCGGCCGCGCACACGCGAGCCGGGCCGCGAACGGCGGATGCTCGGTCTCGCTTCGCTCGAAAGACGTGGTTGCGGTGAGCCGGGCGCGTTGGTGATCGAACGCTGGGACACAGGGCGCGCGGTTCAGAAGTCGGTTTGTTCGGCCGGGCCTCGCACTCGGTGTTCGCGAAGCTCTTGTGTTCATGTCCAAACGGCGCGCACGCGAGCTGCGGCGGATGGCTGGTCTCGCTTCGCTCGAAAGTCGTGGGTTGTGGTGCGCTGGGCGTGTCGGTGTTCGGACGCCTGGACGCAGGGCGCGGGTCGGATGGCGGGTTTGTTCGGCCGGGCCTGCAATGGGTGTTTGCGGCCCTGGCGTCGCTGCCGTTGCGCGAGCGCCGCTTGTGGCCTTGTCGCGTTGAGCGTCGGTCGCGAAACGCGGAGGACGGCGAAGGCCGGATGCTTGGTCTCGTTCGGCTCGGAAGTCGTGGTTGGGGGTGCGCTGGGCGCGTCGGGGTTCGACTGCTCCTGGGTTGCAGGGGGCGGCTCGGAAGCCGTGCGGTGGACCGGTGATCACCGGGGGAGCGGTTGGGCGTCGTGGTCTGCGGGGTGAGTGCTACCCGTGAGTAGGGGCGTCGGGCGCGGCCCGTTACGCTGCACCGCATGCCGTATCTGGAACGCCAAGGTGAAGTGTTCGTCGTCTACCTCGGGGCCGAGGGGCAGACGGACAGCGAGAACCGATTCCACCCGGATTGGATCGACGCGTTTCACGGGCTGCTCGACGAGGTCGAGAGTTCCACGGGGCCTGCCGCGCTGGTGACGACGGCGACGGGGAAGTTCTTCAGCAACGGTCTCGACACGGATTGGCTGTTCGGCAATCTGGACAAGATGCACGGCTATCTCGATCGCGTGCACTCGCTCTACACCCGCCTGCTCGCTTTCCCGCTGCCGACCGTCGCGGCGATCAACGGCCATGCCTTCGGCGCGGGCGCCATGCTGGCCACTTCGCACGACTTCCGGGTGATGCGCGCCGATCGCGGCTTCTACTGCCTGCCCGAGGTGCACCTGGGCATGCCGTTCACCATCGGGATGAACGCTCTGCTCACCGAGCGGCTGACCAACCAGGTGTGTGTGCAGGCGATGACCACCGGCCACCGCTACCCGGCCGACGAGGCGATCGCCGCGGGCATCGTGGACGGCAAGGCCGAAGCCGACGAGTTGCTCGCGACCGCCGTCCAGCGCGCGGCGACGCTGGCGAGCAACCGCAAGCCCAACCTGCCGGTGATCAAGCGCGCCCTGCACGCGAAGGCACTGGCCGGCCTCGCGGTGCCGACCACCCCGGAGAACCTGGCCTTCGCCACCAGTTGACCCGCATTCGCGGACAACGCCGGTGCCGCCGCGTCCGGCCGGCCCGATCGCCCACGCACCCGGAGGCCGGCCGCACCGCGTCTCTGGCGAAGCGTGACCGCGGTGCCGTCGGAGCTTTGCGGGCGGTCGCCGCGTGAGTGGAAGCTCAGCGAACCTCGACCCCGTCTTTCGGGCGAAGCGACCGCCCATCCTCCGTCCACGGCCGGGCTCGCGTTTGCGCGGCCGACAACTGGACGCCGTGGGAGCAAACGAGCAGCCCGCCCGAGCCGACAACCAGCCCGCCCGAGCAGCCCGCCCGAGCCGCAAACCAGCCCGCCCCACACAGCGTGCACCTGATACCGGGCTCCGGCACCAACGCGCCCAGCGCACCGCCACCACGTGTTTCGAGCGAAGCGAGACCGAGCATCCGCCGTTCGCGGCCCGGCTCGCGTGTGCGCGGCCGCCGCGTAGGCGGCGAAGGAGCAAGCGGCGGTCGCGCACACGCGAGCCACAAAGGGGCCGCGAACACTCAGCGCCGAAGGCGCTGAAAAACCAACACAGTGCGAGACTGTGTTGCATGTCATCACCGCGCGGCGGGCGTCAGGGAACGCAACACGACGGCAACGCCGTGTGCGAGGTCGACGCTGTCGCGCGCGGTGACGCCGCGATCCGGGCGGCGGCCGCCGAGTTGGTCGCGCTCTCGCACGCCATCCACGACGAACCGGAGTTGGCGTTCGAGGAGACCCGCAGCGTCGCCAAGACCATCGCTCCGCTGGCCGAGCGCGGCTTCGAGATCGAGGCCGGGGTCGCGGAACTGCCGACGGCTTTCCGTGCGCGCTACGGCAGCGGCTCGCTGACCGTCGGCATCTGCGCCGAGTACGACGCGCTGCCCGAGATCGGCCACGCCTGCGGGCACAACATCATTGCCGCCTCCGCGGTCGGCGCCGCGCTCGGTCTCGCCGAGGTCGCCGACGCGCTCGACCTCACCGTGCTGGTGTTCGGCACACCCGCCGAGGAGAGCGGCGGTGGGAAGGTGCTCATGCTGGAACGCGGCGTGTTCGACGACGTCGCGATGGCGATGATGGTGCATCCAGGCCCGCTCGACATCGTCGGCGCCCGCTCGCTGGCTCTGGCCGACCTGTCGGTGGTCTTCCACGGGCGCGAGGCGCACGCCAGCGCGGCCCCTGAGCAGGGGCGCAACGCGGGCGACGCGGTCACCGTCGCGCAGGTCGCCCTGGGGTTGCTGCGGCAACATCTCCTGCCCGGCCAGCAACTGCACGGTATAGTCGGCGACGGTGGCGTAGCTCCCAACATCGTGCCCGGACGTGCGGAACTGCTGTATTACCTACGCGCAGTCGACTCCGCATCCCTCGATGATCTGATGCGACGAGCGTCGGCTTGTTTCGAGGCGGGCGCCCTCGCGACCGGCTGCACCCACGAAATCCGGACGCTCGCGCCGACGTACACCGAGCTGACCCCGGATCCGGAGTTGTTGCTCGTCTATCGCGAGCAGCTCGCCGGATTGGGACGCGTGCCGCTCGCTCCGGAGTTCGAGGCGCAGCGGCCGCTGGGCAGCACCGATATGGGGAACGTCACCAATGTCATTCCGGGCATCCACCCGGTCATCGGCATAGATGCCGGTGGTGCGGTGACACATCAGCCAGGCTTCGCCGCGGCCAGCGTCAACGCCTCGGCGGATCGTGCGGTCCTCGACGGTGCGCTCGCGCTCGCGCGTACCGCAATCGCCGTCGCCCGCGATGACATCCATAGAGACAGGTTGTTGCAACGGCTAGTTCAACGACAGGAGGACATTCGGTGAGCACAACCGGCCGTTCTGCGGCGCCGGCGACGGGCCCGGAGGTGGGCGTCCGTGTGGCCACGGAGGGCCACGGCAGCTCCGCAGTGTCGGAGACCGGGGGATCAGGGCGCGAAGCGGTGGAGTCGTGGCTGGCCGATCACACGGTCGATCTCGTCCAATGGCGCAGGCACATCCACGCGAATCCGGAGCTGTCCCGTACCGAGTTCGGCACCACCGAGTTCGTCTCGGCGTGGCTGACCAAGGCGGGTCTGACGCCACAGGTGCTGCCCGGCGGCACCGGCCTGATCTGTGACATCGGACCGGAAGGACCGCGGATCGGCCTGCGCGCCGACATGGACGCGCTGCCGCTGCAGGAGTTCACCGGACTGCCCTTCGCTTCGACGGTTCCCGGCGTCTCGCACGCCTGCGGCCACGACGCGCACACCACCATCCTGCTCGGCACGGCGCTGGCGCTGGCCGAGGTGCCGCAGCTGCCGGTCGGCGTGCGGCTGGTCTTCCAGCCCGCGGAGGAGGTCATGCCGGGCGGCGCGATCGATGTGGTCGCCGCGGGCGCGATGACGGGCGTGGAGCGGATCTTCGCGCTGCACTGCGACCCGCGCCTGGAGGTCGGCCGGATCGGCATCCGGGTCGGTGCGATCACCTCCGCCGCCGACACCATCGAGCTGGTGCTCGATTCGCCCGGCGGCCACACCTCGCGTCCGCATCTGACCAGCGACCTGGTCTACGCGATCGGCTCGGTCATCACCGGCCTGCCCGGCCTGCTCAGCCGCCGGATCGACCCGCGCACCAGCACCGTGATGGTGTGGGGCGCGGTGAGCGCGGGAAAGGCGCCGAACGCCATCCCGCAGACCGGCATGCTCACCGGCACCATCCGCACCGGAGATCACGCGACCTGGTCGTTGCTGGAGCCGATGGTGCGGGAGATCGTCGACGGCCTGCTCGCCCCGACGGGCGTGCGTTACCAGCTGAACTACCGGCGCGGCGTGCCGCCCGTGGTCAACGACGAGCACTCCACCCGCCTCTTCGAGGACGCCATTCGCGCACTGGGCCCCGACGCGCTGGCCGACACTCCGCAGTCCGGCGGCGGCGAGGATTTCTCCTGGTACCTGGAGGAGGTGCCGGGCGCGATGGCGCGCCTCGGCGTCTGGTCCGGCGAGGGCGAACAGCTGGATCTGCACCAGCCGACCTTCGACATCGACGAGCGGGCGCTCGCGGTCGGCGTCCGGGTGCTGAGCAATCTCGCGCTCGGCGTGGGCCCTGTCTGACCTCCAGCGCCTGCGGCGCTGAGTGTTCGCGGCCCGTGGTGGCTCGCGTCCGAGCGGCGAGACGCGCGCATGCCGCGCTTCGCTCCTGGACGCGAGCCGGGCCGCGAACGGTGCTCGACGGCCTCGCACTCGACGAGGCCGGGAGCGTGACAGTGGTCGAGCCCGGCGGAGAGGGCACGGCCACACCGCAGGCGTTGCTAGGTGACGCGCGCTCAGCCGAAGTTGCCCGGGCCGACGTTGCGGCTGTTGCGAGTGCGTAGGGCGTGCACGTAGTCCTCTGGCGCACCGGCCTTTTCGGCGGCGTCGGCGATCACGCCGAGGTAGCGGGCCGATGGCAGGCCGCCCTCATAGGCGTCCAGCACGTAGAGCCAGGCCAGCGTGGGCTCGCCACCGTCGCCGTTGCGGGTCACGCGCAGGCGGATCTTCTTGTGGATGCCGAAGTCCGAGCCCTCCCAGCGGTCCAGGCGCTGCTCGTCCTCCGGGGACACGTCGTAGAGCACGACGAACACCCGGGAACCGGGATCCTCCACGACCGTCGCGAGAGGCCCTTCCCAGCCGATGTCGTCACCGGCGAAGGTGAGCCGCCAGCCCTCCAACCAGCCCGTCCCGGACATGGGGGAGTGCGGACAGCGCTCGAGCATCTGCGTCGAGTCCATGTTGGACCCATAGGCGGCATAGATCGGCACCAGCAAAGGGTAGCCAATAACCTTCGCAGACCGCGTTCGATTGCCGCACCTGCGGCGCGCCGCCCGGCGGTCGACCGTTGCGCACCGGTAACGCGGTCGGTGGTGCGAGGTGGTTGCCGGATAACGTTGACCTCGTGCCGGAGATCCCGGCGCGAAGCACGGAGCGGAGGTATCAATGACCCGCATCGCGATCATCGGTGGCGGACCGGCCGGCTATGAGGCGGCCTTGGTGGCGGCCCAGCACGGAGCGTCGGTGACGCTGATCGATTCCGACGGCATCGGCGGAGCGTGCGTGCTGTGGGACTGCGTCCCCTCCAAGACCTTCATCGCCTCCACCGGCGTGCGCACCGATCTGCGCCGCGCTCGCGATCTGGGGATCACCCTCGACCCGGCCCAGGCGCAGGTGCAATTGCCGGAGGTGAACGCGCGCGTCAAGGCGCTGGCGCTGGCGCAGTCCTCCGACATCCGCTCGAAACTGCAGACCGTCGGGGTGACGGTGCTGGCAGGTTACGGCGAGCTGATCGATCGAGGCAGCGGCCTGGCCGCGCACCGGGTGCTGGCCAGACTGGCCGACGGCGCGCAGCAGATCATCGAGGCCGAGGTGGTGCTGATCGCGACCGGTGCGAGCCCGCGGGTGCTGCCGGGCGCGGAGCCCGACGGTGAGCGGATCCTCAACTGGCGTCAGCTCTACGACCTGGATGAGCTGCCGGAGACCCTGGTCGTCGTCGGTTCCGGTGTGACGGGCGCGGAGTTCGTCTCGGCATACACCGAGATGGGCGTGCGGGTGAAACTGGTCTCCAGCCGCGACCGCGTGCTGCCCGGCGAGGACGCCGACGCCGCGCTCGTGCTGGAGGACGCGCTCGCCGAGCGCGGCGTCGAACTGGTCAAGCACGCCCGTGCCGACGCGGTGGAGCGCACCGCCGACGGCATCGTGGTCAAGCTCTCCGACGGCCGCACCGTCTCCGGCTCGCACGCGCTGATGACCGTCGGCTCGACACCCAACACCACCGGCCTCGGGCTGGAAAAGGTCGGCATCGAACTCGACCGCGGCGGCTATCTGCGGGTGGACCGCGTGTCGCGCACCTCGGTGCCGGGCATCTACGCCGCGGGCGACTGCACCGGCCTGCTGCCGCTGGCCTCGGTGGCCGCGATGCAGGGGCGCATCGCGATGTACCACGCGCTCGGCGAAGGCGTCAGCCCGATCCGACTGAAGACCGTCGCCTCCGCGGTGTTCACCCGGCCGGAGATCGCGACCGTCGGCGTCAGCCAGACCGCGATCGACAACGGCGAGGTGCCCGCGCGCACGGTGATGCTGCCGCTGAACACCAATCCGCGCGCCAAGATGTCCGGGCTGCGACGGGGTTTCGTCAAGATCTTCTGCCGTCCGGCGACCGGCGTGGTGATCGGCGGTGTCGTGGTCGCGCCGATCGCCTCGGAGCTGATCCTGCCGATCGCGCTTGCGGTGCAGAACAATCTGACGGTCAACGACCTGGCCCAGACCTTCTCGGTGTACCCGTCGCTCACCGGTTCGGTGACCGAGGCGGCGCGTTTGCTGATGCGGCACGACGACTTGGGCTGAGCTCGGGTTTGACGCACCGGGTGCCGTGTCCGATCCCGGACACCGGGCCCGGTGAACTCGGGGCGGACGCGGGATGCGGGCGCTCTTGCCACCCTTGGCTATTCGCTGCGTTGCCCATCGTGCGCACATGTGGTTCACTCTCGGCAGAGATGCGATCGGCTGGACGGTCGCGGAGTTCGGTGTGGGGGGATGGGTTCTTTCCAGATCGGCACGTGCGAACGGCCCGGGTCGTTCGACGATCAGGCGTCTCACCCAGGGACAACTGCATGCGGCCGTTCCGGTCGCACCCGGGAAGGGAATTGCGAAAAGTGAAACATCGTAAGCCGAGTCGGGCGCAGCGAGCGATGGCGAGCACCTCGTTGCCACTGGCCACAGCGGCTGCCGTGGCCACTCTCTTCGCTGCGCCGGCGGGGGCGGCTCCCAACGATCCGGCCACTCCGTCGACGCCCGCGCCTGCGCAGCCGGGCGTGAACGAGTCGCCGAGCACCCCGGAGACCACCCAGGCCGAGCCGAACAAGCCGGAATCCAAGCCGGAGGCGCAGAAGCCGGAGAGCAAGCCCACGCCGAGCCAGCCGGGCGTCACCACCCCGGAGTCGGATCACGCCGCGCCGGAACAGAAGGATCCGAAGCTGGCCAAGCCGACCCAGCCGGGCGTGACCCCGCCGCGGGTCGCGCCGCTGCCGGTCCCCGGTCAGCAGAAGCCGGACGAGCCGCTGCCCGCGGTCGTGCCTGATCAGGCGGCGCCGCAGCCGGGCGGGCAGTCCGGCCAGCAGGCGGCCCCGCAGCCAGGACAGCAGGCCGCTCCGCAGCAGGGCGCGCAGAACGACAACGCCCAGGCGCGGCAGCCGGACAGCTCCACGCTGGTGCAGCCGCAGGCACAGCCGCGCTGGCAGGCGCCGCGGCTGGAGTCGGCTCCGGCCGCGCCGGTCGTGGAGATGACCGGCCCGCACGCCGAGATCGGCGCCAACATCGACGGCGGCACCATCCTGCCCGGCCACGTGGCCAACACCCACCACTTCAGCAACGAGGCCGGTTACGTCGGCACCATCGGCTACCGCACGCCGACCGGTTCCGGTGAAGCGGGCGTCTCGGTGGAGTTCGTCGACAAGAACACCGTCAAGCTGACCACCTACACCGGTGGCGAGGGCTTGGCATCGAACAACACCACCACGGTGTTCGACACCACCCAGCTGAACCAGGCCAAGGCCGCGGTGGAGGACTGGATCCGGGAGCAGCCGGGCGGAGCCGCTGCCCTGGATGCCGCCGCACAGGTTAAGCTTCCGCTTCAGCCGGGCGATTTCGCTCCGCAGACCGTCGACGTGGGTGGTGTCACCACCCAGTGGGGTGGCTCACTCCAGTACTGACACGTACAGTTTCGGCGGGTGGGGCGGTCGTTCACGGCCGCCCCACTTGTGTGTCCTGGGAAAGGATTGGGTGTGACCTCCGAGGGTGACGCGAGGGAGAACGAATCCGACCAGTCCGGTTCGGCGTTCGGTCCGTCGTTGGGGGAGTTCGGGCCGCCGGTTTCCGAGTTCGGACCGCCCGTCTCGGAATTCGGTCCGCCGGTTGCGGAATTCGGCCCGCCGACGGGGGCCGACACCGGTCCCCGCTGGCAGGTGCCGCAGCAGCCTACCGATCACCCGGAACTGACTTGGCGACCCGCGGGCGAGCCGGAAACGACACCCGCGCTGCCGTCGCAGTTCCGCGCGCCGGATTCCACCGTCTACACCGGACCGCCCTCCGCCGCGCCCGAGCAGCCTTCCGCCGCAGCCGAGCGCTCCCAGCCGACGAGCGGTGAGCCGCAGGAATCCTGGTGGAACCAGCCGACCGCCGAAGGCGGCGTGCCGAAGCCTCCCGCGCCGTCCGAATCGGGTTTGTCCTGGGCCGAGGACCCGATCGCCATGCGGCTGGCGTTGCGTGTGCCGACCACACCGGCGCCGGCCCGGCGCAAGGGCCCCTCGCCGCGATGGATCGTGCTCGGTGCGGTCGCCGCGGTAGCGGTGCTGATCGCGCTGACGGTGACCATCATCGTGTCCAGCGGCAGCGATGAGGACCAGAACGGTACGGCCGCGTCGGCCGGGCCCAGCACCGTGTCGGTGAACTGCCCGACCCGCACCGAGGGCAAGGTCACCTTCGGCAACGGCCCAGGGGATACGAGCAGTGGGATCCGCGCGATTCTGGGCTTCGAGCACGCCTACTATTCCGAGCGCAGCGCCACCCGCGCGCACACGTTCGTGGCGCCGGGCGCGAACGTCGAGCCCCCCGCGGACCTGCAGAAGACCATTGATCAGCACATTCCGCAGGGGACGGGCTATTGCCTGCGGATCGCGGAGATCACCCCCGACCGCTTCAACGTGGAGATCACCGAGCACCGTCCGGATGGCACGGAGGCCCAGTACTTCCCGGTGATCACAACCGTGAATCTGGACGGGCGGACCCTCATCTATCTGATCGATTGAGTCGCTTCGGGGAGTCGGGACCCGTCCGCCGGTTCCTTCCCGCGATCCCGGCTGCGCGCATTGCCTGAAACGAGTGCCGAGTCCGATCCGCCCGGCCACCGGTGCGCGCCGGGACTGCGCACCCGAGGCCGCCGACGCCGATCAGCCGTCGTTGACGCCCGGCTGCAGGTAGTTCGTGACCTGCCACACGTAGCCTCCGCCGGAGCGCACGCAGCCGAGAACGGCTTTGCGCTGGACCCCATTGCCCACGTCCACGTAGTCCTTCGCCGTCGCTCCGGGGACGGTGCACTTCTGGCCGGGCTGGGCGGCGTTCGCCGAGGGCGCGGCGAAGGCCAGGATGCCGGTGGTCAATGCACCGATGGCGAGCGCGGATGCGATGTGCTTCATTGCTTTTCGTTCCTTCGATCGGATGATCTGTACGTGAATCTGGACGGTCGCGGTGCGCAGGCCGTTCCATCGAGTGATATAGATCACTTCGATCGGACATGTTGTATGCCCTCTGGGCTCGGCTTTCGGGCAGCGGGTCGGTGGGCCTTGCCGTAGGCGCACTCGACTGATCGCACCGGTGTCCTCGCTTATCGATTGGGTCTCACATACTGAGAATAGAATTTCATATTTTGGTAGTCGGTATGAAACAGTGAGGATACGCGTACCGTGGCGTCCTCCTGGAGGTTTCATGTCGGCGATCACTCCACCACTGGCCCGGCGTCTCGACGGCCTGACGAGCTCGGCGATTCGGGACCTGCTGAAGGTAGCCGCGCGCGACGACATCATCAGCCTGGCCGGTGGCCTTCCCGACGAGCAATTGATGCCGAGGGACCGGATCGCGGAGGCGGCGGAATCGGCGCTGGCGGACCGCGCACGACTGCAGTACACCGAGTCGGCGGGCTGGGGCCCGCTGCGTGAAGTGCTCGCCGCGCGCGAGACCCAGCGGCTGGGGCGGCCGGTGCCGCTGGAGGAGGTGTTCGTCACCCACGGCTCGCAGCAGGCGTTGTCGCTGCTCGCCGAGGTGCTGCTCGATCCGGGCGCACTGGTCGTGGTGGAGGATCCTGCCTACGTCGGCGCCTTGCAGGTGTTCCGCGCCGCCGGATCGCGCATCGTGACGGTCCCGCTGGACGCCGACGGGATGCGCGTCGACGCGCTGGCCGAGCTGCTCGGCCGCGGCGAGCGGCCCGCCGTGGTGCACACGGTGAGCAATTTCCACAACCCGCGCGGTGTCACCATGAGTTCGCGGCGTCGACGGGAACTGGCCGAGCTCGCCGACCGGTACGGATTCTGGGTGATCGAGGACGATCCCTACGGTGAGCTGTGGTTCGACCGGCCGTCGCCGGAGCCGATCGCGACGTATTCGCCCAATGTGATCCGGTTGTCCAGCGTGTCGAAGATCCTTGCCCCGACCTTGCGGGTGGGCTGGATGACCGCGCCGAACGCGGTGTGCAGGGGCGTGGAGTTGCTGAAGCAGGGCGCTGACCTGTGCGGTTCGGCCTTGACCCAGCAGATCGCCGCCGATCTGCTCGCCGACGCGGACTGGCTGACCGGGCAGGTCGAACAGATCCGGCGGGTCTACGGCGCGCGTGCGCGGGTCTTGGTCGACGAACTGCGCACCAGCTTCGGCGACCGGCTGGTGAGCACCGACGCCGCCGGTGGCATGTTCGTGTGGGTCGATTTCACCGATGGGACCGACACCGTGCAGCTGTTGCCCCATGCCATCGATCTCGGCGTCGCCTACGTCCCCGGCGAGGCGTTCGCGGTGTCGGGCGGTCATCGGAGCTCGATGCGTCTGTGCTTCACCACTTCCGACGCGACGACGCTGCGGGAGGCGGTTGCGCGCTTGGCGCGCGCGATCGGCGCATAGATTCGGGAGCACCGCTTTCGGTAGCGGAAGCGGACTCGGCGCGTTTTCAGTCCACCCAACCGTAGGTGCGCTCGACCGCCTTGTTCCACGCGGCGAAGCGCTCTTCGCGCTCCGCCTCCGGCATGGTCGGATGCCAGGTCTTGTCGGCGGTCCAGTTGTCGCGGATGTCGTCGGTGCCCGCCCAGTAGCCGACAGCCAGCCCGGCCGCGTACGCCGCACCCAGCGCGGTGGTCTCGTTGACCACCGGGCGCACCACGGGCACGTCGAGCACGTCGGATTGGAACTGCATCAGCAGATCGTTGGCGACCATGCCGCCGTCCACCTTCAACGTGGTCAGCTCCAGGCCGAGCCGCTGGGACTCCGCGTCGGCGCGCATCGCGTCGACCACCTCGCGGGTCTGGAACGCGGTGGATTCCAGCACCGCCCGCGCCAGGTGCGCTTTGGTGACGAAGCGGGTGAGCCCGGTGATCACGCCGCGCGCGTCCGGGCGCCAGCGCGGGGCGAACAGCCCGGAGAAGGCGGGCACGATGTAGGCGCCGCCGTTGTCGTCGACGCTGCGGGCCAGCGGCTCGATCTCGTCGGCGGAGGAGATGATGCCGAGATTGTCGCGGAACCACTGCACCAGCGAGCCGGTGACCGCGATGGAGCCCTCCAAGGCGTATACCGCGTCCGCGTCACCGAGGCGGTAACACACCGTCGTGAGCAGGCCGTGCTTACTGAACACCGGCGTGGTTCCGGTGTTCAGCAACATGAAATTGCCGGTGCCGTAAGTGTTCTTGGCCTCGCCGGGCGCCAGGCACGCCTGGCCGAAAGTGGCGGCCTGCTGGTCGCCGAGGATGCCCGCCACCGGCACCCCGGCCAGCGGTCCCGAACCGATCGGCGCGTAGACCTCCGAGGAACTGCGCACCTGCGGCAGCATCGACTCGGGCACGCCGAACTCCCGGCAGATCTCCGAATCCCATTGCAACGAGCGCAGATCCAGCAGCATGGTGCGGGAGGCGTTGGTCACGTCGGTGATGTGCTCGCCGGTGAGCTTCCACAGCACCCAGCTGTCGACGGTGCCGAAGCACAGCTCGCCCGCCTCCGCGCGCTCCCGCACGCCCGGCACGTTGTCCAGGATCCAGCGCAGCTTCGGCCCGGCGAAATAGGTGGACAACGGCAGGCCGGTGCGGTCCTGATAGCGGGCCGGTCCCGCGTCGCCGGCCAGTTCGGCGCACAGCCGGTCGGTGCGGGTGTCCTGCCAGACGATCGCGTTGTACACCGGCCGGCCGGTCTCGCGGTCCCACACCACGGTCGTCTCGCGCTGATTGGTGACACCCACCGCGGCGATGTCGTCGGCGCCGAGGCCGCCACGCTCGAGAACCTCACCGAGAACGAGTTCGGTATTGCGCCAGATAGTTTCGGGATCGTGCTCCACCCAGCCCGGTCGCGGGAAGATCTGCTCGTGCTCCCGCTGGGCGACGCCGACGACGCGCCCTTGCCGGTCGAAGACGATGCACCGGCTGGAAGTCGTGCCCTGGTCGATGGCGGCCACATAGCGACGCATGGGCTGAGTTTATTTGGCCGCTGTGTTGGTTCTCCAGCGCCTGCGGCGCTGGGTGTTCGCGGCCCCCTTGTGGCTCGCGTCCGAGCGACCGCCGCTGGCGACTTCGTCGCGGACGCGGCGGCCACTCGGACGCGAGCCGGGCCGCGAACGGCGGATGCTCGGTCTCGCTTCGCTCGAAAGACGTGGTTGCGGTGAGTTGGGCGCGTAGGTGCCGAAGGTCGGTATCGAGCGCACGCGGTCTGTGGTGGCCGGTATCGGCTCGACCGTGACCCGGGCCGCGAACGGCGCAGGCTCGGTCTGGCTTCGCTCAGCAACGTGGTGGGGATGAGCCGGGGCGTCGGTGCCTGTTCGTGGACGTCATGCGCTGCGCGGCCGGGTGTCAGCTCGACCGGTCTGGGGACTCATGGCGTGCGCAAGTGGCCGTGGGGAGCAGGGCCGTCGTGGTCTGTAGGCGCCTGGTGGGCTGGGAGGTCGCTTCGGTGGTTTGTGCGTGCTGGCTACTGGCTACTGGCTACTGGCTACTGGCTGCTGGGTGCGAGTCGGGTGGGTGGTGCTCTGCGTGTCCGAGGCCCGCTCGGTCCACGGCGAGGACTTCGTGCGGTCGATCGGACATGCTTTGGCTGCGAATCGAGCAATGCTCGGTCTCGATCCGGTCGCACAGGGGTGCGGTGGCCGCCCATGACTCGATGTGCGGGTGACCGCTGAGGCGTGGGCGCGGATATCCGGTCGATGGGCTTGGTGGTGCGTGGGGCGCGGTGTCGGGTAGCTCACTGGGCCGGGGAATGGTTCGTCTCTCGGTTAGGGTTGAACTTGTTACCGATGAGTAGGGCGGGGCGACACGGATCGGGGCGCGGGCGGTCGATTCGCGGCGGCTTCGCCTAGCCTGGAGCTGAACGCTCGATCGGACACATCCGCGTCGGCTGGAGGAGTCGAGCATGGCCAAGAAACCGGAATCGCAGCTTCTCGGGCCGGAGCAGCGCAGGGCGGCCTGGGAGCGCTTCGGCAAGGATCATTTCGATGTGGTCGTCGTCGGCGGGGGCGTGGTGGGGGCAGGCATCGCGCTGGACGCGGCGACCAGGGGCTTGCAGGTCGCGCTGGTCGAAGCCCGCGATTTCGCGTCCGGGACATCCAGCCGGTCGTCGAAGATGTTCCACGGCGGGCTGCGGTACCTCGAGCAGCTGGAGTTCGGCTTGGTGCGCGAGGCGCTGCGCGAGCGCGAGCTCACGCTGTCCATGCTGGCGCCGCACCTGGTCAAGCCGCTGCGCTTCCTGTATCCGCTGACCAATCGCGTGTGGGAGCGGCCGTACGTGGCGGCGGGCCTGGTGCTGTACGACACGATGGGCGGGGCGAAATCCGTGCCGGGACAGCGGCATCTCACTCGGGCGGGCGCGTTGCGGCTGGCGCCCGGATTGCGGCGCGATTCGCTGATCGGGGGTGTGAGCTACTACGACACGGTCGTCGACGACGCACGCCACACCATGATGGTGGCGCGCACGGCCGCGCACTACGGCGCGGTGATCCGCACGTCCACGCAGGTGGTGGGGTTCCTGCGGGAGGCCGACCGGGTGGTCGGCGTGAAGGTGCGCGACACCGAGGACGGACGCGCGGGCGAGGTCCGTGGCCATGTGGTGATCAACGCGACCGGCGTGTGGACCGACGAAGTGCAAGCCTTGTCGCATCAGCGCGGCCGGTTCCATGTGCGGGCTTCCAAGGGCGTGCACATCGTGGTGCCCCGCGACCGCATCGTGAGCGACACCGCGATCATCCTGCGCACCGCGACCTCGGTGCTGTTCGTCATCCCCTGGGGCGCGCACTGGATCATCGGCACCACCGACACCGACTGGAATCTCGACCTCGCGCATCCGGCCGCGACCAAGGCCGATATCGACTACCTGCTGGAACGGGTGAACGAGGTGCTGGTCCAGCCGCTCACGCCGGACGACATCGACGGCGTGTACGCGGGCCTGCGCCCGCTGCTGGCCGGGGAGAGCGACGAGACCTCCAAGCTCTCGCGCGAACATGCCGTCGCCCGGGTCGCGCCCGGGTTGGTCGGCATCGCCGGCGGCAAGTACACCACCTATCGCGTGATGGCCATCGACGCGATGGACGAAGCGGCGCAGGACATTCCGGCCCGCGTCTCGCCGTCGATCACCGCGAAGGTTCCGCTGCTCGGCGCCGACGGCTATTTCGCGCTGGTCAATCAGACGGTGCAGCTGGCCGAGAGCTACGGGGTGCATCCGTACCGGATCAAGCACCTGCTGGATCGATACGGGTCGCTGATCTCCGAGGTCATGGCCTTCGCCGAGGACAAACCCGAACTCCTGCAACCGATCACGGACGCGCCGTCCTACCTGCAGGTGGAGGCGGTCTACGCGGCGGCGGCCGAGGGCGCGCTGCATCTCGACGACATCCTGGCCCGCCGGACCAGGATCTCGATCGAGTATCCGCATCGCGGAGCCAACTGCGCGGAGCAGGTGGCCCGGCTGGTCGCGCCGGTCTTGGGCTGGGACGACGAGGAGATCGACCGGGAAGTGCGCACCTATCAGGCGCGGGTCGAGGCGGAGATCCGCTCGCAGACCCAACCGGACGACGCCTCCGCC
Organism: Nocardia implantans; assembly: GCF_035544775.1. Lineage (NCBI taxonomy): Bacteria > Bacillati > Actinomycetota > Actinomycetes > Mycobacteriales > Nocardiaceae > Nocardia > Nocardia implantans. The sequence goes on along the minus strand of NZ_JAYKYQ010000006.1, from coordinate 128,324 downwards.
GACGCCCTGCGGATCGCCGCGCCCGAGCCGCGCCCGCAGATTCTGGAGCCGGTGCCGTCGGAGGGCTGAGCGGTGATCAGTCCCGGTCGGCGCGCGCTTCCACCCCCATCGCCCAGGCGACCAGTGAGCGCAGGTAGCGCAGTACCAGTTCGTCCGGGTACTCGATCGGGTCGGTGAGGTGCAGCCGGGCCAGTTCCTCCATGGCGGCCAGCAGGATTCGCTCCGTCGGGCCGTTCGGATCCACGGTGACCCCGAGATAGCGGGACAGGTGGCGCGCGCCGATCGCACGCGCGTAGGCGCGACCGAGTGAGAGCCGCTCCCGCAGCTCCGGCGGCCCGCCGTCGAACGGGCTGAGCATGATGCGCCAGCTGGTCGGCGCGGCGTGCAGATAGTCGAGGATGCCGCGGCCGACCCGGTCCACGTCACCGTGATCCCAGTCCACGCTGCGCACACCGGCGAACGCGATGGCCGATTCGCGGTCCAGCAGCGCCGACGTCAGCCCGGACAGATCGGTGAACTGCTGATACACCAGCGCGCGAGCCACCCGCGCCTCGCGGGCAACCCGCTCGATGCTGACCGCGCCGAAGCCTTCGGTGGCGACGATGTCGCGCGCCACGTTCAGCAGTTGGGTGCGGCGGTCGGCGGCGGACATCCTGCGCTTGGGCCGCGCCTCGGTGGTGCCGCGCTCGGCCGTGGAGCGATCCGTGGTCACGCCGTCGAAGGTAGCTCGAGCAGCAGTTCGACCGCCCGCGCCGCACTCTGCACCGCGCTCTCCATCGTCGCCGACCAGTCGGTGGCGGTCCAGTCGCCCGCGAGCGCCAAGGTGGGCACCGAAGTGCGCTGGTCCGGTCGCAACGCGTGGTTGCCGACGACTTGCGAGAAGGTGGCTTTCGGCATGCGCACGACTTGGGCCTGCACCACGTTCGCCGCTCGCGCCGCCGGATAGTAGCGGCGAAGCAACGCCATCTGCTCGGCGACGATCTCGTCGCTGGACTTGTGGATCTGCTCGTAGGCGCCGCTGGTGGTCAGGCAGTACAGCCATGCCTTCTCGGTGCTGCGCCCGGTCATCCGCTGGCGATCGAAGACCTCGTCGATGACGCCGGTGCCTCCGATCAGCGCCTCGAACTCGGCCGTGGTCCCCAGCGGGCGGTCGAGATAGAGATTGGTGCTGACGATCGGCGTGTAACCCAGTTTGTCGGCCGCCGCGTAGATCTCGGCGTGCTCGGGCAGTTCGTCGAGCAAGCCGCCGATGTTCGAGTTGGGCACGGCGCACACCACCGCGTCGGCCGGGATCGTGCTGCCGTCGGCCAACGCGACGCCCGTCACCTTTCCGTCCGCGATATGGATACGGCGGGCAACGGCCCGGTAGCGCACTTCCACACCGTGCTTCTCGAAGACCCGCAGCGCCCCGGTGACATACAACGTGTCCAGATCGGTGGTGGGATAACCGATGTCGACGGCCTGCCGGTGACGCAGGCCCAGCCGGATGCCGGTGGCCAGTACATCGGCGAACACCTTCGCCGACTCCCGCTGCACCGGCTCCGCCGCGATGCCGAGGGCCAGCCAATCCCACAGTGCCTCACGGGCTTTGGCGGGCATGCCGACCCGGTCGAACCATTGTTCCGTGGTGAGGTCGGGCAGGTCGGCGGGTTGGTGCAGGCACTGCCAGCCGAGCCGGAGCGTGGCGATCGTCGCGCGCACGCGCTCGAGCGGGTTCGCGTCGGGATGCGCGCCGGACAGCGTGCGCAGTGCGGCGATTCCTTTGGTGCGCATGGTGACGCTGCGCCCGCCGGGCCAGCGCAGTGTGCCGCCGTGGGGGAAAGCGACGTATTGGCGTGTGCCGACGCTCGTCAGATAGCGGAACAGGTGGTCGTATCCGCTGGCGATCACGTGCTGGCCGTTGTCCGGCGGATCGTCCACCGCCTCGGCGCGCATGGCGTGGGTGCGTCCGCCGAGCCTGCCTCTGCGCTCGAGCAGGGTGACCTGCTTGCCCGCCTCCGCCAGCCAGACCGCCGAGGCGAGCCCGGCCAGTCCGCCACCGATCACCACGTATCGCCGTGGGTCGCTCATGCTGCCTCCCGTCATAACTGACAATTTGTAAGTTAGGTGGGCGGGAGGTGCGCGTCAAGAGTTGTCGGCTGATATCGACTGGGACACAGCGAATTACCGGAGCGGCGGATCACCGCGTCCGGATGCCGGGAGAAACGATCATTCCGCCGGAACAGGCTGACAGCGAGGGCAGAAGAAGATGCCGCGCTCCCGCTGCACCACCCGGTCGTAATCCGGTGCGCTGTCACCGAGTAGGCCGGCCACGAGTGGGGTGCCGCAGCGCTGGCACGGGCGATGGGTACGGCCATAGGCCAGAGGGCGCCGGGGCGGCTTCGCGACCGCCTCGGTGAGAATGCGATGTGCTTCGTTGACCAAGGCCAGCAGATCCGGGACATCCCCCACCCTGGTCGCGGGGTGGACGCGGCGCAGAAAGCAGACCTCGCTGCGGAAGATGTTCCCGATACCGGCCAGATTGCGCTGGTCCAGCAGGGCGACGCCGATGGGCTGGTCGGGATACCGCTCCAGTCGCCGGACGGCTTCCGCCGCATCCCAATCCGGGCCGAGCAGGTCGGGGCCGAGATGGTCGACGACGCGGTGCTCGTCGCGTACCCGCACGACCTCGACGGTGCCCAAGGAGAATCCGACGGCCTCGACATCCGCGGTGCTCAACACCACCCGCGCGGCGACGCGGGGTTTCGTCCAGCGCTGACCGCAGTGGAACACCCGCCAGCTGCCCTCCATCTTCAAATGGGTGTGCACACTCACGATCGGCGTCCGGATGAACAGGTGCTTGCCGTAACTGCCGACGCTCTCGACCACCTGACCGCGCAGGTCGACCGTGGCGTACCGCGGGACACGAAAATCGCTGCGCGTCAGTTCTTTTCCCACCAAGGCCGCGCGGAGCCGCTTCGCGGCCAAGAAGACGGTGTCCCCCTCAGGCATGGGGCGACTCCGGTGCGTCGGCGTAGGGTCGCGGGCTCACGGGCGGCTCCGAAGGCGCAGGCCGCGCGGGGTGGCGGAGAAACCCGCTTCGGTGAGGAATCCGGCGAACGTGTTGCCGTGCACGGTCTCTCCGTTGACCCGATCGATGACCAGCGAGTCCACCCTGCGGCGGCGGACCAGGTCGGCGAGCGCCGCGGCGGCGGCGCGGCGGGCGTCGGGGTCCTCGGTGAAGGTGAGCAGGGTCTTGCCGCCCCGCTCCAGGTACAAGACCAGTTCGCCGTCGACGAGCACGACCAGCGCCCCGGCTTTGCGTCCCGGGCGATGCCCGCCCTCGACGTCGCTCTTCGGCCAGGCCAGTGCCGCGCCGTACGGGTTCGCCGGATCGCAGGCGGCCAGCGCCAGCACCGTGCCGGTCGGCTCCCTGGACTCGGGACGGGCGCGTTCTGGGTCGAAGGAGCGCAGCCGGTCCACCACATCGGTGGTGGAGAACTGCGCGCCGCCCAGAGAATCGACGAAATAGCCGCGACGGCAGCGGCCACGGTCCTCGAACTCGGTGAGCACCCGATACATCAGCGCGAACCCGCCCGGTACGCCTTCGTTCTGTACCGACCCCCTGGTCAGCACGCCGTAGCGCTCCAAGAGCAGATCCGCGGTCGCGTGGGCGCGCAGCGTGTTGTCCGAGATCCGCTCCGGGAGCAGGGACCAGCGCCCGGCGACCGACGGCGGGCCGGAACGGGTGGGCATGCTCGGCCGGGGCAGGTAGGCCCGCCCCCGCGGCGCGCGCCGGGGCGTGCGGTGGGCCGTGGTGGTCCGGGTTGTGCCGGACAGCAGTGCTCGCACCGGCGCGAACGTGTCACCGGAAACCATTCCGGCCCAGACCAGTTCCCACAGTGCCGAGGCCGCCGCGCTGTCGTCGAGCAGGCCGGTGGCGTCGGAGAGCTGGCGGAAGAAGTACGCGCCGCCGCCCTGCGGCACGGGGATCAGGCGTTCCGCGGGAGCAGCGGAGACCGGATTCCCCACACCGGCCGCGTCTTCCGGACCGACCGGTGATCGTCTTCCACGTCGGCCGTCGCCCGACCCGTTCGGTGTGGCGCTACCAGGGGGCTCGGCCACATCGGAGCGCCGGTGCGCGCCGTGACCGTCGGCCGCGCTGCCGATGGGCGGATCCGGCTCGTCCAACGGCACGGGCACTCGATCTTCCGCTCGGCCGGGTGGCGTCCACGGCACGAAGGTCGCGCCCAGCGCGGCGAGCAGGCGCAACTGGACCTCGGTGAGCTCGATGTCGTCCGGCGGCGCGAGGCTGAACGGCGCCTGCTCGGCCGGATGCAGCGCGATCCAGCCGTCCTTGGCGGTGATCGCGCCGTGCCCGGACCAGATCACCTCGCCGGTCGACATGAGTTCGTCGAGCATGGCGGGGGTGTAGTCGCGCACCCGCGCGGGCAGGACGAGCGATTCCCAGGCCGACGCGGGGATCGGCACGCCCGCGAGCTGTTCCACCACGGCCGCTACGCCGTCGACGCCGCGCAGCTCGCCACTGCCGACGTGCTGCCAGGACGGGAGAAATCGTCCGAACGCGGCGGTCGAGACCGGCTCGACCTCATGTCTCGCGGCGGCGAGCGACCTGCGGCGCAGTCGGCGCAGCACCTGCGTGTCGCACCATTCCGACCCGGCCGCCCCCGGCGTGAATTCGCCCTCGACCACGCGTTTCTCCGCGGCGAGCCGATGCAGCGCGGTAGCGGCGACCGCGGTGCCGAGGCCGAACCTGGCCGCCACCGCCTCCGTGCTGAACGGGCCGTGGGTGCGGGCATAGCGGCCGATCAGATCGCCGAGCGGATCGGCCACCGGCTCGATGAACGCCGACGGCGTGCCGATCGGCAGCGGAACCCCGAGCGCGTCGCGCAGCCGGGCCGCGTCCTCGACCGCGACCCACCAGGTGCGCCCCGCGAAGGAGACCTCCAGCGCACGACGGGCGGACACCAGGCTCTCGAACCAGCCGACGGGGTCGTCCTCGCAGCGCTCGGCGGCTTCGGCGGCGGTGAGCGGCCCGAGCAGCCGCAGCAGATCCGCCAGACCCTCGGCGTCGCGCGCGTGCCGCTCGGGGGTGAGCCGCTGCAGTTCGCGCTCGGTCTGCTCGATGACCGCGGCGTCGAGCAGTTCGCGCAGCTCGACCCGGCCGAGCAGTTCGGCGAGCAGGCCGGAATCGAGCGACAGCGCGGCGGCGCGCCGCTCGGCCAGCGGGCTGTCGCCGTCGTACATGAACTGCCCGATGTAGTCGAACAGCAGAGCGTTGGCGAACGGTGACGGCGTCGCGGTCTCCACCTCGACCAGCCGTATCCGCCGCCGCCCCACCTGGCCGAGCAGTTCGCGCAGCGACGGCAGGTCGTAGACGTCGCGCAAGCATTCGCGCACCGTCTCCAACAGGATCGGGAACTCGGGAAACTTGCGCGCCACGTCCAGCAACTGGGCCGAGCGCTGCCGCTGCTGCCACAGCGGGGCTCGTTTGCCCGGGTCGCGGCGCGGCAGCAGCAGTGCGCGCGCGGCGCATTCCCGGAATCGGGAGGCGAACAGCGCCGAGCCGCCCACTTGCTCGGTGACGATGTCGTCGATCTCGTCGGCCTCGAAGACGAACAGTTCGGCGCCGGGCGGATCGTCGGTGGTGTCGGGCAGCCGCACGACGATGCCGTCGTCGGAGGCGTTCGGCGCGGCGTCGACGCCGAACCGCTCCCGCAACCGCGCGCCGATGGCCAGCGCCCACGGGGCGTGCACCGGGAGGCCGTAGGGCGAGTGCAGCACCAGCCGCCAGTCGCCGAGTTCGTCGCGGAACCGCTCCACCACCAGGGTGCGGTCGGTGGGCAGGTGGCCGGTCGCGGTGCGCTGTTCGTCCAGGAGAGTCAGGAGATTGGCGGTCGCGTTGTCGTCCAGACCGGCGGAGAGCATGAGGTCCGCGACCGGCTCCTGCACCGCTACGGCAGCCGCGCCGCCCGTGTCGATGCTCTTCGGAAACGACTGCGCGCGAGTTCTTTTGGACGTTTTCGGCGGTGTACCGCCGTCGCGCCGCGACGTCTTCTCCGCACTCGCCGGTCCTGCGGCGCGGTCCTGCGCGACCGTGCGCACGAACTCGCCGAGCGCCGCGCCGAGTTCGGCGGGGCGACCCAGCCCGTCACCGTGCCAGAACGGCAACCGGCCCGGCTGCCCGAACGCGGGCGTCACCAGCACCCGATCGAAGGTGATCTCCTCGATCCGCCAGCTCGTCGCCCCGAGCGCGAACACGTCGCCGACCCGGGACTCGTACACCATCTCCTCGTCGAGTTCCCCGACCCTCGAGGCCTTCTCGCCCACCATGTACACCGCGAACATGCCGCGATCGGGAATCGCTCCGCCCGAGGTCACGGCCAGCCGCTGCGCGCCGGGCCGCCCGGTGAGGGTGCCCGCGTCGCGATCCCAGACCAGCCGGGGACGCAGTTCGGCGAACTCGTCGGAGGGATACCGCCCGGAGAGCAGGTCGAGCACCGATTCATAGGCTGAGCGCGGCAGCGAGGCGTAACTGCCTGTGCCGCGCACGACGTCGAACCACGCGTCGACGTCGATCGGGTCGAGCGCGCAGGCGGCGACAGTCTGCTGCGCGAGGATGTCCAGCGGATGCGCCGGGATCTGGATCGCCTCGATCTGCCCGGCCGTCATCCGCTGCGACGCCACCGCGCAGTGGATGACGTCGGTGCGGTGTTTGGGAAAGATCACCCCGCGCGAGATCTCGCCGACCTGATGCCCCGCCCGGCCGATCCGCTGCAACCCGCTCGCCACCGATGGCGGGGCCTCCACCTGGACCACCAGGTCCACCGCGCCCATGTCGATGCCCAGTTCCAGGCTGCTGGTCGCGACCACGCAGCGCAGCCGCCCGCTCTTGAGATCGTCCTCGATCAGCGCTCGCTGCTCCTTGCTGACCGAGCCGTGGTGCGCGCGCGCCAGCAACGGCCCGGCGCCGTGGATCACCTCGGTGGACGGGCCGAGCTGGGCGGGCGGCTTGTGCTCGGTCTCCACCGGCTCGCCCAGCCGCGCCGCGTACGCCTCGTTCAGCCGGGCGGTGAGCCGCTCGGCCAGCCTGCGGGAGTTCGCGAACACGATCGAGGACCGGTGCTCGAGCACCAGGTCGACGATCGCCTCGTCCACGTGCGGCCAGATCGATCCAGGCTGGTCGGAGTCGCCCGGCTCGGTCATGTCCGCCACCGGCACGCGCACCGACAGGTCGAACGTCTTCGGCGCTTGCGGCGCGACCAGCGTGATCGGCGCGTTGCCGACCAGGAACCGCCCCACCTCCTCCGGCGGCCGTACCGTCGCCGACAGCCCGATGCGCTGGGCGGGCCGCTCGGTCAGCAGATCCAGTCGCGCCAGCGACAGCGCCAGGTGCGAACCGCGCTTGGAGCCGGCGATCGCGTGCACCTCGTCCACGATCACCGTGCGCACCTCCCGCAGCGTCTCGCGCGCGGCCGAGGTGAGCATGAGGAACAGCGACTCCGGCGTGGTGATCAGGATGTCGGGCGGGGTGCGCAGCATGGACCGCCGATCCGACGCGCTGGTGTCGCCGGAGCGGACGCCGACGGTGATCTCCGGGGGCTGTAGTCCCAGGCGCTTGGCGGTCTGCGTGACACCGACCAGCGGCGCACGCAGATTGCGTTCCACGTCCACCGCCAGCGCCTTCAACGGGGACACGTACAGCACCGAGGTGCCCGCCCGCTCCGGCCGCCGCTCCCGGCCCGCCAGCTGGTCTATCGCCCACAGGAACGCCGAGAGGGTCTTGCCGGACCCGGTGGGCGCGACGACCAAGGTGTGCTCGCCCGCCGCGATCGCCTTCCACGCCCCGAGCTGAGCGGAGGTCGGCGCGGGGAACGCGCCGTCGAACCACTCCTGGGTCGCGCGGGAGAACTGGGCCATGGGTTCAGTGTGCACCGGCGCACCGACAAGCACGCCGGTACCGATTCGCGACCGAACCCGCGAGCAAACGAACAGCGTCCGCCGAGGGCGGCCCGTACGCTTCGACAGGTGCAAAAGGTGCTCAGACTCGACCTGGTCAGCCATGGGATGACCGAGGCGATGCGGAAAGCACGTTTCCCGGTCGACGAATCGCTCACCGAGGCGGGCAGGCGGGCGGTGGCCGGGTGCGGCCCGCTCACCGCCCAGCGGGTGCTCACCGGCCCGGAACGCAGGACGGTGGAGACCGCCGCGTTGCTGGGATTGCCGGGCGAGGAGGACAACCGGCTGCGCGACCTGGACGCGGGCGCCTGGCGCGGCGGCGAACTGATGTCGGTGCCCCAGGACGAACTCTATGCCTGGCTGACCGACCCGGCGTTCCGCGGGCACGGCGGCGAATCCGTGCTGGACGTGATCGAACGGACCAGGCTGTGGATGGCCGAGGTCGCCGCGCGGTCGGTGTCCACGATCGCGGTCACCCACCCGGCGGTCGTGCGGGCCGCGCTGCTGGTGACGCTGGACGCCCCGCCGAAATCGTTCTGGCGGATCGACATCCCTCCCGGCAGCGTCACCCGCCTGCACTATCGCGGCGAATGGACATTGCACTTCACCGCCTGAGCGGCCCGGGACAGGCACTCCCGGGCCGCTTCGATCGGGTTCAGCAGCTGGTCGGTGCGGGTTCGCCGCGGAACCTGGCCTCCACGTAGTTCCACGCGTCCGCGAATCCGGCGGCCGCCGCGGTCATGTGCTCGGAGATGTCGACGGTGTGGAACGTCACCGGCGCACCCGCCTTGCAGTACCGGTCGGCGACCTCGGCGACGGGTTTGTAGAAGGTGAGTTCGTCGAACCGGCCCTGCCACAGATAGGTCGGCACGGCCGGCACGCCGTCGAAGTACCGCAGGCTGTTCTCGCGCAGCACCGCGTGCGCCTCCGGGCTGTCCATCAGGCTCTTGGACGCCGCCATCTGCTCCGCGCTGCGGAAGGCGCCGTGGAAGAGCAGGAACCTGCGGCAGGCGTCGTGAGTGAATTCCCGGAACCACAGACCGTTCTCGTTGAGCTGATCCGAGATCGGCAGCCGATCCGGGTACTCCCGTTCCAGCCCCATGGCGGCGGCGAAAGCCAGGCCGAACCCCGGGTGCGGCTCGAAGCCGAGCGACATCGCCATTTCCTCCAGATCGGCGGGGATGCCGCCGGCAACGGCGGTGGTGAGCTTCAGATCCGGAGCGTAGGTGGGCTGCATGGCGGCGGCCCACGCGGTGGCCATGCCGCCGCCGGAGTAGCCCGCTATGGCGACGGGAGAGTCGGACAACCCGAGTTCGGCGACCTTGCGAACGGCCCTGACGCTGTCGAGGGTCATCATGCCGGCCAGGCGCGCCGCGCCGTACGCGGAGGTAGGGCCGAGATAGTCCGGCAACGAGATCGCCCATCCGCGTCCGATGGGCAGCATCGCGCCGACCGCGTCCTGCAGTTCGCCGTTGAACAGCGAGCGCGACGGATTGCACTGGGTGCCGAGCGAATTGATCAGCGCCTGGTAGGAGACCAGCGGCGGGTTCTTCACACCGGCGGGCATCAGGACGGTCGTGATGCCCATGACGGGGTTGCCCTGCGAATTCGTGGAGCGGAATGCCACTTGCCAGCCCTCGGTCCCGACATACATACCGGTGTCGATCCTGCGGGCCCGCACGACGTCGCCGGGGGCGAGCGCCCCCAGGTCGGGCGGCGCCGCGTAGAAGGGGTCGGGATCAGGAGTGGGATACAGGGGCTGAGCCGTCGCTGGCAGGCCGAGCAGGCCCAGCGAGACGATGCTCACCAGCAGGATCGCGATCCGGAACGGAACTCTGGACACGGGTTTCCTTCGAAAGTCAGCCGTCACCGACCCACCGTCGCGCGGCCTGCCGGCCACGGCGCCAGTGCTTCGGACGGATCGGCACTACACGGAAAGCCGCAGCGAACCTTCGCTGCGGGGCAGAGCGGAAGGAACCGCCGCCGCAGCGACCCTGAGTCGATCATGGCGGACTGCCGCACCTCCTTCGACTCCGGGACCGCCGGTAGCCGCGAAGGCGGCACCATCCGCTGCGAAAATAGCGCCCGACCCCCGCCTGGCGCCGCACCGGAACAGACGAACCGGACAACTCACAATGCCCGGGGCTCGCCATTCGACAAGATCACTAACGGGGGCGGCCTACCCGGTCGCGCGTCGGCCCTGCCCCTCGTCGTGTGGCTCATGTGAAGCTGAGCACCGTCCGTCCGCCCAGCGGGCGTTGCAGGTCCACGACGACCACGCCGTACTCGCGCTTCTGCTCCGGGTTCGCGCCCTGGCACGGCGGCATGCCGCGATGCAGACCGTGGATCAGCCGCACGTTCACCCGGTCGGCGGATTCCTCCACCCGCGCGGTGAACCCGATGCTCGGACAGCCGACCGGGCCGGGGATGTGGATGCCGAGCTTGTCCGTCCCGTCCTCGGTGTCGTACTCCGAGAAGGGCAGTGCCGAACTGGATTCCAGATCCGCGGCATGCGGGATGACGACCATCGTCCCGCCCGCGAATCGCCGTGGTCCCGGGTCGGCAGGCATTCCCGCCGCCGCTTCCTCGGTGCGCTCCGCGGTGGCGGGCACGGCCGGGTCCGCTTGCTGCCCGCACGCGGTCAGCGTTCCGAAGGTCAGAGCGGCGACGATCGCCGTGCCCATCCTGCGCAGTGCCACCTTTCCACCTTCACACAGGTGGGCGCGCGTGCGGCGGAGGATGCGCGGTGTGGCACGGGTGCGGCTCACCGGCGGACGGCCGGATCGACGCGCCGCGGTGGTGTGCGCGTCGTCACATGCACCTCGCACTGTGCTTAGCTCGTGCCCATCCGAGTACCTCTTGAATGTGCATACTGCTCAATTTGACACGTAAAGGTTGTGCGTTCAGTTCTTCAGGACCACGATATCGGCAACAAGTGCTCAACAAGGCTCAGCGCCGGACCGGCGCCGGGCAGACGGGTGGATCCCTATGACCGAGCTCGCCGACCGCGATCTGACCGCGGCTGCCTACGACCTGGCCGACCGTTACCGCGTCGGCTCGGGGACCGTTGTCCTCACCGGCGTGCAGGCCATCGCGCGGCAGCTGGTCGAGCAGCATGTGCGCGATCTGCGCGCCGGGCGGCGGGTGGGCACGTTCGTGTCCGGGTATCAGGGCAGTCCGCTCGGCGGCGTCGACAAGATGCTGTCCGGCATGCCGGAGGTGCTCGCCGAACACGACATCTCGTTCGTCCCGGGATTGAACGAGGAACTGGCCGCGACCTCCGTGTGGGGCAGCCAGGCGGATCTGCCCGCGGGGAGGCCGACCCACGACGGCGTCGTCGGCGTCTGGTACGGCAAAGGCCCCGGCCTCGACCGCGCGACCGACGCGCTGCGCCACGCCAACATGTACGGGGTGAATCCGCGCGGCGGCGTCCTGCTGCTGGTCGGTGACGATCCGGCGGCCAAGTCCTCCACCGTGCCCGCGGTGAGTGAGCGCTCGTTGGCCGCGATGAACATTCCCGTGCTGTTCCCGCGCAACGCCCGCGAGGTCGTCACCATGGGCCTGCACGGCGTCGCCCTCTCGCGCGCGTCGGGCTGCCTGGTGGCCTTGAAGATCGTCGCCGACGTCGCCGACGGCGCGTGGACCGTGGACGGTTCGGTGGGTGACATCGATATCGTCATGCCCGAAATCGAGTGGGAAGGGCGGCGATTCCACTACCGGCAGCGTCCGATGGCCGCGCCGGCCGACAGCCTGCTCGCCGAGGCCGACCTCTACGGCCCCCGCTGGGAACTGGTGCGCGCCTACAGCACCCGCAACGGGCTCGACGTGATCGAGGTCGACCCGGCCCGCGCCACGATCGGCATCGCCGCCACCGGCACCACCTTCGACGCGGTCCGCCAAGCGCTGCTCGACCTCGGCGCCGACGACGACGCTCTGTACGGCGCGGGTATCCGCCTGCTGCGCATCGGAATGCCGTATCCCGTCGCGCCGGACCGGGTCCGGGAGTTCGCCGCCGGGCTCGACCGGCTGATCGTCGTCGAGGACAAGACCGCGTTCGTCGAGACCCAGATTCGCGACATCCTCTACGGCGTCGCGGGCGCACCCGAGATCCTCGGCAAGCGCGATCACGCCGGCCGCCCGCTGTTCGCCGCCGACGGCGAACTGACCTCGGGACGCATCGCCGCGCCGCTGCGCCGCCTGCTCGACGGGCGCCTCGAACTGAAACGCCCGCTGCCGCAGCCGCTGTCGCTGTCGGTGCTGCCCGCCAAGCGCGCGGCCTACTTCTGCAGCGGTTGCCCGCACAACCGTTCCACCGCTGTCCCGGAGGGCTCGCTGGCGGGCGGCGGCATCGGCTGCCACACGTTGGTGACCATGTCCGGCCGTAGCGACAGCAAGGTCACCGGGCTCACCCAGATGGGCGGGGAGGGCGCGCAGTGGATCGGCCAGGCGCCGTTCACCGACGTGCCGCACCTGTTCCAGAACATCGGCGACGGAACGTATTTCCACTCCGGCCAGCTCGCCGTGCAGGCGTGCGTCGCCGCGGGCGTGAACATCACGTTCAAGCTGCTGCACAACGACGTGGTCGCGATGACCGGCGCGCAGCACGCCGAGGGCGCGCTCACGGTGCCGATGCTCACCCACAAGCTCGCGATCGAGGGCGTCCGGCGCATCATCGTCTGCGCCGACGAGCCAGAGCGCTACCGCAAGCGCGATCTCGCGCCCGGCACCTCGCTGTGGCACCGCGACCGGCTCGACGAAGCGCAGCGCGCGCTGCGCGAGGTCCCCGGCGTCACGGTGCTGATCTACGACCAGCACTGCGCGGCCGACGCGCGACGGCAGCGCAAGCGCGGCGCCCTGCCGGTGCGCCGCACCCGGGTGGTCGTCAACGAGGCGGTGTGCGAAGGCTGCGGTGACTGCGGTGTCCAGAGCAACTGCCTGTCGGTGCAGCCGGTGGACACCGAGTTCGGACGCAAGACGCGGATCGACCAGACCTCGTGCAACACCGACTACAGCTGCCTGAAGGGCGACTGTCCCGCGTTCGTCACGGTGGAGCTGCCCGATCCGGCCGAGCGGAAGCCGCGCGGAGCCGGTCGCGCGCCGCGGCCGCCGCGGCTGCCGGAACTCGTGCACGAACCGCCGGCGACCACGCAGAACGTCTTCCTCGCCGGCATCGGCGGCACCGGCATCGTCACCGTCAACCAGGTCCTGGCGACCGCCGCGATGCGCGCCGGGTACGAGGTGGCGAGCCTGGACCAGATCGGCATGAGTCAGAAGGCCGGGCCGGTGGTCTCGCACCTGCGTTTCGCCGTCGGCGCGCTGGAACCGGCCAACCGGCTGGCCCCCGCCTCCGCCGACTGCATCGTGGCCTTCGATCTGCTGGCCGCCACCGACAACAAGAATCTGGCCTACGGCAGTGCCGCGACGACCGTCTCGGTCGCCTCCACCAGCGAGACCCCGACCGGGGACATGGTCTACGACCGGTCCGTCACCTATCCCGGCGAGGGGGTGCTGCTGCGGCGATTGGAACAGGTTTCGCGTTCGGTGCGGTCCTTCGACGCCCTCGCCGCCGCGGAGGCGCTCTTCGGCAACACCGCCGCCGCGAACTTCCTGCTGGTCGGCGCCGCCTACGAGACCGGCGGTCTGCGGCTGCCCGGCTGGGCGATCGAGGAGGCCATCGAGATCAACGGCGTTGCCGTGGACGCCAACCTCGCGGCCTTCCGCTGGGGCCGGGTCGCGATCGCGCGGCCCGATGAGTTCGCCGCGGCCACCACCCGCCGCACGACCGAACCCACCCCTGTGGAGGTGCCCGCGGACCTGTTCGACGGGCTGACCGCGACGGGCGAGACGCGGCGGCTGGTCGAGCTGCGGGCCGTCGAACTGATCGGCTTCCAGAGCGTCGCGGTGGCGCGCGACTACGTCGCCACGATGCAACGCGTATGGGCTGCCGAGCGCCGGGTGACCGACCGCACCGAGTTCAGCGAACAGGTGGCGCGCGGGCTGTACAAATTCACGGCGTACAAGGACGAGTACGAGGTGGCGCGCCTGCTCACCGATCCGGCGTTCCTGGCCGAGGTCGCCGCGCAGGTGCCCGACGGGGCGAATCTCACCTATCGGCTGCACCCGCCGGTCCTGCGCGCGCTGGGACGCAAGGACAAGATCGGGATGGGGCCGGGCAGCCACTTCGCCCTGCGCTTGCTCGCCAAGGGCAAACGCCTGCGCGGCACCAAGCTCGATCCGTTCGGATACGCGCACGTGCGACGCGTGGAACGCGAGTTGCGGGCGCACTACACCGCGATGGTGACAGACCTCGCGGAGGCGCTGGACCGATCGGGCTACGACCGCGCGGTGCGTGCGGCGGCCCTCGCCGACGTGGTGCGCGGATATGAGGACATCAAGCTCGCCAACGTCGCCGACTACGCCGAACGCCTGCGGGAACTCGGTATCGAGCCGCCGCGCTGCTAGCGGCTGCGCGGCCCGCGGGGTGGGCGGGCGCGGCGTGGGTGCTCGGATCGACGCCTCGGCAGGTCTTCGCCGCTCGGCAAACGCCTCACGCCGTGTAACCGGTGACCTTGCCGATCCACGCGACGAAATCCGCCGCGTCCTCATTGCTGGCGTGTCCCGCGTCCCAATACATCGCGGCGTCGACCTGGTCACCCAGATTCGCCAGACTCGCGGCGAGATTGCCCACAATGGTCAGCGACGCGTCGGTGTCCTTGGTGCCGACGCGAATCCACCAGTGCTTCGCCCGGGCGGGATTGCGCTGCCGGAGGAAGAACATCGGGTTCATCATGCTGATCTTCTCGGGCAGGTCGCTGTCGAGTACCGCCCCCGGGTCACCCGTCGCTTTCCGCAGGCTGAAGAGGGTGAAATGCCTGGCCTTGACGTTGCCGGAACCGAAAAGGTTGTTCTCGGCCGAGGACAGGTCGAAAGCGTCGAACGCGGGCACGCCTTTCTTCCGCTCGCCCACGTGGGCGAGGAAGTTCGGCCAAGTGAACTCCGCCCGGTCGCCCGACCACGTGATCCAGGTGTTGGCCGCCAAGTAACTCGAACGGTCGGCGTCGGGCAGGGCGTGCAGATACTTGGTCGCCGCCGGTTCCAGATAGGTGCGCACCAGGTAGTTGCCGTAGTTGGCGGCCGTGATGAGCCCGAAGCCGTCCCCGCCCTGCAGTTCCAGTGCGGCCTGGTAGTCCGGGAACGCCGTGCTCAGATCGTGCGAGGCCGTCGCGTCGAATTCGCCGGAGCGCACGGGGTTGGCGCCCCAGTTCCACTCGTAAGCCATGTCCGCGTGTTCCAGGTCGGTGATCGGGCAGTAGGGAGCGGCGGCGAAAACGGCGTCGCTCGCGTCCGCCGCGCCGAGTTCGGCGAGATACCGGTCGTACATCCGGTTGTCGGCGGAGGCGGCGAGCAGCGCGGACAGCGCGCCGCCCGCGCTGACCCCGGTGGCTACGATCCGGTCGGTGTTTCCCGGAACCCGGCCGGAATTGTGCCGGAGGTATCGGACCGCGGCCTTGAGATCCACGATGGCCGCGGGGGCCACGCCGTAATTCGTGGCGTCGGGTGAGACCAGGTCGCGCCCGCGCACACCGGGCTCGACCACGACATAACCGGCCGCGAGCGCGAGGTCGCGGTTGCGGTTCGCCCCGCCGTCCGGCTCGTCGTTCTTCGCCGCCGACGACAGGTATCCGCCGACGGAGTTGCTGAAGAGGATCGGAGCTCTGCTCGCGTCGACGGAATTTCCCTCGATCTCGACAGGGACGCTGATGTTCAAGCTCTGATACGTCTTGTCCACCGGCTTCGCCACGTAGACGACGTTGTCGTAGAACCGATAGGTCACCTTCTTGTCCCGCTCGAAGGTGGCGACGGTCTTCTTCCGCGTCGTGAAGTCGTCGGGGTCGAAGGCCAACTCGTCCACCGCTCGCGCGTCGCCGTCCAACAGACCGCAGGCGGCGAACATCGGCACGGCGACCGCCGCCGCACACCCTTCGAGCATCGCCCTGCGCCGCACAGCTCTCTCCTTCGCATTCGTGGCAAGCCGTTCGGTGTCGCGGCCGTAGCGGCGACAGAACTCTTGCCCGGAACGAATCAGCTGGTCATCGGGTCGCTGAGATCGAAGGATAGCGGTAGCGGACGCCGCGCACGTGCGCTGCTGCGCCCGACGCGCGCCGGAAGACGGGCGCCGGGCGCGACCTGCCGGTCGGCGGTCGATGACCGCATCGAGGCTGAGCGAGCGCAGCCGATCAGCCGACTTTCACCGGCGCCGTCGCCGCATCGGCTGTTCGCGCACGGCCGACGGCAAGCGCGACCAGAACGGCATTGCCCGCCGTGGAAATCATCGGCCCGGCGATGGACGCGAATTCGAAGCCGCTCACCATCAGCACGCCGAGCAATCCGAGGCTGTTGGCGAGTGCGTTCGCGGCGAACGTCTGCCAGGTTTCCGCACGCGGTTCGGACCACACGTGCCGGAGCGTCGGAATGGTGGCGATGAGATTCGCGCAGATCGCGAACAGCGCGCCGAACGCCTTTTCCGATACACCGACCGTCACCAGCACGCACGCGATCGAAGAAACCAGGCAGGCCCAATCGATATTGTCCTCCGGTCGCAGACCGGACCCGCGGGTGAGGCCGACGGCGATGACCGCCGCGTTCATGGCCGCCGCCGCGGCGTTGATGGCCGCGGCGAGATAGCCGCCATCGAGGTACGCCACCACCGCGAACACGGTGTTCGCGGTGCACCAAGCCGCCCACGATGCGATGCGCGGCCTGGTGTTGCCCTCCAGTATCCCCGCCAGGTAGGCGACGACGCCGAACAACGAAATGCCGACGCCCAGACACGCCGAAGACGTGCTCACATTCCAGAAATCACTCACGCGGAACTTTCCTCACAAATTGTCGTCGTTGCACGCAGAGATGGCCGACATTGGCGATCGAATCATTACGAACACGCCGAAGGAGACAAGCCGGGTGCGGTGATGGAACCGGGGGTTGCCTGCGGGAGAACACTTCGGGATGAATTGTCCGGGTGACCGGAAAGCATCGTGACACGACAACTCGGGCGTCACCAATGCAGGGCCGCGCTGTAACCATCTTTTAACTAGTGCTTTGCAAAGGTCGGCGGCGATGGGTATGCGGCGGGTTATTCCGCCGGGTATTCCGCTGTGATCCGCGGGACAGAGATCGGGCAAATATGCGACATGTCGCGGTATGCGACATCCCTGCTTTTTCCGCCCCGGCCCGGTCCGGAGGCGAGCGCTCTGCGCGCTGCTCCGGCTCGGATCGCGGCTGCCGTACCGACTGGTCCAGCAAAAGAGAAACGGCCCGGAGCGATCTGCTCCGAGCCGTTTCGTAGTAGCGGGGACAGGATTTGAACCTGCGACCTCTGGGTTATGAGCCCAGCGAGCTACCGAGCTGCTCCACCCCGCGTCGGTAGGGACAACACTACACAACAGGGGAGCGAACAACCCAATCGTGCTGGTAGGGCGGCATATTTGCGGTCTCGGATCAGCCGAATTCGATGCCTTGGGCGAGGGGAAGGTCGGTGGAGTAGTTGACGGTGTTGGTGGCTCGGCGCATGTACGCCTTCCACGAGTCCGAGCCGGATTCGCGGCCGCCGCCGGTCTGCTTCTCGCCGCCGAAGGCGCCGCCGATCTCGGCGCCGGAGGTGCCGATGTTGACATTGGCGATCCCGCAATCGGATCCGTCGGCGGCGAGGAAACGCTCGGCCTCGCGCTGGTCGGTGGTGAAGATGGCCGAGGACAGGCCCTGCGGCACTTCGTTGTGCATGGCGATCGCGCGATCGAAGTCGTCGTAGGTGAGCACGTACAGGATCGGCGCGAAGGTCTCCTCCCGCACCACCGCGGTCTGGGCGGGCATGCGCACGATGGCGGGCCGGACGTAGTAGGCGTCGTCGCCGAATCCCTCGACTCGCTCACCGCCGCAGACCAGTTCGCCGCCGTCGGTCACGGCCTTGTCCAGCGCCGCGCGCATCCCGGTGTAGGCCTTGCCGTCGATCAGCGGTCCGACCAGCACGCCGTCGTCGAACGGATCGCCCACCGGCAGTTGCCGGTACGCCCGCTCGAGCCGGTCCAGCAGGGGGCCCGCCACACCGCGGTGCACGATCAGCCGCCGCAACGTGGTGCAGCGTTGCCCGGCCGTGCCCGCCGCGGCGAACACGATGGCCCGCGCCGCGAGGTCGAGGTCAGCGGAGGCGGTGACGATCGCGCCGTTGTTGCCGCCCAGTTCGAGCAGGCAGCGCCCGAGCCGCTCGGCCACCCGCGGCGCCACCAACCGGCCCATCCGCACCGAGCCGGTCGCGCTCACCAGCGCCACCCGTGCGTCGTCGACGAGACGGGAGCCGACGGCGCTCGCGCCCTGGATCAACTGGTGGATCTCCGGATCCGCGTCCGCCTCGCACGCCGCGCGCCGCAGCAGCGCGTGGCAGGCCAGCGCCGTCAGCGGCGTCGTCTCCGACGGCTTCCACACCACGGTGTCGCCGCAGACCAGCGCGATCGCCGTATTCCATGCCCAGACCGCGACCGGGAAGTTGAACGCCGAGATCACCCCGACCACGCCGAGCGGATGCCAGGTCTCCATCAACCGGTGGCCGGGACGCTCCGAAGGCATGGTGTGGCCGTACAGCTGCCTGGACAGACCGACGGCGAATTCGCAGATGTCGATCATCTCCTGCACTTCACCCGCGGCCTCGGCGGGGATCTTGCCCGCCTCGAGCGTGACGAGTTCGGCGAGATCGTCCTTGTGTTCGGTGAGCAGCCTGCCGAGGCCGCGCACGACCCCGGCCCGAACGGGCGCAGGAACCGTGCGCCAGGTCCGGAAGGCGCTAGCGGCCCGGCCGATCGCGGCGTCTACCTCGTCGAGCGAACTGGACCGCAAGGTGGTCAGCTGCCCTCCGGTGATCGGAGTGCGAGCGAGCAGATCGCCGGGTTCCGGTGCCGGCGCGCCCAATTGGCGCAACACCGCCTCCGCGCGGGCGGCGAGACGCTCGGTGGCCTGATCGTCGAGTACCTCGGTCATGTGTTGTTCCGCCGTACCTTTCGGCCGCGTCGCGGCGTGTCTGTCCCACATAGCGGGAGGATGGAGATGAGGTTCCGGACACGAGGCGGGCTGCCTGAGTTAGCCTTCGCTGATGGCGGATACACCGGCAAGACCCGTACTCGATGACATCGATCGCCTGCTGATTCGTGAACTGATGGCCGATGGACGGGCCACTTTGTCGAACCTGGCCGAGAAGGCGAGTCTGTCGGTGTCCGCGGTGCAGTCACGGGTCCGCCGATTAGAGGCGCGCGGCGTGATCCGCGGGTACACCGCGCACGTCGATCCCGAAGCGCTCGGCCAGCTGCTGTCGGCATTCGTCGCGATCACTCCTCTCGATCCGTCGCAACCCGATGACGCCCCCGCGGTGCTGCAGCACATCCCCGGCATCGAGGCCTGCCACTCGGTGGCCGGTGAGGAGAGCTACATCCTGCTGGTGCGCGTGGCGTCTCCGCGGCACCTCGAGCAGTTGCTCCAAGAGATCAGAGCCACCGCCAACGTGCGCACCCGGAGCACCATCATCTTGCAGACATTCTATGACAGGTGACGATTCTGTGTAATTAATACGCTTTGTTGTAGAGGTTCCGTAAATTTTTACGTACCCTCAGGGCGTGACCATCGAACTGGAACGCACCCGCCCGGCGGTCACCCCCGCCGCCAGGGTCCACGAGATCTTGTCGGCGAGCATCCTGGCCGACGGCTTCGACTTGGTACTCGACCTCAACCGTTCCCGCGGCTGCCGCCTCGTCGACGAACGCGACGGCAGCCCCTACCTGGACATGTTCGGGTTCTTCGCCTCCAACGCGCTGGGCATGAACCATCCCGCCCTCGCCGAGGACGCGCAGTTCCGGGCCGAGCTGCTCGCCGCGGCGGTGAACAAGCCGAGCAACTCCGACGTGTACACCGTCGAGATGGCCCGCTTCGTCGAGACGTTCGTGCGGGTGCTCGGCGACCCGCGGCTACCGCACCTGTTCTTCATCGATGGCGGCGGCCTCGCCGTGGAGAACGCCCTCAAGATCGCGTTCGACTGGAAGAGCAGGCACAACGAAGCACATGGCCGCGCACCGGAACTCGGTGCCAAAGTGCTGCATCTGACCGGCGCGTTCCACGGCCGCACCGGGTACACCATGTCGCTCACCAACACAGATCCGGTGAAGACCGCGCGCTTCCCGAAGTTCGACTGGCCGCGGATCGAGTCGCCCTATCTCACCGACGCGTTCGACGTCGAGGAGGCGGAGGCCGACTCACTCGCCCGGATACGGCGGGCATTCGAGCAGAATCCTTACGACATCGCGTGTTTCATCGCCGAACCGATCCAGGGCGAGGGCGGCGACCGGCATCTGCGTCCGCAGTTCCTGCAAGCCGTGCAGCGGCTGTGTCACGAGAACGACGCGCTGTTCGTGCTGGATGAGGTGCAGACCGGCGTCGGCATGACCGGAACCGCATGGGCCTACCAGCAACTCGGCTTGGCGCCGGACGTCGTCGCGTTCGGCAAGCGGACCCAGGTGTGCGGCGTCATGGCGGGCGGACGCGTGGACGAGGTGCCCGACAACGTGTTCACGGTCAGCTCCCGGCTCAATTCCACCTGGGGCGGCAACCTGGCCGACATGGTGCGCAGCAGGCGCACCCTGGAGGTGCTCGAGCAGGACGCGCTGATCGAACGGTCCCGGGCGCTGGGGGCGCACCTGCTCGAACGGCTGGGCGACCTGGCCGCCCGGCACGCCGATGTCAGCGAGCCGCGCGGGCGCGGCCTGATGTGCGCGATCACTCTGTCGTCGCCGCTGTTGCGCGACGAGGTGCTCACCGCGCTGCGCGAGCGCGAGCACGTGCTGATCCTGGGCACCGGCGAACGGGGCATCCGGTTCCGTCCTCCGCTGACGGTCACCGGCGCCGAACTGGACGAGGCCGTCGACGCACTGGATCGGGTCCTGAGCAGCCTCGAACAGCGCACGTAGGGGCGATCCGGACATTCCGGTGCACTCCGGCGCGGGTGCGCCGGAATGCCGGATCCGGCCCCTAGGCTTCGCACCCATGGCCTCTCGTCTTCACCACGCTCCGGCAGGGCGCGGCGCGTGAAACGACAGCGGATGTACCGGTGCCGCGCGCCCCACCTCGTGGCCGCGCTGCTGTTGTCGGCGTCGGCCGGCTGCGCGGCCGGCGACGCGGGCACGGTGGGCACCGAACAGAGCCGGACCGCCTCGACCGCGATGGCGACTCCGGCCGCCGCGGCGGCCCCCACCACGGCAGCGCTTCCACCCCACATGACCGATCTGCTGCCGGGGATGCCGCCGCCGCTCTCACCGACCGACGTGTACGTGGCCGACCGGGAACTCAGCCCCGCCGTGGCAGGCCATCGCTCGCTCGTGTACGTCCCCAACAGCCGGTCGAACACGGTCTCTGTGATCGACCCGGAGACCTTCCAGGTGATCGACACTTTCCCGGCGGGCGGCTCGGAACCGCAGCACGTCGTGCCGTCCTACGACCTGCAGACCCTCTATGTCACCAATGATCTGCCGATCGGCGGGGGCAGCCTGTTGCCCATCGACCCGAGGACGGGAAAGCCTGGTGACCCCTTCCCCGTCCGCGATCCCTACAACATGTACTACACGCCGGACGGCCGGTACGCGCTCGTCGTCGCGGAGGCGGACAAGTCGCTGGATTTCTACGATCCGCGAACCTGGCAGAAGCGGCACGCCATGGCGGTGCCCGACTGCCCGGGAGTCGATCACATGGACTTCACCGCCGACGGCCGGTTCGCCCTGGCCTCGTGCGAATTCGCCGGGCGCATGCTGGTTTTCGACGTCGCCGAGCGCAAGGTCGTCAAGCTGGTCGACCTGCCCGGCGGTCGTTCGGGTATGCCGCAGGACGTGAAGCTGTCCCCGGACGGGCACACCTTCTTCGTCGCCGACATGACCGCCGACGGCGTCTATCTCTTCGACGCGCACACCTTCGACAACACCGGTTTCGTGCCGACCGGCAAGGGAGCGCACGGCCTCTACGTCACCCGGGACTCCGCGCGGATGCTCATCACCAACCGGCACGAAGGCAGCGTCTCGGTGTGGGATTTCGCGGCGCACGGGCTGGTACGCAAATGGTTCGTGCCCGGCGGCGGCAGTCCCGACATGGGCAACATCTCCCCGGACGGTCGCGTCTTCTGGGCCTCCGGCCGGCATCACGACGAGGTGTACGCGATCGACATCGTCAACTGGGAACTGCTTGCGCGCATCCCGGTGGGCAAAGGGCCGCACGGGCTCACCATTTGGCCGCAGCCGGGCCGCTACTCCACGGGGCACACCGGCGTCATGCGCTGACCAGGGCGGTTGTCGTCGTGGGTGCGGGAGAAGGATCGATCAGGACGTGACCGGACGCAGCCCGAGAGCGCCTTCGACGAAACGGTGCACCGACCGCAGCCCGGCGTCCAAGGCGGCCTCGTAGCCAGGACGCGCCCATCCGCTCACCGCCGCGGTGCCGTCACCCGCGGGCGTAACCCCGATCTCGGCGACCAGCTCGGCCGTGGTCGGTTCGCAGACCGCCCACGAGAAGTGCGTCTCCTCCGCCCAGCCCGCACCGCGCCGGGCCACATAGTCCGGTTCGGTGATGCCACCCGCGGCCAGGGCGGGGCGGTCGTCGATGCGGTCGTCGGCGCGCAGGGCGCGCAAGTACCAGGCGCCCGCGTTGATCTCGATCGGTTCCATCAGCATTCGGCCGTTCCGCCGCGCCGGTGGTCCGGCAGACCCGCGAGCGCTCCGCCGAATTCCGCGACGCCGACCGGCCTCGCTGGGACATGATCGGATGGCCGCGTCGTCGGATTTGCGCGTTTCGCGATACCGATGCGGATTTCGGGTAGCTCGATCATGACGAAAAGGCTAGCGGGAGGTTCTATCGATATGGGCGAGCTGTGGTTCGGCCATTACCGCCTCGATCGGTTGCTGGGCAGCGGCGGCACCGGCGAGGTATGGCTCGCACACGACACCACCACCGACCGTGCGGTCGCATTGAAGCTGCTGGCCAGCGCGTACGCGGCGGACCCGAAATTCCGGCAGCGGTTCACCAGGGAGGCCAGGCTCGCCACCCAGGTGCGGGGGCCGCATCTGGTGCCGATCCATTCGTTCGGCGAGCTCGACGGTCGCCTGTACATCGACATGGAGTTCATCGAGGGCTCCGACGTGGCCGGTTTGCTGCGGCGGTCGGGGCGGCTGGATCCCGAGCACGCGCTCGATATCGTCGCGCAGACGGCCACCGCGCTCGACATCGCGCACCGCGCCGGCCTGGTGCACCGCGACGTGAAGCCGTCCAACATCATGGTGACTCCCGCCGGCACGGTCTACCTGATCGACTTCGGCACCGCGCACCGCAGCGACCAGCCCGCGATCACCGCCACCGGCAATGTGGTCGGCACGCTGGCCTACATGGCGCCGGAGCGGTTCGACGGGGTGGGGGGCCCGCGCTCGGATCAGTATTCGCTGGCATGTGTGCTGTTCGAATGCCTGACCGGGCGCAGGCCGTTCGACGACGGCGAGCCACCACGTTTGCTGCGCGCCCACCTCTTCCAGGCCCCGCCGTCGGCCTCGGCGTTCGATCCGGCGATCCCGCCCGCGCTCGACGCGGTGATCGCACGCGGCATGGCGAAAGACCCGGACCGGCGCTGGTCCAGCGCCGGGGAACTGGCGTCGGCCGCGCACATAGCGCTGACCGGCCGGGACGCCACCACGGTCGAGCTGGCCTCCGCCGTGCCGACCGTCGTGCTGCCGCCGCCGCGCGCGGTGGCCGCCACCGCCGCCTCGCCCGGATCGCGCACACCGCTCGGGCCGCGTCTGGCGCTGGCGTCGTTCGGGGCGCTCGTCGCGGCGGTGGCCGGGGCGCTATGGATCGGACGACCGGACACAGCCGACGCGGGATCGGCCGCCACGCCGCTGCCGCCCCCGAGCCAGGAGCACGCGTCACCGTCGGCTCCGCCGTCGCACGCCACGGCCGCGCCGACGCCGATCTCCGCCCCCATAGTCGTCCTGCCCGGCGCGGGTCAGCCGTGCGACCCGGCGATCGACGTGCACAGTGTCACCGTGGACGGTCTCGCGCTCACCTGCACCGCGTCGTCGGCGGGCCGACCGAGTTGGCTTCCGGTTCTCCCCGCGTCCGACGGTGTCGCCGTGCGCGACGTGGACGAGTCGAACGGGCCGGTTCAGCAGGATGCGGGCGACAAGCGCGGCCGTGGCAAGCCGGACCACGCGAACCAGGGACACGGCAAGGACAAGCCCAAACCCGGCAAGTAGACCGATTGTCATCGAGCCCACAGTGGTGTGCGGTGCGGGGCGGGGTTACGCTCCGAAGAAGGCCATTTCTTCGGCGTTCGCGCGGTGACCTGCCGATTTCCGATGTCCGCTCCGTGCGGAGGCCGGGTCGGCCAGATGTCAACGGTGACTGGAGGTTCGCGATGGGGGAGGTGCGGTTCGGGAATTACCGTCTGGAGCGATTGCTCGGCAAGGGCGGTATGGGGCAGGTGTGGCTGGCCTACGACCTGGTGGCCGCACGCCGGGTGGCGTTGAAACTCTTGCCCGCCGAACTCGCTGCCGCCGCGGGGTATCGCAAGCGATTCGAGCGTGAGGCCGAAGCGGTGGCGCAACTGCGCGATCCGCACATACCCCGCATCCACCGGTTCGGCGAGATCGACGGCCGCCTCTACATCGACATGCAGTTCGTGGAGGGGGCCGATCTGGCGGGCAAGCTGCTCGCCGAAGGGCGGCTGTCCCCGGCCGTCGCGGTCGGCGTCATCGGTCACGTCGCGGCGGCGCTCGATGTGGCGCACCGGCTCGGGCTGGTGCATCGCGACGTCAAACCGTCGAACATCGTCGTCCATCCCAGCGGCTTCACCTACCTCATCGACTTCGGCATCGCGCACGGGCTCGGCCAGACCGCCGTGACGACCACGGGCATGGCGATCGGCACGCTGGCGTACATGGCGCCGGAGCGGTTCACCGGCAAGGTGGACGCCCGCGCTGACGTCTACTCGCTGGCTTGTGTGCTCTACGAGTGCCTCACCGGCTCACGGCCCTACGGGGACACCGACCCCGCACAGCAGATGCACGCGCACCTGATGGCCGCACCCCCGAGAGCCGGTTCGGTGTGCGTGGGCATCCCCGCCGCCCTCGATGCCGTCATCGCTCGGGGCATGGCCAAGGAGCCGGACGAAAGATATCCGACCGCAGGGGAATTCGCCGCGGCCGCGCGAGTTGCGATCGGTGCTGCCGACTCGCGAGCCGTGCCGCCACCCTCGCCCGGTGCCGGAGTCGACGCCGGTCCGCCTGCGCGAGAAGGTCGTTCGCCGAATCCGCCCTCTGGGCCCGCCGGACCGGATGGGTTCTCGGAACCGCCGGGTGCGGAGCGACGGCGCACGCCCACCCCGACAAAAGTTCTGCCGCAGCCAGCTCCGACGCCGACGCTCGTGGCGACCAGGCTCGACTGGTCCAGTCCGAATCCCGCCCCGGGACAGGCTGTTGCGCCACCTGATCCATCGGTGCGTGGATACGCACGTGCCCAGGTGGTCCCTGGTCATCCGGGTCAGCCGTCGTCAGCACGTCGAGGGTGGTATCGGAACGCGCCGTATGCCGTTGGCGCCGGACAGCCGGGTTGGCAGGACAGATTGCTCGCGTTGCAGGCGCGGGTGTTGTCCCCGAAGCCAGGTCCGGTCGCTCCGCCGTATCGGGCGCAAGCGCGCAAGGTCTTTCCAGCGGTCCCGCGTCCGGGTCGGCGGCCTGTGCTTCAGCGGCGGCCGGTCCAGCGACGTCGGCGGAGTCTGCTGTCGAAGCTGATCGGCGCGCTGGTGGTGGTGTTCCTCACGCCGTTCGCGTTCGCGGCTGGTTGCGTCGCGTTGATCGCGGCCGGAACCAGGGCCGGCGACTCCGGCACGCCCGCGCCGACGCCGCCGCCCGCCGCGGTGGCGGTGGAGGAGCCCGGACCTCCGATGACCGATCCGGCCGCCGTGGCGCCGGTGGGCACACCCGTGCGCGACGGCAAATTCGAGTTCGTCGTGACGAAGGTCGACGCGGGCGTTTCCCGCGTCGGATTGCAGACGGCCGCCGGTTCGTTCCTGATCGTCACGCTGGCCGTGCGCAACATCTCCGACGAGTCGAAGTGGTTCCTGCCGCTGGGCCAGCGCCTGCTGGACGCGCAGAACACTCCGTTCGACCACAACGCCACCGCGACCATCTGGCAGAACACCCAACAGCGCCTCGGCTACTCCTTCGAGCTGCGCCCCGGCCAGTCCGCCACCACCCAACTCGTCTTCGACCTCCCGCCCACGGTCACTCCCGACCACTTGGAACTCCACGACTTCGTCCTGTCCAACGGCGTGCGAGTCGCCCTCGGCTGAGCGTCTTCGGGCAGCGGCGTCACGCCGATCCGAAGCGGGCGCTCTCGGCTCGACCGCCTCGCCGCCGTGGGCGGGTCCGCACGCCACCCCCGCGCTGATGGCCGCGACCCAGCGCACTGTCGCCTTGCCGCAGCCCGCTCACCACGGCTCTACGGAGCTTCCGGTCCACCGCCGCGCTGATGGCCGCGACCCAGTGCCCCGTCGCCTTGCCGCAGCCCACCACCACCATGGCCGCCCTACGAAGCCATCCGGTCGCGCAGGTCACCGGCAAGGACGACAACATGCCGACGGGGCGCGCGGCGGTTCATGGCCGACCGCGTCGGGCGGCCTCGGTCGAGTCACCCGGTAGGAGGCGTCCTTCGGCGGGTCGCGCTGGCTTCGATTGATGGAGGCCGCTTCGGGCTCGGTGAGGCCTTCCGCCGGAGTTCGGGTGTCCCGACCGGGATTGTGTCGGCTCCCGACGTAGCCGGTGGGTTGAAACGCGGCGAGCGCGACACCGATCTCGGCGGCTACGGCCCACGCCCGCGATGTGCTCGCATGCCGGGTGGCCGCGGGCGATCAGGCGGCGGGTATGACGGCGGACAGCGCGCTGAGGACCGCTTGCCGGCCGATGCGCAGGCCCTCTGCCAGCAGCGTGGTGTCGCGGGTGGCGCTATCGATGTCGGGAGAGCCGATAGGGGGATGGATTTGCAGTACCGAGTCGCCGAGATCGGCCAGCGCCCGGTCCTCGATGTCCTGTTGGCGGGGGCGTTCGAGCCAGGCCTTGTACGCGCCGGGGGCCACGGCGCGCATATAACCGCCGCCGACGATCTGGTGCAGGCGCGAGGCGGGCGGACGCCTCTCGTCCACGCGCCGGGTGCGCAGCACCAGGGCGAGGGTGGCGCCCGCACGGACCGCGGTGCGGATCGGCACCGTCTCGGACAACCCACCGTCGAAGAAGGCCGAGTCGCCGAGGGCGACCGGCGGCCCCGCCAGCAGGGGCAGCCCCGCCGACGCGCGCAAGGCGCGCATCAGCGTGCGCTTGTCGGTGATGTGCGGATGCAGATCCACCGCCAGCCCGGTGCGGATGTCGGTGGCGATCGGATGGAATGTCGTGGAGTTGGCCAGGATGGCCGCGAAGTCCATCGGTTCGACGCCGTCGTACACCTGGTGCACGAGATAGCGCAGATCGAACGCCGGACGCCCGCGCAGCAGCCGGGCCGGGTCGATGGCGCGGCGCATGATCGCCGGATCGGTCCACGAGCGCATGCCGGGAATCGCGCGCCCGCACAGCAGCCAGGCGCCGTTGATCGCGCCCGCCGACGTGCCGTACACGGCGTCGAACACCCCGGCCAGTCCGAGCTCTTCCAGCGCGGACACCATGCCGCTGGAGTACACGCCCCGGCTGCCGCCGCCTTCCACCACCAGCGCCAAGCGGTGACCGTCGGCACGGCTGCCCGTGGCACGACGCGCGCGGATCGCCTCCGCGACAGGGGAGAGGCTTGTCGAGCTGGTCACCGGATCACGATACGACACCGTGGTATGCGCCTCGGGTCCAGCGGCGTGACGACGGAGGGACCGCCGCGTGAACAAAGAAGCGGGGGGGGGCCCCCGGGGGCGCCCCCCCCCCCGGCCCCCCCCCCCCCCGGGGAGGACAAGTAAACCCCCCCAAA